>JAJTYR010000046.1 GCA_021463505.1 Burkholderiaceae bacterium | reverse complement strand
CGCACAGCGGGCGCCGGCGCCGCGGCGCCCGCTGTGCGCGCCTTGCTCGCGCGTCAGGCGCGCAGTTCCGCCAGCAGCTCGGTCTCGAACTGCAGCTGCTCGCGGGGATTGCGCAGCGCTTCGCCGTCGATCAGGAACACGTCTTCGACGCGCTCGCCCAGCGTGGTGATCCGCGCGGTGTGCAGGCTGATCCGGTAGCGGCCGAGTACGCGCGCGATGCCGTAGAGCAATCCGGTGCGGTCGTTGGCCACCACCGACAGCAGGAACTGGCGCCCGCGTTCGTCGGGCCGCAGGTCGATCGACGGCTCGATCGGGAAGTAGCGCGAGCGTCGCGAGATGCGCCCGCGCACCGGCGGCGGCAGTTCGCCGGGCCGGGCCAGTCGCTGTGCGAGCCCGGCTTCCACCTGCACCAGGATGTCACGATAGTGCGTCGGCCCGGCCGGATCGACCAGTACGAAGCTGTCGAGCGCGTAGCCGTGCTCGGTGGTGTGGATCTTCGCATCGAGCACCGAGAGATTCCTGCCGTCGAAGTAGCCGCAGATCTGCGCGAACAGGTCGGGCTGGTCGGGCTGGTAGACCACCACCTGGAAGCCTTCGCCGATCGGTGCCAGCCGCGCGCGCACCACCGGCTTCGTGGTGTCGGCGAACGCGTGCAGCACGCGCGTGTGCCAGGCGATGTCCTGCGGATCGTTGCGCAGGAAGTACGGCGCGTCGAGCTGGCGCCAGAAGGGCTCGTAGCGTTCGGGTCCGATCGCGTACAGGCCCAGGACCCGCACCGCTTCGGCGCGCCGCGCGTCGATGCGCACCTGCGCCGACGGCGCCTCGCCCGCCAGTACGCGCCGGGTCAGCCAGTAGAGGTCTTCGAGCAGCTTGCCCTTCCAGGCGTTCCAGACCCTGGGACTGGTGCCGCGGATGTCGGCCACCGTCAGCAGGTACAGCGCGTTCAGGCGCTCGTCGGTCTTCACCAGCGCGGTGAAACGCGCAATGACCTCGGCGTCGCTCAGATCCTGTTTCTGCGCCACCGAGGACATCACGAGGTGGTGCTCGACCAGGAATTCGATCAGCGCTGCGTCGGCGCGCGCGACACCGTGCTGACGGCAGAAGCGGCGCGCGTCGAGCCGCCCGAGCTTCGAGTGGTCGCCCCCGCGTCCCTTGGCGATGTCGTGGAACAGCGCAGCGACGATCAGGCGCCACGGGCGATCGAAGCCGCTCATCAGCTCCGAACAGAACGGGTATTCGTGCGCGTGCGCGGCGATCGTGAAGCGGCGCAGGTTGCGCACCACCATCAGGATGTGCTGGTCGACGGTGTAGACGTGGAACAGGTCGTGCTGCATGCGCCCGACGATGCGGCGGAACACCGGAAGGTATCGGCCGAGAATCGACCACTGGTTCATGCGGCGCAATTCGTGCGTGACCCCGCGAGGCGCCTGCAGGATCTGCATGAACAGCGCGCGCGCGGCCGGCTCGCGCCGGAACGCGCCGTCGATGCGCGTGCGCGCGTGCCAGAGCGCGCGCAGCGTGCGCGTGGTCATGCCCGAGAGCTCCGGGTGGCGTTCCATGGCGAGGAACGCACGCAGCATCGACGCCGGGTCGCGTACGAAGCATTCGGGGTCGACCACGTCGAGCATGCCCAGCAGGTTGCGGAACTCGGCATCGATCGGTTCGGGCTGCGCGTCGGGCGCCGGAAACAGCGCGGCGCGCAGGTTCTGCAGCACGATCGTGTTCAGCTGCGTCACGGCCTTGGCCGCCCAGTAGTAGCGCTGCATCAGCTCCTCGGACGAGCGCCGCGCGTCGGCGCGCATCAACCCGAGCGCCTCGGCCACCGATGCCTGCAGGTCGAAGACGATCCGGTCCTCGCGCCGTCCGGCGAGCACGTGCAGCCAGGCGCGGATGCGCCGGAGGCGGCGCTCGTTGCGCCGCAGCTGCGCAGCCTCGCTGGCGGTGATCAGCTCGCGGCGTTGCAGCTCGGGCCAGCTGCGCCCCAGGCCGGCAGCGCCGGCGATCCACAGGATCACGTGCAGGTCGCGCAGCCCGCCGGGGCTTTCCTTGATGTTCGGCTCCAGGCTGTACGGCGTGTCGTCGTACCTGGCATGGCGCTGGCGCATCTCCAGGAGCTTGGCCGAGAAAAAAGCGCGTACGTCAAGCTCGGCGGCGAGCCCGTCGGCCAGTTCGTCGGCCAGCGCGCGGTTACCCGCCAGCCAGCGCATTTCGAGCATCGAGGTCTGCACGGTGATGTCGGCACGCGCCTCCTCCAGGCATTGCGCGCCGGTGCGCACGCTGTGGCCGATCGGCAGGCCGCAGTCCCAGCAGGCACCGACGAAGCCCTCGAGGCGCTGCAGCAGCGTCGCGTCGACCTCATCGGCGCGAACGATCAGCAGGTCGACGTCGGAGTGCGGGAACTGGTCGCCGCGCCCGTAGCCGCCCACCGCCAGCAGCGCGGCCTGGCGACCGGGGCGGATCGCGCGCCACAGGCCGCGCAGCGCCCGGTCGGTGGCGTGTCCCAGCGTGCGCGACAGCGCATCGGGATCCTGCGTGCGGCGAAAGCGCTCGATCGCCGCCGCGCGCGCCTGCAGGTATTGCTCGCGCAGGCTCGCGGGATCGGCGAGCGGCTTCACGCGAGCGCGCGCGGCGACTCCGGGCGGACCGGGGCGCCGGCCGAAACGGTCAGCACTTCGTGGCCGGAACCGGTCACGAGCACCGTGTGCTCCCACTGGGCCGACAGGCTGTGGTCCTTGGTGACGATCGTCCAGCCGTCGGCCATCTCGCGCACCTCGCGCCTGCCGGCGTTGATCATCGGCTCGACGGTGAAGATCATGCCCGGCACCAGGCGCTCACCGATGCCCGGACGGCCGTAGTGCAGCACCTGCGGCTCCTCGTGAAAGCGCCGTCCGATGCCATGGCCACAGAACTCGCGCACCACCGAGCAGCCGTTGCCTTCGGCGTGCCGCTGGATCGCGTAGCCGATGTCGCCGATGGTGGCGCCCGGGCGCACCTGGTCGATGCCGATCCACATGCACTCGAAGGTGACCTGGCACAGCCGCCGCGCGCCGATCGCGGGTTCGCCGATCATGAACATGCGGCTGGTGTCGCCGTGAAAGCCGTCCTTGATGACGGTGATGTCGATGTTCATGATGTCGCCGTTCTTCAGCACGCGCTCGCCGGGAATGCCGTGGCAGACCTGGTGGTTCACCGAAGTGCAGATCGAGCGCGGATACGGCCGGTAGCCGGGGGGCGAATAGTTCAGCGGCGCCGGGACGGTGCCTTGCACCTCGACCATGTACGCGTGGCACAGGCGGTCGAGTTCGCCGGTGGTGACGCCGACGCGCACGAAGGGGGTGATGTAGTCGAGCACCTCGCTGGCGAGCCGGCCCGCCACGCGCATGGCCGCGATCTCCGGGCCCGACTTGAGTACGATCGACATGCTATGATTATAAGCTTGGCCGGGTGCCCCGATGGGTACCCATGAGGGACGGTGCGTCGCGCCTTGCGCGGCAGGCGCGCCCCTCGGCGCCCGGCCGAAATCGCGCGCACCGCCCCAATTGGGTGCCGCCGACCGCGCAGCGTCTCGCCGGATTCCTCCGGCCGCGATCGGGGGTGGCGAAGGGCGCGCCGCAGCGGGTGGGTTCGCCCCGCGCGCTGCGGCGCCGCGACGCAGGTGGTGCGTCAGGCTCAACCCGATCGGAGTTTGTCATGTCCGTCACCATGCGGCAAATGCTCGAGGCCGGTGTTCATTTCGGCCACCAGACGCGTTTCTGGAATCCGCGGATGGCCCCTTACATCTATGGCCACCGCAACCGGATCCACATCTTCAATCTCGAGAAATCCCTGGTCATGTACCAGGACGCGATGAAGTACCTGCGCCAGCTCGCGGCCAATCGCGGCACGGTGCTGTTCGTGGGCACCAAACGCCAGGCGCGCGAGATCGTCGCCGAGGAAGCGGCACGCGCCGGCATGCCCTTCGTCGACCAGCGCTGGCTCGGCGGCATGCTGACCAACTTCAAGACGGTCAAGTCGTCGATCAAGCGACTGAAGGACATGGAGAGCACGCAGTCCGAGGGCGGTCTCGAGCGCATGTCGAAGAAGGAATCGCTGATGTTCCAGCGCGAGCTCGACAAGCTGCACACGAGCCTCGGCGGGATCAAGGAAATGGGCGGACTTCCCGACGCGCTGTTCGTGATCGACGTGGGCTTTCACAAGATCGCGGTCACCGAGGCCAACCGGCTCGGCATCCCGGTGGTGGCGGTCGTCGACAGCAACCACACGCCCGAGGGCATCGACCACGTCATTCCCGGCAACGACGACTCCGGCAAGGCGATCCGCCTGTACGCGCGCGGGGCCGCCGACGCGATCCTCGAGGGGCGTGCCGCCTCGCTGCAGGAGGCGATCAAGGCCGCCACCGACGACGAGGAATTCGTCGAGGTCGACGGCGACGCCGCCTGAGCGGCGCCGGCACGGGAACGACCGGCCCGGCAGGGGCCGACACAGGAGCAATGCGATGGCGGAAATCACCGCGAGCATGGTCAAGGAACTGCGCGAGAAGACCGACGCGCCGATGATGGAGTGCAAGAAGGCGCTCGCCGAGGCTGGTGGCGACATGGCTCGCGCCGAGGAAATCCTGCGGGTCAAGCTCGGCAACAAGGCGGGCAAGGCGGCCGCGCGCATCACGGCCGAAGGGATCGTCGGCATCTGGCTGGCCGACGATCGCAGGTCGGGCGCAATCGTCGAAGTGAACTGCGAAACCGACTTCGTCGCCCGCAACGACGACTTTCTCGCATTCGTGCGCGAGCTCGCCGCACTGGCCGGCCGTGTCGCGCCGCCCGACGTGGCGGCGCTGTCGGCATTGCCGATGGGCGAGGGCACCGTCGAGACCACGCGCACCGCACTGGTCGGGCGCATCGGCGAGAACGTCAGCGTGCGGCGCTTTGCGCGCGTCGCCGCCGAAGGCCGCCTGGCCAGCTACGTGCACGGCGGCGCGAAGATCGGCGTGCTGATCGACGTCGACGGCGGCGACGAGGCATTGGCGAAAGACCTGGCGATGCACGTCGCGGCCAGCAAGCCCAGGGCGCTGTCGCAGTCGGGCGTGCCCGCCGACGACGTCGAGCGCGAGCGCTCGATCGCGCAACAGAAGGCGGTCGAGTCGGGCAAGCCGGCCGGGATCGTCGCGAAGATGGTCGAGGGCGCGGTGCAGAAGTACCTGAAGGAGGTCACCCTGCTCGGCCAGCCGTTCGTCAAGGACGACAAGCTCACCGTCGAGCAGCTGCTCGCGCAGCGTGGCGCGCGGGTCGCCCGGTTCGAGCTGTATGTGGTCGGCGAAGGCATCGAGAGGAAGCAGACCGACTTCGCCGCCGAAGTCGCCGCGCAGGCGGCTGCCGCCGTGGCCCGGTGACAGCATCCGTTCCCGAAAAGCCCCATAATTCCGGGCGGCACGGCTCCGACCCAGCCTTGCGCGGCCGCCTCGATCAGGAGGGTGCGTGAGTTCGAAACAAAGCCTGGCCCGCCCGAGCGCGGCGCCACGGGCGTCGCAACTGGCCTATCGCCGCGTGCTGCTCAAGCTCTCCGGTGAAGCGCTGATGGGCGACGAAGCCTACGGGATCGACCGCGCGACGATCGAGCGCATGGTCAACGAAATTGCCGATGTGGTCGCCTCGGGGCTCGAACTGGCAATCGTCATCGGTGGCGGCAACATCTTTCGCGGGGTCGCGGGCGGGGCGGCCGGCATGGACCGCGCCACGGCCGACTACATGGGCATGCTGGCCACCGTGATGAACTCGCTGGCGCTGCAGGACGCGCTGCGGCAGCGCGGCGTGGTCGCCCGCGTGCAGTCGGCGCTGAAGATCGAGCAGGTGGTCGAGCCCTACATCCGGCCCAAGGCACTGCGCTATCTCGAGGAAGGCAAGGTCGTCATTTTCGCCGCCGGCACCGGCAATCCGTTCTTCACCACCGACACCGCGGCGGCGCTGCGCGGGGCGGAAATGGGCGTCGAGCTGGTGCTCAAGGCCACCAAGGTCGACGGCGTCTACAGTGCCGACCCGATGACCGACCCCGACGCGAAGCGCTTCCGCCGCATCAGCTTCGACGAGGCGATCGCGCGCCACCTGAAGGTGATGGACGCGACCGCGTTCGCGCTGTGCCGCGACCAGGGCCTGCCGATCAAGGTGTTCTCGATCCTGGAAGAGGGCGCGCTGCGCCGCGCACTGAGCAGCGACGGCGAGGGCACGCTCGTCCACGTTTAGGGAGACAGCATGAGCATCGCCGAGGTCCGCAAGTCGGCCGAGCAGAAGATGCAGAAATCGATCGAGTCGCTCAGGGCGGGGCTGGCCAAGATCCGCACCGGCCGCGCACACGCAGGGCTGCTCGATCACATCCACGTCGACTACTACGGCAGCATGGTCCCGATCGGGCAGGTCGCCAACGTCACCGTCCAGGATGCGCGAACCATCGCCGTGCAACCCTGGGAGAAGAAGATGGTGCAGGTCGTCGACAAGGCGATCCGCGAATCCGATCTCGGCCTGAATCCGTCCACCAGCGGCGACCTGATCCGCGTGCCGATGCCGCCGCTCTCCGAGGAACGCCGGCGCGAGCTCACCAAGGTGGTCAGGCACGAAGGCGAGCAGGCCAAGGTGGCGGTGCGCAACCTGCGTCGCGACGCCAACGAGCACCTGAAGAAGCTGCTCAAGGACAAGGAGATTCCGGAGGACGACGAGCGGCGCGCCCAGGACGACGTGCAGAAGCTCACCGACCGTTTCGTGGTCGAGATCGACCGGATGCTCGCTGTCAAGGAACAGGAAATCATGACCGTCTAGCGGCTGCGCATCGCACGGCTGTCGCCCCCCACTCGCCGATGTCCACCTTCACCAGTTCCACCGTGGCGATACCCGGCGCCGGGGCCATCCCGCGCCACGTCGCGATCATCATGGACGGCAACGGCCGCTGGGCCACGGCACGGCGTCTGCCACGCGTGGCCGGGCACGCACGGGGCGTGGAGGCGGTGCGCAACACCGTCGAGGCCTGCGCGCGCCGCGGCGTCGAGTACCTGACCCTGTTTGCCTTCAGCTCCGAGAACTGGCGCCGGCCGCAGGAAGAAGTGTCGGTACTGATGCGCCTGTTCATCTCGGCGCTCGAGCGCGAGGTGACGCAACTGCAGAAGAACGGCATCCGGCTACGGGTGGTGGGCGAACTCTCGGCGTTCGAGCCGCGCCTGCGCGAACTGATCACCCAGGCCGAGGCGCGCACCGCCGGCAACGAGCGCATGACGCTGACGATCGCGGCCAACTACGGCGGGCGCTGGGACATCCTCCAGGCGGTGCAGACGGCGCTGTGCGAGCAGCCCGAACTGGCGCGCCACCCCGAGCGGTTTGCCGAGCCGACGCTCGCGCAGCACCTGGCAATGGCCTACGCGCCCGAACCCGACCTGTTCATCCGCACCGGAGGCGAGCAGCGGATCAGCAATTTCCTGTTGTGGCAGCTCGCCTACACCGAGCTGTACTTCACTGACGTCTGGTGGCCCGACTTCGACGCCGCCGCGCTCGACCGGGCGATCGAGTCGTACGCGACCCGCGAGCGGCGTTTCGGGCGAACCAGCGCCCAGGTCACGGCCGCTGCCTCCGGTTGAACGGCCGTCGATGCTCGGCAGGCGCGTCGTCACGGCCCTGATCCTGCTGGGGCTGTTGCTGCCGTCGATCTTCGCGTTCGAGCCCCGGGTCTGGGGTGCGGTCACGCTGGCGTTCCTCGCCGTGGCCGCCCACGAATGGTGCCGGCTGCTCGGCCTGCGTCGCGCCGCTGGCGCGGCAGCGGTCACGCTGGTGGCGCTCGGCGCCAGCTTGCTCGCCTGGCACGAGCGCGGCGGCTGGCCTGCCTGGTTCGTGCCGATGACCTGCGCGGCGACCACCGTTTTCTGGGTGGGCCTTGCGCCGCTACGGCTGCGGCGCCGCGACGCACGCGGGGGCGGCTGGCCACTGGCGGCCTTGCTGCTGCTCGCCTGCTGGGTGGCGCTGCTCGCGTTGCGCGACATCGGACCGGTGGCGCTGCTGGTGGCGATGGCGATCGTCTGGGTGGCCGATATCGCCGCCTATTTCGCCGGTCGCGCGCTCGGCCGGCACAAGCTCGCGCCGTCGATCAGCCCGGGAAAGAGCTGGGAAGGCGCCATCGGCGGCTTCGTGGCAGTGGCGGTGCTGGGCCTGGCTGCTGCTGCGGTTCCCGTGCTGTCGCAGGCGCTGCCGGCGCAACTGCTGGCGCGCTGGCCGGTGCCCGTGGCGTTGCTGGCGCTGGTGGCGCTGGCCGCACTGTCGATCGTTGGCGACCTGCACGAATCGCTGCTCAAGCGCCAGGCCGGCGCGAAGGACAGCGGTACGCTGTTGCCGGGCCACGGTGGCGTCCTGGATCGCATCGATGCGTTGATCCCGGCGATGCCCGCGGCGATGCTGCTGCACCGTCTGCTGGGATAATCCCCCCGATGCAACCTGCCGAACGCACGCTCACGATTCTTGGAGCCACCGGCTCGATCGGTCTGAGCACGCTCGACGTCGTCGGGCGCCATCCCGGGCGTTATCGCGTGTTCGCGCTCTCGGCGCACCGGCAGGTCGATGCACTGGTCGGGCTGTGCCTGCGCCATCGGCCGCGCTATGCGGTGCTCGGCGATGCGGGGGCGGCGGCGGCCGCGCGCGCACCGCTGGCTGGCGCCGGCTGCGCGACCCAGGTGCTCTGGGGTGAGGCGGCGCTGGCCGAGGTGGCAGCGCATCCGCAGGTCGACACGGTGATGGCGGCGATCGTCGGTGCCGCGGGCCTGACCCCGGCGATCGCAGCCGCGCGCGCCGGCAAGCGGGTCCTGCTGGCCAACAAGGAAGCGCTGGTGATGGCTGGCGAGGTGTTCCTGCGCGCGTGTCGCGAGGGCGGCGCCACCGTGCTGCCGATCGACAGCGAGCACAACGCGATCTTCCAGTGCCTGCCGCCCGGCCAGCGCACCGGCACTGCGGCGCCCGGTGTGCGACGCATCGTGCTCACCGCCTCGGGTGGCCCGTTCCGGCGCGCCAGTGCGGCCGAGATGATGCAGGCAACGCCCGAGCAGGCCTGCGCCCATCCGAACTGGTCGATGGGACGCAAGATCTCGGTCGATTCGGCCACGATGATGAACAAGGGGCTCGAACTGATCGAGGCCTCGTATCTGTTCGGCCTGCCCGAATCCCGGCTCGACGTGCTGGTGCATCCGCAGAGCATCGTGCACTCGCTGGTCGAATACGAGGACGGTTCGATGCTGGCGCAACTGGGCAATCCCGACATGCGCACGCCGATCGCGCATGCGCTCGCGCATCCCCGGCGCATCGACAGCGGCGTGGCGCCGCTCAGCCTCGTGGCGGTGGGCAGCCTGCACTTCGAGGCGCCGGACCTGCAGCGCTTTCCGTGCCTGCAGCTCGCGCACGAGGCGCTGCGCGCCGGCGGCGCCGCGCCGTGCGTGCTCAACGCCGCCAACGAGATCGCCGTCGCCGCCTTCCTCGCCGGGGAACTGCGTTTTCCCGACATCGCGCGGGTCGCCGAGGCGGCGCTGGCCGCGTCGGGTTCGCGCGCAGCCGGGGCTGCGCTCGACGAGGTCCTCGAGATCGACCGCGAGGCGCGTTCGTTGGCGCGCGGGCAGCTGGCGAGGTGCGCCGCATGAGCGGCCTGCAGACGCTGCTCGCGTTCCTCGCGGCGCTCACGCTGCTGATCTTCGTGCACGAACTCGGGCACTACCTGGTCGCGCGCTGGTGCGACGTCAAGGTGCTGCGCTTCTCGATCGGCTTCGGCAAGCCGCTCTTGACCTGGCGCGTGGGCCCCGACCGCACCGAGTGGACGATCGCCGCGGTGCCGCTGGGCGGCTACGTGCGCATGCTCGACGAACGCGATGCCGGCAGCGCGACGATTGCCACGCACGAGCTGCCGCGCGCGTTCACGCGCAAGACGCTGATGCAGCGCGCGGCGATCGTCGTGGCCGGGCCGCTCGCCAACTTCGTGCTGGCGATCGCGCTGTACGCGGTCATGGGCTGGATCGGCACCGAGGAGCCGGCGCCGGTGATCGACCAGCCGGCCGCAGGCACCGCGGCGGCAGCCGCGCAACTGCGCGAGGGTGACCGCATCGTCGCCGTCGATGGCGATGCGGTGCGCTCCTGGAACGACGTGCGGCTCGGGCTGCTCGAGCCGGTGATCGAGCGGCGCGAGACCGTGCTGCAGGTGCAGCGGCAGGGCGTGTCGAACCCGGTGCGCATCGACCTGCGCGGTCTGCCGGCCGACGAAGCCGAGCGCGACTTCCTCGCCACGCTCGGGCTGAGGCTGGCACCGGGCAAGGTGGTGATCGGCAACCTCGTCGATGGCGCGCCCGCCCGGCGCGACGGCCTGCTCGCGGGCGACGAACTGCTGTCGGTGGGCGGTGCTCCGGTGCGCCGCGCCGCGGACGTGATCGAGCGCGTGAAGGCCAGCGCCGGCAAGCCGCTGTCGTTCACCGTCGTGCGCGGGCGCGACCAGATCACGCTCGCCGTCACGCCCGAAGCGGTCGCCGCGCCCGGCAGCGACGAAGCTGTGCCGATCGGGCGCATCGGTGCCGGCCTGCACGATCGCCTGCTGATGCAGACGGTGCGCTACGGTGCGCTCGAAGCGCTCGGGCAGGGGGTGCGCCAGACCTGGGACATGTCGCTGTTCTCGCTGCGCATGCTCGGCAAGATGCTGATGGGCGAGCTGTCGCTGCGCAACCTGAGCGGGCCGGTGACGATCGCCGACCTGGCCGGGCAATCGGTGCGCGTGGGCTGGCTCGCCTACGCGAGTTTCCTGGCGCTGATCAGCATCAGTCTCGGCGTGCTGAACCTGCTGCCGATCCCCGTGCTCGACGGAGGGCATTTGGTATATTACGCGCTCGAAGCGGCGCGTGGCAGGCCACTGTCGGAGCGCTTCGTGGTGATCACACAAAAAGCCGGCCTGGCGATCATCATGATGATGATGGCGTTGGCCCTGTTCAACGACATCACCCGCCTGATCGGTTCCTGACGCATGGCATTCGACCGACGCCGACCGGGGCGCAAGCCGGCATCGGCGCGCATTGCGCTGGCCGCGTTGGTCGCCGCCCTGGCCTGCGCTGCAGTCAGCGCCCCTGCTCTCGCGTTCGAACCCTTCGTGATCCGCGACATCCGCGTCGAGGGCGTGCAGCGCACCGAACCCGGTACCGTGTTCAGCTACCTGCCGGTGCGCGTGGGCGATCGCATCGACGACGGGAAGGCCAGCGCGGCGGTCAAGGCGCTGTTCGCCACCGGCTTTTATCGCGACGTGCGCATCGAGGCCGAAGGCGACGTGCTCGTGGTCTACGTCGAGGAGCGCCCGGCGATCGCGTCGATCGACATCACCGGCGCGAGGGAGTTCGACGCCGACACGCTCAAGCGCGTGCTGCGCGAGCAGGGGCTCGCGGAGTCGCGCATCTTCGATCGTGCGACACTCGAGCGCGCCGAACAGGAAATCAAGCGGCAATACCTGTCGCGCGGCCGCTACGCGGCGCGCGTCACCACCACGGTCACGCCGCTCGAGCGCAATCGCGTCGGCATCTCGATCGCGATCGAAGAGGGCGATGTCGCGAAGATCACGGCGATCCGCTTCGTCGGCAACAAGGCGTTCAGCGCGAAACGCCTGCTCGACGAGATGCGCCTGTCCACGCCGACCTGGTTCACCTGGTACTCGAAGGCCGACCAGTACGCGCGCGAGAAGCTGGCGGGCGACCTCGAAACGCTGCGCTCGTTCTACCTCGACCGCGGCTACCTCGAGTTCAACGTCGAGTCGACGCAGGTGTCGATCTCGCCCGACAAGGAGGGCGTGGAGATCACCATCGACATCAGCGAAGGCGAGCAGTACCGGGTGTCGGCGGTGCACTTCGGCGGCGAGTTGCTCGGGCGCGAGGCCGAGCTCGAGCCGCTGGTGCAGTTGCGCCCGGGCGACGTCTTCTCGGGCAGCCGGCTCACCGAGACCACGAAGCTCGTCTCCGAGAAGCTCGGCACGCTCGGCTATGCGTTCGCCAACGTCAATGCGGTGCCGCAGATCGATCGCGACAGGCGCGAAGTCGCGTTCGACATCCTGATCGACCCGGGCCGGCGCGTCTATGTCCGGCGCATCGACATCGCCGGCAACGTGCGCACCCGCGACGAGGTCATCCGCCGCGAATTCCGCCAGTACGAAGACGCCTGGTACGACGCCGACAAGATCCGCCTGTCGCGCGAACGTCTGGAGCGGCTGGGCTATTTCACCGAAGTGAAGATCGAGAACCGGCCGGTGGCCGACGCGCCCGACCAGGTGGACCTCAGCGTGGTCGTCACCGAACAGCCCACCGGCAACATCTCGCTGGGCATCGGCTTCTCGAGCACCGAAAAGGTGATCCTCTCCGGCTCGATCGTGCAACCGAACTTCCTCGGCACGGGCAAGTCGGTGGCGCTGCAGCTGAACACCAGCCGGCTGTCGCGCTCGGTCGTGATTTCGCAGACCGACCCCTACTTCACGCCGGAGGGCGTCAGCCGCACCTTCGACCTGTACAGCCGCACCTTCAACGCCACCGAGCTGAACCTCGGCGACTACCGCACGCGCGCCACCGGCGTGGGCCTGCGCTTCGGCGTGCCGTACACCGAATACGACCGGGTCAGCTTCGGCATGACCTACGAGCGCAACGACGTCCGGCTCGGGGCGCTGGCGCCGCAGCGCTACGTCGACTTCGTCGACGACTTCGGCAATTCGAGCACGGCGCTGCTCGGCGTGCTGGGCTGGAGCCGCGACAGCCGCGACAGCGCGCTCAACCCCACCCGCGGACGCCTGCAGAACGCCGGCTTCGAAGTCACGTTGCCGGCGGCCGAACTGCGGTACTGGCGCGCCACCTACAGGCACCAGTGGTACTACCCGATGACACGCGACCTCACGCTCGCGCTGAACGGCGACCTCGGGTTCGGACGCGGCTTCGGCGGCATGGCCTATCCGTTGTTCAAGAACTTCTACGCGGGCGGCATCGGCTCGGTGCGCGGCTATTACCCGAGTTCGATCGGTCCGCGCGAAATCGAGACATTGACCGGCGGCGGCACCCGCGAGGTGCCGCTGGGCGGCGTCACCCGCATCATCGGCAACGCCGAACTGCTGTTTCCGCTGCCGGGCACCGGCCGCGACCGCACGATCCGCTCGTTCGTGTTCTTCGATGCCGGCACCGTACTCGCCGAGGGTGACACGTTCGCCGCCCGCGACCTGCGCTACTCGGTCGGCATCGGCCTGACCTGGTTGTCGCCGATCGGTCCGCTGAAGCTCAGCGTCGGCTACCCGATCCGCAAGCAGCAGGGCGATCGCTCGCAGCGCTTCCAGTTCCAGATCGGCACCGGCTTCTGAGAGTGCGGCTGCGGAGCGCGACTTGCCCGTCGTTGCAACTGTGCGACAATCCTCGCCTCGAATCGATGCGATCTGCGGGAAGGGCTGGATGAAGCTTGTCAGGACTCTCACTGCGTGCTGCCTGGCCGCCACCTGTGTGCTGGCGGGCGCGCAGGAAGCCGGCAAGATCGGCTTCGTCAACACCGAACGCATCCTGCGTGACGCCGTGCCGGCGAAGGCCGCGCAGCAGAAGCTCGAGCTCGAGTTCAGCCGGCGCGACAAGGAACTGCAGGAGATGGCCACGCGGATCAAGTCGCTCGGCGAGCGGCTCGATCGCGACGCGGCAGTCACCAGCGAGTCGGATCGCCAGCGACGCCAGCGCGAACTCGCCGAGGCCGAGAAGGACTACCAGCGCAAGCAGCGCGAGTTTCGCGAAGACCTGAATCAGCGGCGCAACGAGGAACTCTCGCAGGTCATCGACAAGGCGAACCGCGTGATCAAGCAGATCGCCGAGCAGGAGAAGTACGACCTGATCCTGCAGGAAGCGGTGTTCGCGAGCCCGCGCATCGACCTCACCGAGAAGGTGCTGCGCGCGCTCGGCAACGGCAAGCAGTAGTGGCCGCGCGCCGGCGGTACCCGGTAGCGGCAACACCCTGACGGGGCCCGCCATGCGTCGCCTCGCCGACGGATTCACGATCACGGAACTCGCGCGCCGGCTTGGAGCGTCGCTGCGCCGCGGCGACCCCGATCGGCGCATCCACGCGCTGGCCAGCCTGCGCGCGGCGGGACCCGACGATCTGAGCTTCCTCGCGTCGGCGCGCCACGCCGCGCAGGCGCGACACACGCGCGCCGCAGCCGTGCTCGTGCCGGCGGCGCTGGCCGCAGAGGTCGCAGCGGGCAGTGCACTGATCGAAGTCGACGACGCGCACCGCGCGTTCGGGCAGCTCGCGCGCGAGATGGCCGTGCTGCTGGCGCCCCCGGTTGCCCGCGGTGTGCACCCGTCCGCGGTCGTCGCGCCCGGCGCAAGACTGGGCCGCGAGGTGGCCATCGGACCTTTCGTCGTGATCGGAGAGGGTGCGTGCATCGGCGACGCCAGCGTGCTCGAAGCCGGCGTCAGCGTGGGTGCGGGCAGCGTGATCGGCGCCGGCTGCCGGCTGCACCCGCACGTCACGATCGGGCACGACTGTGCGCTCGGCAATGACTGCACCGTGTTCGCCGGCACCGTGATCGGCGCCGACGGCTTCGGTTTTGCCAGTGGACCGCAGGGCTGGGAGAAGATCCCCCAGCTCGGCGGCGTGGTGGTCGGCAATGCGGTCGAGATCGGTGCCAACTGCGCGATCGACCGCGGCGCGCTCGAAGACACCGTGATCGGTGACGGCTGCAAGCTCGACAACCTGATCCAGGTGGCGCACAACGTTCGCCTGGGCGAACACACGGCGATTGCCGGCTGCGTGGGCATCGCCGGCAGCGCGGTGATCGGGCGACGCTGCCGCATCGGCGGCGGTGCCGGCATCCTCGGGCATCTCGAGATCTGCGACGACGTGACGATCTCGGCGATGAGCCTGGTGACCCGGTCGATCGGACGGCCGGGCTTCTATTCCGGCGTGTACCCGCTGATGGACAATGCCGACTGGGAGAAATCGGCGGCACTGCTCAGGCGGCTCCCGCAGTGGCGCGAGCGCCTGCGACGGCTCGAACGAATCGACAGGGAACAACGATGACCGTGCTCGACATCCGCGCGATTCTCGAACATCTGCCGCATCGCTATCCGATGCTGCTCGTCGACCGGGTGCTCGAACTCGAAAAGGGCAGGCGCATCGTCGCGGTGAAGAACGTCTCGATCAACGAACCGTTCTTCACGGGCCACTTCCCGTACCTGCCGGTGATGCCGGGCGTCCTGCAGCTCGAGGCGCTGGCACAGGCGGCGGGCATCCTGTCGTTCCAGACCATGGGGCGCGTCTCCGACGCGAGCACCGTCTACTACTTCGTGGGCATCGACAGCGCGCGCTTCAAGCGCCCGGTCGTGCCGGGCGACCAGCTGCGCCTGGAGGTCGAGATCCTGCGCATCTCGCGTTCGATCTGGAAGTACGCCGGCAAGGCCACCGTGGATGGCCAGGTCGCCGCCGAGGCCGAACTGATGTGCACGCTGCGCGAGATCGGCCCGGCCAGCGACAACGACGCGGCCCCCGGCGAGTTCTGAGCGCGCGGGCACCGATCGTCCATGCCAGTCATCCATCCGGCCGCGATCGTCGACCCGGGCGCCGAACTCGACGGCAGCGTCGAAGTGGGGGCATATTCGATCATCGGCGCGCAGGTGCGCATCGGTTCGGGTACGCGAATCGGGCCGCACGTGGTCATCGAGGGGCGCACCACCATCGGCCGCGACAACCGCGTCTTCCAGTTCGCGTCGATCGGCGCCGCACCCCAGGACAGGAAATACGGCGGCGAACCGACGGCCCTGGAAATCGGCGACGGCAACACGATTCGCGAGTTCGTGACGATCAACCGGGGCACCGTCCAGGATCGTGGCGTGACCCGGATCGGCAACGACGCGTGGATCATGGCGTACGTGCACGTGGCCCATGACTGCGTGCTCGGCGATCACGTGATCATCGCCAACAGTACCAACCTCGCCGGCCACGTCGCGATCGGCGACTGGGTGGTCCTCGCCGGCGCGACGCAGGTGCACCAGTTCTGCAAGATCGGTGCCCATGCGATGACCGGCGTCGGCACCGTGGTGCTGCACGACATCCCGCCGTACGTGATGGCCTCGGGCAGCAGCGCCGCAGCGCACGGCATCAACTCCGAGGGGCTGCGACGGCGCGGTTTCGACGCCGCACGGATCAACGCGATCCGTCGCGCGTACCGGCTGTTGTACAAGAGCGGTGCGACGCTGCAGCAGGCGCGCGAGGCCTTGCGTGCCTGGGTCGCGCAAGGTGCCACGCCGCCGGGCGTCGGCAACCAGGCGGCGCCCGGCGCTGACCGGGCCGACGAAGGCGAATCGCTGGACCCCCGGGCGCGCGGCGACCTGGCACTGCTCGCCGACTTCCTCGATGGCGTCACGCGCGGCATCGTGCGCTGAGAGCGCGTGAAACCGGCCGACACGCCCGCGCCGGCGGGCGCCACTGCACGACTGGCGCTGGGGATGGTCGCTGGCGAAGCTTCCGGCGACCTTCTCGCCGCTGCGGTGCTCGAAGGCCTGACGGGGCGCGTCGCCCTGCTCGAAGCAGCCGGCATCGGCGGACCCGCGATGGCGCGGCACGGCTTCGACGCCTGGTGGTCGATCGACGCGCTGTCGGTCAACGGGTACCTGGAGGTGTTGCGCGAATACCCGCGCCTGCGGCGCATGCGCAACGCGCTGGCCGCGCGCCTCGGCGCCTGGCGACCGCGCCTGTTCGTCGGTGTCGACGCCCCCGACTTCAATCTCGACCTGGAGGCGAAGCTGCGGGCGCAGGGCATCCGCACCGTGCATTTCATCAGTCCATCGGTCTGGGCCTGGCGGCGCGAGCGCATCGGCAAGATCCGCCGCAGCGTCGATCACATGCTGCTGGTGTTTCCGTTCGAGGAAGAGATCTATCGCGCGGCCGGCATTGCCGCGACCTACGTCGGCCATCCGCTGGCCGACGTGATTCCCGAGACGGTCGATGCCGCCGCCGCGCGGCGCGCGCTCGGCCTGCCCGAACGCGCCACGGTGGTTGCGCTGCTGCCCGGAAGCCGTCCCGCCGAGGTGGAACACCTGGCGCTGCCGTTCCTGCGCACCGCCGGCTGGCTGCACGAACGTCGTCGCGACCTGCATTTCGTGATGCCGGCCGCGTCGGCGGCGCTGTTCGAGCGGCTGGGCGCGATCGCCACGTCAGCGCGGCTTCCCGGGCAACTGCCGCTCACGCTGGTGAGCGGCCGGTCGCACGACGCGCTCGCCGCCGCGGACGCGGTATTGGTGGCCAGTGGCACGGCATCGCTGGAGGCCGCGCTGTTTCGTCGGCCGATGGTCATTGCCTACCGGATGAACGGATTGAACTACCGGATCATGCGGCGCATGGGCTATCTGCCCTGGGTCGGCCTGCCCAACATCCTGTCCGGGCGGCGCGTCGTCCCCGAGTTCCTGCAGGACGCGGTGCGCGCGCCCGATCTGGGCGCGGCGCTGCTGCGCCAGCTCGACGACGACGCCCATCGTGACGGCATCGTCGCGCAGTTCGCCGCATTGCACGGGATGTTGCGCCGCGGCTGCGCTGCGCGTGCGGCGGCGGTGATCCTCGAGGTGTCCGGTGGCTGAGCGTGCCGCGGGACACGCCCGCCGCCGCCGCGGCGTCGATGCGCAACTGCCGCTGCTGCTGCCGGCGCCCGAAGGGCCGGTGTGCGGCGTGGACGAGGTCGGGCGCGGCCCGCTGGCCGGGCCGGTGTACGCCGCAGCGGTGATCCTCGACCCGCGGGCGCCGATCGCCGGGTTGCGCGATTCCAAGGTATTGTCGGCGGTGCGCCGCGAAGCGCTGGCCGGCCAGATCCGCGAACGCGCGCTCGCCTGGGCGATCGCCAGCGCGAGCGTGGCGGAGATCGACGCGTCGAACATCCTGCAGGCGACCATGCTCGCGATGCAGCGCGCGGTGGCCGGGTTGGCGATCACGCCGGTGCTCGCGCGCGTGGACGGCAACCGCCCCCCCAGGCTGCGCTGCCTGGTGCAGACGCTGGTGGGCGGCGACGCGCTCGATCCGGCGATCTCGGCGGCCTCGATTCTCGCCAAGTGCGCACGCGACCAGGTCATGCTGGTGCTGCACGGGCGATTTCCGCAGTACGGCTTCGATCGCCACAAGGGCTATCCCACCGCAGCGCACCTGGCGTCGTTGCGCGAGCACGGGCCCTGCGAGGAGCACCGCCGCAGCTTTGCGCCGGTGCGCGCGCTCGCGCAGCGGTGCAGCCGGTGAGCGACACGATCGTCTCGGCGGGCAACGAGCGCTTCCGGCGCCTGCTCGCCCTCGTGGCGGGCGCGCGCGAACGCAGGCGCCAGGGCCTGTCGGTCATCGAGGGTACGCACCTGGTCCAGGCATGGCTCGATCGCCTGGCTGGCGCAGCGCCTCCTGTGCAGGTATTCGTCGCGCGACGCGCGCTGGCCAGCGACGGGGTGCGCGCGCTGCTCGCGCGCCTGCCCGCGCCGCCGACGGTGCTCGACGATCGGCTGTACGCGCGCGTCAGTCAGGTCGAGCATGGGGGCGGGCCGCTGGCGATCGTGCCGACGCCGCGCCCGGTGCTGCCGCCGCGCTTGACCGAGGACGCGGTCTACCTCGATCGCATCCAGGATCCCGGCAACGTCGGCAGCATCCTGCGCACCTGCGCCGCGGTGGGCGTGCCGCGCGTGCTGGCCTCGCCCGGCACGGCCTTCTGCTGGTCGCCGAAAGTGCTGCGCGCCGCCATGGGCGCACATTTCCACCTCGACATCCACGAAGGGGTCGAAGCGACGTGGCTGATGGCCCACGTGGCGGTGGCCGTGCACGCCGCCGAGGCGGGCGCAGCGACCTCGCTGTATCGCGCCGACCTGCGCGCGCCGGCGCTCTGGTTGTTCGGCAACGAGGGACAGGGCCTGGACGCAAGCCTGCGCGCCTGGGCTGCAGTGCGTCCGATCGGCATCCCGCAACGGCCGGCCGTCGAATCGCTGAACGTCGGCGTGGCTGCGGCGCTGTGCCTGTACGAACAACTGCGCCAGCGGGCGGGCGCCGGTGCCGGTCAGTCGCGCTGAAGCTCCTGGAGGATCGTCACCGCGATCTCCTCGATCGACTTGGTGGTCGAGGACAGCCAGCGCACGCCTTCGCGGCGCATCATCGCCTCGGCTTCGCCGATCTCGTGCCGACAGTTCTCGAGCGAGGCGTAGCGGCTTCCCGGGCGCCGCTCGTTGCGGATCTCGGCCAGCCGCTCGGGCGCGATCGACAGGCCGAACAGCTTGTGCCGGTAACGATAGAGCACCGCGGGCAAACGACGGCGCTCGAAGTCCTCGGGAACGAGCGGATAGTTGGCGGCGCGCACGCCGTGCTGCATCGCCAGGTACAGGCTGGTGGGCGTCTTGCCGCTGCGCGAGACGCCGATCAGGATCACCTCGGCATGGGCGAGATCGGCGTGCAGTTGCCCGTCGTCGTGCGCGAGCGAGTAGTTGATCGCGGCGATCCGCCTCTGGTACGCCGCCGTGTCGGTGGCCGCGTGCGAGCGTCCGATGGTGTGCGTCGAGCGCACTCCGAACTCGCTTTCGAGCGGCTCGACGAAAGTCGCGAACAGGTCGAGAAAGCGGCAATTGGCCAGCCGCACGACGTCGTTGATCGACGCATCGACCAGGGTACTGAAGACGACCGGGCGATGGCGATCGAGCAGCGCCTGCCGGTCGATGCGCTCGACCGCCTGGCGCGCCTTGTCCACCGAATCGACGAACGGCAGGCGCACTTCGCGCAGCCGCACCTGCTCGAACTGCGTGAGCAGCGAGTGGCCGAAGGTCTCGGCGGTGACGCCGGTGCCGTCGGAGACATAGAAGACCGTCCGGTCGAAGTTCTGGCTGCCTGAATCGGGCATTCGTGGTTTCCGGGAGTGGCTGGGGGCGCCGTCGGGTCGCCGTCCGGTTGCCCCTGGGCCCCCGTCTGGCTGCCTTTCGGCCGCGAGCATGCGTATCGTCAACCGCGCGCCGGTCGCGCGAGCAGTAAAATTACCCCAACTGCGCGAAAGAATCTTCAACCATGTCAGGACCCTCCCATGAGCCAACACGAAGGACGACTCGTCGTCCCGTTCGAAGAACTGCGCATGACCGATGTCGACTCGGTCGGCGGCAAGAACGCATCGCTGGGCGAGATGATCAGCCAGCTGGCCGCCTCCGGAGTGCGCGTGCCCGGCGGGTTCGCGACGACCGCGCACGCGTTTCGTGAGTTCCTGCGCGAGAACGATCTCGCCTCGCGCATCGATGCCCGGCTGCACGAGCTGAACACCGAGGACGTCAAGGCGCTGGCCGAGTGCGGCGCCGAAATCCGCGGCTGGATCGGCGCGGCGACGCTGCCCGCGGCGCTCGAGCGCGCCATCCGCCACCACTACCAGCAGATGGCCGAGGCGTCCGGCGGGCCGATTTCGGTGGCGGTGCGCTCGTCGGCCACTGCCGAAGACCTGCCCGACGCCTCGTTTGCCGGCCAGCAGGAAACCTACCTCAACGTCAACGGCATCGACGCGGTGCTCGAGCGCATCCGCCACGTGTTCGCGTCGCTGTACAACGACCGCGCGATCTCTTACCGCGTGCACAAGGGCTTCGCGCACGGCGACGTGGCGTTGTCGGCCGGCATCCAGCGGATGGTGCGCAGCGACCTCGCCAGTTCGGGCGTCATGTTCACGATCGACACCGAATCCGGGTTCCCCGATGCGGTCTTCATCACCAGCGCATACGGGCTGGGCGAGACGGTGGTGCAGGGCGCGGTGAATCCCGACGAGTACTTCGTGCACAAGCCGATGCTCGCCGCCGGCAAGTTCCCGATCATCCGGCGCGAGCTCGGTTCGAAGCTGATCCGCATGGGTTTCGCCGACGACGGCGGCGAGGTCGCGGCCGGCCGCACGGTGCGCACGCTCGACACGCCGGCGGAAATGCGCAATCGCTATTCGCTCGCCGACGAGGACGTGATCGAGCTCGCGCGCTACGCGGTGATCATCGAGCAGCACTACGGCCGGCCAATGGACATCGAGTGGGGCAAGGACGGCCGCGACGGCAAGCTCTACATCCTGCAGGCGCGCCCCGAAACCGTGAAGTCGCTGCAGGGCGAGCATCGCCAGCAGCGCTATCGGCTCAAGGGAAGTGCCGATGTGCTCGCCTCGGGCCGCGCGATCGGCCAGAAGGTCGGCGCGGGGCGCGTGCGCGTGGTGGCCGACGCTGCCGACATGGACCGTGTGCGCCCCGGCGACGTGCTGGTCACCGGCATGACCGACCCGAACTGGGAGCCGGTGATGAAGCGCGCCGCGGCGATCGTCACCGACCGCGGCGGACGCACCTGCCATGCCGCGATCATCGCGCGCGAACTCGGCATCCCGGCCGTGGTCGGCTGCGGCGACGCCACGCGACGGCTGCGCGACGAGGCGCTGGTCACGGTGTCGTGCGCCGAGGGCGACACCGGGTTCATCTACGATGGCCTGCTCGAAACCGAGATCACCGAGTTCGACGCCGGCGCGATGCCGGCGCTGCCGGTGAAGGTCATGGTCAACGTCGGCAATCCGACGCTGGCCTTCGAGTTCGCGCAGCTGCCCAACGACGGCGTGGGGCTGGCCCGGCTCGAATTCATCATCAACAACAACATCGGCATCCATCCGAAGGCGATTCTCGATTACCCGAACGTCGACGCCGACCTGAAGAAGGCGGTCGAGAGCGTGGCGCGCGGCCACTCGACCCCGCGCGACTTCTACGTGCAACGGCTGGCCGAGGGCGTGGCGACGATCGCCGCGGCGTTCTGGCCCAAGCCGGTGATCGTGCGCCTGTCCGATTTCAAATCGAACGAATACCGCAAGCTGATCGGCGGCTCGCGCTACGAGCCCGACGAAGAGAACCCGATGCTGGGTTTTCGCGGCGCCTCGCGCTACATCGCCGACAGCTTCCGCGACTGCTTCGAACTCGAGTGCCGGGCGATGCGCCGGGTGCGCGAGCAGATGGGGCTCGTCAACGTCGAACTGATGGTGCCGTTCGTGCGCACGGCGAAGGAGGCGGCCGCCGTGGTCGACCTGCTCGCCGCCAACGGGCTGCGCCGCGGTGAAGCGGGCCTGCGGCTGATCATGATGTGCGAGATCCCGTCGAACGCGTTGCTGGCCGACGAGTTCCTGCAGTATTTCGACGGCTTCTCGATCGGCTCGAACGACCTCACCCAGCTCACGCTGGGGCTCGATCGCGACTCCGGGCTGGTGGCCGAGAGCTTCGACGAGCGCGACGCGGCGGTGAAGATGCTGCTCGGGCGTGCAATCGCTGCGTGCCGCGCGGCCGGCAAGTACGTGGGCATCTGCGGGCAGGGGCCCTCCGACCATCCCGACCTGGCGCAATGGCTGATGCAGCAGGGCATCGGCTCGATTTCGCTGAATCCCGACACGGTGATCGCCACCTGGCAGCAACTGGCGGGTGGCCTGCCGAACGGATCCTGACGCCACGACGGGCGGCACCCGGTCGCGCGCCGCGCGCTCCCCGGCGATGGGAAAGGGAAAGGGAAAGGGAAAGGGCTCCCGCGGGAGCCCTTTGGCCGCCTGCGCGGGTACCGCGAGGCCGCTGCAGCGGGCGCCCCGAGGGGCGCCGCCGGTCACTTGGTGACCATCATCTGCGTCTTCTTGCCACCCTTGAAAGTGTAGAGGGTCAGCGAGCCGTCCTTGATGTCGCCGCGCTGGTCGAACGCGATGCGCCCGGTCACGCCGTCGTACTGGATCCTGGCCAGTTCCGGCAGGTACTTCTTCGGATCGGTCGAGTTCGCCTTCTGCATCGCCGCCACCAGCACGTCGACCGCGTCGTAGACGTACGGCGCATAGAGCTGCACTTCGATGCCGAACTTCTCCTTGAAGCGCTTCTTGAACGCCTCCATCGCCGCGGCCTTGTCCGCGGTCACGCCGCCGGCCTCGGCACACACCACCTTGCCTTCGCCGATCGCCTCGCCCGCCAGTTTGGCCATTTCGGCGGTGCAGATGCCGTCGCCGCCCATGAAGCGCGCGTCGATGCCCAGCTGCTTCATCTGGCGCATCATCGGACCACCGACCGCGTCCATCCCGCCATAGAAGATCACGTCCGGTTTGGAGGCCTTGAGCTTGGTGAGAATGGCGTTGAAGTCGGTGGCCTTGTCGTTGGTGAACTCGCGGCCGACGATTTTCGCACCGGCCGCCTTCGCCGATTTCTGGAATTCGTCGGCCACGCCCTGACCGTAGGCGGTGCGGTCGTCGATGACGGCGATCGCCTTCGCCTTCATCTCCTTGACGGCGTAGCGCCCGAGCGTGCCGCCCAGCTGCCCGTCGTTGGCCACCACGCGGAAGGTGGTCTTGAACCCCTGCTGGGTGTACTTCGGCGCCGTCGACGACGGCGAGATCTGCGGAATGCCGGCATCGTTGTAGATGCGCGAGGCAGGAATCGAAGTGCCCGAGTTCAGATGCCCGACCACCCCGACCACGCCGGAATCGACCAGCTTCTGGGCCGCCGCGGTGCCCTGCTTGGGATCGGCCGCGTCGTCTTCGGAGAGCAGCTCGAAGGTCACCTGCTTGCCGCCGATCGTGACCTTCTTCGCATTGAGCTCCTCGACCGCGAGCTTGCCGCCGAGTTCGTTGTCCTTGCCGAGGTGCGCGATGCTACCGGTCATCGGTGCGACGTGGCCGATCTTCACGACCGTCTGCGCGGCAACCGGAGCGCTGGCGGCCCCGAAGGCCGAAGCGAGTGCGAGAACCAACAGCCTGTGCTTCATCAGGAATTCTCCCGGAAAGTGTCGGTGGAGCGGCCACTGGTCGACCCGTTCGGCGCCGGCAGCTGCAACGTGGCGGATGCTATCCGGATTCGCGGGGGCGGGCAATCGAGTGCAATCCCGGATCGGCCGGATGCTAGGATTCCGGCTGGAGGGAGCGATGGCGGCGCGCTCGCTGGCATGGCGAAGGAGAACAACACGATGATCGTACCGGCCAGCCTCGCCGACGTATCGACGCTGGTCGCTGCCGTCTCCCGCGTCGTGCGCCGGCAGGCCGACCTTCCGGGCGGTGCCGGCCGGCCCGCGGGCTGAAGCGGACTTCGGGACGGAGCGCCTGCGCATGTCGTCGAACACAGTGCCGGCCGACATCGTGCATGCGCTGAAAGAGCATCCGCCGTTCTCGCGGATGGACGATGCCGACGTCGGGTTCGTCGCCGACAGCATCGAGCCTGCGCGCTACGCGCAGGGCGACGTGCTGATCGGCCCCGACGACGGCATCCCGGGCGGCTGCTTCATCATCCGACAGGGCCTGGTCGAAGGTCTGCGCCGCCGCGTCGATCGCGCCGACGCGCCACTCGAGCCCGTGGTGCAGCGCGTACCCGGCGAGATGCTGCCGATCAGCGCACTGATGGGCGAGCGGCCGGTCATCTCCACCTACCGTGCCGCCAGCGACGTCTCCTGCTGGGTCCTGCCGAAGGCGCACTTCGACGAACTGCTGCGGCGCAGTCCGCCGTTCCTCGACTTCTGCAAGCGGCGCATGGCCAGCCTGCTCGATCTCTCGCACCAGGCGCTGCAGGCGAGCTATGCCGCCGATACGGCGCACTGGCGCTCGATCCAGGCGCCGCTCGAATCGATGCTCGGGCGCGCGCCGGTCACCTGCAAGCCCGACGAGAGCCTGCGAGTCGTGTTCGGGCGCATGGAAAGCGAGCACGTGGGTGCGATCATCGTGGCGCAGCCCGATCGTGAGCAGGGCGATCGCGTCGTGGGCATCTTCACGCGGCAGGACGTGCTCGGCAGGGTGGTGCTGGCGGGTCGCTCGCTCGACGAACCGGTGCGCAACGTGATGAGTGCACCGGTGGTCACCATGGACGTCGGCGATTCGGTCGGTGACGCGATGCTGGTCATGGCCGATCGCACGATCCGGCACATCCCGGTGATGCGCGAGGGGCGCCTCGCCGGCGTCGTCGCCGAACGCGACCTTTTCGTGCTGCAGCGGCGCGGCATGAACCAGATCGGCGATGCGATCGGGCGTGCCGCCAGCGCCGAAGACCTGAAGCTGCCGGCCGCCGACATCCGCCACTGGTCGCGCGCGCTGGTTGCGCAGGGCGTCGCGGCGGGCTTTGCCACCCGGCTGATCAGCCGCCTGAACGACCAGCTCACGGTGCGTTTGATCGAGCTCGAGGCAGCCAGGCACAGCGTGCCGCTCGAGCGCATCTGCTGGCTCGCGCTGGGCAGCGAAGGGCGCGAAGAACAGACGATTGCCTCGGACCAGGACAATGGCCTGATCGTGGCCAACGACTTCGCGCCCTCGATCGACGCTTTGCTCGTGTTCGCCCAGGCGGTCAACCAGGGGCTGGACGCCTGCGGCTATCCGCTGTGCAAGGGCGGCATCATGGCTGGCAATCCGAAGTGGTGCCTGAGCCTGTCGCAGTGGACGGCGCTGTTCGAAGGCTGGATCGAGCGCGGTGATCCGCAGAGCCTGCTCAACGCCAACATCTTCTTCGACTTCCGGCCGCTGGCGGGCGACGTGTCGCTGACGCAGGCGCTGTGCGAGCAAGTCGCGCCACGGGCGGCGGCGGTGCCGCGCTTTCTCAAACAGATGAGCGATAACGCGCTGCGCAACGGCCCGCCGCACTCCTGGACCCCGAGCCTGTTCGAGACGTTGTTCGGGCGCGAGGCCGCGGTCGTGGACCTCAAGATGAACGGCACCGTGCCGTTCGTCGACGCTGCCCGATTGCTGGCGCTGGCCCACGGTGTGCGCGCGACGAGCACCGTGGAGCGCTTCGAGGCGCTCGCCAGGAGCGGGGCACTGGTGGGGCACGACGTGCGCAACTGGATCGACTCGTTCCAGTTCCTGCAGAGTCTGCGGCTGCGCGCGCAGCACCAGGGCCAGCCGGGTCAGGACGGCAATCCGAACGCACTGGACACCCGCACGCTGTCGGCGCTCGATCGGCGCATTCTCAAGGAAGCCTTTCGCGAGGCGCGCCTGCTGCAGCAGCGGCTGGCGATGGACTATCCGGGGTAGCTGCGGCCGTGCCCCGGCGCGGGGACGATCGTAGTGTGAACAGGCCCTCGTATGGTCGCAATCGTCAAGAGTAATCAAGTCCTGGGTTTGCAGGTCGATGGGGTGATGCGACCCGGACGATGCAGCGACGATGAATCAG
>JAJTYR010000045.1 GCA_021463505.1 Burkholderiaceae bacterium | reverse complement strand
GGTGAGCGGCCTGAGCGGCGAGCGACCCCATGACGCGCGTCTGGCTCCTCGACCTCGACAACACGCTGCACGATGCGCTGCAGGTGATCTTCCCGCGCATCAACCGGGCGATGACCGAATTCCTCGCGCGCGAACTCGAACTGGAGCACGAGACCGCCAACGCGCTGCGCACGCAGTACTGGCGCCGGTATGGCGCGACGCTGCTCGGCATGATCCGGCACCACGGCACCGACCCGCATCACTTCCTGCGCGAGGCCCACCCGTTTCCGGACCTGCGCGAGATCGTCAGGCGCGACCTGCGCCTGGTGCAGGCGCTGCGCCGGATGCCGGGGCGGCGCATCGTGGTGACCAACGCGCCACTGCACTATGCGTCGGAGGTGGTGCGCGCGCTGGGGATCCGCTCGCAGATCGAGTCGATCGTTTCGATCGAGGCGATGTTCTTCGCCGGGCGCCTTCAGCCCAAGCCGTCGCGGCCGATGCTGCGCAGACTGGTCGCGAGCCTGCGGGTGCCCGCGTCGCGCTGCGTGCTGGTCGAGGATTCGATCGTCAATCTGGCGGGCGCGCGGCACGTGGGGTTGCGCACCGTGCTGGTCACCGGCATCAGTCACCGTTCGCAACATCCGTCGCGCCGCGCGCGCGCCGGACCGTCTCGTCGCATCGACGTTCAAGTACAATCGGTCGCGCACCTGCCGCGCAAGGCCCTGCGATCCGCCACCACCCTCCGATGAACGATCCGACGACGTCTGCGTCGAAGCCGCCCCGACCGAAGCCCGGCGAGCGGCGGTTGCAGATCCTCCAGACCCTGGCCGCGATGCTGCAGGAGCCGGGCGGTGATCGCGTCACCACTGCGGCGCTCGCCGGCAGGCTGCAGGTTTCCGAAGCGGCGCTGTATCGCCACTTCGCGAGCAAGGCACAGATGTTCGAGGGCCTGATCGAGTTCATCGAGTCGACGATCTTCGGCCTGATCAACCAGATCACCACGCAGCACGACGACGGGCTGCACCAGTTGCGCGCCATCATCGCGATGCTGCTCGCTTTCGCCGAGAAGAATCCGGGCATGACGCGCGTGCTGATCGGCGACGCGCTGGTCACCGAGGACGGCCGCCTGCAGGACCGCATCAACCAGTTGATCGATCGCATCGAGGCTTCGCTGAAACAGGCGTTCAGGGTCACCGTCGCACAGGGGCGGCTGCCCGGCGAAACCGACGCCGCGGCGCGCGCCGGCATCGTGCTGGCGTACGTGCTCGGGCGCTGGCTGCGTTTTGCCAAGAGCGGCTTCCGGCGTTCGCCCGGCGACCTGTTCGACCAGCAGGCGCCGCTGCTGATCGCCTGAGGGCCGGTGCCGTGGAAATCGTCTACTTCACGATCACCGCGGTGGTGCTGTACGTGGCTGCCGACCGCCTGCTCGACGCGATGGAGCGGCGCGCGGGACGCCGTTTCGCGCAGCGCTCGCTGATCTTCTTCGCGCTGCTGCTCGGCATGGCGCTCGTCAGCTTCGCGCTGCTGCGGCGCGTACTCGGGGGCTGACGACGCGCCGCCCGTCGGCCGGCGGCGCGCGCCGCCGGCATTTCGGCTATCATGCTGCAGTGCGGCATCGATGCGATGCCCCGCAGCGGTGCCGACAGCCAGTCTCTGCGCCGCGTCTTGCACGGCAGGTGCCGTTCCGGAAGTTCCTCACCCTGTTTCGTCTGCCCGCGACTGGCGTCGCAGCCGCAAGCGCCGAGGCGCTGTGGTGACCGTGGCCGATGTCGTTGGAGTCTCATGAGCTTTGCTGCCCTGGGCTTGTCCGAAGCCCTCGTCCGTGCCGTGACCGAACGCGGCTATACCTCACCCACGCCGATCCAGGCGAAAGCGATACCGGCGGTGCTGTCCGGTGGCGACCTGCTGGCCGGCGCGCAGACCGGCACCGGCAAGACCGCCGGCTTCGTGCTGCCGATCCTGCAGCGCCTGTCCACCACCGCGGCGCGCAAGCCGGCTGCCGCAGGCGCGCGACCGATCCGCGTGCTGATCCTCGTGCCCACGCGCGAACTCGCCGCGCAGGTCGAGGAAAGCGTCGCCGCGTACGCCAGGTACCTGAAGGTCTCGTCGACTGTCGTGTTCGGTGGCGTCAACATCAATCCGCAGATCGACCGGTTGCGCCGCGGCGTCGACATCCTCGTTGCAACGCCGGGACGGCTGCTCGATCACGCCGGCCAGCGTACCGTCGACCTCTCCGGCGTCGAGGTGCTGGTGCTCGACGAAGCCGACCGGATGCTCGACATGGGCTTCATCCACGACATCCGCCGCGTGCTGAAGCTGCTGCCGGTGCAGCGCCAGAACCTGCTGTTCTCCGCGACCTTCTCCGACGAGATCAAGGCGCTGGCCGACGGCCTGCTGAACCGCCCGGCGCTGATCGAGGTCGCGCGCCGCAACGCCGCCGCCGACACGGTGCGCCAGCGCGTGCTGCCGGTCGACAAGGCGCGCAAGCGCGAACTGCTGTCGCAGCTGGTTCGCGAACACAACTGGTTCCAGGTGCTGGTGTTCACGCGCACCAAGCACGGCGCGAACCGGCTCGCCGAGCAGCTGTCGAAGGACGGCATCGCCTCGCTCGCGATCCACGGCAACAAGAGCCAGAACGCGCGCACGCGCGCGCTGGGCGAGTTCAGGTCGGGCAGCCTGCAGGTGCTGGTGGCCACCGACATTGCCGCGCGCGGCCTGGACATCGTCGAGCTGCCGCACGTCGTCAACTTCGACCTGCCGAATGTGCCCGAAGACTACGTGCACCGGATCGGGCGCACCGGACGCGCCGGTGCCGAAGGCGAGGCGGTGTCGCTGGTGTCGCCCGACGAGTTCGGCCTGCTGCGCGACATCGAGCGCCTGATCCGGCGCGAGATCCCGCGCCAGACGATCGCCGGCTTCGAGCTCGATCCGCATGCGCGCAACGAACCGGAAATCGACGATCGACCGCCGCGGCCACCGCGCCGGCCGGTGCGCGGCGATGCGTCGCGCACCGCTCCACGGCAGGGCGCGCGTGCTTTCGCTGGCGGTCACGGCGGCGCGCGCCCGACGGCGAGTCCGCCCGTGCAGCCGCCCCCGACCATCGCCACGCCGGCGCGCTCCGCGCCCGGCCTGGCGCCGGTCGCGCGACCGCGCGGCGTCGGCGGCTTCAGGGGCCGACCGGGTCGATCAGGGCGATGAGTTCGGCGCCGTAGGCGTCGAGTTTCTTCTCGCCGACACCGCTGACCGCGGCGAGCTCCGCGAGCGAAACCGGCCGGCGCTCGGCGATCCCGCGCAGCGTCGCGTCGTGGAACACCACGTACGGCGGAACGCCGCGCGCCATCGCAGTCGCGCGCCGCCAGGATTTCAGTCGTTCGAACAGCGCTTCGACGGCGGCATCGGCGGTGCTGCCGGCCACGATACCGTCCGTCGTGCCGGCACCTCCTGCGGTGCCTGCCGTGGCGCCATCGTGCGCGCCACGGGCGCCGCGCCCCGTGCGTCGTGCGGGCCGTGTTTTCGGGCGGCGCATCGACAGCGTGCGCTCGCCGCGCAGCAACGCGCGGCTGGCCTCGGTGAGCACCAGCACCTGGTGGTGCGCGTGGTCCACCGAGACCAGACCCTGCGCGATCAGCTGGCGCAGCACGGCACGCCATTCGGTTTCGGAGAGCTCGGTGCCGATGCCGAAGGTGCTCAGGGCGTCGTGCCCGTGCTGGCGCACGCGCTCGCCCGTATGTCCGCGCAGC
Organism: Burkholderiaceae bacterium; assembly: GCA_021463505.1. Lineage (GTDB taxonomy): Bacteria > Pseudomonadota > Gammaproteobacteria > Burkholderiales > Burkholderiaceae_E > Zeimonas. The sequence goes on along the minus strand of JAJTYR010000045.1, from coordinate 23,928 downwards.
ACGGTGATGACGTGCTGCGCGCCGAATCCGAAACCGCTGGCCTGCCGGATCCGGTAGATGCACGAGAGCAGCTTGCGGGCGGGCTCGGTCGCGTCCCAGGGCTCGGGGGGGTCCAGGCAATTGTCGCAATTGCCGCACGGCGCGCCGGTCTCGCCGAAATAAGCGAGCAGGCGCATGCGCCGGCAGGCGATGGTCTCGGCGAGCGCGAGCATCGCGTCGAGCTTCGCACCCGAGACCCGCTTGAACGCTTCGTCGGCCTGCGACTGATCGATCAGGCGCCGTTGCTGCACGACGTCGGCCAGCCCGTAAGCCATCCAGGCTTCGGCAGGCTCGCCGTCGCGTCCGGCGCGGCCCGTCTCCTGGTAGTAGCCCTCCACGCTCCGGGGCATGTCCAGGTGCGCAACGAAGCGCACGTCGGGCTTGTCGATGCCCATGCCGAATGCGATCGTCGCCACCATGACCACGCCGTCCTCGCGCAGGAAGCGCGCCTGGTGGGCGCTGCGGGTGGCGCTGTCCAGCCCCGCGTGGTAGGGGAGCGCGGCGATGCCCTGCGCCGACAGCCAGCGGGCGATCTCGTCGACCCTGGCACGCGTGGCGCAGTAGACGATGCCGGCCTGCCCGGCGTGGGCGCCACCGACGAAGTCGAGCAGCTGGTGCTTCGGGTCGTTCTTCTCGACGATGCGATAGCGGATGTTGGGGCGATCGAAACTGGAGACGAATTCGCGCGCCGACCCGAGCGCGAGTTTCTCCACGATCTCGCGGCGCGTGAGCGCGTCGGCGGTCGCCGTGAGCGCGATGCGCGGCACCTGCGGCCAGCGCTCGTGCAGCACCGCGAGCTGCAGGTACTCGGGGCGGAAGTCGTGCCCCCACTGCGACACGCAGTGCGCTTCGTCGATCGCGAACAGCGCGATCCGCGAGCGCCCGAGCAGTTCGAGGCAGCGTGAGGTGAGCAGTCGCTCGGGCGCGACGTAGAGCAGGTCGGGTTCGCCGGCCGCGACCGCGCGCTCGACCGCTGCGGCTGCGCGCGTGCCGAGCGACGAGTTGAGGAATGCGGCGCGCACGCCGAGTTCGCGCAGCGCCTCGACCTGGTCCTGCATCAGCGCGATCAACGGCGAGACCACGACGCCGATACCGTCGCGCAGCAGCGCCGGAATCTGGTAGCACAGCGACTTGCCGCCGCCGGTGGGCATCAGCACCAGTGCGTCACCGCCGCCGGCGACGTGCGCCACGATCTGCTGTTGCGGGCCGCGGAACGACGCAAAGCCGAAGACGCGGTTCAGGACGGCCAGCGCGTCGCGATCGATCGCGGCCGGGTGGCCGGAGGTCATCGGGCGTCGACCGCGACCGGGCGCGTGGCGCAGACCGCGCATCCGGGGTCGCGCGGCACCCTGACCTCGTGCCAGCGCATCGCACGCGCGTCGAGCATCAGCAGGCGGCCGACCGCCGGCGCGCCGAAACCACCCACCAGCTTCAACGCTTCGGCGGCCTGTGTGGTGCCGACGATGCCGGTCAGCGGCGCGAACACCCCCATCGTCGCGCAGCGCACCTCCTCGATGTCCTGTCCCTCCGGGAACAGGCAGTGGTAGCACGGCGAGTCGTCGCGGCGCAGATCGAATACCGCGATCTGTCCGTCGAAGCGGATCGCGGCGCCCGAGACCAGCGGTTTGCGCAGCGCCACGCAGGCGCGGTTCACCGCCTGCCGGGTGGCGAAGTTGTCGCAGCAGTCGAGCACCACGCCGGCGCGCGCCACGGCTTCGCGCAGCGCGGCGCCGTCGAGCCGGCGCGCGATCGCCTCGACCTCGATGCCGGGGTTGATCTCGAGCATCGAGCGCCGCCCCGATTCGGCTTTTGGCTGGCCGACGCGGTCCTGGCGGTGCAGGATCTGCCGCTGCAGGTTGGTGAGGTCGACCGTATCGTCGTCGGCCAGCAGGATCCGTCCGATGCCGGCCGCCGCGAGGTACAGCCCGGCCGGCGAGCCGAGACCGCCGGCGCCGACCACCAGTGCGGTGGCGCCGAGCAGACGCTCCTGCACGTCGATGCCCATTTCGTCGAGCAGGATGTGGCGACTGTAGCGAAGCAGCTGTTCGTCGTTCATGGCATGGCCGGCCGGTGCAGCGCCACCAGCCGTGCGTGCACCGCAAGCATTCAATCCGCGTGGACGGTCGAAGCCTTCGCGTGTTCCGCGCCCGGCGCCGGCCCGCCGGGGCAGCGTGTCATCGGGCTTCCGGAGCCTTGGCGCCGGACGAGTCGGGCAGCGTGTCGTCGCGCGCCCTGGCGATCACCACCGGCTGCCCCTTCAGGAAGTTGAGCGCCTGCGAGAGTTGGTAGTCGTCGGCCGATCCGAACTCCATCGGCTTGCGCTCCCTGGGTGGATGCGCCTCGCTGGTGGGCGTGGGCACGACCGGCTTGCCTTCCTGGCTCTTGTCGTTGCTCAGGTGGCGATTCAGGTCGACTTCGCGCAGCCGGAACGCCCCCGAGTCGCCCTCGGGGGTTTCCTCGACCAGGTAATCGGGTGTGATGCCCCTGGCCTGGATCGAGCGGCCGTTCGGCGTGTAGTAGCGCGCCGTCGTGAGCTTGATCGCGGTGGTGTGCGACAGCGGCAGGATCGACTGCACCGAGCCCTTGCCGAACGTCTGAGTGCCGAGCACCACGGCCCGCTTGTGGTCCTGCAACGCACCGGCGACGATTTCCGAGGCCGAGGCCGAGCCGGCGTTCACCAGCACCACCATCGGCGCGGTCTTCACGACCGCGGGCAGGCGCCGCAGCACGTCGTCGCGGCTGCCGCGCAGGTAGTCCTCGGGGTTCGCGACGTACTTGCGCCGCGCGTCTTCGGTACGCCCGTCGGTCGTGACCACGACGGCATTGGGAGGCAGGAACGCTGCCGACACGCCCACTGCGCCGTGCAGCAGGCCGCCCGGGTCGTTGCGCAGGTCGAGCACGATGCTGCCGAGCGCGTTCTGCTTTGCCAGGGAGTCGAGATGCCTGGCGAGGTTCTCGACCGTGTGCTCCTGGAACTGCGTGACGCGCACGTAGCCGATGCCCGGCTCGAGCACCTTGGAGCGCACCGACTGGACCTTGATGACGTCCCGGACGATGCGCACCACGATCGGTTGCGCTTCGCCCTTGCGCGAGATGGTCAGCGTGATCGGCGTCTTCGGCTTGCCGCGCATCATCTTGACCGCGTCGTTCAGCGACATACCCTTGGTGGGCTTGTCGTCGATGCGCACGATCAGGTCGCCGGCCTTCACGCCGGCGCGTGCCGCGGGGGTGTCCTCGATCGGGGCCACAACCTTCACGAAGCCGTCTTCGGTACCCACTTCGATCCCCAGGCCGCCGAACTCGCCCTGCGTGCCGACCTGCAACTCCTTGAACGCTTCGGCGTCGAGGTACGCGGAGTGCGGATCGAGGTTCGAGAGCATGCCGTCGATCGCACCGGTGATCAGTTTGCGGTCTTCGACCGGCTCGACGTAGTTGGCCTTGATCGCCCCGAACACGTCGGTGAACTGCCGCAGTTCGTCCAGCGGCAGCGCGGTGCGGGGCTCGCGCTGCGCGACCGCGGTCAGGCCGAGGCTGATCAGCACGCCGGCGAGCGCGCCGGCCGACAGGAGACCCAGGGGTTTGAGCTTGCCCTTCATCGATGATCCCGCGGGCAGAGCGGCCGGCGATTCACCTCGCGCCGCACGCCGTCTGCCGACCGATCGAGTATAAACCGCCGCTGGTTCGCGCGTGGCCGATCGCCGGTCCGGCCGGCGGCCATTGCCGGCCGCCCGGGGGCTTGTGTCAGCCGGGCGGATGCGCCTTGCCCTGGGCGGCGACGGCGGCCATCGCCGCCTCGATTTCGGCCTGGTCGCCGAGATAGAAGTTGCGCACCGGACGCAGCGCCTCGTCGAGTTCGTAGACCAGCGGGCGTCCGGTGGGAATGTTCAGGTGGACGATCTCGTCGTCGCCGATCGCGTCGAGGTGCTTGATCAGCGCACGCAGCGAATTGCCGTGCGCGGCCACGACCACCCGCTTGCCCAGCCGGATCGCCGGGGCGATCGTCTCGTCCCAGTACGGCACGACGCGCGCGACGGTGTCCTTCAGGCACTCGGTGCGCGGAATCTCGCCGGCGCGCAGGCCGGCGTAGCGCGGGTCGTTCTCGGCCCCGCGCGGGTCGTCGGCGGGCAGCGGATCGGGCGCGATCGCGTAGGCGCGGCGCCAGACCAGCACCTGCTGGTCGCCGAAGCGCGCTGCGGTTTCCGCCTTGTTCAGGCCCTGCAGCGCCCCGTAGTGCCGCTCGTTCAGCCGCCAGTGGTGGACCACCGGGATCCACATCCGGTCCATTTCGTCGAGCACCGTCCAGAGGGTGCGGATCGCACGCTTGAGCACCGAGGTGAAGGCGAGGTCGAAGTCGAACCCTTCGGCCTTCAGCAACTGGCCGGCGCGGCGCGCTTCGCCGAGGCCGGTTTCGGTGAGATCGACGTCGGTCCAGCCGGTGAAACGGTTTTCGAGGTTCCATTGGCTCTCGCCGTGGCGCAGCAGCACGAGTCGGTACGTCATCGTCATGGGTCGTCGCGGGTCGATGTGGGGGTCGCGGTGGACGGGCAGAGCGCTATTCTATAATCCACCGTTTCATCGATCGATGGCCGAGCCGTGGACTTCATCACCGAAAACATCGTGCTGATTGCCGTCGCCTTCGTCTCCGGCGCCATGCTGGTCTGGCCGATGGTGCTGCGCGGCGCCTCCGGTCCGTCGCTGGACACGCTGGGTGCGACCCGTTTGATCAACGACACCGGAGCGGTCGTGCTCGACGTGCGCTCGCAGGCCGACTACTCCGGCGGACACCTGCCGAATGCGCGCAACATCCCGATGGCCGAGCTCGGAAAGCGCGTCGGCGAGCTGCCCGCCGACAAGCCGGTGCTGCTGTGCTGCGCGAGCGGTGTCACGTCCAGCCGCGCCGCGGGCATCCTGCGCAAGGCCGGCCGCAAGGACGTCTTCAACCTGGGCGGCGGACTGCAGTCGTGGCGACAGGCCGGCCTGCCGGTGGTCAAGTAGCCCGAGCAGCCCGAGCAGCCCGAGCAGCCAGGAAAGCGACCCATGTCCGCACCGGTCCTGATGTACTGCACCGCGACGTGTCCCTACTGCGTGCGCGCCGAGCGGCTGCTCGAGGCGCGCGGCGCGGCCGCGATCGACAAGGTGCGCATCGACCTCGATCCTTCGCGGCGCGAGGAGATGATCGCGCGCACCGGCCGGCGCACCGTCCCGCAGATCTACATCGGCGAGCGCCACGTCGGCGGTTTCGACGACCTCGCAGAGCTCGACCAGGACGGCGAACTGGTTCCGCTGCTGCGCGGCCAGGGCCTGTGAACGGGCTCCTGGCGCACAGCGCGACCTTCCCCCTTTGATTCCGCCGGCCGGCTGCCGGCACCCACCAAGGAACATCCATGAGCGAGCAGGCGCAAGCCCCCGTCTTTGCCATCCAGCGGGTCTACCTGAAGGACCTCTCGCTCGAGATTCCGAACGCGCCGCGCATCTTCCTCGACACGCAGCAGCCGTCGGTCGAGATCCAGATGGACGTCGGCAGCGAGCAACTGGCCGAAGACGTCTACGAATCGACGGTGACGGTCACCGTCACCACCCGGGTCGGCGACAAGACGGCGTTCCTGATCGAAGGCAGACAGGGCGGCATCTTCGAGATGCGCAACATCCCGGCCGGGCAGATGGAACTGCTGCTGAACGTGATCTGCCCGAACATCGTCTACCCCTACCTGCGCTCGAACCTCGCCGACACCGTGCAGCGCACCGGCTTTCCGCCGATCCACCTGGCCGAGATCAATTTCGAGGCGCTCTACCAGCAGCGGTTGGCCCAGCAGGGCGCCGCCGAGCAGGGTTCGGGCATCATCGTGCCGGGTGCGCACTGATGCGGGGTGCGCGGATCGCAGCCGTCTGGTGCCTGGCCACGGCAGGGGCCGCAGTGCCCGCCCTGGCGCCGGCGCAGCCTGCGGCGCCGGCGCAGGAGCGGGGGCCCGGCTACCGGGAGATCACGAGTCCGGCGGCGATCCTCTACGACGGCCCGTCCGATCGCGCGCGCAAGCTGTTCATCGTGGTGCGGGGTACCCCGCTCGAGTGGCTGTCGGCACTGAACCAGTGGGTCAAGGTGCGCGACATGAGCGGCGACGTGCTGTGGGTGCATCGCGACGACCTCGGCGAATCGCGGCACGTGGTGGCCAGCACGCTCGCGGCGCTTCGCCGCACTGCGCAGCCCAACGGCGAACTGGTCGTGCAGGTCGAGCGCGGCGTGCTGCTCGAAGTGGTCGGTGCAGGCGCGCCGGCGGGCTGGCTGCGCGTGCGTCATCGCGGTGGCGCCAGCGGATTCGTCAGCGCCGACGAAGTCTGGGGCCGCTGACGGACGCGCGGCGCATGCGCATCGCGATCTTCGGGGCCGGCGCCTGGGGTACCGCGCTGGCGGTCCACGCGGCCAGGCAGCAAGCGGTGATGCTGTGGGCGCGCGATCCCGCACTGGTCGCGTCGCTGCGCAGCGCGCGCTGCAACGAACGCTATCTGCCGCGCGTCGCGCTGGCGCCGCAGATCGAATTCACCGACGACGCGGCTGCGGCATGCCGCTGGCTCGACGCGCCCGGTTCGCTGGCGGTCGTGGCCACGTCGCTGGCCGGCCTGCGGCCGACGCTGCGCGCGCTCGACGCTGCGCTGCCCGATGGGGTGCGCGGCGTCGTCTGGCTCTGCAAGGGAATCGAGGCCGCAACCGGACGGCTGCCTCACGAGGTCGCCGCCGAAGAACTGCATCGCCACGACGCGGCCGTGTTGTCGGGTCCGAGCTTTGCCCAGGAGGTCGCCGCCGGCCTGCCGGTCGCCCTGACCGTGGCCTCGTCCTCGGTCGCGCTTCAGGCGGCGACGGTCGAGGCCTTTCATCACGGGCCGGCGCGCATCTATCGCAGCGACGACGTGGTCGGCGTCGAACTCGGCGGCGCCCTGAAGAACGTCATGGCGATTGCCGCCGGCATCTGCGACGGCCTGTCGCTGGGCCAGAACGCCCGCGCCGCGTTGATCACGCGTGGCCTGGCCGAAACCGTCCGGTTGGGCGCGTGCATTGGCGCGCGCATCGAAACCTTCCTGGGCCTCACCGGTCTCGGAGACCTGGTCCTCACCTGCACCGGCGACCTGTCGCGCAACCGCCAGGTCGGGCTGGCGCTGGCGGGCGGCGAGTCGCTCGCCGCGATCGTCGCGCGGCTCGGACACGTCGCCGAAGGCGTGCACTGCGCGCAGGCCGCCGAGGCGCTCGCGCGCGCGCACCGGGTCGACATGCCGATCGTGTCGGCCGTCAACGCCGTCCTGGCCGGGCGTCAGCAGGCGCGCGACGCGGTTCTGGCGTTGTTGTCGCGCGAGCCGCGCAACGAGCACGATCGCGCGTCGTGACCAACGCGATCACGCGCTGCCCGGACGGCTTTTCAGGGCCTGAGCGGGTCACCCGCCGCGACGTCGGCAGCACCCTCGAAGCCGAGTTGGCGCCAGGCTTCGAACACCGTGACCGCGACCGCGTTCGACAGGTTCAGGCTGCGATTGCGTGGGCGCATCGGCAGGCGCAGACGCTGCGCGGGTGCGAACTGCGCAAGGATCGCATCGGGCAGCCCGCGGGTCTCCGGACCGAATACCAGATAGTCGCCACGCTCGAAGGCGGCCTCGGTCGGGCGCTGCCGGGCGCGGGTGCTGAGCGCGAACATGCGTCGCGGGCGCTCGTGCGCGACGAAGTCCTCCCAGCTCGCGTGCACGCGGATGGCGGCGAACTCGCGGTAGTCGAGGCCGGCGCGGCGCAGTTTCGCCGAGTCGAGCGAGAACCCGAGCGGCTCGACGAGGTGCAGCTGTGCGCCGGTGTTCGCGCACAGCCGGATCACGTTGCCGGTGTTCGGCGGGATCTCGGGGTTAACCAGGACGACGTGGACGATCGTGTCTTGCATCGGGTGGCGGGGTACGGGCGACCACGCAGTTGATCACATGCGCGGCTCCGGCGGCACGCAGCGCGTCGGCGGCAGCGCGCAGCGTCGCACCGGTGGTCATGACGTCGTCGACGACGATCACCGTGCGTGCGGCGAGCGGTCGTGACGCGGCGAACGCGCCGGCCAGCGCGAGGCGGCGCTCGCCAGCGTGCAACGTGGACGCCGGCGTGCCCGCACGGGTGCGCGCGAGCAGCCGGTGCCCGAGCGGCAGGCGCCGCGCACGCGCCAGCGCCCGGGCGATTTCCAGCGACTGGTTGAAGCCGCGTCCGGCGAGGCGGATCACCGACAGCGGGATCGCGGTGACGATGGGCCCGGGGAGTGCGCCGGGGCCGCCGGATGCGTCCGATGCGTCGGGCCGCGCGCCATCGGGGAGGGCGGTTTCGAGCCGGCGCGCCAGTGCACGGCCCAGTGGCGGCGCGAGTGCGGCGTCGCGGCCGAACTTCAGCGCCTGCACCAGCCGCTCGAGTGGCGGCGCGTAGTCGCCCAGCACCACGGTGGCCGAGAAGGCGGGCGGATCGGCCTGGCAGGCGGCGCAGTGCGCCGGCCCCGGGGCCGGCGACGGCTGCGATGCCGGCGATGCGAGCCCGCAACGTGCACAGCGCATGGTCGCGCGTCCCGGCAGCGCGTTCTCGCATTCGGGGCACAAGCCATCGATGTGCGCGTTGCCGCAGACGATGCAGGCGGCCGGCAGCCAGGCGTCGAAGAAGCGCGCGCAGGTGCGCCGCAGCGCGGCCGCCGGGCTGTCGTCAGGCGAAACCCTGGCGCGGAATTCCATGACCGTCATTGAACCCGATTGCGGACCTATACTGCCGACGATGCTTGTTGCGCCCGACCTAGACCCGTTGGCCGTGCGGCGTCAGTTTTCGCGTCGCGCCGCCACACCGGGTCGCGCCGACTTCCTGTTCGCCGAGGTCGAGGCGCGCATGCTCGGGCGACTCGACGTGGTGCGGCTCGCGCCGCGCCGCGTCGTCGACGTCGGCTGCGGAGCGGGGCGCGGCCTGCTCGCGCTGAAGAAGCGCTATCCGCAGGCCGAACTCGTCGGGCTGGATTTCGCGCCGGGCATGACGCGCGCCGCGCGTGCCGCGCTCGCGCCGCCGGCACCGGGCTTCTTCACGCGCCTGCGCGCGCGTGCGCTGCAGGCTCGACCGGTGGCGCACATCGTCGCGGCCGACGCCCATGCGCTGCCGCTGGCCGATTCAAGCGTCGACCTCGTCTGGTCGAATCTGGCCCTGCACTGGTTCGAGTCGCCCGAACGCGCGCTCGGCGAGTTTCATCGGATCGCGCGCCCCGGTGCGCTGCTCCACTTCTCGTTCTTCGGCGTGGACACGCTCGCCGGGTTGCGCGCGCTGGGGGCGCGCACGATGCACTTCCACGACCTGCACGACGTCGGCGACCTGCTCGGTGCCGCAGGCTTCGCCGAGCCGGTGATGGACAGCGAGCGTCTCGCACTGTCGTGGGCCGACGCCGCAGCGATGCTCGCCGATCTGCGCGCGCTCGGCGGCAACGCGCTGCGCGGCCGGTTTCGCGGCCTGCTCGGGCGCGCCCAGCGCCACGCGTGGCTGCGCGAACTCGAATCGCTGCGGCGCACCGACGGCCGCCTGCACGTGAGCGTCGAACTGGTGTACGGGCACGCCTGGTGCCCGCAGCGCAAGCGGCGGGCCGACGGCCTCGTGCCGGTCGAGTTCGTGTCGCGCGCCGCGATCGGCCGATACCCGCGAGCGCAGTAACGGATTTCGGGCCATTTGCTGACGCGGCGTGGCCGCCTCTATAATCCGTGGCCGCAACGAGCGCATTGATCCAGGACAAGACGCACCGTACGACGTGCTTGCCCGGCAGCGGTCGTGCCGACCGAATCGAAGAACGGGCAATGGCGGGGAGATGGGTGCGATGAAACCGAAGCGGATGGCCGATGCACTGGCCGTGGCGGTGCTGGGCGGCTGGGCCTCGATCGCGGCGGCGATTGGCGACATGCCGGGCGGGCCGAAGGTCAACCAGCTGAACCTCACCGCGCCGGTCACGCGCATCGCCGAGGAGCAGCACTGGATCCACTGGTTCGTGATGTGGATCTGCGTGGCGATTTTCGTCGCCGTCTTTGGCGTGATGTTCTACGCGGTCTGGAAGCATCGCAAGTCGCGCGGCCATGCGCCGGCCAGTTTCCACGAGAGCACCGCGGTCGAGATCGCCTGGACGGTGGTGCCGTTCCTGATCATCGTCGGCATGGCCATCCCGGCCACGCGCATGGTGGTCGAGCAGAAGGACACTGCCAACGCGGACCTGACGGTGAAGGCCACCGGCTACCAGTGGAAGTGGGGCTACGACTACCTGAAGGGTGACGGCGAGGGCATCTCGTTCCTCTCGATGCTGTCGACCCCGCGCGACCAGATCGAAGACCGCAACTACCCCGATGCGAAGGCGCGTCGCGAGCAGAACCCGACCTACCTGATGGAGGTCGACAACCCGCTCGTGGTGCCGGTCAACAGGAAGGTCCGCGTCGTCATCACCGCCAACGACGTGATCCACGCGTGGTACATGCCGGCGCTGGGCGTCAAGCAGGACGCGATCCCCGGTTTCGTGCGCGACACCTGGTTCAAGGCCGAGAAGACCGGCGTGTTCCGGGGCCAGTGCGCCGAACTGTGCGGCAAGGACCACGCGTTCATGCCGATCGTCGTGGACGTGCGCACCGAGGCCGATTACCTGAAGTGGGTCGAAGAAAAGAAGAAGGAAATGCTCGCGCGGACCGACGACCCGACCCGGGAGTGGCAACTCGCCGACCTGAACGCCCGCGGCGAGAAAGTGTATGCGGCCAACTGCGTGGCCTGTCACCAGGCCAACGGCAAGGGCGTCACCGGCAGCTTCCCGGCGCTCGACGGCTCGAAGGTGGTGCTCGGCAAATCGCAGGCACAGCTCGACGTCGTGCTGCACGGCCGACCCGGAACCGCGATGGCCCCGTTCAGGCAGCTCTCCGACGTCGAGCTGGCGGCGGTGGTCACCTACACCCGCAATGCCTGGGGCAACAAGGCCAGCGACAACGTCGTGCAGCCGTCCGAAGTGACGGCTGCGCGCAGGTGAACCGCGGCCCCGCCGGCGCGCCGCGAACCGAACGAAGCGAATCAGCAGGAGCCCAGTGACATGAGCGCCGTCCTCGACCACCCCGGTGACCACGCACACGGCCACGCGCACGACCACCCGAGCGGCTGGCGCCGTTGGCTGTATGCGACCAACCACAAGGACATCGGCACGATGTACCTGTGGTTCTCGTTCGCGATGCTGCTGGTGGGCGGCGTGAACGCGCTGTTGCTGCGCACCGAGTTGTTCCAGCCGGGCCTGCAGATCCTGCGGCCCGAGTTCTTCAACCAGCTCACGACGATGCACGGCCTGATCATGGTGTTCGGCGCGGTGATGCCGGCGTTCGTCGGGTTCGCCAACTGGCAGGTACCGCTGATGATCGGTGCCTCCGACATGGCCTTCGCGCGCCTGAACAACTTCAGCTTCTGGCTGCTGCCGGTGGCGGCGTCGCTGCTGATCGTCTCGTACTTCGTGCCGGGTGGCGCCACCGCCGCCGGCTGGACGCTGTACGCGCCGCTGTCGGTGCAGATGGGCCCGGGCATGGATCTCGCCATCCTCGCGCTGCACCTGATGGGCGCCAGCTCGATCATGGGGTCGATCAACATCATCACGACGATCCTGAACATGCGCGCGCCCGGCATGCCGCTGATGAAGATGCCGATGTTCTGCTGGACCTGGCTGATCACCGCCTACCTGCTGCTGGCGGTGATGCCGGTGCTGGCCGGCGCGGTCACCATGGTGCTCACCGACCGCCACTTCGGCACGTCGTTCTTCAATGCGGCCGGCGGCGGCGACCCGGTGATGTACCAGCACATCTTCTGGTTCTTCGGGCACCCCGAGGTCTACATCATGATCCTGCCCGCGTTCGGGATCATCAGCGAGGTGATCCCCACCTTCGCGCGCAAGCCGCTGTTCGGCTACAGCTCGATGGTGTACGCCACCGCGTCGATCGCGATCCTGTCGATGATCGTCTGGGCGCACCACATGTTCACCACCGGCATGCCGGTCACCGGCCAGCTGTTCTTCATGTACGCGACGATGCTGATCGCGGTGCCCACCGGCGTGAAGATCTTCAACTGGGTGGCGACGATGTGGCGCGGCTCGATGACTTTCGAGACGCCGATGCTGTTCGCCGTCGGTTTCATCTTCGTGTTCGCGATCGGGGGCTTCACCGGGCTGATCATGGCGGTGGCGCCGCTGGACATCCAGATCCACGACACCTACTACATCGTCGCGCACTTTCACTACGTGCTGGTGGCCGGGTCGCTGTTCGCGCTGTTCTCCGGCACCTACTACTGGATACCCAAGTGGACCGGCCACATGTACGACGAGCGGCTCGGCAAGTGGCACTTCTGGGCTTCGATGATCACGTTCAACATCACCTTCTTCCCGATGCACTTCCTCGGGCTCGCCGGCATGCCGCGGCGCTACGCCGACTACCCGATGCAGTTCGCCGACTTCAACGCGGTCGTGACGATCGGCGCCTTCGGCTTCGGCCTGTCGCAGCTGATCTTCCTGTGGATGGTGATCCGCTGCATCAAGGGCGGCGCCAGGGCCAGCGACCGCGTGTGGGAGAACGCCCACGGTCTCGAGTGGACCGTGCCGAGCCCGGCGCCGTTCCACACCTTCGAGACCCCGCCGGTGGTGAAGTGAGCCGTCGCGACAACCTGCGCACCGCGTTGATCCTGGCGTCGATCGCGCTGGCGTTCTTCGTGGGCGTGATCGTCAACCGCTGGCTGCTCGGGCAGTGAACGACCGTCCGCCCGCCCCGGACACGCGCGCGCTGAACCTGCGGATGTTCGGCAGGCTCGTCGTCGTCGCCGTGGTGATGTTCGGCTTCGGCTTCCTGCTGGTGCCGCTGTACGACCGGATCTGCGAAGTCACGGGCCTGAACAGCCTCACCAGGGCCGACCGCGGTGCGGCCGAGTTTGCCCGCAACACGCAGGTCGACCGCTCGCGCACCATCGTCGTCGAGTTCGACGCCAACGGCCGTGGCGCGTGGAAGTTCAGGCCCGAGGTCGCCTCGCTCGAGGTGCACCCGGGCGAGCTGGTCACGGTCGTCTACGACCTCGAGAACACGCGCGCGGCGCCCACCGCCGGGCAGGCGATTCCGAGCTACGCGCCGCGCCAGTCGGCCGCGTATTTCCGCAAGCTCGAGTGCTTCTGCTTCAGGCAGCAGGAGCTCGGCGCCAACGAAACGCGGCGTTTCCCGGTGGTCTTCGTGGTCGATCCGAAGCTGCCGAAGGACGTCAACACGATCACGTTGTCGTACACCTTCTTCGAGGTGGGCGGCAAGGCGGCGGCCGCAGCGCCGCAGCCGGGGCGCGGCGCCGGCCGCGGGCTGGGCGGATGATGCAGGCCGACCGGCAGCCGGCGTCGCGGCGCAAGGCCGGGATGGCCGCCACCTTCCAGGCGGTGGGCGCATCGTTTTTCGGCGTGCGCGGGCGCGGTTCGCACGAACGCGACCTGGCCGGGCTTCATCCGGTGCGCGTCATCGTCGCCGGGCTTCTGGCCGCGGCGCTGTTCGTGCTGGTGCTCGTCACGGTCGCACGGATGGCGGCGGGCTGAACACGAATTCGAACGGAATTCTTTCGGGGAGACAGCGACATGGTTTCGGCTACGAGCTCGGGCACGCCTTACTACTTCGTGCCGCACCCGTCGAAGTGGCCGATGGTCGGGGCGATCGCGCTGGCCTTCTTCGGCTTCGGCCTGGCCAGCTGGGTGAACGGCGCGCCGTTCGGTCCGTGGCTGTTCGCGATCTTCATCGCGATCCTCGCATACATGATGATCGGCTGGTTCGGCGCGGTGGCCCGTGAATCGGAGAGCGGGCTGTATGGCGAGCGCGTCGACGTGTCGTTCCGCTGGTCGATGAGCTGGTTCATTTTCTCCGAAGTGATGTTCTTCGCGGCATTCTTCGGCGCGCTCTACTATGCGCGCTCGATCGCCACGCCCTGGCTCGGCGACCTCGACCATCGCTCGCTGTTGTGGCCCGACTTCCAGGCCACCTGGCCGAACGCCGGCCCGGCGGGCGTGGTCGAACCCTTCCAGACGATCGGGCCGTGGCCGATCCCGACGCTGAACACGGCGCTGCTGCTCACGTCGGGTGTGACGCTGACGATCGCGCACCACGCGCTGAAGGACAATCGCCGGGCACCCCTGGCCTTCTGGATGCTCGTCACGATCCTGCTGGGATTCACCTTCCTCGGTTTCCAGGCCTACGAGTACGTGCACGCGTACAGCGAACTGAACCTGAAACTGTCCTCGGGCATCTTCGGCTCCACCTTCTTCATGCTCACGGGGTTTCACGGCTTCCACGTGACGGTGGGCGCGATCATGCTGTCGGCGGTGCTGTTCCGGATCCTGAGGGGCCACTTCACGCCGCAGCGGCACTTCGCGTTCGAGGCGGCCGCCTGGTACTGGCACTTCGTCGACGTCGTCTGGCTGGGCCTGTACGTGGTCGTCTACTGGTTGTAGCGGGCGGGTGCCGGCGGGCGCCTCACCGGGTGGCGATCGGCACTCCGGTGCTCTGGATCCAGCCCATCCAGTGGGCGAAGAGGATGAACAGGAAGAGCGCGATCGAGAAGCCGACGCGGAACGCGAGCGCGCGCATCGTGTTGCGCGTGCGCCCGCGATCGCGGATCAGGAAGACCAGCGCCGAGGCGAGGCTGCCGATGATCAGGGCGAATCCGGCGGCAATGATCCACTTCACGGACGGCTCCGTTGGCGCATGGGTCATTCTAGGCCCTCTGGCGGGTGGCCGACCTCGATGAGGCTGCGCGATCGGGTGCCGACGCTGGCGGCACTGGCGCTGGTGGTCGGCACCGTTTCGTTGGGCAACTGGCAGATGCGGCGCGCCGACGAAAAGCGCGCGCTGCACGCGATGCGGGAGGCGGCGGCGCACGCCGTTGCGATCCGGATGTCCGCGGACGACCTCGATGCGTCCCGCCTGCAGGGCCGCAAGGTGGTGGTGCGCGGCTCCTGGCTGCCGCAGCGCACGGTGTTCGTCGACAATCGGACACACAAGGGGATTGCCGGATTCCACGTGCTTTCTGCGCTTAGAATCACGGCTTCGGACCGCCACGTGCTGGTGCTGCGCGGCTGGGTCGCCAGTGATCCGCGCGAGCGCACGCGGCTGCCCGAACTCGCGACGCCGGCCGCAGAGGTCGAGATCGAGGGGATCGCCGAGCGCGACCTCGAGCAGGCGCTCGAACTCGGCCGATCGGCGCCACCGGGTCCGCGGGACCGCCTGTGGCAGAACGCCGACGTGGCCGCGTTCGCGCGCTGGTCCGGACTGGCGATGCAACCGCTGGTGGTCCGCGAGACGGTGAAGCCGCGGATCGGCGGCGCCGACTGGGACGATGGGCTGGTGCGCGACTGGCCCGATCCGGGCAGCGGGGTCGACAAGCACCTCGGCTATGCGTTCCAGTGGTACGCGCTGGCCGTGCTGGTGGCGGGGCTGTGGGTACGCTTCGTGCTGTGTGGAACAAGGAAGGCCGGAAGGTGATGCTGCAATCGACGAATGCCGGAACCGCGCTGGCCGATGCCCACGCAGATGCGCGCGCACCGGCCGACACGGGCCGGCGGGTGCGCGCCGGGCGCTGGAAGATGCTGGGCGTCCTGCTGGTCTGCGCCGCTCCGGTGGTCGCGTCGTACTACACCTACTACGTGGTGCGCCCCGAGGGCCGCACCAATTACGGCACGCTGATCACGCCGCTGCGCGACGTCGGTGCGCTTGGCACGTTGCCGGCGAAGACTGCGACAGCGACCGTGACGCCAGCGCCAGCGCCAGCGCCAGCGACCGTCGCGGCTCGCGCCACCGCTGCACGCGACGGCATCGCTTCGTTGCACGGCCGCTGGATCCTGCTGGTGACCGGGCCGGCCGCCTGCGACGCCGGTTGTCGCGAGCGCCTGTACGAAATCCGGCAGGTGCGGCTCACCGCCGGCAAGGATCGCGACCGTGTCGAGCGGGTGTGGATCATCGACGATGGCGGCGCGCCCGATCCGGCATTGCTCGCGCAGCACGAAGGCCTGGTGCTGATGCGCACCGACGCGGCGACGCTTGCGCGCGCGCTGCCGGCGCAACCCGGCACCACGGCCTCCGATCACGTCTACATGATCGACCCGCTGGGATACCTGATGATGCGCTTTCCGAAAGACGCCGATCCCAGCCGCATGAAGAAAGACCTGTCCAGACTGCTGCGCGCTTCGAGGGTGGGGTGAGATGAGCGCGACGATTCCCGGATCTTCGTCGCCCGCCGCGGGGCGGCCGGCCGCACGGCACGATGGCTATCGACGTCTGATCGCGGCCGCGCTGCTGCTCACCTTCGGACTGGTGATGCTCGGCGCCTACGTGCGCCTGACCGACGCGGGCCTGGGCTGTCCCGACTGGCCGGGCTGCTACGGCAAGCTCACGCCGCTGCACGCCAGGGACGCCATCGCGCAGGCGGTCGCCGAGCAGGGCGGCGAGCACGGCCCGGTGTCGATGGGCAAGGCCTGGCGCGAGATGATCCACCGCTACTTCGCGCAGGCGCTCGGCCTGATGATCATCGCGATCGCGGTGATCGCGTGGCGGCGGCGCACCGCGCTGCGCCAGTCGCCGGCACTGCCGATCACGCTGGTCGGGGTGGTGATCCTGCAGGGCCTCTTCGGGATGTGGACGGTGACGCTGCTGCTCAAGCCGGCGATCGTCACCGGCCACCTGGTCGGCGGCCTGCTCACGCTGTCGATGCTGCTGTGGCTGTGGCTCAGGCAACGGCCGCCGCCGCGTCACGTCGATGCCGAGCCGATCGCGGCGCTCGCCGCGCCCGCACTGCTCGGGCTGGTGGTGGTGTGCGCGCAGATCTTCCTCGGCGGCTGGACCAGCACCAACTATGCGGCGCTGGCCTGCACCGACCTGCCGACCTGCCAGGGGCAGTGGTGGCCGCCAATGAATTTCCGCGACGCGTTCCACTTCGTCCGCGAACTCGGCAAGACCGGCGACGGCGAGAACTTGCCGATGCAGGCGCTCACCGCGATCCACCTGATGCATCGCATCGGCGCGGTGGTCGTCGCCGGCTGGCTCGGCTGGCTCGGCTGGCGCGCGTGGCGCACCGACGGCGCGAAGGGGCTCGGTGCGGCATTGCTCGCGGTGCTGGCGCTGCAGTGGCTGCTCGGGCTGTCCAACGTCTACTTCAGCCTGCCGATCGCCGTGGCGGTCGCGCACAACGGCGGGGCCGCGCTGCTGCTGGCCCTCATGCTGACGCTGTACTTCCGGGCGCGCCAGGCGCGCCTGCAGGTGTGAGCATGGACGTTTCGCAGCTCGGACCGGCCAGCTGGCGCCATCTGGGCGGGCAATACCTCGCGCTCACCAAGCCGCGCATCGTGATGCTGGCGGCGTTCTGCGCGCTGATCGGCATGCTGCTGGCGGCCGACTCGCGGGTGCCGTGGCAGATCCTGGTCTTCGGCACGGCAGGCATTTCGCTGCTGGCCGGCGCCGGCTTCGCGTTCAACTGCCTGATCGAGCGCGGCATCGACGCGCGCATGGCGCGCACGCGCGGCCGGCCGCTGGCACGCGGCGAGGTCGGCACTGCCGCTGCGGCGGCGTTCGCCGGCGCGATCGGCGTGCTGGGTGCCGTGCTGCTGCACGTCTTCGTCAATGCGCTCACGATGTGGCTCACGCTGGCCACTTTCGTCGGCTATGCGCTCGTCTACACGGTGCTGCTCAAGCCGGCCACGCCGCAGAACATCGTGATCGGCGGTGCCTCGGGCGCCATGCCGCCGGTGCTGGGCTGGGCCGCAGTCGTCGACGATGTCGGCGCGCCGGCGCTGGCGCTGTTCCTGATCATCTTCGTCTGGACACCGCCGCACTTCTGGTCGCTCGCGTTGTACCGGGTCGAGGACTACCGCAAGTCGGGCCTGCCGATGCTGCCGGTCACGCACGGGCCCGAGTTCACGCGGCTGAACATCCTGCTCTACACGCTGCTGCTCACCGCGGCCTCGCTGCTGCCGTACCTGATCGGCATGAGCGGCCTGTTCTACCTCGCCAGCGTGCTGGCGCTCGACGCCGTCTACCTCGGCTACGCGTGGCGCATGTGGCGCGCCTACACCGACATGCTGGCGCGCAAGGCGTTCGGTTACTCGATCTTCTATCTGGCGGCGCTGTTCGGCGCGCTGCTGCTCGACCACTACCTGCGTTGAACCGGCGCGCAAAGGCTTGCCCGTACCCATGACCGACCTCCTCCTGCCCCGGCAAGCGTTCCGGCACTTCCGTCCGCGCGTCTTCGCGCAGTGCGCGCGCCGGGCCGCCTGGGCGTTGGCACTGGCTTTCGGCTTCGTGCTCGCCGGCTGCCAGGGCAAGCCGGAGTTCCGCAACACCGACGTCACCGGGGCCGACTTCGGCGGCGATTTCGCGCTCACCGGCCACGACGGCAAGCCGCGCACGCTCGCCGACTTTCGCGGCAAGGCGGTGGTAATCTTCTTCGGCTACACGCAGTGCCCCGACGTGTGCCCGACCACGCTGGCCGAACTGGCCGGGGTGATGAAGCAACTGGGCCCCGACGCCGAGCGTGTGCAGGTGCTGTTTGTCAGCGTCGATCCCGAGCGCGACACGCAGGAATTGCTGTCCCACTACGTGCCGGCTTTCGATCCGCGCTTTCTGGGGCTCTACGGCGACGCCGAAGCCACTGCGCGCACTGCGAAGGCGTTCCGGGTGTTCTATCAGAAAGTGCCGGGCAAGACGCCCGACACCTACACCGTCGATCACACGGCGGGCAGCTACGTCTTCGATCCGCAGGGCAAGCTGCGCCTGTTCGTCAAGCACGGCGCCGGGCCCGAGCCGATCGTCCACGACCTGCGGCTGCTGCTGAAGGACGGCGCTTGACGACGGTGTTGATCCTGTTCGCGCATGGCGCACGCGATCCCGCCTGGCGCGCCCCGGTCGACGCGCTGGCCCGGCGGCTGCGCGCAAGCCTGCCGCAGGTCGAAGTGGTGCCCGCCTTTCTCGAGTCGATGCCGCCGACGCTGGACGACGCGGTCGCGACGGCGGTTGGCGCGGGTGCGACGCGGATCGCCGTTGCGCCGGTGTTCTGGGCGCAGGGTGGGCACCTGAAGCGCGACGTGCCGGCGCTGCTCGCTCGCGTCTGTGCCGTGCATCCGGGTCTGCGCATCGACCTCTGGCCGGTGCTCGGCGAGCGCGACGCGGTACTCGATGCGATCGCGGCCGACTATCGCGGCCTGTGGACAGCGGGCCGCTGAGAAGGACGGATCGCCCGGCGCGCGCAGCGCCCCCGAAGCAGCGCGAGAATGCGCCCTACAGCAACTTCTCGATCGCCGGCGCCAGGTCGGCGGGCGCGCTGGTCGGCGCGAAGCGCTCGACGACACGCCCTTCGCGATCGACCAGGAACTTGGTGAAGTTCCACTTGATGGCTTCCGAGCCCAGGAGCCCCGGCGCCTGCCTGCGCAGCCACTTGAAGAGCGGGTGGGCGGCGTCGCCGTTCACGTCCACCTTGGCGAACATCGGAAAGCTCACGCCGTATTGCGTCTCGCAGAACGTCGCGATTTCGCTCTCGCCCGCCGGCTCCTGGGCGCCGAACTGGTTGCACGGGAAGCCGAGGATCTCGAGGCCGCGATCGCGGTACTCGCGGTACAGCGCCTCGAGTCCGGCGTACTGCGGTGTGAGGCCGCACTGGCTGGCGGTGTTCACGATCAGCAGCACCTTGCCGCGGTAGTGCGAAAGCGCGCGTGCGCGCCCATCGATCGTGTCGGCGTTGAAGTCGTTGACAGTGGTCATCGAGATTCTCCGGGGGCGCGGGCAGCGTGCGCCGACGCCGCGGTGGGCAGCGAAGCCAGCAGCGTGGCGGCGAGGATCAGCAACCCGCCTGCCATGGTACGCGCGCCGAGCGTCTCGCCGCCCAGCCCCACCGACGACAGCGCCGCGAATACCACCTCGGAGAGCATCACGATCGCGGTGACGGCCGCGGGCAGACGCGCCGCGCCGTACTGCAGCGCGAAGTTGCCGCCGAGCAGTACCAGCGCGAGTGCGAGGTTGCCGGCGATCCACGGCCAGGCCGCGGCCGGCGGGGCGGCGATCGTGCCGCCGGCGGCGAGTGCGGCGGCCAGGCCGGTCGCCACCACGAAGCCGCCGACGAACATCGCCAGCGCGCGCGTCTCGTCGGGCACCTCGCGGTGGCGGCGCACCAGCACGTTCACCAGCGCGAAGCTCGCGCCGCCGACGATGCCGAGCCCGTCGGCCAGCGTCGACGGCAGGGGCAACCCGGTCTGCGGCTGCCAGAGCACGATCGTCGCGCCGCCGATCGCCAGCGCGATGCGCCCGAGTGCCGCGCCGGTGATCGGCTCGTGCAGCAGCCAGCGCGCCAGCAGCAGGGACCAGACCGGCATCAGGTAGAACAGCAGCACCACCCGCACCACCTCGCCGATCATCACGCCCCAGTTGAATGCGGCGTTGGTGACGCCCGCCGCGAGGACCATCCACAGCAGTTGCGGGCGGCGCAGCATGGCAGGCCAGGCCGACGGGCGCCACAGGCTGATCAGGACGGTGGACAAGCCGAATGCGAAACCGGTGGCCCACAGGCTGTGCAGGCCGAGCGCGTTCAGCTGCCGGAACGGCCACCAGGAGACGCCCCAGACCAGCGCATTGAGCAGCAGGCAGCCGATCGCCACGGCCCGCGCAGCCGGGGGATTCGGGGTGGACGCAGACATGGGCGCCGAGGATAGCCGAAGCCGGCGACTGCGCAGCCCGCGGGGCGAGGCCGAAAAGAATGCCGCCTTCGGTTTCCCTGCGGCGGCAAAGAGGGGGAGGAAAGAACGAATGGAACGCCGCGGCACGGCCGCGACGCTCTCGTTAGACGTACGCGGCGAGCGCGCCTTTCATCTTCTGCAACGCCTTGGCCTCGATCTGGCGGATCCGCTCGGCCGAGACGCCGAACTCGTCGGCGAGCTGGTGCAAGGTCAACGTCCCGCCTTCCGTGTCGTCGCGCAGCCACCGCGTTTCGACGATGCGCCGGCTGCGCGCATCGAGCGTCCCGAGGGCGCGGGCGATGCCGTCGCTCTGCAGCCGGTCGTACTCGCGCGCCTCGAGCACCTGGGTGGGTTCGGCGTGCGGCGCCGCCAGCCAGGCGGCGGGCGCGTAGCTCTCCTCGCCGTCCTCCACCTGGCCGTCGAGGGCGAGATCCTGCCCGCCGAGGCGGGTTTCCATCTCGACGACGTCCTTTTCGCGGACCTCGAGTTGGCGGGCGATCGCCTCGACCTCGGCCGGCGTGAGCGTGTGCGCGCCGCTCTTGTGCGAGCGCAGGTTGAAGAACAGCTTGCGCTGCGCCTTGGTGGTGGCGACCTTCACCATCCGCCAGTTCTTCAGGATGTACTCGTGGATCTCGGCCTTGATCCAGTGCAGCGCGAACGAGACCAGCCGCACGCCGCGCTCCGGGTCGAAGCGCTTCACGGCCTTCATCAATCCGATGTTGCCTTCCTGGATCAGGTCGCCGTGCGGCAGCCCGTAGCCCAGGTACTGGCGGGCCACCGAGACCACCAGCCGCAGGTGCGACATGACCAGTTCGCGCGCGGCTTCGAGATCCTGCTGGTCGCGGTAGCGGCGGGCAAGGTCGACTTCGCGTTCCGCGGTGAGCATCGGCAACCGATGTACCGCCGAGATGTAGGCGTCCAGGTTCCCGACGGCCGGCAACGCCATGACCGCGCCGGGGCGGCCGGCGGGCACGAGGGCAGTCGAATTCCGTTTGGACATGTACGCTTTCCTCTTTTGATGACTCACCAGTCAGTTCTGGGCACACCCGTACTTTAGCACTCATTGGCCGAGAGTGCCAATAAAAGCCCTTGAATAAAAGCCCTTGAATCCCGCTGCCCGGTGCGGCAGGTGCCCGTTCGAACGGCTGCCGAGTGCCGATCGGCGGATGCCGGCGCGCCCGCCACGCGTCATAGCATAGACCGGACCCCGGGACGCGCCCACACTGCTGCGCAGGACGGGGCCGCGTGTCGACGAACAATCAACGGAAAGTGCCCATGCCAGCCGCAACCCGCCATCACCTGCCCGTGACGATTCGCGTGGCGCACTGCGACGCCGACCTGGGCAAGGTGCTCGCCGTGCGTGTCCCGGCCTCCACCGGGGCGGGTGCGCAACCCGCACCGGGCGCGCCCGAACCCTGGGACCTGCGGCCCAACGCCAGCTTGCTGCTGGCCGAGTCGCGGATCGACGGCGAGGCGCTCGGAAGCCTGCGCATCCTCGCGAGCGAGCGCGGCAGGCTGGTCGTCGAGGACCACGTCGACCCGCACGCGGCGTCGATCGCCGGACCGCTCGCCGAAGCCTCGCGTCTCGCGGTGCGCGCCGGTCGCGATGCCACCCTCGTGCGCCTGATGCTGTGGAAGGCGTTTCACCGCTATTGCCTGGCCGCGCAGATCGACACGATGCTGATCGCCGTGCGCGCGCCGGCCGATCGCCAGTACGAATGGCTCGGTTTTCGCGATCCGCACTCCGGGCCGCTGCACTTTGCGCCCGAGGGCCGCGCCGGCGCGCCGCACCGTCTGATGACGCTCGGTGTGTTCGAGGCACACCAGCGTTCGTTGCAGACCGGACATCCGCTGCACGACTTCTTCTTCAGCGAGCGTCACCCCGAAATCGACCTGCTCGCCCCCGTCGGCGGTCGCGGCGGCGTGGGTGCGCTGCGCCGCGGCGTGCAGCTGTCCGATCACGCGCGCATCGCGGCGCAGTTGCAGGAAGTGGCGATCGTCTGACTACCGCAGTTCGTACTGGAACGTGCTCACCACGCGCAGCCGCTTGATGCGCGCGCTGCCGTCGTCGAAGTCGCCGTCGCCACCGTCGCCGTCGCCCGATATCCGGATCACGCCCTGGTTGGCGCTCTTCAGTCGCCCGAGCGTGGCGCCGGCCTCGGCCGCGAACTTCGACGCCTGCTCGCGTGCGTTGCGTGTCGCCTCGGCGAGCAGCGGCGCCTTCACTTCGTTGAAGCCGCGCAGCTGATAGCGCGGACCGCTGCCGCCCTCGATCATCAGCCCGGACTGGATCAGCGGATCGATCGCCAGCGCGGCTTTCCCGATCTCGGCGACCCGCGCCGACTTCACCAGCACCTGCCCGTTGCCGGTGTAGCGCATCGGCTGGTTCGACTGCGAGTACTCCCGCGAGTAGACGTCGGTGACCTGCAGCGGGCGCACTTCCACTTCGGCGTCCTCGATGCCCGCCTTGCGCAGGAACGCGGCCACTTGCTCACGGTCGGCAGCGAGCGCCTTCTGCACGTCGCCGAAGACGTTGCCGGCGCGACGGAACGTGAGCGTCCAGACTGCGAAGTCGCTGTCGACCTCGCGCTCGGCCAGGCCCTTGACGGTGATCGTGCGCTCGGACATCCGGAAGCGCTCCAGGCCCTGTGAAACGGTCCAGCCCGCGGCGGACAGGCCGGCCGCGACCAGCAGTGCGGCGACGATGCGATCGATCGACATGGATTTCTCCGGTCAGGTGCCGCAGAACGTGCGGTAGCAGGCGGTGAGTTCGGGTGGCGCGGGCTGCGCGAACGCGTCGAGCGACGGATCGTCGTCGAAGGGCCGGCGCAGCGCGTCGAGCAGGCGCGTGAACGGGGCGAGATCGTCGTGGCCCGACGCCGCCTCCAACGCGGCTTCGACGTGCGGGTGGCGCGGGATGATGCGCGGACTCGCGCGGCGCATTTCTGCCGCACGCTGCTGCGCCTGTCTGGCGTTGGTGCCGGCGCCAGTGCCGGCACCAGTGTCGGCGTGTCTCCCGGCATCCGGCGCGTCCTCGCGCGCACAGCGCGCGCGCCATCGCGCCAGCCATGCCTCGGGCGCCTGCGGATCGGTGAACAGTGCGCGCAGCGCGTCGCCGCTGCCCTCGGCGGCGTCG
>JAJTYR010000044.1 GCA_021463505.1 Burkholderiaceae bacterium | reverse complement strand
CGGCGCCCGAAGGCGCGCCCGTGGCGCTAGCGGCCGCCGCCGCGCGCGCGGCCGGCCACGGTGTCGGCGGCCAGTGTTCGGTGTTCATCGCCGAGGTGTACTTCAGGAATGCGATCAACTGGCCGATCTCGTCGCGCGTGAACGGCAGGTTCGGCATGAAGGTGCTGCGCCCGCCGCGGTGCTCGATGCGTTCGCGCGCGGCCGGATAGCGCTCGAGATAGGCGTCGAACGAGTCGGTGCCGGCCGCCTCGGCGATGGCCGGGTTCTGCAACTGCACGCGGATCGCGCCCGCCGTGGGCCACGCGCCGGCCGACGGCAGGAAGGCGGCCAGCCACGCGGGACCCGCGCGCCGGTACAGGTCGGTCAGGTCGGGACCGAAATAGGCGCCATTGCCGACGATCGTGTGGCAACCCATGCAGTTGTATGCCTGGAAGACGCGCTTGCCGTCGACGGCCGAGAAGCGCTCGAACGTCACGTCCTGTGGCAGCGCCTGCTTGCGCGAGCCGGTGAACGAGAACACCGACAGCGCGGCGAAGACGATCATCATCAGGCCGAGCACCGCCAGCGCGATGCGCCGCCGGCGCGGCTCGTCGTGGCACACGATCAGGCCTCCTCGTCGAATTCGTGCCCGGGCGCTTCGTGCTCGAACAACTCGCGCAGGCTGCCGATGAAGACCATGAAGACGTAGACCGCGAGCACGAAGCCGAGGGCGAAGTACAGGTACCAGGCCAGCGGCGACTCGGGCCAGAACTCGAAGTCGCGCCACCAGGGCCACGACAGCAGGATGCTGATGACGCTGGCCAGGATCGAGATCAGGAGATCGGACGAACGCTGCGACATGGGCACGGGTCCCGACTGGCAAGGATGCGCCTGCGGATGGGGCGCACCGGGGTGAAGGCAGAAGATATATCCAAAATATAGTAATTGCAACGAAAGGGGATTTCCCTGCAACGCCCTCCGAATGCGCACGTCCGCGCACGTCCGCGAAGGTCCGCGAAGGTCCGCGCGTGCCCGCATTTACCTGCGCATTTACCTGCGCATTTACCTGCGCATTGGTCTGCGGGTTGACGCGCGCCTCGATCGGGCAGAAAGTAAGTCCCTTTCCACCCGGCCGCCTGACAACGAGCGCGGCGCAAAGAAGGTGAGGCGTGGCTGCGAAACCGCTCAGCATCATCGTCGTGTCAGGGTCGAGAGAGCGCCTTCAGATGGCCGCGATGGTCGCGGCCGTCGGGGCAGTCAGCGGCAGTCCGGTCACGGTGTTCCTGTCGATGAACGCGTTGCGGTACTTCGTGAAGGGTGACCAGACCGCGGCCCCCGCCGAGGGGCCGTTCGGCGAACTGCTCGCCACGAAGAACGCGCCGCCGTTTCGCGCCATGTTCGAGCAGGCCGTGTCGCTGGGCGACGCGAAGATCCATCCGTGCTCGATGGCCATGGACGTCCTGGGGCTGGAGCCCGCCGCGCTCGAATCGTGGCTGGCCGAACCTCTCGGCCTCACGAAGTTTCTCGGCGATGCGGCCGACGCGCAGGTCTGGTCGTTCTGAACACCGCCGTCGAACAAAACGAGGGAGCATCCATGAGCGGGAAGAAAGTGATCGACGCGCGCGGCAGCTTCTGTCCCGGTCCGTTGATGGAACTCATCGCCGGGATGAAGATGGCCGAGGTGGGCGACGAACTCGAAGTGCTCTCCAGCGACAAGGGGTCGGCCAACGACATACCCGAGTGGATTCACAAGGTCGGACACGAACACCTCGGCACGCGCGAGGAGGCCGGTGTCTGGCACATCGCAGTGAGGAAGGTGAAGTGAAAGAGGTGGGCTGAAGCGACGTTTCGATCACGCACAACAGGAGGACGAGAGATGCGCATCCTGATCATCGGCGGCGGCATGGGCGGCACGATCCTGGCGAACAATCTCGCGCGGCGGCTGGCGCCCGAGCTGAAGGCGGGCAAGGCCCGGATCACGATGCTGTCGGCGTCCGAGCGGCACTTCTACCAGCCCGGGCTGCTCTATCTGGCGTTCGGGCGCGTGACGCCCGACGAACTGTACCGCGACCAGGCGAGCCTGCTCGAGCCCGGCATCGAATTCTTCGTCGATCCCGCCGAACAGTTCCTGCTCGACCAGAACCAGGTGAAGGTGAAGAGCGGGCGCACCTTCGACTACGACATCCTGGCGATCGCCACCGGGTCGCGCCCGGTGCCCGAGCTGATCCCCGGCCTGGCCGAGAATTCGGAGACGTTCTACACCGAGGAGACGGCGCTGAAGATGTTCCGCCGTCTGCGCGAGTTCCAGGGCGGCCGGGTCGTCGTGGCGGTGGGCGTGCCGCACAAGTGCCCGATGGCGCCGCTCGAGATCACCTTCATGCTGCACGACTACTTCAAGGACCGCGGCATCCTCGACAAGGTGAAGCTGCACTACACGTATCCGATCGGCCGCGTGCACAGCCTCGAGAACGTCGCCAAGTGGGCGGCGCCCGAGATGACGCGGCTGGGCATCACCTACGAGACGCTGTTCAACATCAAGGAAGTCGACGGCAACGCGAAGGTCGTGCGCAGCGAGGAGGGCACCGACACGCCGTTCGACCTGCTGATCTCGATTCCCGCCCATCGGGGGATGGAGGTCATCGAGAAGAACAACCTCGGCACCGGCGGCTTCATCCCGACCCACCGGCACCAGCTGAACATGGAGGGTCGCAAGAACGTCTACGTGCTGGGCGACACGACCAACCTGCCGATCAGCAAAGCCGGTTCCACCGCGCACTTCGAGGCCGAGGCGCTGGGCGAGAACATCGCGGCGATCGTCAAGCTCGGCGCGCCGGTGCGCGACTACGACGGCAAGGTGTTCTGCTTCATCGAGGCCGGCAAGGACCGCGCCACCTATGCGATGTTCGACTACCTGAATCCGCCCGACCCGAAGCCGCCGACCAAGGCCATCCACTGGTTCAAGATGGCCTACAACAAGCTGTACTGGACTTCCGCGCGCGGCCTGCTCTGAATCGTCCACGCGTTCTGACTTTCCGGAGGACCGAAGATGGACACGCAGACCAGTGAACCGCGCGCCGTCGACGGCGAGATCGAGCGCCTGGTGGCGGCGGCGCACGACGCGCTCACCGACGAAATGGTGGGGCGCCTCGCGACCACCGCGGCCGACGCGGCCGACCTGATGGACCAGATCACCCGCGCGGGGCTTTCGAAGGCCATTCCGGCACTTGCGCAGATGGCGCACAACGGCGACCTGGAGCGCCTGGGGCAACTCGCGCGCGTCTACAGCTCGGCCCAGGACTCGCTCACCGACGAAATGGTCGGGCGCCTCGCGGCGACGATCGGCGACGGCCTGGCGCTGATGGATCAGGTCAACCGCGCCGGCCTGGACCGCGCGATTCCGGCGATCGCCGAGATGGTGCACAACGGCGACCTGCAGCGGCTGGTGAAGCTCGCGCGCGTCTACGGCTCGGCCGAGGACGCGCTCACCGACGAGATGGTCGGGCGGCTCACCGAGACCGTGGGCAATGGCCTGTCGCTGCTCGATCGCTTCGCGCGTGGCGGCGCTGACCGCGTGATCGGCATCCTCGAGCGGCTCGAGAGCTCGGGCGCGCTGCAAAAGCTCGCCGAGACGCTGCCCGACCTCGTGGAACGGATGACGCGCGTGCAGGCGATGCTCGCGGCGATCGAGTCGGCGGCGCAGCGCACCAGCCGGCTGCCGCCGGCACGCGGGGGCCTGGGCGGGATGTGGGCGCTGATGCGCGAGCCCGAGGCGCAGGACACGCTGCGCTTCCTGCTGGCGGTGGGCAAGGAGTTGCGCAGCGCGATGACGTCGCCCGCGCGCTGATCCGCCGGCCACGCGCGTCAGGTCCGGCCTCCCGACCGGGCCCGGTAGATCACCCAGTAGATCAGCGCCACCAGCACGCTGCCGCCTACGAGGTTGCCGGCGATCACCGGTACCAGGTTGCCGGCCATCGCCGTCCAGGTCACGGCGGCGGCCTGTGGCAGCGCCGCCAGCGCGGGGTCGGTGGCGAGCAGGCCGATCGCCAGCGGAAAGAAGAACATGTTGGCGATCGAGTGCTCGAAGCCGAGCGCGACGAACGCGGCGATCGGCGGCACGATCGCCACCGTCTTGTCGACGACGCTGCGCCCCGCGGCGGCCATCCACACGGCGAGGCACACCAGCACGTTGCACAGCACGCCGCGAAAGAAGGCCGTCTCCCAGGACAGTGCGGCCTTGGCCGCGGCGACTTCGACCGCCTTTTTCGCGACCAGCCCCCCGTTGAGTGCCGCGGTGTCGGCCAGCAGCACCAGCACCGCGAGGCCGGCCGCGCCGACGAGGTTGCCCAGACCCACCACCACCCAGTTGCGCAGCACCTCGCGCGTGCCGAGCTTGCCCTCGGCCCAGGCCATCGCCAGCAGGTTGTTGCCGGTGAACAGTTCGGCGCCGGCCACCACGACCATGATCAGTCCGAGCGAGAACACCAGCCCGCCAAGCACGCGCGAGCTTGCGAACGACAGCGACGGGTCGCTCGTGACCAGCAGGAATGCGATCGAACCGAGTCCGATGAAGGCGCCGGCCAGCAGTGCCAGCATCGACATCGAGTGCAGCGGCAGGCGCGCCTTGGCCACGCCGATGGTCTCGACGCGTGCGGCGACTTCGCGTGGCGCGAACGCGTCGGAGCCGAAGATCTCCCCGGCCATCAGTGCCGATCCTGGCGGGCGGGCGGCGGCGACGGCGCCTGGGATCGCGGGTGCATCCGGCAAGCTTACGCGATCGCCGCCGCGGCACGATGGGGCCCGCGTTGCCGATGGCCTGCAGGGCGATTGACGGCGGCCGCACGCCGGCGGAAAGTAAGTGGTTTCACGCCCTGTCACTGCAGTCCACGGCCGCCGACGCCACGGGGCCGGCGCCGGCACCGGGCCATCCGCTTCGGCCCCGCCTCGCAGGGAGTTCGATCATGGCGAAGTACATTGCGCTCGCGGGTTTCACCGACCAGGGCATTCGCAGCATCAAGGACACCGTGAAGCGCGCCGACGCGGTGAGCGAGGCCGCGCGGCGTTACGGATGCGAGATGTCGCAGATCTACTGGACCCTCGGCGCCTACGACCTGGTCACGATCATCGACGCGAAGGACGAGGCATCGGCCACTGCGTTCGCGATGGCGATCGGCTCGGCCGGCAACGTGCGCACGCAGACGTTGCGCGCGTTCTCGCGTGAAGAGATGGCCGACATCGTCGGCAAGATCGCATAGGGGTTGGGCTGCGGCGGAGTGCGCGGGCACTCCGCTGCCGACAGCCGCCACGCCTTCAGGGCACGGCACATCCACGTCGTGCGGCGGCGCAATATATGCGCCGCAATATTTCTCCGAAGATCGACAAACTATAGATCTTTGATCCAGATCAAGGATGCGGAGCCTCTTGCGGGTCAATTATGTATTCCGGTACCGGAATGCGTATTTGACCCCGCGAGGAGAGAGCGATGGCGACCGAATCCCCCCACGTACCCGAAGGCGAACTCGACGACATTCTCGAGTACTGCAACAACCTGCGCCATGCGCCGGTGCCCGCAGACGATGCGCTGCCCGAAGGGTTCAGCGGCACCTTCGGCCACTTCCCGGTCTACTTCCCGGAGGAGATCGCACACTCCGCGGGCCTGCTGCCGGTGGCCATTCTCGGAGGCGGCAACAAGCTCGAACTGAAACACGCCGACGCCCACATGGGTTCGTTCATCTGCGCCATCTGCCGTTCGACCACCGAGATGGGTCTGAACGGCGCGCTCGCCAACCTGTCGGGTTTCGTCACGCATCCGATCTGCGACGCCGCGAAGCACCTCGCCGGCATCTGGGCGCGCAATTTCCCCGAGCAGCCCTCGGAGATCCTGTACCTGCCACAGAACGTGAACACGCCGGGCGCGGTGCGCTACATCGCCGCCGAGTACCAGCGCCTGCGCGCCGAAATGGAGAAGCGGGCCGAGCGGGCGGCCGACGACGAGAGCCTGCGCGCCAGCATCCGCACGTACAACCGCAATCGCCGGCTGCTGCGCGAGCTCTACGCGATCCGCCGCGACGAACCGTGGAAGCTCAGCTGCACCGAGTCGTACCTGCTGCTGCGGGCGCGCACGCGGATTTCCTGCGAGGAACACAACGTCCTGCTCGAACGGGCGATCGCCGGGATCCGCGCGCGCCGGCGCCAGGCGCAGGACAAGCCGCGGGTGGTCTTCGTCGGCGGCTTTTGCGAGCAGCCGCCACTCGAGATGCTCGAGGCGATCGACGACAACTGCTACGTGGTCGACGACGACCTGCTGATCGGCATGCGCTGGTTCACCGAGGACGTGCCCGAAGCCGGCGACCCGGTCTGGGCGCTCGCCGAGAGCTACGTCGAGCGCTCGGCCGCCAGCCCGGTACAGCACGACGAGCGCAAGAGCAAGGAGGGCTACCTGATGGCAATGATCCACGCAGCGAAAGCCGACGCTGCGATCGTCACGGCAGCCAAGTTCTGCGAGCCGGGCCTGGACGAGCAGGTTGCCTGGTCCAAGCACCTGGACGAGGTCGGCGTGCAATACCTGGTGCTCGAGTTCGAGGAAAAGATGACCTCGTTCGAGCAGATGGCGATGCAACTCGAGACTTTCGCCGAATCGCTGCTGTTCGCCACCGCCTGAACGGAGACACGAGATGAACACCGCCACCGTCGACACACCCGGCGCGGCCGAATTCAACGCGCACCTGGAAGGCCAGAAGATGATCAAGGCCTGGTACGCGAATCTCGCGCTGGCGCGCGAGCGCGGCCAGAACGTCGCCAACGTCTTCGTCATGGGCAACGCGGTCGAGATCCTGCGCACGTTCGATTTCCAGCTGGTGTTCCCGGAGATCAACGCGCTGCAGACCGGCGTGCGCAAGGTCTCCGAGGAGTACCTGCGCGACTCGGAGGACTACGGCTACTCGCCCGACGTCTGCTCGTACGTGAAGGCCGACGTCGGCCTGATCCTGCGCGAGCAGCAGCACCCCGCGGGAACGATCCCGAAGGCCGACATCGCGATCGCCTCGAACATGTGCAGCACCTTCATCAAGTGGGGCGAGATCTGGGAGCGCATGCTCAAGACGCCCACCTTCGTGCTCGACCTGCCGGGCCAGCGCGCCGGCAACTGGCAGGTGCGGCGCGGCGACGCCCAGCACATGGTCGACGCGCAGTGGGTCGAGGCCCAGTTCCGGCAGCTGATCGAACGCTGCGAAAAGATCACCGGCCGTCGCTTCGACATCGACCGGCTGGCCGCGGTGCAGGATCGCGTCAACCGCATGGTGTTCCACTGGAACAACGTGATGGCGCTCAACCGGGTCTGCCCGGCGCCGTACAACGCGATGCTCGACGGCCTGACCTACATCGGCATCATGAACGTCTATCGCGGCACGGAGGAGGCGGTGGACTTCATGCGCCGCCTCGAGGAGCAGTTGCGCGCGAAGGTCGCGCGCGGCGAGGGCCGGGTCGCCGAGGAGCGCTTCCGGCTGCTGTTCTCGGGCACGCCGTGCTACGTGTCGATGCGCCGGCTGATCGAGCTCTTCGAGACCTGGGGCGGCGTGTTCGCGTACTCCGACTACCTCACGTTCGCCGCCGGCGGCATGGATGCCGGCGAGATGGTCTACGACACGTCGCGGCCGCTCGAGAGCCTGGCGGAGATCACCGCGCTGGCCGCGCAGCGCGGCCTGTCGAACCAGTTCTTTTCCCACGAGCGGCTCGAGCAGCAGATCCGCGACTACAGCGCCGACGGCATCGTCTTCCACGGCATCAAGAGTTGCCGCTTCGTGTCCTCGGGGATGGCCGACACGCGCAACTACCTGACCAAACGACTGAACATGCCGAGCCTGTACATCGAGTCGGACCTGATCGACCCGCGCTACTGGTCCGACGCGCAGATCAAGAACCGCGTCGACGCGTTCTTCGAATCGCTGCAGCAGCGCGGCGGCGGGGCGCCCGCTGGCGCCAGCCACGCGGCTCCCGCAAAGGAGAAGCAATCATGAGGTACGTCGGCGGCGTCGATGTCGGATCCACGCAGACCAAGGCGGTGATCCTCGACGAGAACGGCAGCGTGGTCGGGCGCGCGCTGCTCGACATGGAAACCAGCATGGTCACGATCGCGCAGGATGCGTTTCGCGCCGCGCTCGCCGACGCCGGCATCGAGGAGGCCCGGGTGGCGCGGATTGCCAGCACCGGCTACGGCCGCTACAACGTGTCGTTCGGCCACGAGCAGGTCACCGAGATCAGCTGCCACGCGCGCGGCGCGGTGGCGCTGTTCCCGGGCACGCGCACGGTGATCGACATCGGCGGGCAGGACACCAAGGCGATCTCGGTCAAGCCCGACGGGCAGGTGGCCGACTTCACGATGAACGACAAGTGCGCCGCGGGGACCGGGCGCTTCCTGGGCGCAGCTTCCTACGCGCTCGAGATGTCGCTGGGCGAACTCGGGCCGCTGGCGCTGCAGTCGCGCAACCCGGTGCGCATCACCACCACCTGCACCGTGTTCGCTGAATCGGAGATCATCAGCCACCTGGCCAAGGGAATGCTGCCCGAAGACGTGCTGATGGGCGTGCATCAGGCGATCACCAGCCGCTGCGTGTCGCTCGCGCGGCGCGTGGGCGTGCACGCCGAAGTGACCTTCACCGGTGGCGTCAGCCGCAACGTGGCGATGGTCAAGCTGATCGAGGAGGCGGTGGGCATGAAGATCAACGTGAGCCCCGACGCGCACTACTGTGGCGCGCTCGGTGCGGCGCTGGTCGCACGCGAGCACGCGTTCGGAACCGCTGGCCTGCCGGCCGAAGCGCTGGCGTAGGAGGATCACATGCTCTACGTTGCCGGACTGGATGTCGGATCGACCTATACCAAGGCGATCGCGCTCGACGGCGAGCGCAAGGTGGTGGGCTCCGCGGTGCGCCGCACCGGCTTCAAGCTGGCGCAGGCCTGCGAAGCGGTGTTCGACGACCTGATGAAGAACTGCGGGCTCGAGCGCTCGCAGGTGGTCTACGTGGGCGCCACCGGCTACGGCCGCTACACCGTGCCGTTTCGCCACGCGCAGGTGACCGAGCTGACCGCCCACGCACAGGCTGCGGTGCATCTGTTCCCCGACACGCGCACGATCCTCGACATCGGCGGCCAGGACATCAAGGCGATCAAGGTCGACGCCGAGGGTCGCGTCAAGGCGTTCCGTCTGAACGACAAGTGCGCTGCCGGCACCGGCGCCTTCCTCGAGAAGACCGCGCGCTACCTCGGCCTGACCACCGAGGACATCGGGCCGTACGCGATGCGCGCGACCGCACCCAAGGCGATCAGCAGCGTCTGCGCGGTGTTCGCCGAGTCGGAGGTGATCAACCACCTGTCCAACGGCATCGGGGCCGAGGACATCATGATGGGCGCGATGATCTCGCTGGGCGGGCGTGCGATCCAGCTGATGCGCCGCGTGGGTCTCGAGCCGGGCTACATGCTGACCGGCGGCATGACGCGCAACGAGGCGATGGTCGCGGCGCTCGAGAAGGCGCTCGGCGACAGGTTCCACGTGGCGCCCGGCGGTCTGGGGCAACTGAACGGCGCCTACGGCGCGGCCTACCTCGGCCTGCGCCGCGTGGAGAAGTTGCTGGCCGAGGGCCGGCCGATTCCGCCGACCGCCGCGCAGCAGGGGCAGGCCCAGGGCAGGGCGGTGCGCCGCTGGTCGGCGATGGCCGCCAGCGGCAAGCGCTTCGAGCCGGGCAGCGACGCCGGCGGATCCACGGTCGCCGTCCAGCGCCTGGCGGATCAGCCGGAGCAGGCCGCCGCCTGAGGGCCGGGCCGCCGATCGGCCGCACCCGGATCGCCGGCGCCCGGATCCACGGCACCAACCACGGAGGATGCCATGACCTACGTCGTCACCGAAGCCTGCATCAACTGCAAGCACACCGACTGCGTGGAGGCGTGCCCGGTGGACGCGTTCCACGAAGGGCCGAACTTTCTCGTGATCGACGCCGATGCCTGCATCGACTGCGCCGCCTGCGTGCCCGAATGCCCGGTCGAGGCGATCTACGCCGACGCCGACGTGCCATCGACCATGAAGAAATTCATTCCGCTGAATGCCGAGCTCTCGCGCGACTGGCCGGGCATCTCGAAGAAGCGCGACGCCTTGCCCGACGCCGGCCACTGGGCCACCGTGAAAGACAAGTTCGACCAGCTCCGGCAGCCCTGAGCCAGGCGCGCGCCACCCACTCCGAGGAGATCCACGATGGAATCGATCACCGCCTACATGCAGCAGGACCACGTTCTCATCGACGCCATCGCCGCGCGCGCTGCCGCGGCCGCCGCTGCCGGCGACGCAGACGGGGTGCAGCGCGAGGGGGCGCTGTTCCTGCAGCGGCTCGAGCGCCACATCGAAATGGAGGAGCACCTGCTGTTTCCCGCCTTCGAGGAGCGCACCGGAATGACCGAGGCCGGCCCGAGCGTGCAGATGCGCGCCGAGCACGAGCAGATGCACGGCATCTTCGAGCAACTGCGGGCGGCCATCGACACCAGGGATGCGGCGGGCTGGCAACGCGCATCGCAGTCGCTGCTCGAAGTGCTGGTGCCGCACAACCAGAAGGAAGAGCAGATGATGTACCCGATGCTCGACGACGCGATGGGTGCGGATGCGGCGGCACTGCTCGCCGAAGTCAAGGAGATGGCCGCCTGAGGCGCGGCTCGCCGTCCTTGCGGCTGCGGCGCCGTCCCGGCGGCGCGCTGCGGCGGGCCGTGCAGCGGCCCGGATCCCGGTATCCTCGCGCGGATTGGACCCTGCGCGAGCCGCGATGAAGGAAGGCGTTACCGAAAAGCTCTCGAACCGGGTGGTCCTCGGGCTGCTGCTGGGCGGCCTGCTGCTGCTCACCTACGTGGTGATGCGCCCGTTCGTGGTGCCGGTCGTCTGGGCGATCATCCTCGCGTACACGACCTGGCCGCTGCTGGCGCGCATCCGGCGCCTGCTGGGCGGGCGCCGCACGCTGGCGGCCGCGGTGATGACCGCGCTGCTCACCGCCGCGTTCGCACTGCCCGCGTTGTGGCTCGCGCTGCTGTTGCGCGCCGAGATGGCCAACGCGTACGCGGCGATCGCCGCGCTGCTGGCCCAGGGCCCTTACCGGCTGCCTGACGTGCTCGCCGGCGTGCCGGTCCTCGGCGGATGGCTGCAGGCACTGCTCGACCAGTTCACCGGCGATCCCGATGCCATCCGCCAGCAACTCGCCCGCTGGGTCGAGACGCGTGCGGCCGAGTCGCTGACGATCATCGGCGGACTGGGCCGCAACGCCGCGAAGCTGGGTTTCGCGTTGTTCACCGTGTTCTTCCTGTACCGCGACGGCGAGCAGGTGCTCGCGCAGGCGCAACGCGTATTGCGCCGTTTCCTCGGTGCGCGGGTCGACCGCTACCTGTCGGCAGTGGGCAGCATGTCGATGGCGGTGGTCTGGGGGCTGGTGGCCACCGCGCTCGGCCAGGGGCTCGTCGCGGGGCTCGGCTATTGGTGGTTCGGACTGGAGGCGCCGGTGCTGCTGGGGGCGATCACCGCCATCATCGCGCTGCTGCCGTTCGGCACGCCGTTCGTCTGGGGAAGCGTCGGCGCCTGGCTGATCGCCAACGGCCAGACGTTCGACGGCATCGGCCTGCTGCTCTGGGGCACGCTGGTGGTGAGCTGGGTCGACAACCTGGTGCGCCCGCTGGTGATCAGCAACGCCACGCGCATTCCGTTCCTGCTGGTGATGTTCGGCGTGCTCGGCGGTCTCGCGGCCTTCGGGCTGGTCGGCCTGTTCATGGGGCCGGTGATCCTCGCCGTCCTGATGGCGGTCTGGCGTGAATGGATCGAGGAGTCGGTCGGCGCCGGCGAGCCGGGCGCCGGTGCACCCGGTCCCTGATCCGCTTCGGCCGGGGTCGGCCGCGCACCGGCCGACCGGCCTCGCTCAGGCCGTGGCGGCGCCCTCGGTTTCGGGCACGCCCTGCCAGAGCATGTCGTAGCCGAGTTCCTTGCTGTCCGAGCACATCTCGCCCACCGCCGCGAACCTGGCCTTGAAGACCGAGTCGGCGTGCGAGCGTTCGTGCTCGTCGAACGACCGCCAGTAGGTGACGATCGCCAGGTCATGGTCGGAGTCGCGCGCGCTGCCCATCGAACCCTCGTCGGAGGCGAAGCCGGCGAACCGGAACACCTGCCCGCCGATGAAGCCGCCCTTGTCGCCGCCGTAGGTCTCCTTGACCACGTTGCACATCTCGCCGACTGCGAGCTCGACGTCGTCGATCGTGACGCCCGATTTGAGCTTGACGGCGTTGAACAGCATCTTCGCGCCGAAGGGAATCGTGATGGGTCCGTACATGAGGGTCTCCTTTCTGGATGCTTTCGGGTGACAACACCGGCGCCGCGGCGCCCGTGTGCGGCCCGGAGTGCGGCCCGGAGCAGGTGCGTGCCGGTCCGCTCGACGGTGGATCGCCAGATACCGGGGGTAGTGTACGTCCGGCGCGAAGACCCTGCTCGCCGGCGGGACGAAAGCGCCCGGGAATCTGCCGGAGTCGGCGCTCCGGCAGCCCTTCCTAGCCGATCACGTCGTGCAGCGCCTGTCTGATCGGAGCCGGCAAGCGGCCGGACAACGGTTCGGCCCCGCTGATGCGACGCCGCGGTCCCAGCTGGCCGTTGTAGACGAGCATGCCGTCTTCGGCGATGGTCACGACGAGACGTCTCGCATTCGGGCCGGTCCATTCGAAGGCGAGCAGGCCGTTATCGTCGGCGGTCGGCGCGGGCACGACGACGCTGGCGGGGAGCAATCGCGCGAACTCGCGCGCGTGATGAACCAGTCGCAGCGCCAATGGCCGGCCGGACCAGTACTCCAGCAGCGTCCGTTCTGCAGCCCACGCGAATTCCCCGAGCGCCGTGTCGAGCTTGTGCAGGCCCTGCTCGACCAGTCGCGCACGGGCGCCCGCGGCCTGTCGGGACATGCGCAGCGAGTCGCTGCCGATGCCGAGTGCGCCGGTGGCGGGCGTAGTGCGTTGCAACACGCTGACGATCTTCATTGATAGGTCTCCGCCAGGCGCTCGGTGATCAGTCCGAAGAACGCCCGGTTCTTGATTTCGTGCAACTGCTGCAGCGCGTCGCGCAAGTGTCCGACGATGGTCTCGTCGGCGGTGTGCCGCCGGCTGTTGCCCACGTCGACGTCGATGATCAGCGGGATCTCGCTCGTGCTCAGGCCCCGCGTGTCGGCAGCCTGCATCACGTCCAGGGTCGTGTCCTCGCTGCCGGTGGGCAGGCGCAGATGCATCAGGAAATCGAAGTACGCCTGCGCGAATCCCTTGGGCGCGCGCGGCGCCGAGGTGAGGTAGTCGTCGAAGGCGAACCACGGAGTGATCGGCAGCCGGATGTCGTTCACGTAGCGCAGGCCGATGCGCTCGATCTCGGCCGGGGCCACTGCGCGGCGGTAGGTATCGAAGAGCGCCAGGTAGCGCGCCGCGAACGTGTCCCAGCCCGGGTAGTCGCCGACCCGGGCCATCGACAGGCCATCGGTCCAGACCAGCACCACGTCACGTCCGTCTTCGCTTTCGCAGCGCCAGCCCACCTGGGCCGCTGCGGCATCGAAGTCGAGTCGCGTGCGCCGCTCGTCGGGCAGTCCCAACGCCTCGGACGCGAGGCGAAACGGTCGTGATCTCGGGAACAGGGTGGCGATCGATTCACGCCATTCGTCGATCCTGGAGAGCGGGCAACGCGCCGACCGGATCTCGATGATCGCTTCGCGGATCGGGGGGTGCGTCAGCAGTCGGACGACGGCCATGTAATCGGAGGAATCGATACGCCAGAATTCATTCTAGTATCAGATTAAGAAGAATTACTATCCTGTTGTTTTTGAATGACAATTTCAAACAGATCTAGCTGCAGTGCAGCAAAACCGGAGCCGCCTTTGGGAGATCAGCGAAACCGGTAGTCCGCGGCGCGGTGCAGCCGCCAGGCGCCGCTGCCGGTGAGCTCGAGCACCTGGTAGTGAAAGCGCAGCAACGCCACGTGATGGCTGACGCTGACCGGCGTCATCGACGTCGTGGCGAGTTCGCGGTAGAGGATCTCCTCGTTGCCGCTGTCGAGCGCGCTGGTCGCCTCGTCGAGCATCACGTAGCGCGGCCGGCGCAGCAGCACACGGGCGAAGGCGAGCCGCTGCTGCTCGCCGATCGACAGCACCTTGCCCCAGTCGAGTTCGGCGTCGAGTCCGCCGAAGCGCGCAGCGAGGTCCGGCAGGTTCACCCGTTCGAGCAGGCGGCACAATTCCCGATCGGACACCTGCCGGTTGCGGTCCGGGTAGAGCAACTGGCTGCGCAGGTTTCCCAGCACCATGTACGGTTGCTGCGGCAGGAACATCGTCTCGTCGGCACCGGGGCGCACGATGCGCCCGCCACCGGCGTCCCACAAACCGGCGATGGCGCGCAGCAGCGAACTCTTGCCCCCGCCGCTGTCGCCGACGATCATCAGTCCCTTTCCGGGTTCGACCGACACGGACAGATCGGTGACGAGCACCCGCTCGCGACCGGGTGTCTGCAGCGTGAGGTGTTCGAGCGCGAGATGCGGGCCCCAGGTCGACTCGATGCGCCCGGTGGCGCCGGCACCGGTGGCCTGCTGTGCCGCCAGCGTCTTCGAGAAGGTGCCGAGGCGGTCGATGCCGGCCGCGAAGCGGCTCAGGCCCTCGAAGTGGTCGACGATCACGGCCACCGCGCCGAGGATCGCCGCGAAGGCGCCGGCCGCCTGCACTGCGCGTCCGACTTCGAGTTCGCCGGCGATGACCCGCTCGGCGATGATCGCGCTGGGCAGCACGATGGTCAGGAAACTGTAGGCGTACTGGAACAGGTTCAGGTTCAGCTGCGCCTTCAGCAGCCTGCGGTAGTTGGCGAACGCGGCATCGAAGAAGCGCCGGGCCTGGAAGGCCTCGTGCGCTTCGCCCCGGTGAAAGGCGATCGCCTCGGCGTGTTCGCGGATGCGCACCAGGCCGAAGCGGAAGTCGGCCTCGCGCCGCAGTTGCAGGAAGTTGATGCCGATCAGCACGCGACCGAACACCAGCATGGTCACTGCCGTGCCGACGATGGCGTACACGACGAGGAAGTACACCAGCATCTTCGAGATCGACCACAGCACGCCGGTGAACGCGACGAGCTGGATGACTGCGCCCAGTGCGATCATCAGGAAGTACAGCGACTGCTGGGTGAACGCGTTGATGTCCTCCGAGATCCGCTGGTCGGGGTTGTCGATCGCGCCGCCAGAACCGATTTCGTAGTAGGCACGATGGCTGAAGTAACGGTCGAGGAAGTGATGGGTGAGCCAGCGGCGCCAGAAGATGCCGAGCGTGTCGCGCACGTAGTAGTAGAACGCGTAGATCGGCACCGCAACCACCACGATCGCCACGCATCGCCGGATCGACAGCCAGAACCGGTCGGCGTCACGCGCCGCCAGCGCCGAGGTGAACTCGCCGGTCTGCTCGTTGAGCAACACGTTGAATGCGGTCTGGCCGAGCAGCAGCAGCACTGCGAGCGCAAGCAGGCTGCGCGCCTGCCACTTCTCCCCGGAGAGCCAGTAGGGCCTGGCAATGACGGCGAAGCGCCGCCAGACGTGGTGCCCGCCGTTCCTTGCTGCTGCCATCCCTGGCCAACCCCCGTCGCGCCTGACGCGCAAGTGTAACGGCGCGCCCGTCGGCCGGGCGGATCGTGGGCGCGGCTCGACGCCTCACGCGGTGCGGCGTTCAGCTTCGGTACATCGCTGCGGGGTCATGCTGCACCACGCGTCAGTGGCGGATGCAGATCTTGCCGAACTGGGTGCCGCTCTTCAGCCGTTCGAATGCCGGCAGCAGTTCGTCGAACGCGAACACGCGATCGACGACGGGCACGACGCCGTGCTGCGCGATTGCGCGGCACATCTGCTCGAAGTCGTCACGGGCGCCCACCGTGACGCCCTGCAGGCGCACCTGGCGCGTGACGACGTGCCCGAGCGAGGCCTGCATCGCCGCCCCCGACAGCACGCCGATCATCGAGATCGTGCCGCCCGGGCGGATGCAGCGCAACGACTGCGGCAGCGTCTTCTCGCCGCCGACCTCGACGATCTGGTCGTAGCCGCGCCCGCCGGTGATCTCGCGCGTGGCGCGCGCCCAGTCGGGCGTGCGGCGGTAGTTCACGGTGGCGTGGGCGCCCATCGCGACGAGCCGCTCGATCTTTTCATCGCTCGACGAAATCACGGTGACGTGGGCACCCATCAGCCGGGCGAACTGCAGCGCGAACAGCGCCACGCCGCCCGAGCCCTGGATCAGCACCTGTTCGCCGGGCCGCGTCGTGCCCAGCACCGTCAGCGCCCGCCAGGCGGTCAGCGCGGCGCAGGGCAGGCACGCCGCCTGCTCGTCGCTCAGCGCCGCCGGCACGCGCGCCACGCCGCTGGCGGGCATCACCATGTACTGGCTCATCGTGCCGTCGAGCGGCCCGCCGAGCGATTGGGTGAGACGCGACAGGTCGGGCTCGCCGGCGATCCAGTCCGGAAAGAACATCGGGCACACGCGTTCCCCCAGCGCGATCCGTTCGACGCCCTCGCCGAGCGCCACCACTTCGCCGACGCCGTCCGACAGCGGCACCAGCGGCAGCGCGCCGGTGAAGTGGCCGTAGCCGCGGTCGAGCACCACCAGGTCGCGATAGTTCAGCGACGAGGCGGTCATCCTCAACAGCAGCTGCCCCGGCCCGGGGGCCGGATCGGGACGGGTCGCGGGACGCAGGTGGCCGAGGCCCCAGTCCCCCTCGATCTGGTAGACGCGCACGGCGCTCTCCTTCGGGCGGTTGCTCGTTGGCGAGACTTTACCGTCCGGGTCGCCGCGGCGGGTGGCTGGACGTCGGGTTCGCCCGGGTGTCGCGAGCGCCCGGGTTGACAGCATGAGGGGGTGGCAATAAGATTCATCACACATACATCTTCATCGCGTCCTGCTCCGAATACGGTCCCGGTGCCATGACCCACGTCGTCGGCGAAGCCTGCATCAAGTGCAAGTACACGGATTGCGTCGACGTGTGCCCGGTCGATGCGTTTCGCGCGGGCAAGAACATGCTCGTCATCGATCCGGACGAGTGCATCGACTGCGGGGTCTGCATCCCCGAGTGCCCGGTCGAGGCCATCACCACCGAGGAAGACGTGCCGCCGTCGCAGCTCGAATACATCGAGCTCAATGCGGAGCTGGCCAGGAAGTGGCCGACGATCACGAAGACCCGCGCCGCGCTGCCCGATGCCGACGATTGGGCGAAGGTCGATGACAAGAAGGCGCTGCTCGACAAGCGGGGGGAGAACGATGAATCCTGAACGGCGTGCGGTCTGGCGCCGTGTGCCGACCCGACGGGCAGCGCCTTCCGGGCACGGCCGATTGATTCACAGCTTCTGGGAGCCTGCGATCCGGCCGGGACGGCCGATTGGCGGCACGCGCCCCGTTTCGAATATCCTGTTGCACGGTGTCACCGATGGCGGCGAGTCGCGAGCGCGCCTGGCTGCCGCGCTGATCGGCCTTACAGGGGAATCCAGATGCGCCTGACCATGATGACCGATTACGCGATGCGGCTGCTGATGTACGTGGCGCAGCATCCCGACCGCCTGTGCACCATTGCCGAAGTCGCGCGCGTGTACGACATCTCCGAAGCCCATCTGATGAAGGTGACGCACCAGCTCGGCCTGAACGGCTGGATCGAAACGGTGCGCGGCAAGGGCGGCGGCATGCGTCTGGCGCATCCGCCCGACAGGATCAACCTGGGTGCGGTGGTGCGCAGCATGGAATCCGACTTCCAGCTCACCGAATGCTTCGGCAGCAGCAACCAGTGCCTGCTCACCGGCAGCTGCAGGCTCAACGGCATCGTCCAGGATGCGTTGCAGAGCTTCCTGCGGAGCTTCGATGCACACACGCTCGCCGATATCGTACCGCCGGGCAGTGGAGGCGAGGTCGGCCGCATGCGCGAGCGCACGCTGACCCGCGTGGGCAAGGTGCGGGTGGCCTGAAGGCCTACGGCTGCCTCCGGGCGTGCGACGCCGCGAGGCGGGTTGCGCGCAGCGTCGTCGTCGATCACCGGTCACCGATGACGGCCGCGGCTGCGGCCGCGATCCGGCATCATTGCGTACATGTTCAGCTATCGTCACGCATTTCACGCCGGCAACCATGCCGACGTGCTCAAGCACGTCGTGCTGGTGCAGTTGCTGCGCCATCTCGCGCAGAAGGACACGCCGTTCCGGGTGATCGACACGCACGCCGGGGCCGGGCTGTATGCACTCGACGGCGCATGGGCAGCGAAGCGTTGCGAGTTCGCCGACGGCATCGGACGGCTGTGGCAGCGCGCCGATGCGCCAGCGCCGGTGGCGCACTATCTGGAGGCGGTGCGCGCGGCGAACCCCGACGGGGCCTTGCGGCACTACCCCGGCTCGCCCTTCGTCGCGCTCGGCCACCTGCGCGCAGGCGATCGGTTGCGCCTCTTCGAGATGCACCCCAACGAGGTTCGCGTGCTGGCGGGCAACGTGGCTGCGGCC
This sequence comes from Burkholderiaceae bacterium, assembly GCA_021463505.1. Classification (GTDB taxonomy): domain Bacteria; phylum Pseudomonadota; class Gammaproteobacteria; order Burkholderiales; family Burkholderiaceae_E; genus Zeimonas. Next base: position 11,694 of record JAJTYR010000044.1, on the reverse strand, counting down.
GGTCGCGATGCGGCACGCCGCACGCGGGTGCAGGCCGGCGACGGGTTCTCCGGCCTGAAGGCGCTGCTGCCACCGCCGTCGCGGCGCGCGCTGGTGCTGGTCGACCCGTCCTACGAGGACAGGCGCGATTACGCGCGGGTGGCGGCGACGCTGCGTGACGCACTCGGGCGCTTCGCCACCGGTTGCTACGCGATCTGGTATCCGCAGGTGCAACGGCGCGAGTCCGCGGAGCTGGCTCGCCGGCTTGCGCGGATGCCGGGCCTGCGCTGGCTGCAGGCGACGCTGACGGTGCGCGCGCCGTCTGTGGACGGACCCGGCCTGCACGGCAGCGGCATCTTCGTGGTCAATCCGCCGTGGACGCTCGAGCGCGCATTGCACGCAGCGCTGCCGTGGCTGGCCGATGCGCTGGCGCAGGATGCCGCGGCCGGATGGTCGCTCGACGTTTCGGACGCGCGCACGGCGCGGTCGCCACGGCCATCGATGCGCGCGATGTCCTGATGCCCGATAATGCCTGCGCCCCGGCCTCGCGAGGAGATCGAGCATGGATGTGCGCGCCGCAGTCTCGTATGAAGCGGGAAAGCCGCTGGTGATCGAAACCGTGCAACTCGACGGTCCGCGTGCCTTCGAGGTGCTGGTCGAGATCAGGGCGAGTGGCGTGTGCCATACCGACGAGTTCACGCGTTCGGGCGCCGATCCGGAAGGGCTCTTCCCGGCGATCTTCGGGCACGAGGGCGCAGGCGTCGTGGTCGACGTCGGGCCCGGCGTCGCCTCGGTGAAGAAGGGCGACCACGTCATTGCGCTCTACACGCCCGAGTGCCGGCAGTGCAAGTCGTGCCTGTCGCGCAAGACGAACCTGTGCACCGCGATCCGCGCCACGCAGGGCCAGGGCGTGATGCCCGACGGCACCAGCCGCTTCTCGATCGGTGGAAAGAAGATCCACCACTACATGGGCTGCTCCACCTTCGCGAACTACACGGTCCTGCCCGAGATCGCGGTCGCGAAGATCCGCGAGGATGCTCCCTTCGACAAGGTCTGCTACATCGGCTGCGGGGTCACCACCGGGCTGGGCGCGGTGATCAACACCGCGAAAGTCGAGCCGGGATCGAACGTGGTGGTGTTCGGACTCGGAGGTATCGGCCTGAACGTGGTGCAGGGCGCGCGGATGGTCGGCGCCGGCAGGATCATCGGCGTCGACCTGAACCCGCAGCGCGAGCCGCTGGCGCGCAGGTTCGGATTGACGCACTTCGTGAATCCGAAGGACGCGCAGGGCGACCTGGTCGCGCACCTGGTCGAGCTCACCGACGGCGGCGCCGATTACAGCTTCGAGTGCGTCGGCAACGTGCAACTGATGCGCCAGGCGCTCGAGTGCTGCCACCGCGGCTGGGGCGTGTCGGTCGTCGTCGGCGTGGCCGGCGCCGGACAGGAGATCGCGACGCGGCCGTTCCAGCTGGTCACCGGGCGCGTGTGGAAGGGCACCGCGTTCGGCGGCGCGCGCGGGCGCACCGACGTGCCCAGGATCGTCGACTGGTACATGGAAGGCCGGATCGACATCGACAGCCTGATCACGCACACGATGCCGCTGGAGAAGATCAACGACGCGTTCGAGCTGATGCACAGCGGCGAGTCGATTCGCAGCGTGGTGCTCTACTGATGGCCAACGGCGGCGGCCTTCGCATGCTCGCCGAGCACGCCTGCTTCGGCGGCGTACAGGGTTTCTACGAGCACGACTCGGGCGTCTGCCGCGCGCCGATGCGCTTCTCGGTCTATCGGCCGGCGCAGGCGTCGACCAGGCGCGTGCCGGTGCTGTACTGGCTGGCGGGGCTGACCTGCACCGAGGAGACTTTCATGATCAAGGCCGGCGCGCAGCGCGTCGCGGCGGAGCTCGGACTGATGCTGGTGGCGCCCGACACCAGCCCGCGCGTGCGCCTGCCGGGTGACGACGTGCACGGGGACTTCGGCCTGGGCGCCGGATTCTACGTCGATGCCACCTTGGCGCCGTGGTCGAAGCACTACCACACGTATAGCTGGGTCACGCAGGAACTGCCGGCGCTGGTCGCGCAGGCATTCCCCGCCTCCGGCGCGCAGGGCATCTTCGGCCACTCGATGGGCGGACACGGCGCGCTGGTCTGCGCGCTGCGTAACCCGGATCGCTACCGGTCGGTCTCGGCCTTCGCGCCGATCGCCGCGCCGTCGCAGTGTCCGTGGGGACAGAAGGCGTTCGCCGGCTACCTCGGCGACGATCGTGCCGAGTGGGCGCAGTACGACGCGAGCGAACTCGCGGCGCGGCGCGGATTCGCCACGCCGATCCTGGTCGACCAGGGTACTGCCGACGAGTTCCTGACCGTGCAGTTGCTGCCCGACCGCCTGGCCGAAGCGTGCCGGGCCTCGGCGACGCCGCTGCAGCTGAACATGCGTGAAGGCTACGGACACGGCTACTGGTTCGTGCAAACCTTCGTCGAGGGCCACCTGCGGCACCACGCCGCGTTGCTTGCGGCGTGAACGGAGTCTGGCTGGACGCACTGAACCCGCAGCAGCGCGCTGCGGCCTGCTTTGGTTCGTACGACGCCGACGGGCAATTCGTCGCCGGCCCGCTGCTGATCATCGCCGGCGCTGGCACCGGCAAGACCGCGACCCTCGCGCATCGCGTCGCGCACCTGGTGATGCAGGGCGTCGACCCGCTCAGGATCCTGCTGCTCACTTTCAGCCGGCGTGCGGCCCGCGAGATGACGCGGCGCGCCGAGCGGCTGGTCGGACAGGCGCTCGCCGAACGTGCGCTCGCCGGGTGCGTGCGCGTCCCGGCCGGCCCTCGGGCGCCTGCGCACCCGGGCGCCGGCGTGCGGCTGCCGTGGGCCGGCACCTTTCATTCGATCGGTGCGCGCCTGCTGCGCGACTACGCCGGGCAGGTCGGCCTCGATCCGTCGTTCGGTATCCTCGATCGCGGCGACGCGGCCGACCTGGTCGACGTGCTGCGCCACGAGCTCGGTCTGTCGGCTACGCGCCGGCGCTTCCCGCGCAAGGATACCTGCCTGGCGATCTATTCGCAGCGCGTGAACAGCGGCTGGCCGCTCGAGCGCGTGCTGCACGAAGTGTTCCCCTGGTGTGCCGGGTGGCGCGACGAACTGGCCGCGCTGTTTCGCCGCTATGTCGAGCGCAAGCAGGCCAACGGCGTGCTCGACTACGACGACCTGCTGCTGTGGTGGCACGCGGCGATGTCGGATCCGGTGCTGGCCGCGCAGATCGGTGCGCGCTTCGACCACGTGCTGGTCGACGAGTACCAGGACACCAATGCGCTGCAGGCGCAGATCCTGCTGGCGATGAAGCCCGACGGGCACGGACTGGCGGTGGTGGGCGACGACGCGCAGTCGATCTACGCGTTTCGCGCGGCCGACGTCGGCAACATCCTCGAGTTCCCGGCGAAGTTCGATCCGCCGGCGCAGCGTATCACGCTCGAGCTCAACTACCGTTCGGTGCAGCCGGTGCTGGATGCGGCGAACGCGCTGATCGCGCAGGCGGCGCGCCAGCATCCGAAGGTGCTGCGCGCGCAGCGCTGCGCCGGCGCACGCCCGCAACTGGTGACGGTCGTCGACGAGCGCGCGCAGGCCGACTGGGTCATCGACACGGTATTGCGCCATCGCGAGGCGGCGGTCGCGCTGAAGCGCCAGGCAGTGCTGTTTCGCAGCGCGCACCACAGCGCCGGGCTCGAGGTGGAACTGGTTCGCCGCAACATCCCGTTCGTCAAGCACGGTGGACTGAAGTTCCTCGAGGCCGCACACGTCAAGGACCTGCTGTCGGTGCTGCGCTGGGCCGAGAACCCGCGCAACGGCATCGCGGGCTTTCGTGCACTGCAATTGATGACCGGCATCGGACCGGCGATCGCGCAGCGTTGCCTGGACGACATCGGTGGCGAGTCGTCGCGGCTGCCCGGGGTGCTGCGCGACTTCGCGGCCCCGGCGGCGGCGCGCGACGAGTGGGGCGGGCTCGTCGCCGTGATGACCGGCCTGCTCGATCCCGCGGCCCGCTGGCCGGCGCAGCTCGAGCCGCTGCGCCGCTGGTACCAGCCGCTGCTCGAGCGACGCCACGACGACGCGGCAGTGCGCGCGGCCGACCTCGACGTGCTGCAGTCGATCGCCGCGCAGTTCGGCACGCGCGAGCGTTTCCTGACCGAGCTCGCGCTCGATCCGCCGCAGGCCAGCGGCGACCTGGCGGGCGAGCCGCTGCGCGACGAGGACTACCTGGTGCTGTCGACGGTGCACTCGTCCAAGGGCCAGGAGTGGGACGCGGTCTACGTCATCCACGTCAACGACGGCAACTTCCCCAACGAATACGCGACCGGCCGCGCCGAGTCGATCGACGAGGAGCGCCGGTTGCTCTACGTGGCGCTGACGCGCGCGCGCGACGCGCTGTACCTGGTCGAGCCGCAGCGCTATTTCGTGACGCAGCAGCCGCGCTTCGGCGACGGCTACGTGCACGGCGCACGCAGCCGCTTCCTCACCGACGCGCTGCTCGCGCGCTTCGACCGCGCCGGGCCGCCGTCCGGGCAGGCCGGGAACCCTGGACAGCGTGGCGCGGCAGCGCCGAAGGTCGACCTCGCCATGCAGATCCGGCAGATGTGGTGAGTGCCAGGCGACACGATAGACTCTGCGTGGCGCTGCGGCGACCCCCCGATCATCGATGACTCCCGAAACCGACTCCCGCCACGCCTGGTTCCGGCTCTGGGTGAGCCTTGCACTGGCAACGATCGGCGGTTGCGGCATGTACATCGTCGTCGTCGTGCTGCCGGCCGTGCAGGCCGAGTTCGGCGTCGCGCGCGGCGGCGCGTCGCTGCCGTACATGGCCACGCTGGCCGGCTTCGGGCTGGGCGGGATCCTGATGGGACGACTGACCGACCGGTTCGGCGTCGCGCTGCCGGTGGCGATCGGCGCCACGTCGCTGGCGCTCGGTGCCTTCGCGGTTGCATCGGCCGGAAGCCTCACCACCTTCGCGATCGCGCACGGGTTGTTGATCGGCATGTTCGGCAGTTCGGCCACCTTCAGCCCGCTGGTCGCCGACATCTCGTTCTGGTTCGTGCGCCGGCGCGGCATCGCGGTAGCGATCTGCGCCAGCGGCAACTACCTGGCGGGCACGGTGTGGCCGCCGATCGTCGAGCACTTCGTCGCGACGGTTGGCTGGCGCCAGACCTACGTCGGCGTCGGCGTGTTCTGCCTGGTGACGATGCTGCCGCTGGCGTGGCTGCTGCGCCGTCGCACACCGGCGACGCTGCGCGGGGCGCGTCCCGCGCAATCTGCCGCACCGGCGCAACCTGCTGCCGCCCTGGCGGCACCGGCAGGGGTTGCCGCGCCGGTCATCGGGATGCCGGCTGACGCCGCCGCAGCGCCGCAGACCGCGCTCGGTCTTTCGCCGCCGGCGCTGCAGACCTTGCTGTGCATCGCCGGCCTCGCCTGCTGCGTGGCGATGTCGATGCCGCAGGTCCACATCGTGGCCTACTGCGGCGATCTCGGCTACGGACCGGCGCGCGGCGCACAGATGCTGTCGCTGATGTTCGGCTTCGGCATCGTCAGCCGGCTGGTCTCCGGCGCGATCTGTGACCGCATCGGCGGGCTGCGCACGCTGCTGCTCGGTTCCACGCTGCAGGGCGTCGCGCTGCTGCTCTTCCTGCCCTTCGATTCGCTCGCATCGCTGTACGTCATCTCGGCGCTGTTCGGGCTGTTCCAGGGCGGCATCGTGCCGTCCTACGCGATCATCGTGCGTGAGTATTTTGCACCGCAGGACGCGGCAGTGCGGGTCGGAACGGTGCTGACCGCGACGCTGCTTGGCATGGCGCTCGGTGGCTGGCTGTCGGGGGCGATCTTCGATCTCACCGGCTCGTACGATGCCGCGTTCGTGAACGGCATCGCGTGGAACCTGCTGAACGTGTCGATCGCACTGTGGCTGCTCGGGCGCGCGCGCCGCCGCCCGGCGCTGCGCCCTGCCGTGCTCGCGTGATGCGCCGGCGTGACGTGCCGGCGTGACGTCACGGCTCACGCGCCGCTTGCGCTGCCGACGTCGTGTCGTGCGGCCTCGTTCGCACGCGGGCCGTCAGTCGTCGCGCCCGAGCGGCAACTCCACCTCGACCACCAGCCCCCCTCCGTCGCGATTGCGCGCACCGATCCGCCCGCCGTGCAGCTCGATGGCACGGCGGGCGATCGCCAGACCCAGCCCGAATCCGCCCCCGGCCGCGCTGTTGCGCGCACGGTGGAACGGCTCGAAGATCGTGTCGAGATCGCTGTCCGGCACGCCTGGCCCCCGGTCGGCCACGGTGAGCGTGAAGGTCTCGCCGCTCGCAGTCGGCCCGGCTGCGACTTCGACGAGACTGCCCGCGCCCGTGTACCGGACTGCGTTGCGGATCACGTTCTCGAACGCCCGGTGAAGCAGCTCGGCACGGGCGGTCGTGACCGCCGGAGCCGTGGCGACAAACGCGACGTCGCGCCCGCTTGCCTGCGCCTCGAAGCGGGCGTCGTCGGCGATGGCAGAGACCAGGTCGACCAGGTCGACGGACTGCGGGTCGGGCAGCGCCTGCCCGGACTCGAGTCGTGCCAGCGTGAGCAACTCGCCGACCATCGCGTCCAGCCGGCTTGCTTCGCGTTCGATCCGCTCGAGCATCGCCGCAACGCGTTCCGGGCTCTGCCGGGCCAGCCCGACGGCGGCTTGCAGGCGCGCCAGCGGCGAGCGCAGTTCGTGCGAGACGTCGTGCAGCAGGCGACGCTGCGAAGCGAGCAATTGATGCAGTCGTTGGGCCATCAGGTCGAAGTCCCGACCCAGCTCGGCCAGCTCGTCGGCACGTCTCTCGAGGAGCGGGGCCACACGCGTCTCCAGCCGGCCTTCGGCCACCGCTGCGACGGCGTGGCGCAGGTGGCGGATGGGGCGCGTCAGCGACCACGCCAGCACGGCGCTGAACGCAACGCTGGCGATCAGGCCGATCACCGCGAGCACCAGCGGCGGAAACGGCTGCTGCGCCCGGGCGAGGCGCGCGGGGCGCGGCATGGGCCGGTTCGTGCCGTCGGCCGCAAAGGGCACGAACAGCAGCAGGCCGTGCGCTTCGTCGATGCGCACGACGCGCGCCGTGCGTCCGGCCCCTGCCTGGGCGGCCACTGCGCGTGCGTGTCCGAGCGCGTCGGCGGGCACGTTGCGGCCCAGCAGGTCGCGCCCCTCGCGATCGACCGCGTAGACGATCGTCGCATTCCACGGCGCGCTGTCGCCCAGCAGCGCGCGCAGCGCCGGCACGCCGCCATGACGCAGCGTCGCCGCCGCTGCCTGTAACGCGAGGGCTGCGCGCGGTCCGGCGGCCAGCACCGGCTCGTCGCGTGCGCTGCGCTGCTGGTGCAGCCACACGAGCGTGCCCACCGCTGCGCCGGCCAGCAGCAGCGTCAGCCAGAAGGCGAGAAAGAACTTCCAGAACAGCCGACCCATCGTCGCTTCACCCGTGCAGCTTCACCCGAGCAGGAACTGGTAGCCGCGGCCGCGCACCGTCTCGATCCACGAACGTCCGTCGTCGCGCTGGCCGAGCTTCTGGCGCAGGCTGCTCACGTGCACGTCGATGCTGCGGTCGAAGCGTGCCAGCGGGCGGCCGAGCGCCTGCTCGGACAGCTCGGACTTGTCCACCACGCGGCCGGCCTGGCGCGCGAGCACTTCGAGCAGGCCGAACTCGGTGCTGGTGAGCGCGAGCGTCCCGCTGCGCCACTGCGCGCGACGCCGACCCGGCCACAGCGAGAGCGGTCCGACGACGAGCGGCTCGTCGGCGCCGCGGGTCTCGCCCGGCGGTCGCGCACGTCGCAGGATCGCGCGCAGTCGGGCGGCGAGCTCGCGCGGCGTGCACGGCTTGGGCACGTAGTCGTCGGCGCCCAGTTCGAGTCCGACGATCCGGTCGACGTCGTCGCCCCTGGCGGTCAGCATCAGCACCGGTATGCGGCTCGCCATCCGGATCCGGCGCAGCGCCTCGATGCCGTCGACCCCCGGCATCATGACGTCGAGGACGACGATGTCGAAGCCTCCGTCGAGAGCGCGGGCGACACCGGCCTCGCCGTCGTGCACGGCGTCGGTGTCGAAGCCCTCCTGCTGCAGGTACTCGCCCAGCAGTTCGGAGAGCTCGACGTCGTCATCGACGAGAAGGACCTTCGGCATCGTGCAGGGGTGTCGTGCGCATCGCTGCGATCATATCGGCCGGGCGACGGAGCCGGAACCTGCGGTTCGCGGGCCGATGCGCTTCTTTACCAACGTTTACACATGGTGAACGACGATTAACGCGCGGCCCGCGCATCCTGCGGGCGTGCCGGGGCAGTTCCCGGCCGGCCGGACAAGCGCCCGGCCGATCCACCGAACCACCGGGCCGAGTCCCGATCGAAGGAGTTTTCGATGAAGAAAGCACGAATCGCCGCCGTCGTCGCCGCTGCAGGTGTCGCGCTCGCGGTCCCGTTCCTCGTGTCGGCGCAGGGCGCGCCGGACGGCGCCGGGCCGGGGATGCGCGCCGGCGCGTTCCAGCGCATGCACGCGCGCCAGGCTGGCCACGGCAGCCATGGCGGATACGGCGAGCAGGCGATGATGGGCGGCGCGTTCCTGCGCGGCCTCGATCTCACCGAAGCGCAGCGCGACAAGATCTTCGCGGTGAGGCACGCGAACGCGCCGGCGATGCGCGAACAGGGCAAGATCATGCATGCTGCGCGCGCCGAACTCGCGAAGCTCGCGCTGTCGAACGACTACGACGAGGCCAGGGTCAAGGCGCTCACCGATCGCAGCGCGCAGGCGATGAGCACCATGGCGCAGTTGCGCGCGCGCAGCATGAACGAGGTCTTCAGGGTGCTCACGCCCGAACAGCAGGCAAAGGTGATCGAGCGCCACGCGCGCTGGGAGCAGCGTGGCGAGGGGCGCCGTGGCCCCGGCGTGCCCGGCCGCCAGGCTGGCCCGCGCGGCTGAGGTCGGGCCGGTGGCGGCACCGCGCGTCGTCTGCGGCGCGCGGCCCTTCCGGTACAGTGCAGCATGGCGCTCGGGGCTACGATCCACAAGGCCGCGTTGTCGGTGGCCGACATCGACCGCGGCCACTACGCCGACTACTCGCTGACGATCGCGAGACATCCGTCCGAAACCGGGGAGCGGATGATGATGCGCCTGCTCGCATTCGCATTGCGCGCCGACGCGGCGCTCACGTTCGGTCGCGGACTGTCCGCCGACGACGGTCCCGACCTGCTGCGCACCGACCCGACCGGCGAGATCGACACCTGGATCGACGTCGGCTGGCCCGACGGGCGACGGGTGCGCCGCGCCTGCTCGCGTGCGCGCGAGGTGCTCGTGGTGACCTACGGTGGCGCGAAGGCCGAGGCCTGGTGGCGGCAGGTCCGTCCGGCGCTCGCGCGCTGCGATCACCTCGAGGTGATCGAGGTACCGGCCGATGACGCCGCTGCGCTCGCGCGTTGCGCGCGCCGCGCGATGCAGGTGCACTGTTCGATCCAGGACGGTCAGGTGCTGTTCGCCTGCGACGACGGCGAGGTCGCCTTCGAGCCGGTCGTGCTGCGCACGCGCCTGGCGCAGCGGTGAGCACCCGATCCCCGTGGGCGCTTAAGATCGCGTCATGATCACCGAGGCAGCGGTCTCCGGCGCCGATCAGACACCACTGGGCGATGTCGACCTCGACCGCCTCGACCGACTGCTTGCCGAACTCGGCAACGACGACGCGATGATTGTCGAGGAGCTGGACGGATTCCTCGCGGCGCTCGCGTGTGCGCCGGAACCGGTCGGCGCCGATGACTACCTGCCGGTGGTGTTCGGTCTGGAAGACGGCGCCGCGCAGGCCCCGCAGGCCGGGGCGGTGCCCGACGAACTGACGTCGCTGGTGCGCCGCCACGCACGCGCCGTGACTGCGGCGCTCGATGCAGGCGACTTCGCACCGGTGCTGGCCCATGACAACAGCGGCGCGCCCGACGGCAGCGCCTGGGCCGTGGGTTTCCTGCGCGCGGTCGAGATGGCCCCGCAGAGCTGGGACGCGATGCTCGCCGAGAAGGAATTCGGCGACGCGCTCGACGCCATCGATGCACTGGCGGCCACCCTCGACGACGAAGCGGGCGATCGACCGTTGTCGCGACGCGAGCGCGAGGCGCTGATCGAACGGATGATCGCCGACACCGGCGACGTCCACGAGTTCTTCAGGCCTTACCGGCAGGCGGGCGCCACGCCGCAGGCGCTGCGCGTGCAGACCGTGCGCCGCGAGCAGCCGAAGGTCGGTCGCAACGCGCCGTGCCCGTGCGGCAGCGGCCGCAAGTTCAAGGCCTGCTGCGGGCGTTAACCCACCGCGTTGCTGCTGATGATCAGCACCAGTGTCGCGAGCACCACCGAGACGAACAGCGCGGTGCCGAGCACGCAACCGGTGAACGCCAGCCATTCGCGCCAGTCGAAGCGCGGCGCGGTGTCGGTGGCGGGCATCGGGTCGGTGGCGATATCGTGGGGCATGTGGGCATTCTCCCGTCGCGATGCGGCAGCGTGCCGCAGCTGGCTCGATTGGGCACCCCCAGGTCGGCTGCGGCGGGGCGCGAATCGGGCCGCAACGGGCGCGAATCGGGCATTTCGCCGACGCTGCCACCAGCGGGTGCTGGGGCGGCAGGGCTTTGCGCTACATTGCGCGGATGAGCCGGCGCATCGCCATCGTCGAGGACGAACCCGCCATCCGCGAGAACCTGCGCGACGCGCTGGCACGCCAGGGCTTCGAGGTCCAGGGTTTCGCCGACCGGCGCGACGCGCAGGCGGCCTTCGGTTCGCGGCTGCCCGACATGGCGATCATCGACATCGGGTTGGGCGACGAGCCCGACGGCGGTTTCGAGCTGTGCCGGTGGTTGCGCGAGCGCGCGCCGGCGTTGCCGATCCTGATCCTGTCGGCGCGCGACTCCGAGATCGACATCGTCTCGGGGCTGCGGCTGGGCGCCGACGACTACCTGACGAAGAACGTGAGCCTGCCGCACCTGCTGGCGCGCGTCACCGCGCTGTTCCGGCGTGTCGATGCGTTCGCGCAGCCGCTGGGCGCGGCCGAGCAGCTGGTGCGCGGCGCGCTGCGGCTCGACGTGCCGCGCTTCGAGGCGCGCTGGCGTGACCACCCGATCGAGCTGACGGTGACCGAGTTCTGGATGCTGCACGCGCTGGCGCGCCATCCCGGTCACGTGAAGGACCGCGAGGCGCTGATGCGCGAGGCCAACCTGGTGGTGGATGACCAGACGGTGACGTCCTACGTGAAGCGGATCCGGCGCAAGTTCGAGGCAGTCGATCCCGCTTTCGGCGCGATCGAGACCGTCTACGGACTGGGCTATCGCTTCGTCGAGCGCGATGGGGTCGCCGCCACGTAGCACGCGTCGCTGGCGCCTGCCGCTGCTGGGTCTGCGGTTCACGCTCGCGCTGGCGATGGTGCCGATGCTCGCGCTGCCGTGGATCGGGCTGCGCTTCGCCGAAGTGATGACCGAACTCGCGCGTAACGAGCGGCTGGAGAACCAGGCGCAGGCGGCGCGCAACCTCGCGGCCACGCTGCACGAGCGCCGCGAGCTGTTCGAGGCTGCGGCTCCCGCGGCCGACCGGCGGGCTGGCGCCGAGCCACTGCCGGTCGAGTTGCTGGCCCACGTGGTCCTCGATCATCACGCGGACGAATGGCTCGAGGTGCCGGGTCGCGCGCTGCCGATGCGCGCGCCC
>JAJTYR010000043.1 GCA_021463505.1 Burkholderiaceae bacterium | reverse complement strand
GTGGCGCGTTTCGCCAAGCGTCGACGGCCATGCATCGCTACAACGCCCGTTCATCGCATCGACCTAGGCAGGTGATTTGTCGTGTGCGGCATTTAACGTTGGCGCTGAGCGGCGGCGCGCCACAGGCGCGCCGTCCGCTCGAGCAACCTGTTATGCGGCAACGTCGAGCAATGCCCCGGGGTTCTTGTCCGCCACCATCAGCAGTGTCCTCGCGGGCCCCGATGGCGCGCGCCTTCCCTGCTCCCACTCCTGAAGCGTACGTACTGACACCCCGATCAACCTAGCGAACTCCGATTGCGACAGACCGGTCTTCCCCCGAATCTTCGCCACTGAGGGCACGGTCGTGATACGGCCGACTTCGCCGCGCTTGATCTGTCGAATCCCCTCCAGGATTTCCGCACCGATGTTCCGATCAGTCTTCGTCATCGCCGAGCTCCTGCCAGATCTTGCGTAGAACATGAGCCGGGATGTTCCCGGCTTCGTTCTTCGCATAGATCGTCAACATCCAGATAACGCCCCTTGCGGTTCGGGCGAAGTAGATCACCCGTACGCCGCCTCGCTTGCCCCGCCCAGCGACGCCCCAGCGCAGCTTCCTCACGCCTCCCGACCCCGGGACGACCTCTCCAGACTCGGGGTCCTGCGCCAGATGAGCCTGAAGTGCTGCGTACTCCTCGTCAGACAGCTAGTTGTAGACGAGCCGAGTGAAGAGCGGCGTTTCGATGAACGAAAGCATCGAGGGGACTATACGGCATTGCCGTATGGACGACAAGAACGGTCTTCATTGCCGCATAACGCCCCGCATCACCTGCCGTCGGAAGCGGGCGAAGCCCGCTGTAGCTGGTCGGGTGCATGCGGATGTTATGCGGCATTTGCTTGAAGGGACACCCAGCGTCCGTTTTCGACCCGAAGCGGACATTCGACGGCTTGAGGATGGCAGTTTTTGAACCGAAGATCGCGCTCCAGACGGCGGTGGTTCGCTCGGGGGCGAGGGGCAGGCGCTCGCTGAAGCATTCCGCTCCCCAGCGAAGAGCGCCTCGCCGCGCCGTTGTTCACCGTTTCGCCAAATCGGCGAGCCACTGGCCCGACTCGAGGAACGGCCGATTGCTGCGCTCGGCGCGACAGCGAATGTACGCGCCTTCCACCGTCGTCAAGACAAGGCTCGCGAACGAGCGTGTGCGCTTCGGGCCGCCAAGGTCGAAGTGCGCGGCAATGCAGTCGACCCAGTCTCCGAGCGCATGGGCGAGCACTGGTTGCAAGCCCGCCATGTCCTCATCGAGATCGAGGCTGACCGTGCCGATGGCGCAGCTTTTGAGAAAGTCGGTCTCCTCGATGCGCTTGGCGAATGCCGCAAACAGCACGCGGATTTTCTCTTCAGGCGGCTTGCGGCTCGCCAGAACGGCGTCGATAAAGTCTCGTACGCGTTTAGAGTAAATCGTGAGTGCCTCTGCCGCGAGGGAGAGCTTGCCGTCCGGGAAGAAGTGATAGACGGAGCCCTTGGGCGCGCCGCTTTCGCGCACGATCTCGTTGATGCCGGCGCCGATGAGACCGGAGCCCCGCATGAGAGCAATCGCGGCCTCGAGCATTCGCTCCCGGCTGTCGTTCTCCGCCGCCGCCTTCCGTGCCATCGCTTGACCTTGCAAGTAGACCGGTCTATATAATAACGTATCGCCAGCCGAAAGGGAGGTCGGTATGAACATCCGTGCCGTGGAAACGACGCAGGACCGGGCCGCTGCGGAGCGGCAGCAGCGAGTCGATCTCGCTGCCTGCTACCGGCTGGTGGCGCTATATGGCTGGGACGATCTCGTCTTCACTCACATCTCGGGTCGGGTTCCAGGGCCCGAGCACCATTTCTTGATTAACCCGTACGGCATGCTATTCAGCGAAATCACCGCGTCCAGCCTGGTAAAAGTGGACCTACAAGGGCGCAAGGTCGACGACAGCCCCTACGACGTGAATCCGGCAGGCTTCACCATTCACAGCGCGGTGCACGCCGCGCGCGAGGATGCGATGTGCGTGCTGCATACGCACAGCGTGAACGGCGTGTCGGTGTCGGCGCAGGAAGGCGGCGTGCTGCCCCTCTCGCAACACTCGATCGTCGTGCTTGCGTCGCTGGCCTATCACGACTACGAGGGCGTGGCGCTGGTCGACGACGAGAAGCCTCGCCTCGTGCACGACCTCGGCGACAAGCGCTACATGATGCTGCGTAACCACGGCCTGCTAACGGTCGGGCGCACCGTGGCGGAGGCGTTCGTGGCGATGTACATGTTCGAAACCACCTGCATGATCCAAGTCCGTGCACAGAGCGGCGGCGGACCGCTGCGGCGAATTGGCGCGCCTATCCTCGAGGGCGCCCAGGCACAGTGGGACGCAGTCACTCGCGGAACCGGCGGCGGTCTGGCGTGGCCGGCGCTGCTGCGGCGGCTGGAACGCACGGATCGGAGCTACCGGCACTAGCGCAGCGGATGCTAGCCCCTGCCCACGCGTCGGCGGGCGCCGCGGGCTTCCCTTGAGTGGCGGTTCCTGGCCGATCGCGGTCATCGGTGCGCGAAATCCCGAGTGGCGTCCAATGCCGCATAACGTCGACGTTGAGCGGCAGTTGAGGTGGACAGCGGCTTGCGGCAGCAAGCCGGTGGTCGGGTCAACTGTCCGCTCGAACAACCTGTTATGCCTGTGGCCACGAAGTACCTCTCTCAGACCTCCGCGAACTTGAGCTTCGCGATGCCGCGAAGGTCCACTTGTTTCCGAGCCTGCCAAAGATCATGTGCGTCTTGCATCGCAAGCCAGCTCTCCGGCGACCGACCAAGCGACTTGGACAGGCGAAGAGCCATCTCCGGCGTTACTCGACCACTCCCCTTCAGAATGCGGCTCACAGTAGAGGCAGCCACGCCAAGACTCTCGGCGAGCTCACGGCCACTTAGCCCGTTCGGTTCGAGATAGATCGCGAAAATGAATTGGCCAGGATGCGGGGGGTTGTACATGGCCATCAGTGATAGTCCTCGTAGTCCAGAACGTAGACATTGCCGTGCTCGAACTCGAAGGTCAGCCGCCAGTTGCCGTTGACGAATATGGACCACCGCCCCTTCATCTCGCCCTTCAGAGGGTGAAGTCGGAATCCGGGGATGTCCATGTCATCGATCGTCTGAGCCGATTCCAATGCAGCGAGCTGCAATCGCAGTCTCCGCGCGTGGCTCGCCTGCACACCAGACGCGCGGCCTGTCTCGTGAAACCGGCGTAGACCCTTGTGCCGAATCGATTTGATCACATCCGAAGTGTAGTATGTTGCGCATCACGCAACAATAGGGCATAACGTGTTTTGGTTCGTAGCGCGCAGCCGAATAAATCCGAGCCCTCCGGCGTAACCCGTCCACACCTGCGCAGGGATGCGCTTGTTACCGAAGATCCTTTCTCCACCACCACATCTCCGCATCAGACGTAACGTCAGGTCAATCTCGGCTCTTTCGCGCTACTGGCGCCCTTCGATCCCGCGCCCTTCGTTCGCAGGCCGTAATAATCCAGAGCCCCACCGGATAACCCGGGCACCCACCCCCGTGCGGCCCGCGCCAATCGCGGCGCCGGGTGCCTTCGCATTTCGAAGCGGCAAATAACCGGCCGGCAAAGGACGCACGCCACCCCGGTGTTAATCCATTTTGCATAGTTCTTCGGCATGTGACCAGCAGCACCGCCGGACGATGCGCGAAGTCCGGATGCTGTGTAGATATATAGGCGCCATGCGCCCCGTTGTCTGCTGTCAACCGCCGGAATCCTCGCCTCGATCCGGCAGCGGTCCGGGATCTCCCGGACTGCTCGCCCGTCTGCGCGAGCGCATCCGCTACCTGCACTACAGCCTGCGCACCGAGCAGGCGTATGTCTACTGGGCGCGGGCCTTCGTCCGGTATCACGGCATGCGCCACCCGCGCGACCTCGGGCAGCTCGAGGTCGAGCGATTTCTCGCCCACCTGGCCAACGAACGGCACGTTTCGGTCTCGACTCACAAACAGGCCTTGTGCGCGCTGCTGTTCCTCTATCGGGAGGTCCTGGGCCAGGAGTTGCCCTGGATGCAGGACCTGGGCCGCCCGAAGTCCAGGGTACGTGTGCCCACGGTGCTGTCGCGCGAGGAGGTCGCGCGTCTCTTGGCCGCGATCGATGGCGCCCATGGCGTGATCGCACGTACCCTGTATGGGACGGGCATGCGCCTGCTCGAATGCCTTCGGCTGCGGACCAAGGATGTCGATTTCGACCGATCGGTGATCGTCGTTCGCGAGGGAAAGGGTGGCAAGGATCGCGTGGTGATGCTGCCCGAAGCGTTGCGCGCACCGTTGAAGCTGCAACTCGCCGATGCCCGGAAGCTGTGGGAGCGCGACCGCATCGCGGGGGTGCCCGGCGTGGAACTGCCCGATGCGCTTGCGATCAAGTATCCACGCGCGCCCGAGTCGTGGAACTGGTTCTGGGTGTGGCCGGCCGCCGCGCTGTCGACGGATCCGCGCAACCGGGTTCGCCGTCGTCACCATCTGTATCCGGAGACGATCGGACGCGCGATCGCGCGCACCGCCGGTGCTGTGAACATCGGCAAGCGGGTGACGGCGCACACACTCCGCCACTCGTTTGCGACGCACCTGCTGGAATCCGGCGTAGACATCCGGCGCGTGCAGGAACTGCTCGGGCACAGTGACGTCAGCACGACGATGATCTACACGCACGTGCTCGAGTCCGGCGCGGCGGGCACGCCCAGTCCGCTCGACGGGCTGGTCCTCGGCGCAACGTCGCACACGGCCGAGGTCCACGCCCCTTTGGGCGACGTTTGGGCCCCCGCTCAACCGCTCCCGATCCCGGCCCGAACCACCCCCGACCGATCCCACAGGTTCGGCACCATCTCCGACGAATAGCCGGACACGAAGTCCTTCATCTCCCCGGTCTGCGCATCGAACACGTGCCGACACACCGCCCCGATGTTGCCGCCGTAGACGTGGATGCTGATCGACGGCTGGTCGGGCAGCGCGTTGGCCACGACGTGCACGTCGCCGATCGTCGGCGACACCGCGTCGACTTCGCCAGGGTGCAGGATCTCCTCGCCACCGTGCGGCACGAGGCGGCCGTCGTCGGCGCGCCGGTAACGCTGGCAACGCTCGGCGCCGCGCAGCATGCCGATCAGTCCCCAGACCGTGTGGTCGTGGATCGGCGTGTGCTGGCCCGGCCCCCAGACGAAGCTCACCACCGTGAAGCGTTCGAGCGGGTCGGCGTGCAGCAGGAACTGCCGGTAGAACTGCGGATCGGGGCGGGTGAACGGTTCGGGCAGCCAGTCGTCGCGCGCGACCAGTTGCGCGAGCAGGCGGCGGCCTTCGTCGAGCAGCGCCGGCTCGTCGGATCTGCGTTCGACGACCCGCGTCATCGCGACGACGAACTCGCGCAGCGGTGCGATCGGATCGTCGACGGGGTCGGTCGTGCTCATGGTGCGCCCTCCTTCGTGCCGGTCTCCCCGTCGCCATCTCGGCGCCCGATGGGCCCTGCGACTTCGCGCGCCCGCTCGCGCAGCTCGCGATCGTGCTCGCCGAGCGCCGGCGCGCGCGTGTCCACCGGCACTGCGGCCCCGTGGATGCGCACCGGGCAGACCACGGTGCGCGTGTCGGTGCCGCCGGGCATCGTCATCGGCTGCACCAGACCGAGGTGCAGCGCCTGCGGGTCGGCCAGTGCCTCGGCGTAGCCGTTGATCGGCGCGCCCGGCACGCCGGCCTTGGCGAAGCGCGCGAGCCAGTCGGCCGCGTCGGCGTCGGCGAAGCGCGCCTCGAGCAGATCCTTCAATTCGGCCTGGTGCGCGGCGCGCAGCGTGGTCGATGCGAAGCGCTCGTCGGCGAGCAGCTCGGGCATCGCGACCACTTCGCACACTGCGCGCCACAGCCGGTCGTTGCCGGCGGCGATCGCGAACCAGCCGTCGCGCGCGCGGTAGGCCTGGTAGGGGCATTGCGCGGGTGCGCGGAGCCCAGCTTGCGCGGATTGCGGCCGGTGCCGAAATACTCGCTGGTCTGCAGCGCGGCGATCGCCAGCGTGGTCGCGAACATCGGCACGTCGAGCTCGCCGCCGGGACCGCCGGCGCGCACGCGCGCGATCATCGACGCGATCGAGAACGCACCGTACAGACCCGCGGTGAAGTCGGCCAGTGGCACGCCGCACTTCACCGGCGCGCCGTCGGGCTCGCCGGTCACGCTCATCACGCCGGCGGCGGCCTGGATGGTCAGGTCGAAGCCGCCCTCGCCGGCCCGCGGGCCGCTCTGTCCGTAGGCCGAGATCGAGCAGTAGACGAGGCCCGGCTTGCGCGGGCCGAACCAGTCCCAGCCCAGGCCCAGCCGCTGCATCACCCCCGGCCGGTTGTTCTCGACCAGTACGTCGGCATCCAACACCAGCGCGCGCGCCACGTCGCGATCGGCGGGGTCCTTCAGGTCGAGCACCAGCGAACGCTTGCCGCGATTGAGCGACGCGAAGTTCTCGGAGAAGCCGTTGCGGATCGGCGGCCACTGGCGCAGCCCGTCGCCCTCGCGCGGCTCCACCTTGATCACCTCGGCACCGAAGTCGGCCAGCAGCATCCCGCAGAACGGGCCCGCGGCCACTTGGCAGAACTCGACGACGCGCACGCCGGCCAGCGGCAGCGATTCGCGCGCGTTCATCGTGCGCGCTCCACGGTCTTCGCCTCGGCCGCGGGGGCCACAACCGCCGCGCGGGCTGCGCCGGCAGCGGCGGCGCCCACGGTCGGCTCCGCGCCCAGCGCCGCATCGCGCAGCGCCTGCGCGACCTCCTTGTCGCGGTCGTTCTCGGCGCGCAGCCGCGCGAGGTCGGCGGCGGTCAGCCCTTCGAGGTTGCGGTAGTCGCGCTTCCAGCTCACGTCGGCGCTCCAGCGCAGCGGCGACTGCATCGTCGTGCGCGGCCCCGGCGCCGATTCGAGCAGCTTCAATGCGAGCTCGAGCGTCGCCGCCTGCGATTCGGGGTCGCGCGGCCGGCCGGCGGCGTTGCCGAGCGGGAAGTCGCTGAACAGGAAGCGCGGCACGCCGCAGTGCTCGACGATGTCCTTCGCGGCGCCCATCACGACGGTGGCGATGCCGTTGCGCTCCAGGTGCCGCGCCACCAGCGACAGCGTCTGGTGGCACACCGGGCAGTTCGGCACGAGGATCGCGGCATCGACGCCGTCCTCGCGGCAGCGCGCGAGGATCTCCGGCGCATCGACTTCGATCGTATGGCGCTGGCTCCGGTTCGTGGGCGCACCGTGAAAGCGCGCTGCCAGTTCGCCGACGCGCCCGGCGCGCACCGCATCGCGCAGCGCCGGCAGCGGGAACCACGCGCCCGGGTCGTCCATGTCGGCATGCCTGCGGTCGATGCCGACGTGCGCGATGCGCAGGTCGTGGTCGCGCGAAGTGTCGCCCGAATAGACCCGATAGAACTTCGCCGCCGCGTTGTACGGCGCGCCGTTGCCCTGCGGCCCCTTGTCGGGCTGGAAGGGTGCGGCGGTCGTCACGATCGTCACGCGGCTGTGCGCCAGCGGCTTGCGCAGCGGCCGGAACGGCACGTCGAGATAATGCGCGTAGACGTAGGGGTTGTCGTAGCCGAGCGCGAGGTACCAGTCGCGCGTGCGCCGGATGTAGTCGATCGGGCCATCGTCGGGCGGGGCGAATTCGAGGTCGTCGCGGTCATCGAGGTCGTCGCGGTCATCGCGATCGACGCGACCGGCGGGGTCGGGCCCGGGCATCGGTTCTCCGGAAAGGGGCGCTGGTCGTCGGCAGTGGACGCATGAAGTGTAGGCCGGCCAGCCACCGGCGCGCCCGACTACCCCTTGCCCAGCGTCCCGAAATCCGGCCTTTCCAGCAGCCACGACACCAGGCAGCCGGCCACCAGCCCCCAGAAGGCCGCGCCGATGTTCAGGATCGTGATGTCGGCCACCGTGACCAGGAAGGTCACCAGCGCGCCCAGCGTGAAGCGCCCGCCGAACGAAGTGACGAAGGCGGTCTGCAGCACGCGCAGCATCGCCAGGCCCGCCAGCGTCGCGATGAACGCCGGTGGCGTCGCGAGCATCAGTCGGGTGAAAAGCGGCGAGAGCAGGCCGAAAGCCAGCGCCAGTGCGCCCACGACCAGGCCGCCGGTGTAGTGCCGCTCGCGCTCGCCGGAGGCGGCGATGATCGCGTTGGTGGGTCCGGTGAGACAGGTCGAGACGGTGCCGACGAAGGCGGTGACCATCGAGGCGATGCCGCAGGCGAGCGTCACCGCGTTGATCGGCGCCTCGTGGCCCACCGCCTTGAGCACCGCGACTCCCTGCCCGTTCTGCACCACCAGCACCGTGATGGCCAGCGGCAGCACCAGTTCGATCATCGCCTGCAGCGACCACTGCGGCAGGTAGAGGTTGGGGCGCGCGAGCACCGCGGCAGCCGACATTTCGGGCGCGAAGCGCCCCGACAGCGCCACCGCGATCGCGCCCACCAGCAATGCGCCGAGCAGCGGCGGCATCCGGCGCCCCGCCGCGTGCCAGGCGTTGAGCAGCAGGAATGCGAGCACCATCGGCACGGCGATCGCGGCATCCTCGTGCAGCGCGCGCACCAGGTCGAGCCCGAAGCGCAGGAACACACCCGCCACCATGCCCATCACGATCGGCATCGGCACCATGGCCATCGCGCGGCGCACCCAGCCGCTCAACCCGAGCAGCAGCATCAGCACGCCGGTGGCAACGAATGCGCCGATCACCTGCGGGAAGCTCAGGTGCCCGAGCGCGGGGCCGACCAGCACCGTGCCGGGAATCGTCCAGAAGAACGCCAGCGGTTGCCGGTACAGCCAGCAGAACAGCAGCGTGACCAGACCGTTGAGGAAGAACGAACCAAAGACCCACGAGGCGAGGTCGGATTCGGACAACCCGCCGCGCGTGCCCACCGCGAGGATCACGGCCACCGGACCGGTGGCGGCGAAGATGAAGCCGATCAGGCCGTTGACCGAATAGACCGTGCCCGCATCGCGCAGCACGGTGTGCCACCGCGTCGGCGGCCGGATCGGGGATTCGAGCGACATGGCGCTGCGATCTTACGCGATGCACGCGGCGTGACGCAGGCCTGCGCCGCCCGGCCAGGTCGTTCAGACCGACAGCGCCGCGAGCAGTTCGAACTCGGCCATCCGCGTGGTGCTCTGGCGCGCCACCAGCGCGATGGTGCGCCTGGGCACCGGGGGTGCGAAGCGCTGCGGCAGCACCGCGGCACGCGCGAGGAACCCGGAATCGATCGCCATCTGCGGCAACAGCGCCTCGCCCAGGCCCGACTCGACCATCTGCACCAGTGTCACCAGGCTGGTGGCCTCGATGCCCGAGGCGTTGGCGCGCTCGGCCAGGCCGCAGGCCTCGAGCGTGTGCTCGCGCAGGCAATGGCCTTCCTCGAGCAGCAGCAGCCGCTCGGTGTCGAGGCCGCTGATCTTCAGGCGACGCGGCTCGCGCGGCTTCTCGGGCATGCGCGCGATCAGCCACAACTCCTCGACGAACAGTTCGCGCACCAGCAGGCCCGTGGTGTCGTAGGGCAGCGCAATCAGCGCGAAGTCCAGTTCGGCGGCGCGCAGCCGCTCGAGCAGCGTGGCGGTACGATCTTCGCGCAGCGCGAGCTTGAGTTCGGAGTGCCTGGCGCGCGCCCCGCGTACCAGTTGCGGCAGCATGAACGGGGCAATCGTCGGGATCGCGCCCAGCCGGATCATGCCGGTCATCGGCGCGGCCGCCGCACGCACGATCGCGACCAGGTCGCGCGCCGCGCCGAGCAGTTCGCGGCTGCGCTCGACCACCTTGCGGCCAAGCGGCGTGAGCAGCACGTGCCGGCGGTCGCGCTCGACCAGCGCCGCACCCAGCGTGCGCTCGAGTTCCTTCAGGCCCGACGACAGCGTCGACTGCGTGACGAAGCAGTCCTGCGCAGCCTGCGTGAAGTTCAGGCGCTCGGCGACGGCGACGAGGTACGACAACTGACGCAACGACGGCAGCGCGCCGGCCGGCACGAAGAGGGCACGCCCGGAGGGGGCACGCCTGGAGGGTGCGTGTTTATCGGTTTTTTCTGTCATCATGATGATTTTAATTCGTTGGACCGATTCTATCTGCACGGGCAGACTGCGTCCATCGTCAACCGCAACCAGGAGCTGCGACATGGACAAGAAGTCGATCACCATCCAGAACCTCGAAGCCGCCTTCGCCGGCGAGTCGATGGCGCACATCAAGTACCGCTACTTCGCGAAGGTGGCCCGCGCCGCCGGCGACGAGGAAACCGCGCGCCACTTCGAGGCCACCGCCGACCAGGAAGTGCAGCACGCGTTCGGTCATCTCGACCTGCTGTACCCGAAGGACAAGCTGACCCCGGCGCGCGCCCTCGAGCTGGCGATCGAGGGCGAGACCTACGAGTACACCGAGATGTACCCGAAGTTCCGCCACCTCGCGGTGGAAGAGGGCAACCAGGCGGCCGTGGCCGAATTCGACGAGCAGATCGCCGAGTCGAAGGTGCACGCCGAGGCGTTCCGCGCCGTGCTGGAGAAGGCCGCGAAGCGCTTCGCCGCGCTGACGAAAGTCGAGGAGCGGCACGCCAACGCGTACAAGGAAGTCCTCGCGCGCGTCAACGCCAAGGCGAAGAGCGCCGCGTAAAGCCCGGACAATCTCCGGCGACGGCCAGCCCATGACGACAACGACGATCCAGACCCACCCCGAAGAAACGGAGAAGCGGACATGAAGCAATACCAGTGCATCGTTTGCGGTTACATCTACGACGAAGCGAAAGGCCTGCCCGAGGACGGCATCCCCGCCGGCACACGCTGGGAGGACGTCCCGGCCGACTGGGAGTGCCCCGACTGCGGCGTGGCCAAGGCCGACTTCGAGATGATCGAGATCACGGCCTGAGCGGCACGGGCACCGATGGCACCGATCGTGATCCTCGGCAGCGGGCTGGCGGGCTACACGGTGGCCCGCGAGTTTCGCAAGCTCGACGCCGCGACGCCGCTCACCGTCGTCACGCGTGACGACGGCGCGGTGTATTCGAAGCCGATGCTGTCGAACGCGCTGGCGGGCGGGCGCAGTGCCGCCGCGCTCGCCAGCGCCGACGCGGCCGGCGCAGCCGCCCAGTTCAACGCAACGGTGCGCGCGCATCGCGAAGTCACAGCGATCGACACCGGGGCGCGCAGCGTCACGCTGGCCAACGGCGAGCGGCTCGAATACTCGCAACTCGTGCTCGCGCTCGGCGCCGACCCGATCCGCGTGCCGCTCGCCGGCGACGCGGCCGACGCGGTGATGCAGGTCAACGACCTCGCCGATTACGCCCGCTTCCTCGCTGCGATCGAGCACGCCACGCACGTCACGATCCTCGGCGCCGGCCTGATCGGCTGCGAGTTCGCCAACGACCTGCTGGCCAGCGGTCGCCGGGTCGACGTGATCGATCCGGCGCCGTGGCCGCTCGGGCGCCTGGTGCCCGAGCGCGTCGGCCGCGCGATGGCCGCGAAGCTGGGCGCGGCCGGCGTGAACCTGCGCCTGGGCACGACCGCGGCTGCCGTGGAGCGCGCCGGCACGCGCCTGCGCGTGCAACTCGCCGGTGGCGAGGCGATCGACACCGACGCGGTGCTCTCGGCGATCGGCCTGCGTCCGCGCACCCAACTCGCACAGACCACGGGCCTCACGGTGAACCGCGGCATCGTCGTCGACCGGCAACTGCGCACGAGCGCGCCCGGCGTCTTCGCACTCGGCGACTGCGCCGAAGTGGAAGGGCAGGTGTTGCCGTTCGTGATGCCGCTGATGAACGCGGCGCGCGCGCTGGCGAAGACGCTGGCCGGCCAGCCCACCGACGTGCGCTATCCGGCGATGCCGGTGGTGGTGAAGACGCCGGCCGCGCCGCTCGCCGTCTCGCCGCCGGCCACCTGGGCCCAGGGCAACTGGCACTTCGAGGAAGGCGCCGACGGCAGCCTGGCGGCCACGTTCGTCGATGCACAGGGTGGCCTGCTCGGCTTCGCGCTTCTGGGCGGCGCCCCGGCCACGCGCCAGGCGCTCACCCGGCGGCTGCCGGCGGTGCTCGACTGACGGCGCCTTCCGCGAAGCAGCTGCAGCGCCTGCGCGCGACCCCTACTCCTCGATGCCGTAGCGCTTGACCTTGCGCCACAGCGTCGACTTGTCGATGCCGAGGATCTCGGCGGCCAGACCGCGGTCGCCCTTGGTCTCGCGCAAGGTCTTGGCGATGAAGTAGGCCTCCATCTCGTCGAGGCTGCGCGGCGAGAGCAGGTCGAGCGCACGCGCCTGCGCGCCGCTGCCCTCGGAGAGCCGCGGCGGCACGACCTCCGACCCGATCGGGTCGGACTCGCTCAGGATGATCATGCGCTGCACCACGTTCTCCAGCTCGCGCACGTTACCCGGCCAGTCGTAGCGCATCAGCGCGCCCAGCACCGCGGTCCTGAAGCCGCTGACGTGCTTGCCCAGGCGCACCGAGTGCTTGTTCAGGAAGTAGTACGCCAGCAGCGGAATGTCCTCGCGGCGCTCGCGCAGCGGCGGAATCGGGATCTCGATCACCGAAAGCCGGTAGAAGAGGTCCTCGCGGAAGCGGCCGTTCTCGACCAGCTCGGCGATCGGCTGATTGGTGGCGGCGATCAGGCGCACGTCGACGGCCACGGGTTCGGTGGCGCCGACCGGATAGAACACGCCGTCCTGGGCGACCCGCAACAGCTTCGCCTGCAGCGCCATCGACGCGTTGTTGACCTCGTCGAGGAACAGCGTGCCGCCGTCGGCGGCCTCGAACAGGCCGATCTTGTTGCGCTCGGCCCCGGTGAAGGCGCCCTTGCGATAGCCGAAGAGCTCGCTCTCGACCAGCGTCTCGGGAATCGCCGCGCAATTGATGACCACGAAGGGTCGGGCGCTGCGCGCGCTGCGCAGGTGGATCTGGCGCGCCACGAGCTCCTTGCCGCTGCCGCTCGGCCCGCTCACCAGCACGCTCGAATCGTAGGCAGCGGCGGCGACGATCAGCCGCTCGACGCGCTCGCGGGCCTGCGAGGCGCCGATGATCTCGCCGCCCTGCTCGAACGTGCGCTGCTGCTGGCGCAGGCGCTCGTTCTCGGTGGCCAGCAGATAGTGGCGCAGCGCGTTCTCCACGACGCAGCGCAGCTTCACCGTGTCGAACGGCTTTTCCACGTAGTCGTAGGCGCCGTGCTTGAGCGCGGCGACCGCCGACTCGACGGTGCCGTGGCCGGTGACCAGCACCACCTGTGTCTGCGGGTCGCGTTGCCGGACGAATTTCAGCAGGTCCAGGCCGTCGGCACCCGGCATGCGCAGGTCGGTCAGCACGACCGCCGCGTGCGCGGCCTCGTAGAGATCCATCGCCTCGTGCGCGTCGGCGGCCGTGACGACCTCGACCTCCGGATCGATCTCGCCCAGCACGGTGACGATCAGTTCACGCATGCGCCGGTCGTCCTCGGCCACGAGGATTTTAGGCGGTGCAGCCGGCACCTCCGACGTTGCGCCCTGCCCGATCATGCGCCGGCGCGACCGAGGTCGACCGCGGGCAGCGTGACGACGAAACGCGCGCCGCCTGCGTAGTCGCCGTCGTACGCGATGAAGCCGCCGCGCCGCGTGACGATCGCATTGGAGATCGGCAGACCCAGGCCCGTGCCCTGCCCGACCGTCTTCGTCGTGAAGAACGGATCGAACAGGCGGCTGCGCAACTCGGTGGGCACGCCGGGCCCGTTATCGGAGACGCTGACGTACACCTGCCGCCCCTCGCTCCAGGTGCGCACCACGATGCACGGATCCGGCACCTTGTCGAGCGCGTGGATCGCGTTGACGATCAGGTTGGTGAGGACGATGTCGAGTTGCCCGCACGCACCCTCGGCGATCAGCTCGCCGGGTGCAAGTTCCATGCGCGCATCGATGCGGTAGCGCTTGAGGCGACAATCGACGAAGGTTTCCACCAGCTCGCGCACCATCTGGTTGACGTCGCAGGTTTCGTCGCTGCAATCGTCCTTGCGCGCGTAGCCGAGCAGCTCGTGCACCACCCGCGAGCAGCGCCGGGTCTCCTCGGCAATGATGCGCGCGTAGTCGGCCAGCTTCGGCTGGCCTTCGGCGCCGCGCTCGAGCAGCTGCGCGTAGCCGAGCACGTTGCCCAGCGGCGTGTTGAGCTCGTGCGCCACGCCGGCGGCCAGCTGGCCCATCGCGACCAGCTTTTCGCGCATCGCCACGGTTTCCATCAACGCCCGGTGCTCGGTGATGTCCTGCAGCGTCAGCACGCTGCCCATGTCGTTTTCCTCGTCGCTGTAGAACGCGAGGTTCAGTGCGATGTAGCGCGTCTTGCCGCCCAGCCTGAGCCCGACCTCGTGGTTGCGCACCACGTACTTGTAGAGGAACGCGTCGCGCAGCACCGCCCGGTCGCGCTCCGGCAGATCGAGCAGGTCGAACAGGTTCTTCTCGAGCAGTTGCCCCGTCTCGACGCCGAACAACGTGTCGGCCTGGCGGTTGGCGACGCTCACGCGCAGGTCGTCGCCGATGCTCAGCAGCCCGACCGGCAGGCTCTGCAGGATCGTGTTGATCCGGTTGCGTTCGTCGAGAAAGCGCCCCTGGCACTCGACCACGCTCTGGAACGTGAGCCCGACCCGCGTGACCGTCGTGTTGTACTCGGGAATCAGCCGGCCGGCGAGGGTGCCGGCGTGAGGTTCGATCGGCAAGGGCTCGAACCGACCTTCGGCCGCGAGGCGAATGCCGCGCCCCAGGTCCCTGACCGCCGACAGTTCGGCGGCCGCGCGCGCGAGCAGCCACGCCAGCACCGCGGCCAGCGCCACGCCCAGCGCCCAGGCCGCGTGGTCATCGTGCCAGAGGGCGCCCCCCGCGATCGCGTACGCGAGCGCGGCGAGCGCGGCCCAACCGAACGGCTTCCACCGGCCCCGAACCGCGAACAAGGCAGGCGCCGTCCCACCGGAAGCACCCGCGATCGGCACCGATGCCATTTCGACACCCCGCGACTCGATCCCGGCCGGCGACAGGGGCGACGTGCGCCCCGGGCAGGATCAGAAGATGAACTGCAACCCCAAGGTGAACTGATTATAGTCGCGCAGCGAACGATTCGAGGGATCGGGGGTGTCGAACTTCACCTTCGCGTACTCGAGGCTCACTTTCAGTTTCTGCCCGTCGAGGTACCAGTTGGCGCCGATGCTGTTCCACTTCTGATCGTAGTACTCGGCGTTGCCGACCTTGACGCCGTAGTCGGAGCTTTCGTGGCGGGCGAAGAACTGCAGGCGACCGGCACCGACCTTTCCAGGCAGCATGTAACCGCCCTTGACGTAGAAGCCCTTCAGGTCGCTGTTGACCGGCAACTCGGGATCCGGCGTCTGGTTGTACGCCCCTCCGGTGTCGTACTTGAACGCCGCACCCGACAGCGTGTACACGCCGCTGCGCGTCGGGTACTCCATGAACGCGTCGACCGTCCAGGCCTTGTAGTCCTTGATGTCGCGACGCAGCGGCCAGTCGCCGTAGGCGACGTTCGCCTGCGTGTCGTACGCGGCGCCGATCGTCAGCACCTTGGCGGTGCCGAGGTAGGTGCCGAGGTAGCCGTAGTTCGATTCAGGGTCCCAGAAACTGTAGTGAACGCGTGCGGTCACGCGCGGGCTGTCCTTTGCGACGTACATCCCCTCGCGCCCGTCGGCCACCATGAAGCGGTACTGCAGTCGCGCATCGAGCAGGTTGCCCCAGATCGCGAGACCGGTGTCGCGGCTGCCGGCGTAAGGCGTATACGACAGCACTTCGGCGCGGTCCATCGTCAGCGGCTCGAGGCAGGCCTCGAGGTTCTCGCGCGAGAAGGTGTTCTTGAAGCGGCCGACGATGAAGCGCAGGTCGTCGCGATAGTCGAGCGTCACGTAGGCGTCGCGGTAGTAGACGCTGCGGTTGTCCTGGCCGAAGCGGCTGTCGTTGCCGGCCTCGAACTGCGCGTAGAACCCGACGTAGTCGTTGTACTGACCCGAGAAGGTGAGCCGGTTGCGGCGCAGGAACGCGTCGGTCGCCGAACCCGAGTGCGTGTCGGAGGCGAAGCTGCGATGCTGCATCCAGCCCTGCAGCGCATAGGTGAGCGTGAGCGAACCCTGGTCGCCGAACTGGATCGTCGGGCCGGCGAGGGCCGACAGCGGCAGCGCGCCGGCAACGAGTGCGGCGCAACACGCGCCGCGGGCGGACATCCTGGAGGATTTCTTCATCTCATTTCGCTCCGGCGGTTGCGGCGTAGGCGCCCTGGACCTTCGACAAGTCGCTGGCATGACAGCCGGCACAGGAGCCGGCCGTGTCGTCGCGCGGCCTGGCGACCATCTTCGAGTGCGCGATGTCTTCCTTCATGATGCGCGGATTGCCCTTGTGGCAACCGGCGCACGAGTTGTTCACCTTGGCGTGCTGCGCGTGCCAGGGCGATTTCTTCGGATCCATGTCGGCGGCTTTCGCGCGCGTACCGTTGTGGCACTTGAAGCAGCTCGATGCGCCCAGGCCGCAGGCATTGGCCAGCGGAATCGGCGACACCCGCGAAGCACCCTCGGCCAGCGCCGACACGGCCTCGGCGCCCCAGCCGGCGCCGGCGCGCGTGTCGGCGTCGTCGTGAACGCTCGTGCCCACGCCAGCCATCAGCGCCACGCCGAGTGCCAGCGCGGTCAACAGCCCGCCGCGCCAGAGCCACCGTCTCCAGCCGGTTCCACCGTGCCCGTGTCTCATTTCGTCCCTCCCTCCCTTTGTTGGACCTGTCGCGCGGGGCCCGATCCCGTCGCGGCGGACTTGCCATCCGGGGCCGGTCGATCCGCCGCCGGCCGCCCGGATTCGGGCCCGAACCGCGCCTCCCATGCCCTGCGGATCTCGTTCTCGCCCATGCCCGATTCGCAGGCGCAGACCGGTCCACGCGAGCGGTACTTCAGGCGGGGCGGATCGGCATCCGCTGCCTGGACAGACGTGGCGGCCAGCAGCCACGCGAGCGCAAACGAAACTCGAATCGAAGTCATGATTCAGCGATGCACGAAGCACCGTACCGCTGCGAAAGGAACGCACACAACGTGCCAGCGCCGATCCATCGCCGGATCAAGGGCTTACCGCCGCTGGCGAGTGCCGGCCGGATTGCAGCGCGTGCGTTGAACGGAGCAATGTTTCAATTTGCAATCGGCGGCGTTGCGGCGACGCGCATCAGTTCGTACTCGGCCGCCAGCACCTCGGCGAGCGCGCGGCGCAACTGTGAGACGGCCTGCGGCGGCAGTTCGGCTGCACGCGCGAGATACTCGCGATACATCCGTTCGTAGTGCTCGCCAGGCTTCACGCGCACCACGAGCTCGACCTTCCAGCCGCCGCTGCGCGGCGCCGCGAAGGGCACCGTAAAGTCGCGCGACGCGCCGGCGGAGATTCGCGTGTCCGCGATCTCGCGTGTCAGCTGCGTATCGACACTCCACCCGATCACATGGCGCCCGAGCGCCTGCGTCGCACCGTCGGCATCGCGACGCACGAAGTCGAGCTCGATCTTCGGCACCATGTAGGTTGGAAAGTGGTGCCCCGCCCCGACGTTGCGCACGCGGGCCCGTGCCTCGTAGCGTCCGCCGCCGAGCGCGGCCACCTGCACGCCGAGATCGAGTGCGCTGCGCGTGGTGTCGGGATCGTGGATCCCACGCCACAGATGCTGCCGATCGGGCATGTGGCACGACTGACAGCTGCGACCCGGCGCCATCGGGCTCGCGGCCCACTGGTTCCAGGTGTCTTCGAACAGCTTGCCCGCAACGCTCGGGCCATTCGGCGGGAACTGGTGACAGTGCGCACAGAAGCGACTGTCCTGGAACGCCGGCGACGCGGTGAAGCCGCCGTGCGCAACGCCGCTGTCGGCGCCCGGCCCGGCCGGCGGGCCGAAGCGACGGTGTTCGCGCACGTGGCAGGCGGCGCAGACGAGGCCCTGGTGCCCGAGTTGCGGATCGACGTAACCCGGCGGCGGCAGCGGCGGCGCGCCCTGCCAGCCGTGCTCGATCGCCAGCAGCGCCTTCTGTTCGGCCAGCGGCGCGTGGCAGCGAAAGCAACCATTCGCCTGCGCCTGGTCCATCAGCGCGAGTTGCCACAGCAGGCCCGGCCCGACCGTGCGGCTGTGCAGGCTGGTGCGCCACGCCTCGTACTGCGGCGCGTGGCACTGTCCGCACGCCTGCGGCGACAGCGACGCCTCGAGCGTCGAGAAACCGGCCGGTGGCGGCCCCTGCGGGGGCAGGGGTTCGGCCCAGTGCCGGGCGAGAAAGACGTCGACCGGCGGTGGCGTCCCGCGCTGGCCACAGCCGGCCGACAGCAGCGCTGCGGCCAGCCACAGCAGCGGGAGCGCCGCACGCCGCGCGCGCCCCCCGCGGCGCTTCGACACCGGCCGGCTGCGCCTCGGCACGAGTCGGCTGCGCCTCACCGCGCGCCGACGGCGCGCGTCAGCCGCCGCAGGGATTCGGCGGCCCGCCCGCCCCGCCCGGACGCCCGGCGAGCGGCGACTCGCCGGTCTTGTAGGCGGAATCGGCGCGCACGATCGCATCGGCCGAGCGGGCATACGCATCGACAACGGTGCGCGGCGCCACCAGCGCGCTGCTGCTGGCCTCGCGGAAGAACGACCGGACATCGGTGCGCCATGGCGAGTCGGCGGGCAGCAGGTAGCTGCCGTTGCGATCCTTGATGTGCGACAGCGAGTGCCACTCGACCATCGCGCCGTCGTAGAAGCGCGTCGGCAGGCCGAGCACTACGGCGGTGGCCACGCCGGTGATCATCGCGCGGAAGGTGGTTTCGCAGTAGCCGTAGATCGTATCACCGGGCTGGTACGCGTTACCCGTGCCGACGAGCCGGTAGCTGCCATCCGTGAACCCGAAGCCGCTCGCGTCGGTGTCGCCATTGAGGTAGGCCTTCAGCGCCGCCTTCGGCTTCCAGCTGAACCCCTTGGTGCTGTCCAGCAGATTGATGTAGTTCAACTGCACCGCGCCCCAGGGGTGACCCTGACGCGCGCCGTTGTTCTGGAACTTCGACATGTAGTTGAACGACGCGTTCGCCGCGCAGTACGGCACGCCTGCGGTGAGCGACGTGCAGTTCCCGGCCGTGACGTCGCCGCCCTCGAGGAACTCGCCGGCGCTGAACTGGCCGGCGTCGCGCGCGTCCCAGATGAACACGCCGTCGGTGCGCTGGTTCACGTCGCTCGACGGCAGCACCTTCAGCATGTCCTGGAAGGTGGCCTGCAACTGGGTGTTGTCCACCTGCAGCTGCTTCACCGAAATCGTGCCGCTGTTCGGCGCCACGCTCGCGGCCGCCTGGAAGTAGCCGGCGAGCGCCCCGCCGGTGCCGTTCCACTGGTTGCTGCCGTTGAGCAGCGCCAGGTTGGCCTTGTCGACACCCCAGTAGCGCAGCGTGTACCAGCAGCGACCCTGCGTCATCACGTTGGCCGCGCTCGCCGCGCCCTGGGCGCAGACGATCATGTCGTTGCGCGGGTCGATGTTGTATTTCTTCAGCAACGCATCCACGCCCGATCCGTCGAGAACCATCTGGATCGTCTCGATGACGCCGTTGCTGCGGACCTGGGTCCAGCCGCCCTCGAGATAGGCGAACACGTTGGTGCCGTTGGGCTTCAGATACTCGAAGCCGGCCGGCCCCGCAGTGACCTGCAGGATCACCAGCTTGCCGGTGATGCCGGCCGGCCGATTCGCGGGCCAGTCGTCGATCCAGCGCTTGAGCGTTGCGCCCGAGATCACACCGTTGACGTTGTCGTCATAGCTGTCGGCGGACTCCTGCGCAATCGCCGCCGCCGAATTCACCACCAGCTTGGTCGCCACGGCGGTCTTGTCCTCGCCGCCGCTGCCGCATCCCTGCAGGCCCAGCACAAGGCCCAGCGCGACGGCACTGCCCAGCGTCGTTTTCGTTCGCGTCCTCATCAGGAGTCCCTCCTCGTTGTTCGTCCTTCGGTCGTCCGCCCCGGGCAGATCGATCAGCCACCCGCCGGCGTCTTCAGCACGACCGGCATGTATCCCTGTTCGAGCGCGTCGAGCAGCGCGTCGTGGTCGCCCGCGCGCGCGAGTTCGAGCTCGCGCACCTCCGCACCCGCCGCGCGCAATGCCGCACCCAGTCCATCGATGCCGGCCACGCCCGCCGGCCTGACCAGGACGACCCGCCTCGTTGCGCTCATACGCAATACACCACGTCGCTGTCGACGATCCGGGCGGCGAGTCCGGCCACCCCATCATCGGGCATCAGCCCGGCGATCGGCACGTCGGCGAAGTCCAGGGCCTCGCGCTGCTCGTCGATCGCC
Organism: Burkholderiaceae bacterium; assembly: GCA_021463505.1. Lineage (GTDB taxonomy): Bacteria > Pseudomonadota > Gammaproteobacteria > Burkholderiales > Burkholderiaceae_E > Zeimonas. Next base: position 11,533 of record JAJTYR010000043.1, on the reverse strand, counting down.
GGCCCGGCCGGCAACGCGCCCCAGACGGCCACCTCGATGCGGTCGTCGAGCAGCGTGAGGCCGGCGGCCATGCGCAGCGCCTCCGCCTTGTTGCCGAGCGCCACCACCAGGATGCGTTTCGCTTCCTTCATGCCCGCCCCTCAGAAGACCAGCACCTGATCGCAGAGGTGCGCGAGCTGGGCGTTCTGGTACTGGCCGCCGAACACGATCGGTCCGGCGAGCGCCTCGCGCGTGAAACGCCCGGGCGCATGGAGCTCGACACTGTGTTCGCAGACCGTGACCGTCTCCGGATGCGCGCGCGCGCGCTCCAGGAAGCCGGCGTCGGCGAGCAGACTCACCCCGGTGTCGGTGAGAAAGCACTGCGGCGCCCAACCGCGCGCGCGCGCCGCATCGAGCAGCGCACTCGCGTGCGCGGCGAAGGCCCCGTCGGTGATCACGATTCCGAGCCGCATCGCTTCAGGCCTTGCGGATCTTCCACGCGAACGAGCCAGCGTCTTCGCGGCGGTCGAACAGCTCGTCGCCGTCGGTTTCGCACATGGCCATGATCGATTCGCCCGACGACGGGTTGTCGAACAGCACCGTGAGCACGTCGCCGCTGGCCATCTTCTGCAGCGCCTTCTTCGTGTACATCTGCGGGTGCGGGCAGGCGTAGCCGCAGACGTTCAGCTTCCACTCGTGGTCGCCCACCCGGTCGAAAGTCATTGCCATACCGATCTCCCTGTCGTTCAGCGGCCGCGCGGCTCAGAGCACCGACGCCTCGTTGCGCGCCGCGCTCCACTCCATCCACCAGGCGAACGCCTTCACGCCGGCCCAGGCGCCCGCGGCCATGCCGAGCAGGAACACCCAGCCGCTGGGGTCGCCGTTGGTCACCGTGGCGAAGAAAGCCCCGATGTTGCAGCCCATGCCGATGCGCGCGCCGATGCCCATCAGCGTGCCGCCCACCAGCGCGAACACCGCCGACTCGAGGTTCGGAAGCTTCCACTTGAACTCGCGTCGCGCCAGCGCCATCGCCGCGGCGCCCAGGATGATGCCGATCGACATGAACCCGGGCGCGTTCAGCAGCGGATTGGGCAAGCCGTTGTCGAGCCCGAAGTAGATGTTGTCGGTGCCCATCAGACCGAGCTTGTTCAGCAGCCAGCCGCCCCACTGCGCCTCCTGCGTGGTGATGTACCAGTAGCCGGGATCGAACACCGTCTCCTGGATCGACAGGCCATCGGTGTAGCCCATCGCCGCAAGCAATTCGCCGAAGTTGAAGATGCCGTAGTGGTTGCGCAGCGCGCCGGTCACCCACATGTGAAGCCCGGCGAGCACGCCCAGCCCGATGCCGGCGATCGCCGTGTTCTTCGACGAGGTGAACATCGACCAGATGCCGGACAACTCGTCGCCGAACGACGGCGCGGCTTTCTTCGCACGCCGCATGTAGCCCTTGCGGTAATAGAGCAGGTAGAGCGCGACCAGGATCGCCGCCACCGGAAGGATTGCGGTCAGCAGCGTGTTGGCCAGCACGATGCCCGCGACCGTGCCGCCCGCGCCCAGCATGTCGGCCGTGGTCGCGCCTTTCAGGTCCCAGATGTGGCCCGCAGTGAAGAGGTCGAACCAGCCGCGGGTCACGCTCAGGTCGGCCGGCATGTCCTTGGCGGCGGCCGACGCGACCCACGAGGACGGCACCAGCGCGTCCCACCAGCCGCTTGCGCTGACCACGATCGCCTGCGAAAACGAGATCGCCACGATCACCAGCATCGCGTTCATGTTGCCTTCGCCGGCCTTGTAGAGCGACCCGGATGCGCATCCGCCGGTGAAGACGATGCCGAAGCCGAAGATCGCGCCGCCGACGAGCACGTGCCAGCCGAGCACGTTCGGATGAAAGGTGCTGAATCCGCTCAGCGTGACGATCGCCGCCACGGTGGCATACAGTGCGACGGCGATCATCATTCCGACGGCCATCCGCGGCACGCCCACCGCGAACAGGTCGCGCACCGCCGACGCCATGCAGAAGCGCCCGTACTGCAGCAGCGCCCCGTAGGCGAGGCCGAACCAGGCGTAGACGAGCAGGTAGACGAAGCGCGTGTCGATCGACAGCGCCCACACCGAGCACAGCGCCACCAGCGCCACCACGCCGGACGCCCGGAGATTCGCGCCCCGACGAACATCGTGAACTGCCTGCGTCTGCGTGTTCACCACGCAACCTCCCAGTGCATGCGCATGCCGCGCCCGTACGCTCAGGCGCTGCGGCGCAGGTAGATGCGCCAGTGCCCGGTCTCGCGAACGGTCGCCAGATGCTCGCAGTCGAGCTTCATCGCGAGCGCCGGGAACCCCTCGGCGGCCGCCGCGTTGTCAGTGAGCACTTCGATCACGTCTCCCACGTCAACCTCGTCGACGACCTTCACGGTCAGCAGTTGCGGGCGCGGGCACATCTCGCCCAGGCAATCGACCGAACGCGCCAGCGCGACGAGGCCCCGACCCGGCAGGTCGACCATCCGCAGCACGGAAACCGGTGGACTGCGCCGCCTCCGGAGGAGCCGGTCAAGCCAGCCCATGACTCCCCCCTTCGTTTTCCGCAACTCGACGCAGGGCAACAAGCAGGCAACGTGCCAGCACCGGGACTCCCTTGCGAAACAAGCGCTTGCCAAAGAATGTCCGGTCGGATGGCAAGTGGAAAATGCAATCTGCCGCCGACCGCGGTGAATTACGCAACGGCGTGCGGCAGGGCCCGGTGGCCGGCGCGTTCAGCCGAACGGCTGAACGCCGATCAGCGGACCGTGCAGGTACAGCGCGAAGACGAACCAGGCGAGCACCCCGACCACGACCGAGGTGAGATCGTTGCCGAGGGCGCCGGCGCCGCGCGTCGTTCCGGCGGCACGGTCACGCCGCCGCAGCGCCGCGTAGGCAACGACCGACCAGGCGAGGAACGCGCCGAACAGCACCACGTCGGCGAGCCGGCCGTTCGACAGCAGATGCGCGAACGCCCACAGCTTCACGCCCGCGACCATCGGATGCCCGGCCAGCGCGCGGATGCGGCTGCGCGGCACGTAGGCGGCCGCGATCAGCACGAAGGACAGCAGCGTGAACAGCGACGCCGCATGGCGGCCCCAGGCCGGCGCTTGCCAGAGATCGACCGGGTTCACGCGCGCGAGCCCGAACCCCCAGACGATCAGCACGAGGCCGGCGAGCGACACCAGCGAATGGATCCCCTTCCAGGCGCCCTCGCCCATCGCCGCGACGCGCGTATCGCGCCAGCCGCCGGCGACGATGCGCACGGAGTGCATGCCAAGGAACAGGAACAGTCCGAGCACCAGCGCAGTCATCGCCCGATTCTCCGCGTCAGAGTGCGCGCGTGCAGTCGCGCAGAAACGATCCGGGGCAGCGTGCCATTCTGGCCGATTCCGGCGGCGCACGCAGCGCTGCAGACGCTTTCGCTATCATTGTTCGTGCGCCGTCCGATCGACTGGGCCCGGCGACCCTGGCACACCGGATACCGGCATGCGCGTGCTGCAGCAGTTGTTCGACAACAACGAGACCTGGTCCGAGCGCGTCCGCCGCGAAGACCCGCAATTCTTCGAGCGTCTGTCGCAGCAGCAGTCGCCGCGCTATCTGTGGATCGGCTGCTCGGACAGCCGCGTGCCGGCCAACGAGATCATCGGGTTGCCGCCAGGCGAGGTGTTCGTGCACCGCAACGTCGCCAACGTGGTCGTGCACACCGACCTGAACTGCCTGTCGGTGATGCAGTTCGCGGTCGACGTGCTGAAGGTCGAGCACGTGATGGTCGTCGGACACTACGGCTGCGGTGGCGTGCGGGTCGCGCTGCGCGGCCACCGGGTCGGACTCGCCGACCACTGGATCGGTCACGTGAGGGACGTCTACGAACGGCACGAGGCGCGCATCCGGCCGTTGTATCAGAAGTCGCACCAGGTCGACCGGTTGTGCGAACTGAACGTGATCGAGCAGGTACACAACGTCTGCCGGTCGACGATCGTGCGCGACGCCTGGGATCGCGGACAGCCGCTGTCGGTGCACGGCTGGATCTACGGGCTGAACAACGGCCTGCTGCGCGATCTCGGCGTGACCGCGCAGAACCGCAGGGAGGCCGCCGAGCGCTACGAGGCGGCGGTCCAGGCGCTCACATGAAGGTCGTCGTGCTCGGCGCCGGCGTCATCGGCGTCGCCAGCGCCTGGTTCCTGAGCCGACACGGATTCGCGGTCAGCGTCGTCGACCGGCAGGCCGAGCCGGCCGCCGAGACCAGCTTCGCCAACGGCGGACAGATATCGGTGAGCCACGCCGAGCCCTGGGCCAACCCGGCCGCGCCGCTGAAGATCCTGCGCTGGCTGGGCCAGCGCGATGCGCCGCTGCTGCTGCGCCCGCAACCCGATCCCGCGCAATGGCGCTGGGGCCTGGCGTTCCTGCGCGAATGCACGCGCGAGCGCGCACGGCACAACACCGCGCAACTGGTACGGCTCGGCCTGTACAGCCGCGCGACGCTGCAGGCGCTGCGCCGCGAAACCGGCATCGCGTACGACGAACGCACCCGGGGCATCCTGCACCTCTACACCGATGCGGCCGAGCTCGAGGCGGCACGCGAGCCTGCGCGGCTGATGACCGAGCTCGGTTGCGAGCGCCGCGTCGTTTCGGCCGACGAGGCGGTCGCGATCGAGCCGGCCCTGCGCCAGGCGCGAGCGCTGCTCGTCGGCGCCACCTACACCGAAGCCGACGAATCGGGCGACGCCTGCCGGTTCACGCGCGAGCTCGCAGCGATGTGCCGCGCGCGCGGCGTGCGCTTCCTGATGGGGCATCGGGTCACGGCGCTGCGAAGCAGCGGCGGGCGCATCGGGCACGTCGAGGCGATCGACGCCGAAGGCCGCTATGTCCGGCTCGAAGGCGACCGCTACGTCCTTGCCCTGGGCTGCGACAGCGCGCGGCTCGCGGCGCCGCTGGGCGTGCGCCTGAACCTCTATCCGGCCAAGGGCTACTCGCTCACGATGCCGGTGCGCGACGCGTCGCTCGCCCACCAGGTTTCGCTCACCGACGACCGACACAAGCTGGTGTTCTCGCGGCTCGGCGAGCGACTGCGCATCGCCGGCACCGCCGAGCTCGGCGGCCACGGCCGCGCGCTCGACCACATCCGCTGCGCAGCGATCCTGCGTCGCGTCGAGCAGCTGTTCCCGGGCGCCGGTGACACATCGAGAGTCGAGTACTGGAGCGGGCTGCGACCCGCGACGCCGTCGAACCTGCCCTACGTCGGTGGCACGCGCGTCGCCAACCTGTTCCTGAACACCGGCCACGGCACGCTCGGCTGGACGCAAGCCTGCGGCAGCGGCCGCGCATTGGCCGACCTGATCGCCGGGCGCCAGCCGGAAGTCGACTTCGCGTTCTGCGGCGCGCCCGTCGCGCGTGCGCCGGCGATCACCAGCCGTGAGAACATGTCCGCATGAAGGCACCCGGGGCTGCGCACGACCGCGAGCCGGGCCGGCGCGATGACGCGGCGGCGCGGCCTGCGCCAGCCTGCGCTTACCCGTTCGACGGCGTCCCCGAAACCGGCACCGCGCGCGAGATCCGGTCCGGCGTGCTGTGGATCCGCATGCCGCTGCCGTTCGCGCTGAACCACATCAACCTGTACGCGCTCGAGGATGGCGACGGCTGGACGATCGTCGACACCGGGGTGCGCAGCGAAGCGACGGCGGCGGCCTGGCAGCAACTGCTGGGCGGCGCGCTGGGCGGACGCCCGATCCGGCGCGTGCTGGTCACCCACATGCACCCCGACCACGTCGGCATGGCCGGATGGCTCACGCGCAGGTTCGATGCCCGGCTGTGGATGACGCGGCTCGAGTATCTCACCTGCCGGGTACTGGTGGCCGACACCGGCCACGAGGCGCCCGAGGACGGCGTCGAGTTCTACCGCCGCGCCGGCTGGGACGACGCAGCGCTCGAACAGTACCGCGCGCGCTTCGGCGCTTTCGGCAAAGGCGTCTATCGGCTGCCCGACAGCTATCGCCGGATCGTCGACGGCGAAACGCTGCGCATCGGTGGGCACGACTGGAGCGTCGTCGTCGGCCGCGGCCACTCTCCCGAGCACGCGTGCCTGCACAGCCCCGCACTGAAGCTGCTGATCTCGGGCGACCAGGTGCTGCCGCGCATCTCGTCGAACGTCTCGGTGTTCCCCACCGAGCCCGACGCCGATCCGCTGGGCGACTGGCTGCATTCGCTCGAACGGATCAGGCGAACGCTGCCCGACGACGTGCTGGTGCTTCCGGCACACAACGAACCGTTCGCCGGCCTGCACGCGCGACTGCAGGCGCTGGCCAACGGGCACCGGCGCGGGCTCGACCGGCTGCGCAGGTCGCTCGCACAGCCGAAGCGCGTCGTCGACCTGTTCGGCGCCCTCTTCGCACGCGAAGTGCGTGGCGATCCGCACCTGCTCAGCATGGCCGCGGGCGAGTGCATCGCGCACCTGAACCATCTGCGGGCGCGCGGCGAGGTGGTGGTCGAAAGCGACGCGAATCGCATCGACTGGTACCGCAGGATCTGACGATGTACGACCAAGCCGGCGTCCGTCACACGTCGATGTTGCGTGCCACCAGCGCGTTCTGCTCGATGAACGCCCTCCTCGGCTCGACCTCGTCACCCATCAGCGTGGCGAAGATCTGGTCGGCGGCGAGCGCGTCCTCGATCTGCACCTTCAGCAGGCGGCGCGCCGCCGGGTCCATCGTGGTCTCCCACAGCTGCTCGGCGTTCATCTCGCCCAGCCCCTTGTAGCGCTGGCGCACCACGCCGCGCTCGGCCTCGGCGAGCAGCCAGCGCATTGCCGCGCGGAAGTCGGCCACCGGCTGGCCCTTCTGCTTTTCACCCTCGCCGCGACGGATCTCGGCGCCCGCGCCGATCAGGCCCGAGACGGTCTGCGCGCACTCGGTGAGCGCGCGATAGTCGGCCGAGACGAGGAACTCGGCGTCGATCGCGCTCGCCCTCACGTTGCCGTGGTGCCGGCGCTCGATGACCAGCAGCCACTTTTCGTGCTTGTCGTCGAAGCGCGGGCGCACCGACGGAGCGCCGCCATTGGTGGGCGGCGCGTACTTCACCATCGCCTGCGCCAGGCGCACGGCCGAGGCCATCGCCGCCTGCTCGTTGGCGAGGTCGATCACGCAGCCATCGAGTATCGCGCGCAGCGCATCGGCATCGATGATGCGCGCCAGGCGCTCGATGACGGCCTCGGCCAGCAGGTACTTGCGCGCGAGTTCGCCGAGCGCCTCGCCACGGATCGGCTCCGAGCCGGCCGCCGGCAGCAGCGCCGCGCCGTCGAGTGCGTGACGCAGCATGTACTGGTTCAGTTCGTGGTCGTCCTTCAGGTAGCGCTCGTCCCTGCCGTGCCTGACCTTGTAGAGCGGCGGCTGGGCGATGTAGACGTGACCGCGCTCGACCAGATCGGGCATTTGCCGGTAGAAGAACGTGAGCAGCAGCGTGCGGATGTGGCTGCCGTCGACGTCGGCGTCGGTCATCACGATGATGCGGTGATAGCGCAGCTTGCCGACGTCGTAGTCCGGGCCGATGTTGGTGCCCAGCGCGGTGATCAGCGTGGCGATCTGCTCCGACGAGATCAGCTTGTCGAAGCGCGCCTTCTCGACGTTGAGCACCTTGCCGCGCAGCGGCAGGATCGCCTGGAACCTGCGATCGCGCCCCTGCTTGGCCGAGCCGCCCGCCGAATCGCCCTCGACGATGAAGATCTCCGAGAGCGCCGGATCCTTCTCCTGGCAGTCGGCCAGCTTGCCGGGCAGCCCGACGCCGTCGAGCAGCCCCTTGCGGCGCGTCATCTCGCGCGCCTTGCGCGCGGCCTCGCGCGCGCGCGCCGCGTCGACGATCTTGCCGCAGATGGTCTTCGCGTCGACCGGTTTCTCGAGCAGGTACTCGTCGAGCGCGTTGGCCACGATCTCCTCGACCGCGGGCCGTGCCTCGGACGACACCAGCTTGTCCTTGGTCTGGCTGGAGAACTTGGGGTCGGCCATCTTGATCGACAGCACGCAGGCCAGGCCCTCGCGCATGTCGTCGCCGCCGGTCTCGACTTTGGCCTTCTTCGCGAGTTCGTTCTGCTCGATGTACTTGTTGATGACGCGCGTCATCGCCGCGCGCAGCCCGGTGAGGTGCGTGCCACCGTCGCGCTGCGGGATGTTGTTGGTGAAGCAGAGCACCTGTTCGGCGTAGCCGTCGTTCCACTGCATCGCCACTTCGACGAACACGCGCTTGTGCTCGCCGCCGACCTCCACTTCGATCTCGCCCGTGGCGTGAAAAACGTTCGGGTGAATGGTGGCGCGGGTCTTGTTGATGTACTCGACGAAGCCGCGCACCCCGCCCGAGAACGCGAAATCCTCCTCCTTGCCCTGGCGCTGGTCGACGAGCCTGATGCGCACGCCGTTGTTCAGGAAGCTCAGCTCGCGCAGCCGCTTGCTGAGAATCTCGTAGTGAAACTCGACGTTGCCGAAGATCGCCTCGTCGGCGAGGAAGTGCACCTCGGTGCCGCGCAGCTGCGTGTCGCCGATGACGCGCATCGGCGAGACCTCGACGCCGTCCTGCGTCTCGACCACGCGCTCGTGCACCAGGCCATGGCGGAATTCGGTGAAGTGGACCTTGCCGTTGCGCCGGATGGTGAGGCGCAGCCACTTCGACAGCGCATTCACGCACGAGACGCCCACGCCGTGCAGGCCACCCGACACCTTGTAGCTGTTCTGGTCGAACTTGCCGCCGGCGTGAAGCTCCGTCATCGCGATCTCGGCCGCGCTGCGCCTGGGGTCGTGCCGGTCGTCCCGCTTGATGCCCGTGGGGATGCCGCGGCCGTTGTCGACCACCGAAATCGAGTTGTCGGTGTGGATCGTGACGATGATCTCGTCGCAGTGGCCGGCGAGCGCTTCGTCGATCGAGTTGTCGACGACCTCGAACACCATGTGGTGCAGGCCGGTGCCGTCGGAGGTGTCGCCGATGTACATCCCCGGGCGCTTGCGAACCGCCTCGAGGCCCTCGAGGATCTGGATCGAGGACGAGTCGTACTGCCTTTCCGCTTCGGTCATTGCCTTCCTCAGATGCGCATCGGCATCACGACGTACTTGAACTGCCCGTCGCCGGGCACCGTCAGCAGCGCGCTGGTGCCGGCGTCGCCGAAGTCGATGCAGATGGACTCGGTCTTCAGGTTTCCCAGCACGTCCTGCAGGTAGCCGACGTTGAAGCCGATCTCCAGGGCATCGCCGGCGTAGTCGACATCGAGCTCCTCGACGGCCTCCTCCTGCTCGGCATTGCTCGTCTGGATCTTCATCAGGCCCGGCGACAGGCTCAGGCGCACGCCCTTGAACTTGTCGCTGGTGAGGATCGACGCGCGCGCGAGCGAGGCGGCGAACTGGTCGCGCGCGACCGTGGCGCGCCGCGTGTAGCCCTGGGGAATCACCCGCTGGTAGTCGGGGAATTTGCCCTCGACGAGCTTGGAGATCATCTCGACCGCGCCGAAGCGCAGGCGCACCTGGTTGCCGCCAAGGTCGATCAGCACCGGCTCGTCGTCCTCGGCGAGCAGGCGCTGCAATTCGAGCACCGTCTTGCGCGGGATGATCACCTCGTGTCGCGCGAGCTGCGCGCCGTCGATCGCGGCCTCGCAGAAGGCGAGCCGGTGGCCGTCGGTGGCCACGACCTTGACCAGCGCGCCATCGGTGACCAGCAGCAGGCCGTTCAGGTAGTAGCGGATGTCCTGCTGCGCCATCGCGAAGTGCACCATCTGGAACAGGTGCCTGAGCTGCTTCTGGGGCAACGAAAACGACGCGCCGATCTGCTCGCTGGCCGCCACCGTGGGGTATTCCTCCGCGGCGAGCGTCTGCAGCGCGAAGCGGCTCTTGCCCGCCTGGATGGTGACGCGCCGGTTCTCGACCTTGATCGCGACTTCGACACCGTCGGGCAGCGAGCGCAGGATGTCGATCAGCTTGCGCGCCGAGACGGTGGTGCCGCCGTCTTCCTTGCCCGCACCCAGCTGGGCCGTGGTCTGGATCTGGATTTCGACGTCGGTGGCGAGAAAGGAGACGTCGCTGCCGGACTTGCGCAACAGCACGTTGGCCAGGATCGGCAGGGTGTGCCGGCGTTCGACGATGCCGGCCACGGTTTGCAGGGGCTTGAGGATCGCGTCGCGGTTGGCTTTGATGAACTGCATGTATTCAGATTCCTGTTGCTGTTGCTGGATGTACCGGGCGCAACTCTGTGGACAACCCGTTCTCCTGCGCGCCAGTGGCGGTTTTCCGGCGATTGCGTGCGTGGGGAAGACCTGTTCCCGGGCCTGTGGACCCGGTCGAACAAATCGCCGTTGCCTGCAAAGCAGGCAGCTTGTTCACATTCGCCCCAGCCGTTGTCCAGCCCTTGCCCACCCCGCGCATGACGCTCCTCATCCGCGCAACGTCTGGTCGAGCACGTGCAGCTGCCGATTCCATTCCTGGTCGTGCTGGCGCAGCTCGGCGATGCGCTTGACCGCGTGCATCACGGTGGTGTGGTCGCGGCCCCCGAAGGCCTCGCCAATCTCCGGAAAGCTCTTCTGCGTGAGCTCCTTGGCGAAGTACATCGCCACCTGGCGCGCGCGCGCGATGTGTGCGGGCCGGCGCTTGCTGTACATGTCGGCGACCTTGATCTTGAAGAAGTCGGCGACGGTCTTCTGGATCGACTCGATCGAGATCGGAGGACGGTTCAGTTCGAGCAGGTCTTTCAGGGCTTCCTTGGCGAGATCGGCGGTGATCGCCTTGCTGCGGAAGCGGGCGAACGCGATGACGCGCAACAGCGCCCCTTCGAGTTCACGCACGTTCGAGCGCAGGTTCTTGGCGACGAAGAACGCCACCTCTTCGGGCAGCTTTTCGCCCGACTGCTCGGCCTTCTTCAGCAGGATCGCCACGCGCATCTCGAGCTCGGGCGGTTCGATCTCGACGATCAGGCCCGAGCCGAAACGCGACACCAGGCGGTCTTCGAAGGCCGAGAGTTCCTTCGGATAGGTGTCGCTGGTGATGATCAGCTGCTTGCGCGCCGTGAGCAGTGCCTCGAAGGTATAGAAGAATTCTTCCTGGGTGCGGTCCTTGCCGCCGAGAAACTGGATGTCGTCGACCAGCAGCAGGTCGAGCGACTGGTACTTCTTCTTGAATTCGTGCAGCGACTTGCGCTGGATGCCGCGCACCATCTCGTCGAAGTAGTCCTGCGCGTGGATGTAGCGTACGCGCGCGCCGGGTTTGCGCTCGAGAACGGCGTTGCCGACCGCGTGAAGCAGATGCGTCTTGCCCAGACCCACGCCGCCGTAGAGGAACAGCGGGTTGTAGGCGGTGCCGGGGCGCTCGACCACCTGCAGGGCCGCCGACCAGGCGATCTGGTTGGCCTTGCCGTGCACGAACGTGTCGAAGGTGAGTTCCGGACGCAAGCGTGTCTGCGCGTCGGGTGCGACATGAGCGGGCGGCGTGACCCGGGCAGCCTGCGTGGCCTGGGGCGGCGTCGGCGCGACGCCGCTCTCGGTGGGGTCGTAGCCGGCGGCGTCGAATTCGTCGTCCGGTGA
>JAJTYR010000042.1 GCA_021463505.1 Burkholderiaceae bacterium | reverse complement strand
GACGCTCGCCGAGCTGCGCTTCGGCGATGGCGTCGACGGGCCGGTGCTGTTCGATTGGCGACCGGAAATCGACGAGCCGTTCCTCACCGCCACCGCGCCGCTGCCGGAGATCGCAGCACTCGCCGCGGCGCTGCGCAGGCACGTCCCCGCCGATGCGCTGGTGCTGGCCTGGTGGGACACCTCGCGACAACTGGCGCTGCTCGCCGGTGTGCAGACGCGCTTCGATCGCCACGTCGTCGGCGCACCGCTCGCACTTCCCGCGCACTGGGCTGCGCAGCGCGCAGCAGTCGAGAACACCGAATCAGGCTTCTGGCTGCACGGCGCCGGCAGCGCCGACGCCGGCCCGCCGTTCGCTGGCTGGATCGACGCGATGCTGGCGCGCGACGACGGCCCGGCCCGCCTGCAGAAGTTGGCCGGCGGACACGAAGCCTACGTCGTGGTGCACGTGCGCGATGCGCTGCTGCTGGGCGCGATGGCGCCGGACCGGCTGGGCGTGGCCTTCCGTGACCTGCCCGACGGCGGCAACGTCCACGGCTCGATCAGCGGCGCGCGCGACTGGGTGCGCGCACAGGGCCACGCGGCCTATTCGGCCTACGCGCCGGCAGCAGGCCGGGTGCGCGTGGTCGCGCTCACCGATGCGGCATCCAGCACCACGCTGGTCGCGCGGCTGCTGCCGTTTCACGACTCGCGCAAACCGGCCGACGCAGTGCCCGGGCTGACCCTCGTCCACCAGGTCGGCGGCTTCTGGATCTACCGGATCGACGAGGCGGCGGACCGACGCGCCGTCTTCAGGCCTTCCTGAACGTGCCCAGCTTGATTCCCTCGCGCGCGATCGCCGCGGCCACCGCCGGATGCGCGGCGACGCGATCGACGTAGGCCTTGTACACGGGCAGCGAATCGGGGTCGATGCCTGCCAGGCCGCCCCAGCGCAACAGCGTGAGCGCGTAGGCGTCGTGAAACGACAGGCGCTCGCCGAACCAGAAGGGGCAGGCCGACGCAATCCAGCCCTGGATGCGCTCGAGCTGCGTGCGATAGAGCGCCACATTGAAGCGCCTGAGCCCGGCCTGCGTCGCCTCGCCGTCGCAGAACCGCTCGGGCATGAACACGTGCGTGAACGTGGGGTGCACGGTGTTGTTCATCCACAGGAATTGCGACATCGCCTGGGCCCGCGTCCAGGTCTCGGTCGGCAAGAGCCCCGCCTGCGGAAATCGCCGGTCGAGGTAGTCGCAGATCGCCACGATCTGCGACAGCGGCCTGCCGTCGACCACCAGCGTGGGCACCTGCGCGTCCGGATTGATCGCCAGGTACCCGGGCGTGCGCTGCTCGCCCTTGTGCAGCCTGACCATGCGGGCGGCGAAGTCCTCGCCGGCCGCCGCCTTGATTGCCTCGAGGGCGACGTGCGGCACGAACGAGCAGGCCCCGGGAGCATAGTGCAGTTCGAGCATCGAAGGAGACTCCCGTGTCGGATCGGTCGGAGCGCACGAGTATACGATTCCCGTGTACGATCGGTGGGGAGCGCGTTGACCTGCATCAATTGCGACACGCGCACCGGAAGCGAACCTTGCAGGCGGTCGGTATCCCGGCGAGGGATCGGAAGAAAGGAGACGTGATGAGCTACACGCTGCCTGAATTTCTTGCTCACGCGGTGGCGCTGGAGAGCGAGGCGGCCGAGCGTTATCTCGAGCTGGCCGACATGATGGAAGCGCACCGCAACGACGAAGTGGCCGCGCTGTTTCGCGACATGGTGCACTTCTCGCAACTGCACCGCGACGAGATCAAGGCCAGGGTCGGCGACATCGTGCTGCCGAGACTGCGGTCGTGGGAGTACCGCTGGACCAGTCCGCCCGAAGTCGGCGGCGACGAGGCCTTCGACTACCTGCTCGACCCGTGGCACGCACTGCGCTATGCGCGCGAGAACGAAGTGCGCGCGATGGAGTACTACAGTTCGGTCGGCCTGCAATCCACCGACCCCGAGGTCAAGCGACTGGCCGCGGAATTCGCCAGCGAGGAGGCCGAGCACGTCGATGCGCTCGACAAGTGGCTCGCGCGCACGCACCGTCCCTCCACCAGTTGGGACGCCGACCCCGAGATTCCGCCGCTGCGCTGATTGCCGGGCGCGCGGCGCCAGTCCCGGGTCACGCGGTGATGGTCCCGGTGACGGGACCTGAATGATGTCCGGGGTCGTGGTCATCGGTGCCGGGCCGGCGGGGCTGATGGCGGCCGAGGTGGCGAGCGCCGCCGGCGTACCGGTGGATGTCTTCGATTCGATGCCCTCTGCCGGCCGCAAGTTCCTGCTCGCCGGCCGCGGCGGACTGAACCTCACGCACTCCGAGCCGCTCGACGCGTTTCTGTCGCGCTATGGAGAACGCCGCGTGCAACTCGAACCGATCGTCCGCGCGTTTGGACCCGCCGAGCTGCGCGATTGGGCCCACGGGCTCGGCGTGCCGACCTTCGTTGGATCGTCCGGACGCGTCTTTCCGGCGCAGATGAAAGCCGCCCCGCTGCTGCGTCGCTGGCTGCATCGGCTGCGCGATGCCGGCGTGCGCCTGCACATGCGCCATCGCTGGCTCGGCTGGGCCGCGCACGGCGACGCGATGCCGTTCGCCGGCCAGCGTCGAGCAGGCTCGACGCTGGCCATGCGCGGGCCCGACGGCGAGTTCACGCTGCACGCGCAGGCGCTCGTGCTCGCGCCGGGTGGTGCCAGCTGGGCACGCCTCGGCTCGGATGCCGCCTGGGTGCCGCTGCTCGAAGCGCGCGGCGTCGCGATCGCGCGGCTGCGCCCGGCGAACTGCGGCTTCGACGTCGGCACGCCGCAACGACCGGGCTGGTCAGCGCACTTTCGCGAACGCTTTGCCGGCCGCCCGCTGAAATCGGTGGCCGCGCGCATCGACGGCGTGGCCGGCACGGCGACTGCGCGCCAGGGCGAGTTCGTGGTCACCGCGACCGGCATCGAGGGCAGCCTCGTCTATGCTTTTTCCGCGGCACTGCGCGACGCCATCGAGACGGCCGGATCGGCGACGCTGCGGCTCGACCTCGCACCGTCACGCAGTCAGGCGCGCCTGGCCACCGAGCTCGCCCGGCCGCGCGGCGCACGCAGCCTGGCCAATCACCTGCGTGTGCGCGCCGGCCTCGAAGGCGTGAAGGCGGGCCTGCTGCGCGAATTGCTGTCCACGCAGGAATTCGCCGACCCCGAGCGACTGGCGGCAGCGATCAAGGGATTGCCGCTGCCGCTGATCGCGGCGCGGCCCATCGACGAGGCGATCAGCACCGCGGGTGGTGTGGCGTTCGAATCGCTGGACACGCAACTGATGCTGCACACCCTGCCGGGCGTGTTCTGTGCCGGCGAAATGCTCGACTGGGAAGCGCCCACCGGCGGCTATCTGCTGACCGGGTGTTTCGCGACCGGCCGGATCGCCGGCGCCGCGGCTGCGGCCTGGTGCCGGACGACTGGAACCCGCTGCGCCGATCGCTGAGCACCCGCGTGTCGTGGTGCGCCTGCGGCCCGCCGCACCGGATCTGCGCGGCGTCGTGGGTCCCGCGTCCGAGGCACCCGCCCGAGGGCTTGCGCCGTCCGCCCCGATGCCTTCATGCTTCGGTGTCGACCCCCTCCACGCCTTCCCCGGGAGATCCTGCATGCCTGCGCAGCCAACTGCGAACCTGCGAACGCTGGCCTTCGTCGGCCACGCCGGGGTCGGAAAGACCACGCTGGTCGAGGCATTGCTTGCGGCGAGCGGCATGCTCGCCAGCCCGGGCACCGTCGAGCGCGGCAGCACGGTCTGCGACTACGATCCGCTCGAGAAGGAGCACGGACACTCGCTGAAGGTGGCCTGCGCGCATTTCGAGCGCGATGGCGTGCGCGCGCACCTGCTCGACACGCCGGGATACCCCGATTTCTCCGGTCGCGCGCTGGCCGCGCTCGACGCGGTCGAAACCGCGGCGATCGTCGTCAACGCGCAGCACGGTGTCGAACTGTCGGCGGCGCGGATGGCACTGTGGGCGCAGACGCGCCGGCTGTGCCGCTTCATCGTGGTCAACCGCATCGACGTCGAGGGCGTCGACCTTCCGGCGCGCGTCGAAGACCTGCGCACGGCGTTCGGCCAGGAGTGCCTGCCGGTGAACCTGCCCACCGGAGGCGGGCGCGCAGTGACCGACTGCTTCTTTGCGCCATCGGGCACCGCCACCGATTTCGGCAGTGTCGAGCAGGCGCATCGCGCGCTGGTCGAGCAGGTCGTCGAGGTCGACGACGCGCTCACCGAGCGTTACCTGTCGGGCGAGGACATCGACGCGCAGACGCTGCACGACGCATTCGAGCGCGCACTGCGCGAAGGACACATCGTGCCGGTGCTGTTCACGTCGGCGCGCACCGGTGCCGGCGTCGCCGAACTGATCGATTTCATCGTGCGCCTCGCGCCGAACCCGGCCGAGGGCAATCCGCCGCTGTTCGAGCGCTGGCCGGGCGGCGATCGCGAGCGCGCCGGGCCGTTCGTTGCCACGCGCAGCGCATCGGACCACGTGCTGGCGCACGTGTTCAAGATCGAGATCGACCCCTACGTCGGCCGCATCGGTGTGGTCCGCGTGCACCAGGGCACGCTCACTCCCGACACGCTGCTCTACGTCGGCGACGGTCGCAAGGCGGTCAAGGCCGGCACGCCGATGCTGCTGCAGGGGCGCGAGACACGTGCGCTGTCGTCGGCCGGGCCGGGCGAGATCTGCGCGCTCTCGAAGATCGACGAACTCGCCTTCGACGCGGTGTTGCACGATGCTCCCGAGGACGCCGCGATCCACTTCCGGCCGCTGCCGCTGCCGCATGCAGTCTACGGCCTGGCGGTGCGCGTGAAGCGGCGCGGCGACGAACAGAAACTCGCCGAGGTGCTGCAGCGGATGACCTCGGAAGATCCGAGCCTGGGTGTCGAACACGACCCGGTCACGCACGAGGCGGTGATCCGCGGCCTGGGCGAACTGCACGTCGGTCGCGTGCTCGAACGCATCCGCGCCCAATACAGGCTCGAGGTCGATTCGCACCCGCCGACGATTCCGTACCGCGAGACGATCGCCGGAGCCGCCGAAGGCCACCACCGGCACAAGAAGCAGAGCGGCGGCGCCGGCCAGTTCGGCGAAGTGTTCCTGCGCATCGCGCCGCTGGCGCGCGGCGAGGGCTTCAGGTTCGTCGACGAGGTCAAGGGTGGCGTGATTCCGAGCGTCTTCATCCCCGCGGTCGAAAAGGGGGTACGGCAGGCGCTCGCCGGCGGTGCGATCGCCGGATTCCCGGTGCACGACGTCCAGGTCACCGTCTTCGACGGCAAGACGCATTCGGTGGACGGCAAGGAGATCGCCTTCATCACCGCCGGGCGCAAGGCGTTCCTCGACGCCGCCGCCCGGGCACGACCGATCGTGCTCGAGCCGATCGTCGCGCTCGAGCTCGCCATTCCGCAGGACGCGATCGGTGCGGTCTCCGGCGAGCTTTCCGCGCGCCGCGGTCAGGTCTCCGGCACCGGCGCCGCGCGCGCCGGGATGGCGCTGCTGCGCGCGCGCGCGCCGCTGGCCGAACTGTCCGATTTCCAGGGGCGATTGAAGGCGATCACCGGCGGACAGGGCAGCTATTCGCTCGAGCTGCTCGGCTACGAGGAAGCGCCGCCGAACGTGCAAGGCCGGCTGCGCGCCGCATGGCGCCCGCACGACGAGGAGTGACCAGAGAGATCGTGGCGGGGCCGACGGCCGCCCGCGCGACGCTCGACGCGTGCGACCACGCCGTCACGTGCGCAGGCGCGCCGGGCCCAGCGTTCGCTCGTCGAGCCCGTGCCCGACCAGTCTGGCGGGCAGCGGACGGCCCTGCACCAGCGCAGCGCTCGCTTCGCCCATCGCGGGCGAACTCTGGATGCCGTAGCCGCCCTGCCCGGCACACCAGAAGAAGCCCGGTGCCAGCGGATCGAAGCCACCGACCAGGCAACCGTCGGTGGTGAACGTGCGCAGCCCCGCCCAGACGTGCGTCGGACGGCGGATGCGCAGCGTCGTGAAGCGCTCGATGCGCGCGATGCCCGTCGCGACGTCGAGTGCTTCGGCGAGCACGTCGTGCGGCGGCACCGGATCGGCGTTCGCCGGCGAACCGAGCAGCATTGCCGCATCGGGCTTCACGTAGAACGATTCGTCGACCGCGATGATCGACGGAAACCGGCGCACCTCCAGCCCCTCGGGCGGGCGGAACAGGAACGCGCTGCGCCGCTTCGGCTGCAGGTGCAGCGGCGCCACGCCCGCCAGCGCGGCAACCGCGTCGGCCCATGCGCCGGCCGCGTCCACCAGCACCGGCGCGCGCCAGCAGCGTCGTCCGTCGCCGGCCCACCAATCGGCGCCTTCGCGCCCGATCGCGCGCACCGCGGCGCCGCACTCGATCACTCCGCCGTGCGCGCGCACGCCGCGCAGGAAGCCTTGCAGCAACGCGCCCACGTCGATGTCGAACGCGTCGGACTCGAAGATGCCGCCGGCGACCAGGCGTTCGTGCAGCACCGGCACGCGCTCGCAAACCCCTCGCGCATCGAGCCGGGTCGCCGCGATGCCGAGCGCGCGCACCGAGTCGAAGTGGCGCTCGAGCAGATCGCGCTGCGCAGGAGTACCGAAGGTGAGCGCACCGCGCGGCGACAGGATCGGCGCGGTGGCGAAGCCGGCCGGTGGGTTCGACAGGAACTCGCGACTGGCCAGCGTCAACGCCCTGACCTGCGCCGGGCCGTAGCCGGGCAGGTAGAGCGCAGCCGAGCGGCCGGTTGCATGGTAGCCGGGCTGCGCCTCCTGTTCGAGGACGACCACCCGCCCGTGTGGCGCCAGCCAGTACGCCAGCGAGGCGCCGGCGATGCCGGCGCCGACCACGATCCAGTCACAACGGGAGGCCTGCACGCGGCGTTTCCCCGGGTTCGCGGCACCGCGCCGCATTGTGCCGACACTGTACTTCGGGCGGCGAACGCTTTCCGGTATCTTCGGTCGACAACGCCTTCGGAGCCGCCGACATGGACATTGCCGCCGTCATCGACACCCTCGGGCGACTGGTCGCCTTCGACACCGTGAGTGTGCGCCCGAACGCCGCCCTGATCGACTGGGCCGCCGGACGTCTGCAGGCGTGCGGTGCACACGTCCAGGTGCAGCGCGCCAGCGAACCGGGCAAGGCCAATCTGTTCGCGACGATCGGCCCGGACGATCGCCCCGGCCTGATGCTCTCGGGTCACTCCGACGTGGTTCCGGTGACCGGGCAGGCATGGAGTTCCGACCCGTTCGTGCTCACCCGCCGCGACGGCCGGCTGCATGCGCGCGGCGCAGCCGACATGAAGGGCTTCATCGCCTGCGTCCTCGAAGCGGCGCCGCGCTTCGCGCGCGCGGCGCTGCGCGCACCGGTGCACATCGCGCTCTCGTACAACGAGGAAACCGACATGCGCGGCATGCGCCAGCTCGCGTCGCAGCTGGCGGCCGCGCCCGTGCGACCCGCCGCGTGCATCATCGGCGAGCCCACGTCGATGCAGGTGGTCATCGCGAACAAGGGCTCGGCCGGCTATCGCGTGAAGGTGCGCGGTCACTCGGTGCATTCGTCGCTGCGCGACCGGGGCGTCTCGGCGGTCGAGTCCGCGGCCGAGATCATCGTCTTCGCCAATGCACTGCAGAAGCGCCTGAACGCGGCGGCGCGCCACGACGGCTTCGAGTTCCCGCACAGCAGCGTGCACGTCGGGCGCATCGAAGGAGGCACGGCGCACAACATCACCGCGAAAGACTGCGAATTCCTGCTCGAGATCCGCACGCTGCCCGGCACGTGCTCGGCCGACGTGCTCGGCGAGATCCGCGCGTATTGCGACGACGTGCTGCTGCCGGCGATGCGCGCGATCTCGGTCGATTCGGCAATCGTCTTCGAGGAGATCTTCGACACGCCGGCACTCGACGAGCGCGGCAACGTCTGCCTCGCGCAGGCCATCATGCCGCTGTGCGGCCACCTGTCGGCGGGCCGCGTCAGCTTCGGCACCGAGGCCGGCATCCTGCAGGAAATCGGCGTGCCGACCATCGTCTGCGGTCCGGGGGACATCGGCGTCGCGCACCAGCCCGACGAATACGTCGAGGTCGCGCAGCTCGAGGCGTGCAGCCGCTTCCTCGACGCGCTCGGCGAACGCCTGGCACGGGGCGAGCTGCCGCTTCGACACTGAGCGGCGCGCCAGCGTGGGTGTGCGACAATCCACGCTGATCCGCAATCCCGCCGCCGCGCCCCGCAGCCCGGCGCCCGCCGATGCTTCTCTGGTTGTCCATTGCCGCCGCCACGCTCGTGGCGACCGCCGCCGTTGTCTGGCCGCTGCTGTCGTCACGCGCGCCGTTGCAGGCCGACGCGCGCGATGACCAGCGTCGTCGCGTCGCCGTCTTTCGCGATCGCAAGAGCGAGATCGAGCGCGAGCGCGCCGCCGGGCGCCTGAGCGACGCCGATGCCGGGCAGGCGCAGGCCGACCTGCTGCGGCAGGTCGCCGACGATCTTCCGGAGGCGACTGCCGCCTCGGCCGGCAGCGTCCCGGGCGCCACGGCCGCCGTGGGCTCCGCAGCCGCCATGGCTGCGCGCGGCACCGCCGCGGCACCGGGCCGCACGGTCACGCTGGTTGCGCTGGCACTGGCACTGCTCGTGCCACTGATCGCGGTGAGCGTCTACCACCGGGTCGGCGCGCCCGATCTCGCGAGCCTCGACCTGCGCGCCGGCCATCCGCCGGTCGATGCCGGCGACATCGACCAACTGATCGCCGGCATCGAGCAGCGCACGCGCGAGCGCCCCGACGACGGCGAGGCCTGGGCGATGCTCGCCGAAGCGCGCCGGATCCAGGGTCGCCACGCGCAGGCGCTGGTCGCGTTCGAGCAGGCGGTGCGCCGGATGCCGTCCGATGCGCGGCTGCTCGCCGACTATGCCGAGACGGCTGCGGTGCTTGCAAAGGGTGATTTCTCCGGCCTGCCCACCGAGTTGCTCGGACGTGCGCTCGCCGCCAATCCCGACGAACCCAAGGCGATTGCACTGATGGGTGCGGCGCAGTACCGCCTCGGCAACCTCGAAGCGGCGCGCGGCTATCTGAAGAAGCTGCATGCGAACCTGCCGGCCGGTTCCGACGACGCCGCACAGATCGGCGCGGTGCTGGCGCGCATCGAGTCCGAACTCGCACATCGCGGCGCTGCGCCCTCGACCGGCAGCAGCCCTGCGGCGGCCGGCGGTACAGAGAAACCACCGGCGGCCGTGGCCGAGGCCGCGTCCAGCGTCAGCGGCACGGTGACCATCGACGCCAGCCTCGCCGACCGGGTGCGCCCCGGCGACACGCTCTACGTGATCGCCCGCCAGGCCGGCGGCCCGCCGGTGCCGATCGCAGCGGTGCGCGAAGCGAACGCGCGCCTGCCGATGCCGTTCTCGATCGGCGACGCCGATGCGATGGATCCGTCGCGCCGGATTGCGTCGGCCGATTCGCTGGTGCTCGAGGCACGGCTGAGCCGCAGCGGCAACGCGATGCGCCAGCCTGGCGACCTCTACGGGCAGCGCGCCGGCGTCGCCCCCGGCCAGCGCGACGTGACGATCGTTATCGATCGCGTGGTCACCCCTTGAGCGGTCCGCCGGGCTTCGACGGGCTCGAGATCCGCGCACTGGCCTGCGCCGCAGGGTATCGCACGCTGTTCGCCGCGCTCGACCTGCGCGTGCCGCGGTCGCGCTGGGTGACGCTGCTGGGCCCCAACGGCAGCGGCAAGTCGACGCTGCTGCGCGCCGTTGCCGGGCTGGCGCGCCCGGTGGACGGCGAGATCCGGTGGCGCGGGGCGGTTCGTCGCCCCGATTCCCCCGGGTGGCGCACCGACTGCCTGTACCAGGGGCACACGAGCGGCTGGAAGGACAGCCTGGAGGCGCGTGAAAACCTGGTGCTGCAGGCCGCCCTCGACGGCCTCGAGGTCGATCCCGCACGCATCGACGCACAACTGGCGCGCGTCGGCCTCGAACGCCAGGCGCAGTTGCCGTTCGTCCGGCTCTCGGCCGGCCAGCGCCGCCGCCTCTCGCTGGCGCGCCTGGCGCTGTCTGACCGGCCGCTGTGGCTGCTCGACGAACCGGGCACGGCGCTCGACACGGCCGGGTTGCACACCCTGGCCGGCCTGCTCGACGAGCACCTGCAACGCGGCGGACTCGCACTCGTCGCCACGCACCAGCCGTTGCCGTGCGCACAGCCGCCGCTGGTGCTCGATCTGGGCGCAGCCCGGCCGTGACGCAACCGGCAGCCATCGGGGCCTTTGCTGCGCTCGGATGGGCGTGCCGCCGCGACCTGCGCCTGGCGATGCGCTCGCGCGCCGAACTCGCGGTGATCCTGGTGTTCTTCCTGCTGGTGACGAGTCTGTTTCCGCTCGCGGTCAGCCCCGATCCGCACCTGCTGCACGCGATCGCTCCCGGCATCGCCTGGGTTGCCGCGCTGCTGGCCAGTCTGCTCGGCCTGTCGCGGCTGTTCGCCTCCGACCACGGCGACGGCACGCTCGAACAGATGGTGCTCGCCCCCGCGCCGCTGCAGGCGCTTATCGCCGGCAAGGTGCTCGCGCACTGGCTGGCCACCGGCGTGCCGCTGGTGCTGCTGTCGCCGGTGGCCGGGCTGCAGTTCGGGCTGCCGGCCGACGCAATCATGGTGCTGGCAGCATCGCTCGCAATCGGCACGCCAATCCTGTCCTGGCTCGGCGCGGTGGCCGCCGCGCTCACGCTCGGTGCGCGCGGCGGCGCATCGCTGCTGGCACTGCTGGTGCTGCCACTCGCGGTGCCGGTACTGATTTTCGGCGCTGGCGCGGTCGAATCGTTCACCGCGGGGCTCGGTGCGCAAGCGCACTTTTCGCTGCTCGGGGCAGGCTTGATCGCGGCGTGGGTATTGGGTCCGGCTGCAACGGCGTTAGCGGTTAGAATCGCCCACGAATGAGCACCCCGTCGTCCAGCACCGGCAGCCTCTGGTTCCGGTACGCGTCGCCTGCCAGCTTCTACCCGCTGGCAGGCAGGCTGATCCCGTGGTTCGGCGCTGTCGCCGCGATTCTTGCCGCCGCAGGCCTGTACGTCGGCTTCATTGTCGCGCCCACCGACTGGCAGCAGGGCGAGGCCTACCGGATCATCTTCATCCACGTGCCCGCCGCCTGGATGGCGATGTTCGCGTATCTGGTCATGGCGTTCTGGTGCGCGCTGTCGCTCGCCTTCAACACGCGGCTCTCCGCAATGATGGCGCAGGCGCTCGCGCCTACCGGCGCGATGTTCGCTTTCGTCTCGCTGTGGACCGGCGCATTCTGGGGGCGTCCCACCTGGGGGGCCTACTGGGTCTGGGACGCGCGACTCACGTCCACGCTGATCCTGCTGTTCCTGTACCTGGGCTTCATCGCATTGCGCGCCTCGATCGACGACCCGCGCCGCGCCGATCGCGCCGCGGCGCTGCTCGCGCTGGTGGGCGCGATCAACGTGCCGATCATCTACTTCTCGGTGCGCTGGTGGAACACGCTGCACCAGGGTTCGTCGATCTCGATGACGGCGGCACCGAAGATGGCACACACGATGCTCACCGCGATGCTGCTGATGACGCTGGCGGCCTGGGCCTACACGATCGCGGTCGCGCTGCACCGGGTGCGCAGCATCATCGTCGAACGCGAAGCGCTCAGCGGCTGGGTCGGCGAGGTCGAACGACCCGGCAACAGCGCTTCGACCATGGCCGGAGCGGCGACGCGATGAGCGAGTGGCTCGCGATGGGTGGCTACGGATTCTACGTCTGGAGCTCGTACGGCATGCTGGCGCTGGCGTTGATCGTCGAACTTGCCGGGCTGCGCCGTCACCGGCGCGAGAGCTGGCGGCGCGCCACCGCGATGCGCGCCGAACGGTCGATGGCGACGGCCACGCGCCCCGGAGGCAGCCACCGATGAAGCCGCGTCACAAGCGCATGGTGTGGATCGTCGCCGGGCTCGGCGCGCTGGCCGTGGCCGCAGCCCTGGTCCTGAACGCGTTCCGCAGCAACCTGGTCTTCTTCTACACGCCGACACAGATCGCCGACGGCGAAGCGCCGAAGGGCAAGCCGTTTCGCATCGGCGGGCTGGTGGTACCGGCGAGCGTCAGCCGCGTCGGCGACGGCACCACCGTCACTTTCGGCGTCACCGACAACGCCAGGACGATCCAGGTCGCCTACACCGGCATCCTGCCCGACCTGTTCCGCGAAGGACGTGGCGTGGTTGCGCAAGGCACGCTGGAGCACGACGGCACCTTCAAGGCGCGCGAAGTGCTGGCCAAGCACGACGAGAACTACATGCCGCCCGAGGCCGCCGAGGCGCTGAAGCGCGCCGGTCACCCGGTGGGGGCGCCGGCGCAGTTCCAGCAGGCACCGAAGCCATGATCGATCGCGGCAGCGCACGGCCGGCGCATCGGCCGCGAAACACGTCACGGAGGCGCCGATGATCGCCGAACTGGGTCAATTCGCGCTGGCGCTGGCCCTTGCGGTGTCGCTGGTGCTGGGCATCCTGCCGATGACCGGCGCCGCGATGGGCGGCGCGACCGGCGCTCGCCTGATGGCGGTGGCGCGCCCGGCCGCGATGACGCTGGCAGCGCTGGCGATCCTCGCATTCGGCCTGCTCGCCGCGCTGTTCGTCGGCAACGACTTCAGCGTGGCCCTGGTGGCCACGCACTCGAACCTGAACCTGCCGTTGCACTACCGGATCGCTGCCACCTGGGGTTCGCACGAGGGCTCGATGCTGCTGTGGGTGTTGATCCTGTCGTGCTGGACCGGCGCGGTCGCGGTGTTCTCCACCTCGCTGCCGCTGGTGCTGCGCGCGCGCATCCTCTCGACGATGGGACTGGTGGGCGTGGGCTTCCTGCTGTTCCTGCTGTTCACCTCGAACCCGTTCGACCGGCTGGTGCCGCCGCCGCCGGACGGACGCGACCTGAACCCGTTGCTGCAGGACGCGGGCATGGTGTTCCATCCGCCCTTGCTCTACATGGGCTACGTCGGTCTGTCGGTGGCCTTCGCCTTCTCGGTGGCCGGCCTGATCGGCGGGCGCTTCGATGCGGCCTGGGCACGGTGGGCGCGGCCCTGGACCACGGTGGCGTGGTGTTTTCTCACGCTGGGCATTGCGCTCGGCTCGTTCTGGGCCTACTACGAACTCGGCTGGGGTGGCTGGTGGTTCTGGGACCCGGTCGAGAACGCGTCGTTCATGCCGTGGCTGATCGCCACCGCGCTGGTGCACTCGCTGTCGGTGGCGGAAAAGCGTGGCACGTTCCGCAGCTGGACGGTGCTGCTGGCGATCGTCGGCTTCAGCCTGAGCCTGCTGGGCACGTTCCTCGTGCGCTCGGGCGTGCTCACCTCGGTGCACGCATTCGCCACCGACCCCGCGCGCGGCGTGTTCATTCTCGCGTTCCTCGCGATCGTGGTGGGCGGCTCGCTGCTGCTGTTCGCCTGGCGCGCGCCGGCGATCGGCAACGGCCCGGGCTTCGCTGCGGTGTCGCGCGAGTCACTGCTGCTCGCCAACAACGTGCTGCTCACGGTCGCGATGGCGGCGGTGCTGCTCGGCACGCTGTATCCGCTGGTGCTCGACACGCTCGAACTGGGCAAGATCTCGGTCGGGCCGCCCTACTTCGATGCGGTGTTCTACCCGATCATGGCGCCAGCGCTGTTCCTGATGGGCATCGGGCCGCTGGCGCGCTGGAAGAAGGCCGAGCTGCCCGATCTGGTCGCGCGGCTGCGCTGGGCGTTCGCGATGTCGGTGATCGGCGCGCTGCTGCTGCCGCTGGCGGTCGACGGCTTCCGGCCGATGACCAGCCTGGGCCTGATGTTCGCACTGTGGATCGCCGCCTGCGTCGCGGTCGCCGTCCGCGACATGCTGCGCGGGGCCGACGGGCGGCTGTCGCTGCGCCGCATCGGCGTGCATCCGGCCAGCGCCTGGGGCATGCACTTCGCGCACCTCGGCGTCGCGGTGTTCGTGGTCGGCGTCACGCTGGTCACCAGTTACGAGAGCGGCCGCGAACTGCGCATGGAAGTGGGCCAGCGCATCGAGCTGGGCGGCTACGACATTCGCTTCGTCGGGCTCGCGCCGATCAGCGGGCCGAACTACGACGGCACGCGCGGCGTCTTCGAGATCCGCCGCGCCGCAGCCGGCGACGCCGCTCCGATCGCGACCCTGTCGCCGGAGAAGCGCGTCTATCGCGCGTCGGGGATGCCGATGACCGAGGCCGCGATCGACCGCAGTCTGGTGCGCGACGTCTACCTGTCGATGGGCGAGCCGCTCGGCGATCGTGCGTGGGTGGTGCGCGCGCACGTCAAGCCCTTCGTCAACTGGATCTGGCTCGGCTGCGTGCTGATGGCCATCGGCGGCTTCGTCGCCGCGGCCGATCGCCGCTATCGCCGACGCGTGGCCGAGCGCGCGGCGCCGGCGTTGCGCGCAGGGCAGTCCGCGTGATCGGCGTCTTGCGTCCGGCCTGCCGGGACGTGCTGCAATGAGGGCGCTGCGCTTCGTCATTCCGGTGGCGATCTTCACGGCGATCGCCTGGTTCCTGATGAAGGGGCTCGACCGCAATCCGCGCGAAATCCCCTCGCCGCTGATCGGCAAGCCGGCGCCGATGTTCTCGCTGCCGATCACGCACGACCTGTCGCGCGCCTGGACCCCGGAGGCGATGCGCGGACAGATCTGGCTGCTCAACGTCTGGGGTTCGTGGTGCGCAGCCTGTCAGGTCGAGCACCCGGTGTTCAACGACCTCGCGAAATCGGGCGAGTTGCCGATCGTGGGCATCGCCTGGAAAGACATGCCCGACAACTCGATCGCCTGGCTGCGCAAGCTGGGCAATCCGTACATGGTGGTGGTCAGCGACATCAAGGGCGGGGTGGCGATCGACTACGGTGTCTACGGCGCTCCCGAAACCTTCCTGATCGACCAGCACGGCGTGATCCGCTTCAAGCAGGTTGGCCCGGTGACGCGCGAAGTGCTTCAGACGAAGGTACTGCCGATGGTGCGGCAGCTGCGCGGTTCGTGATGCGCGCCGCACTCGCGCAGGCATCGCTGGTCGCGGCCATGCTCGGCGCGGTGCTGCCGTGGCCGGTGTGCGCGGCGGATGCGCCGGCCGCAGCATCCGCCGCAGCCTCCGCCGCAGCGCCAGCCGCAGCGCCAGCCGCGGCGTCTGCCGCACCGCCCGCCGCCGCCGCGGCCGGACCCACCGACACCGGTATCCTGACCTCGCCCGCGCAACGCGAGCGTTACCATCGCCTGGCCGAAGAACTGCGCTGCATGGTCTGCCAGAACCAGACGCTGGCCGATTCCAGCGCCGAACTCGCCGCCGACCTGCGCCGCCAGGTCGAGGATCAGATTCTCGCCGGACGCAGCGACGACGAAATCAAGGCCTGGCTGGTGCAACGCTACGGCGACTTCGTCCTCTACCGGCCGCCGATCAAGCGCAGCACCTGGCTGCTCTGGCTCGGCCCGTTCGCCTTGCTGCTGGGCGGCGCACTCCTGTGGTGGCGGGTGCAGCGGCGCAGTCGCACCGCGCAGGCGCCGAAAGCCGCGAACGCTGCGACGCAGGACTTCGAGCTGGAACGCGCGCGCCGGCTGCTGGGCGACTGATCGCCGGCCACGGGGACTCGCTCAGCGCGGCCGGACCGCGTCGTAGCGACGGATCATCAGGCCGATCACCACCGTCACCAGCGCCGCCGCGCCGGTGGCGATCCACGTCGAACTCCAGCCGCCGCTGTATTGCGCGAGCCCCGCGATGACCGGAGGCAGCACGATCTGCCCGATCCCGGATCCCTGCTGCATCAGCCCCACGGTGGTGGAGACTGCCGCGATCGACGGCGCATAGAACGGCGCAGTGGCAAACAACGTCCCCGGAATCAGGCCGCCCACCGTCGACAATACGACGATGGCCGCGTAGCGCCAGGCGAAATCGACGCCGCTGCCGAACGCGAGCCAGGCACACACGGCCATCGTGATGCCGACGACGACGATCAGCGTCGAGCGGTCGACGCCCCGTTGCAGCAGCAGTCCCGCGGCGAGTCCGCCGCCACCGTTGCTCATCACGGCGATGGCGGTCAGCGAAGCGCCCAGTTGCGCCGAAATGCCGTACTCGACGTAGACAGTCGGCAGAAAGCCGAAGATGCCGGTGAACTGACCGGCGTAGAACGCGAAGCACAGTGCAAGCAGCCACGGACCGCGCAAGCGCAACGTCGCGAACACCAGCGCGCCGACCGGCGCCGACGATTCGGCGCGAGCGGCGCTCCGCGGCTGCGTGGCCGCGACCAGCAATGCCCAGAACGCGGCCACGACCGCGCAGAACGTCCAGGCACCGCGCCACCCGCCCCAGGACATCAGCGTCGGCGTGAAGAACAGTGCCGCACCCATGCCGGTGGGCAGGTACGCGGCCCAGACGCCGAGCCAGCCGCGCAGCGATGCACCGGGCACCGTGCGACGCAGCAGCGCCGGCACCGGCAGCACGGTCAGCGTGAACGCGACGCTTTCGATCGCCCGGCTCGCGAACAGCACCGATGCGCCCGGTGCCCATGCGCCCAGTGCCCCGGAGAGCGCGGTGAGCAGCAGGCCGCCAATCATCACGCGTCGCGGATCGAAGCGATCGGCCAGCGTGCCACCGACCAGGCCGAAGAGCGCCGAACCGAGCAGGAACAGCGACAGCATCCAGCTCACCTGGACCAGCGACAGCCCGAACTCGTGCTGCAGATCGTTGAGAGCAGGCGGCAGCTTGCCGACGTTCAGGGCAGCGACCACACCCACGCCCGCGAGCACGACAGCATGGCCGGTCGCCGCCCGGTTCGCGGCCGCGGTCATGTCGCGCATGCCCGGACGCCGGGAACCGCAGGCCGATCGCACATCCGGAGATTGTATCTTCGGCCGGCCGGCACGAACCGAAGCTGGCACCATGTGCCCTGCACGCTCGATGTACCCGACGTACCCGATGCACCCCGAAGCCTCCGACTCGCACCACGAGAGCCACGAATCATGAGCCTGCCATCGATCCTGAAAGACCGGCTGCGCCTGCCCGTCGTCGGCGCACCGTTGTTCATCATCTCCAGCCCCGACCTGGTCGTCGCGCAGTGCAAGGCGGGCATCGTCGGTGCGTTCCCGGCGCTGAACGCGCGTCCCGCCGAACGGCTCGACGACTGGCTGCGGCAAGTCACCGACGAACTCGCCGAACACGACCGCCGCCACCCCGAGTGCCCCGCCGCGCCTTTTGCTGTCAACCAGATCGTCCACAAGTCCAATGACCGGCTCGAACACGACCTGGCGCTGTGCGTGCGGTACCGCGTACCGATCGTCATCACTTCGCTGGGCGCACGCGTCGAGGTGAACGATGCCGTGCACGGCTACGGCGGCATCGTGCTGCACGACGTGATCAACGACACCTTCGCACGCAAGGCGATCGACAAGGGCGCCGACGGACTGATCGCGGTCGCCGCCGGCGCCGGCGGCCACGCGGGTGGACTGTCGCCGTTCGCGCTGGTGCAGGAGATCCGCAGCTGGTTCGACGGACCGTTGCTGCTGTCGGGCGCCATCGCCACCGGCCGCTCGGTGCTCGCGGCACAGGCCATCGGCGCCGACCTCGCCTACATCGGCTCGGCATTCATCGCCACGAAGGAGGCGCACGCCGACGAGGCCTACAAGCGGATGATCGTCGAGTGCTCCGCCGAGGACATCGTCTACACCAACCTGTTCACCGGCGTGCTCGGCAACTACCTGAAACCTTCGATCCGCAACGCCGGCCTCGACCCCGACAGGCTGCCGGTCAGCGACCCGTCGAAGATGGACTTCGGCTCTGATCGCGACAAGCCGAAGGCGTGGAAGACGATCTGGGGCTGCGGCCAGGGCATCGGCGCGGTGCACGACGTCCCGGGGGCTGCCGAACTGATCGAGCGGCTCGGGCGCGAGTACGAGGCGGCCCTGGAAGCGCTGACGACGCTGTGCGACGCGCGCTTACCAGCCGCAGGTCGCCGCACCGCCTGAACGCGCGGCACGACGCCTGCACCTGCACCTGCACCTGCACCTGCACCTGCACCTCGGGCCGGGCCCGGCAGCGCGGAGTCGAACCGGACCGGGTGCGCGGGGCAACGGGCATTCTTCTGCGCGAAACGCATTCCACGAGGGGAAACGCCCGTTTTCCAGGCGAACCGGTCTCAGCGGATCCGTGGCAGCGGGCCTTGCAGCGACCGGCGACAATCATTTAACATATTAAGCATTAACGCCATGGACGTTCCCTTCACCCACCGCAACCTGCCCCGCCTGCTGCTGCAGGCGCGCGAAGGCGTGATGACCCACCTGCGGCCGAGCCTGCGCAAGCACGGGCTGTCGGACCAGCAATGGCGGGTACTGCGCGTGCTGGGCGAGCACGGCACGGCGGACACCGGCCGCGTTGCGCGCGAAGCGTTCATCCTCGGGCCGAGCCTCACCGGGGTGCTGGCCCGCATGCAGCGCGACGGCCTGATCCGCCGCACGCGCGATCCGGCCGACCAGCGCCGCACCGTGGTCGCGGCCACGGCCAGGGGCTCGAAGCTGGTGGCCAGGATCTCCGCCACGGTCGAAGCGCACTATCAGTGGATGGAGAAGACGCTGGGCACCGGCAAGCTCGCGCAGCTCTATCGTCTGCTCGACGAACTGATCGACCTCGAGCATCCGTCGGCGGCCCACCGGCAGTCGTTGCGGGCCAGCGGCACCGCGCGCGAAGCGAACGCGACACGCGGCGCAAAGACCAGGCGCGGCACGAAAGTCACGCGCAGCGCGGAGGCAGTACGGTGAGCGGGCTCCCGACCGGCACGGTGTACGGCGCGCTGCTGAACCAGCGCAGCGAGTTCGATGCGCTGGCGCCGCAGATGCACGACGCGCCCTACAAGGCGCCACCACGCGCACCGGTGCTGTACATCAAGACGGCCAACACCTTCAGCCCCGCCGGCGCTGCGATCGCCGTGCCGGTGCACGTGCCCGAGGTCGAGATCGGCGCCACCGTCGGCCTGCTGATCGGTGACGGCGGAGCGATCCAGGGCTGCATGCTGATGAACGACCTGTCGGTCCCGCACGCGAGCTTCTACCGGCCACCGGTGAGGTTCAGGTGCCTCGACGGCTTCCTCGGCGTCGGCGCCGACGTGCACGTGACCGATCCGGCCACCGTGCAGATCGAAGTGCGCATCAACGGCGCGCTGTGCCAGACGGTGGGGTTCGACGTTCTGGTGCGCCCGCCCACGCAACTGCTGGCCGACGTCGCCGAGTTCATGACGCTGGCTGCGGGCGACGTGCTGATGCTCGGCTGCGCCGCGCCGCGACCGCGCGCGCGCGCCGGCGATCACGTCGAATTGCGCAGCGCCGCGCTGGGCACCCTCGCCCACACGCTGGTCGAGCAAGCTCCGTGAAGCACGCCCGCGTGATCCACCAGGGCCGCGCCGCGCACGCGCTCGAGCGTGACGGCCAGTTGCTGCTCGGCGACGGCACGCGGGTCGCTTTCGACGACGTCACCTGGCTGCCGCCGCTCGAGCCGGTGCCGCGCGCGCGAACCATCCTGGCGCTGGGCCTGAACTACGCCGACCACGCACGCGAACTGGCTTTCAGGGCGGCCGAGGAGCCGCTCGCCTTCCTGAAGAGCCAGACGACGCTCGCGGGTCACCGCCAGTTCACGCGCCGGCCGGCGGACGTGGCGTTCATGCACTACGAGTGCGAACTCACGGTGGTGATCGGCCGCACCGCGCGCAACGTGAAGTGCGACGACGCCTACGACTTCATTGCCGGCTACACCGTGGCCAACGACTACGCGATTCGCGACTATCTCGAAAACTGGTACCGCCCCAACCTGCGGGTGAAGAACCGTGACGGCGCCACGCCGCTCGGCCCGTTCCTGGTCGATCGCGCCGACGTGCCCGACCCGATGGCACTGGCGCTGCAAACGCGCGTCAACGGCGCGATCACGCAGTCCGGCAACACGCAGGACATGATCTTCGACGTGCCCTTCCTGATCGAGTACTTCACCGGCTTCATGACCCTGCAACCCGGCGACCTGATCCTCACCGGCACGCCGGACGGCGTCGTCGATTGCCGCCCCGGCGACGTGGTCGTCACCGAGATCGAGCGCCTGGGCGCGCTCGTCAATACCATCGTCCGGGAGCTTCCATGCGCATCGACCACCTGATCGACGGCAAGCCGGTCGCCAGCGCCGACTACTTCGAGACCGTCAACCCGGCCACGCAGCAGGTGCTGGCCGAAGTGGCCAGCGGCGGCGCAGCCGAGATCGACGCCGCCGTGGCCGCCGCGAAGGCGGCGTTCCCGGCCTGGGCGAGCCTGCCCGCGCCGCAGCGTGCCGCGCTGATACGCAGGCTGGGCGAACTGATCGCCGGCAACGTTCCCGGGTTGGCGCAGACCGAGACCAACGACACCGGCCAGGTGATTGCCCAGACCGGCAGGCAACTGGTGCCGCGCGCGGCCGACAACTTCAGCTATTTCGCCGAGATGTGCGTGCGGATCGACGGCCACACCTATCCGACGCCGACGCACCTGAACTACACGCTGTTTCACCCGGTGGGCGTGTGCGCCCTGATCTCGCCGTGGAACGTGCCGTTCATGACGGCCACCTGGAAGGTCGCGCCCTGCCTCGCCTTCGGCAACACCGCAGTGCTGAAGATGAGCGAGCTCTCGCCGCTGACGGCGGCGCGCCTGGGCGAACTGGCGCTCGAGGCGGGCATCCCGCCCGGCGTGCTGAACGTCGTGCACGGCGACGGCCGGCAGGCCGGCGAGCCGCTGGTGCGCCACCCCGACGTGCGCGCGATTTCCTTCACCGGCTCCACCGTCACCGGCAACCGCATCGTCAAAGAGGCGGGGTTGAAGAAGTTCAGCATGGAACTCGGCGGCAAGAGCCCGTTCGTGATCTTCGAAGACGCCGACCTCGGGCGCGCGCTGGACGCCGCCGTGTTCATGATTTTCTCCAACAACGGCGAGCGCTGCACCGCCGGCAGCCGCATCCTGGTGCAACGACGCATCTACGCCGACTTCGTGCGTCAGTTCGCCGCGCGCGCGCAGGCCATCTCCGTGGGCGACCCGCTGGACGACGCGACGATCGTCGGGCCGATGATCTCGCAGGCGCACCTGGCCAAGGTGCGCAGCTACATCGAGCTGGGCCCGAAGGAAGGCGCCACGCTGCTGTGCGGCGGCCTGGACACGCCGCCGCTGCCCGATCGGGTGAAGCGGGGCAACTACGTTGCGCCCACCGTGTTCGCCGACGTCGACAACCGCATGCGAATCGCGCAGGAAGAGATCTTCGGGCCGGTGGCCTGCCTGATTCCGTTCGAGGACGAGGCCGACGCGATCCGCATCGCCAACGACGTTGCCTATGGCCTGTCCAGCTACGTCTGGACCGGAAACGTCGGCCGCGCGCACCGCGTGGCAGCAGCCATCGAAGCCGGCATGTGCTTCGTCAACAGCCAGAACGTGCGCGACCTGCGCCAGCCCTTCGGTGGCACCAAGGCCTCGGGCACTGGCCGCGAAGGCGGCACCTGGAGCTACGAAGTGTTCCTGGAACCCAAGAACGTCGCGGTTTCACTCGGCCAGCACGCCATCCCGCGCTGGGGCGCCCGATGACGCACCGGCATCACGTCGAGCCAACGGGGAGTCCGCAATGGGTACGCTAGCCCTGGCCGCCAAGATCACGCACGTTCCGTCGCTGTACCTGAGCGAGTTCGACGGCCCGCGCAAGGGTTCGCGCCAGAACGCGATCGACGGCCACAGGGAGATCGGCCGCCGCTGCCGCGCCCTCGGCGTGGACACCATCGTGGTGTTCGACACGCACTGGCTGGTCAACGCCAACTACCACATCAATTGCGCGCCGCACTTCCAGGGTCGCTACACCAGCAACGAGTTGCCGCACTTCATCAGCAACATGGAGTTTGCCTTCCCCGGCAATCCGGCACTCGGGAAATTGCTGGCCAGGGTGTGCAACGACTGGGGGGTGGAGACGCTGGCGCACGACGCCACCACGCTCGACCCCGAATACGGCACGCTGGTGCCGATGCGCTACATGAACCAGGACCAGCACTTCAAGGTGGTGTCGGTTTCGGCGATGTGCACGGTGCACGATCTGAACGACAGCGCGCGCCTGGGCTGGGCGATGCGACGCGCCATCGAAGACCACTACGATGGCACCGTGGCGATCTTCGCCAGCGGTTCCCTGTCACACCGCTTCGCGCAGAACGGCCTGGCGCCGGAGTACGCGTTCCGCATCTGGAGCCCGTTCCTGGAAGCGCTCGACCGCGAAGTCCTGCGCATGTGGCAGCACGCCGACTGGGCCGGGTTCTGCGGCATGCTGCCGGAGTACGCGGCCAAGGGCCACGGCGAAGGCTTCATGCACGACACCGCCATGCTGCTCGGAGCGCTGGGCTGGTCGGCCTACGACGCGCCGGTCGAGATCGTCACGCCCTACTTCGGCTCGTCCGGCACCGGCCAGCTCAACGCCGTGTTCCCGGTGACGCCGCAGACCGGCGAGGCCATTCCCGCAGCCCAGGCCTCGGCCGCCGAGCACTACACCGCCGTCTCCAGCCGCCTGTAGCACCCATGCCGCACCTGGTCGTGCTGTACACGCCCAACCTGGAGGCCGAGACCGACATCTCGGCGCTGTGCCGCACGCTCGCCGACGGCATGCTGCAACTGCGCGACGAAACCGGCCGCCAGGTGTTTCCCACCGGCGGCACGCGCGTGCTGGCCTACCCGGCCGCGCACTTCGCGGTGGCCGACGGCAAGGGCGACTACGCGTTCGTCTACCTGAACCTGCGCATGGGCGCGGGGCGCAGCGCCGCCGTGCAGCAGGCCGCCGGCGACACCGTGCTCGGGCGCGCCCGGGCGCACCTGGCGCCACTCTTCGAGCGTCGCCTGCTGGGTCTGACCGTGCAGGTGGACGAAAGCCCAGGCCAGGTCTACGACGGCAAGCACAGCACCCTGCACCCGCACTTCGTCAAGACGCCGGGGACCCAGTGACGCAGATGTTCAGCCCCGATCTCGCCCGGCAGCTCGCCGCCGAGCTTCACCGCAGCGAACGCACGCGGGTGCAGGTCGAGCACTTCTCGAGGCGCTATCCCGGCATGACCGTCGAAGACGGCTACACCGTCTCGCGCGCCTGGGTGGCGATGAAGATGGCCGAGGGTCGCCGCGTGCGCGGCCACAAGATCGGCCTGACCTCGCGCGCGATGCAGCTGGCCAGCCAGATCGACGAACCCGACTACGGCACGCTGCTCGACGACATGTTCTTCGAACCGGGCCCGATCCCGATGCAGCGCTTCATCGCGCCACGCGTCGAGGTGGAACTGGCCTTCGTGCTCGATCGCAGGCTCGAAGGCCGCGAGATCGGTCTCGAAGACGTGCTGGACGCCACCGCTTACGTCACGCCCGCCATCGAGATCATCGACGCGCGCATCGAGCAGTTCGACCGGCACACCCGGGCGATGCGCAAGGTGCAGGACACCATCAGCGACAACGCGGCGAACGCCGGAGTCATCCTCGGTGGCCGCAAGGTGCGCCCGCGTGAAGTCGACCTGCCGTGGTGCGGCGCGATCCTGCGGCAGAACGGCAACGTCGAGGAAACCGGTCTGGCCGCCGGCGTCCAGGGGCATCCGGCGATCGGCGTGGCCTGGCTGGCGATGAAGCTGGCACCCTGGGGCGAGTGCCTGCAGGCCGGCGAAGTGGTGCTCGCCGGCTCGTTCATCCGACCGGTGGCCGCGCGCGCCGGTGACCGCTTCGAGGCCGACTACGGACGACTCGGCCACTTCGAGTTCGCGTTCGCCTGACAGCCTGCTGCACCGGACGAACTCATGCCGACGCCCGTGAACCCGTTCAAGCAGGCCCTGGCCGAGCGTCGCCCGCAGATCGGACTGTGGCTGGGCCTGGCCAACGCCTGTGCCGCCGAGATCTGTGCCGGCGCCGGCTTCGACTGGCTGCTGATCGACGGCGAGCACTCGCCCAACGACCTCGCCAGCGTGCTGCAGCAGGCCCAGGCGATTGCCGCCTACCCCGCCACCCACGCCATCGCGCGCGTGCCCGTGGGCCATGGCCACGTGGGCCAGATGCTGATCAAGCAATACCTCGACCTGGGCGTGCAGACACTGCTGGTGCCGATGGTCGACACGCCCGGGCAGGCCGCCGAGATCGTGCACAGCATGCGCTACCCGCCGGACGGCCGGCGCGGCATCGGTAGCGCGCGTGCCTCGCGCTGGGGCCGCTATCCGGACTACTACCGGCAAGCCAACGCCCAGGTGTGCCTGCTGGTCCAGGTGGAGTCCCGCGAAGCCCTCGACAACCTCGATGCGATCGCCGCGCTCGACGGCGTGGACGGCGTCTTCATCGGCCCGGCCGACCTGTCGGCCTCGCTTGGTCACATCGGCAACGCTGCGCACCCCGAGGTGCAGGAGGCGATCGAGCACGCGATTGCACGGATCAGGGCGGCCGGCAAGGCGGCTGGCATCCTCACCGCCGACGAGGCGCAGGCGCGCCGCTATCTGGCGCTCGGCGCGCTGTTCGTAGCCGTGGGCCTGGACACCGGCCTGCTGGCGCGCTCGACCTCGGCGCTGGCCGCCGGGTTCAGGAACACCACCGACATCCCGGAGGCGCCACGCAGCGCCAGTCCTTATTGATGCCGCGCAGGCGCCGGCGCCGCAACCAGCGGCCGCTGGCGCCACGCGAGCACGGCGCCCGTGGCGAGCACGAGTGCCGAGACGCCCAGGCCGTGGCGCAGCCCGCCCGCCACGTCGGCAATCCAGCCCACCGCGCTCGGACCGACGATCTGGCCGATCGCGAAGACGATCGTGAACGCGCCGATGCCGCCCGCCCACAGTCTCGGGGGCAGGTTGTGGCGCACCAGCGCGGTGGTCGACGCCACCAGCGACAGGAAGACACCGCCGAACAGCAGCCCCGATCCATACACCACCAGCGGATGCGCGCCGAGCACCGGCAGCAGCGTGGCCAGCGCCAGCAGGCCATTGAGCAGCGCCAGCGCCTGCCCGCCGCGGCTGCGCTGCAGCAGGCCAGCCCACAGCCACGGCGAGACCATCACGCCGGCACCGAGCAGCACGAAGAACGCGATGATCTGCGGCGTGGTCAGCTGCAGCTCGCGCAGCAGCGTGATGACGAAGGTCATGTAGCCGATGTAGCCGAGGCCGAACATCAGGTATCCGGCCAACCCGAAGCCGAATGGCTTCCAGTCGAACGGCGCGCGTGCGCCGGCGCTCGCAGACGGCGCGACCAGCACGCGCGTGCTCGCGGCCATGGGCAGGATGGCCAGCGCGGCGGCCCCGCCGAGCGCGACCCAGGCCCACTTCCACGCGTGCGCGAACGGCATTGCGATCAGCGGTGGAACCAACAGCGCCGAGGCGACGATCCCGGCGCCGGTGCCGCCGTAATAGATGCCCAGCAGCAGCCCCGAGGATGTCGGGTGCGCCGCGCCGAGACGCGCAGCGAGCAGGCCGCCCGATACGAAGGTGGCCGCGCTCGCCACACCGGTGGCCAACCGCAGCAGGTACAAGGCCGCATCGGCGCTCACCGTGCCATGCGCGGCCAGCAACAGCGCCGCGCCCGCGCAACCGGCCAGCAGCACCGCGCGCGCGTCGTGGCGCGCGAGCCAGCGCGGCGCCAGCAGCGCACCCAGCAGATAGCCGCCCGCGTTGGCGGTGTTCATCGCGCCGGCGGTCAGGTAGCTCCAGCCGAGGTCGGCACGCATCGGACCCAGCAGCAGCGCGTACGAAAAGCGCGCCAGCCCGAGCGAAACCGCCGAGCCCAGCGCGAGCGCGAGCGCCACCCGCAACGCCGTGGCCCGGTCATCGAGGTCCGCGATCATCGCCGTGGGTGAAGCGTCGCGACCGGACCGCCGGCGAGCGCGACCACCACGCCGCGCCGCCTCTGGCGATGACCCGCGTGCGGGTTACAGCGACTTGTGCGTACCGTCGCAAAGCGGCCTGCTCTTGCCGGCTTCCACCTCGACCGGGTACGGCGCCTTCGGCGCAATGTGCGGTTCGCGCATCGATGCTCTCTCGGGGGATTCGCTGGCGTCTGGCGACGCCTGCAGCACTTACAATCATCGCATGCCGGACGCATCGCCTGCTCCGGAGAACGTCAACGGGCCCGCCTGCAGCGACGGCCTCGCGACCGAAGGGAGCAAGAACGGAGCAATCATGGCTGCACAGGTTCGTCTCGTGCTCGAAGGCGCCGTCGGGCCGCTGGGGCACACGACCAGCGGCATCGACAAGCATCCGGTCAGCGGTGCGCGACCGGTGCAGCGGCTGGGCTTCGTCGGCGACGCGCAGGCCGATCTGCGCGCGCACGGCGGACCGGACAAGGCGGTGCACTGCTACGCATGGGCGCACTACGCCTGGTGGCGCGAAGCGCTCGGCCCCGACCCCTTGCTCGACGCCCCCGGAGCCTTCGGCGAGAACCTGAGCGTGGACGGCCTCGACGAACACGACGTGTTCGTCGGCGACCGCTGGCGCATCGGCAGCGCCGTCTTCGAGGTGAGCCAGGGCCGCCAGCCCTGCTACAAGCTGAACCTGCGCTTCGGCGTCGCCGACATGGCCGCCCGCGTGCAGCAGAACCTGCGCGCCGGCTGGTACCTGCGCGTGATCGAGCCCGGTTTCGTCTCGGCCGGCGACCGGCTCGAACTGCTCGAGCGCCCCTGGCCGACGCACAGCGTCGCGGCGCTGCTCGCGCTCATTCGCGATCGCGAAGTGCGCGCCGCGCACCTCGAACCGGTCCTGCAACTTCCGCTCACGCCGAGTTGGCGCCGGCTGTTCGAGGGTCGGCTGGCCAGCGGGCGCACCGAAGACTGGTCGGCGCGGCTGGACGGCCAGCCCGATTGACCCCGTTGCGGTGCCCGCCGCGACGCCCGCTGCTCACTTCATCCGGAACACGGGCTTTCGCTTGCGCAGGAAGGCATCGAGCCCTTCGCGAAAGTCGGCCTCGTCGAAGCACTGCTGAAAGGCGTTCATCTCGTCGACGAGGCCCTGCTCGATGCCCGGCTGCGTCGCATTGATCGTTGCCTTGATCCGGCGCGCCACCGGGCCGGAAAAACCGGCGATCCGTTCGGCGACCTGCATGCTGATCGCGTGCAATTCGTCGTCCGGGACGACCCGGGACACCAGGCCGACCGCATGCGCTTCGCTCGCGGCAAGCGTCCGTCCGGTCAGCATCACGTCCATCGCGACATGCTTCCCGGCCACCCTGGCGAACCTCTGGATGCCGCCGGCGCCGGACATCGCCGCCAGCGTGATTTCCGGATGCATGAAGCGGGCCGATTCCGCGGCCACCACGACGTCGCACATCTCGACCAGCTCGCAGCCTCCGCCCGCAGCGATGCCGTTGACCGCCACGACAACGGGTTTCTTCGCCTTCGCAAGCTCGCGCACACAGCCGACGAAGCCGCTCGACTTCGCCTGCGCGTGAGTCATCGTCGACATCTCCGCGATGTCCGCTCCCGCACAGAAGTGCCGGAGCATCGACGAGAGGTGGATGACCTTGATCTGCGGATCGCGCTCGAAGCGGACGATCGCATTGTCGATCGCCTCGCAGAAAGCGATGCCGAGGGCGTTCAGCGCGCTTGCCCGGTTCAGCCTGATGCAGCCGACGCTGCCGGCCGCCTCGGCGATCACCGAATCGCCGCCGGAAGGTTTCGTCATGGCGCCCGGCCCTCTCCCGCCTGCACGACGGGCCGGCTCGCGCGGATGAACGCGCTCATGAACTTGCCCTCGACGCCGGCCGCCGCCTCGACGCCGAGCCCGTTCGCCGCCAGGAAATCCGCCGCATCCTCGGCCGTGTAGATCCGCGTCGGCTCGACCTCGATGTGCTCGAATCCGGCCGCCGCGAGCTTGTCCCGGTAGACCCGCTCGTCGAGCGCCCCGGCCACGCAGCCCACCCAGGCGAGCACGCTGCGGCGGATGGCGGGATCGATGTCGCCGCGAGTGACGACGTCGGACACCGCGAACCGGCCGCCGGGCCTGAGCACCCTGAACGCCTCGCGCAGCATCTGATCCTTGTCGGCCGACAGGTTGATCACGCAGTTCGAGATGATCACGTCGACCGACGCATCCGGCAGCGGGATGTGCTCGATCTCGCCCTTCAGGAACTCGACGTTGGTCGCGCCGGCCTTGCGCTTGTTCTCGTTCGCCAGCGCCAGCATCTCGTCGGTCATGTCCAGCCCGTACGCCTTGCCGGCCGGCCCGACGCGCTTGGCCGACAGCAGCACGTCGATGCCGCCGCCGCTGCCCAGGTCGAGCACGACCTCGCCCGCCTTTAGTTCGGCCAGTGCAGTGGGGTTGCCGCAACCGAGCGACGCGAGCACCGCCGCCTCGGGAAGCTGCCCGGTCTGCACCGAATCGTAGAGATCGCGCGTGATCGGATCGGTGCCCGCCAGCGGCCCCGTCGAACAGCACGACGTCGAGGGCGCCGCCGCGACGCCCGCTCCGCAGCAGGAAGCCGGTGCGCCGATCCCGATGACGCGGCGAGCGGCCTCGCCGTACTTCTGCTTCACGACTTGCCGGATGTCCGCTTCGCTCATCGAATGCCTCCGTTGCGTTGCCTTCGGGCCCACGGCCTTGCGCCGTCAGCAGGTGCAGTCGGCACCGGCGTCCGCGACGCAGGGCTCGCCCTGGCAGCAGTTTTCGGTCAGGTACGCGAACGCCTCGCTCGTGCACCCGTAGTCGGCCCGGTAGATCAGGGGACGGCCGCTGCGCTCCCGCATGACGAGGCCCGCGTTCGTCAATTCCTTCAGGTGAAAGGACAGCGTGGCCGCAGGTACCTGCAGGCCATCGGCCATCGTGCCCGGCGTCAGGCCGGCCTGCCCGGCCATCCCCAGCGCGCCAAAGGCCCGCAGCCTCATCGGCTGCACCAGCGCCGCGAGGGCCTTGATGGCGGTCCTTTCTTCCATGCTTCGATCATGATCGAAATGTCGAAAATACCAAGCGGTTTTCTGCGGAGCGCAAGAGCCTCCGCGGGGAGCCTCCGCGCCGATGGTTGACCTTGGAATGGGTGCAAGCGGGAGGTTGCCGGCGCCGATTCCGGGCGCCGCGTCGACCTCGCACCCGCAGCACAGCGTGCCGGAACCCCGCGTGGCGCGGGGAGCGCAAGCGAAAAAAGGCCCGGAGATCATCCGAGCCCTTGTAGATGATGGTGGGGCAGCACCCCGCACCAAACGACTATCGAAAGTACGCAATCGAAGCGTTGCGGGCTGCTGCGAACCAGTGCGAACCGGATCGAAAAGCCTGCCGGTACGCTCGGTGACCGTGGACGATCAAGCAGGTTTTTTGCCCTGATTGGTACCCAGAAAGGCCACTCAACCTCGTCTGCTTTCCGTGGCCAGTTCAATTCCCGAAACGGGAACTGAACCCGCGTCCGTCGCCACAGCCAATAACACACCCAATTACACCCACTTCCGGGACAAAGCGGTCCGTCATACGGTGAATGGCGCCCACATTCACCGCATAATGTGCGGCGATTGACTTGCGCGTGCGGAGATTGCAGACCATAATCTCCGTATGAATAGCGGCGATTACAAATACATTTGGCAGGCCAGCGACTGGCCGGCTTGGCGCTTCGACCTGGCAGTACTGGCTGAGCCAATGGCCCAGGTCAGTCGTGTCCAGGGTCTATTGATGGGGCGTCTGGCCGATGTCGGCATGGCGCTACGCGACCAGGCGAGCCTCGCGGCGCTCACCGAAGACGTGGTCAAGACCAGCGAGATCGAAGGTGAGCAGCTCAACGTCGAATCCGTGCGCTCCTCCATCGCGCGCAGGCTGGGCGT
This sequence comes from Burkholderiaceae bacterium, assembly GCA_021463505.1. Lineage (GTDB taxonomy): Bacteria > Pseudomonadota > Gammaproteobacteria > Burkholderiales > Burkholderiaceae_E > Zeimonas. Next base: position 2,242 of record JAJTYR010000042.1, on the reverse strand, counting down.
GGACATCGGTGCTCTGGCCCCAGTCGATCGCCACGTCGAGGGCGTTGTCGAAATGGTGCTCGACGCCACCGCCAACTGCCACGCACTGGTGTCGCGTGAGCGTCTGTTCGGCTGGCACGCGGCGCTGTTTCCCACAGGCTACTCTGGCCTGTCCAAGATCAAGGTCGGCGGCTGGCGCGATGATGCCAGTGGCCCGATGCAAGTGGTGTCCGGCCCCATCGGCCGCCAGCGGGTGCATTTCGAAGCGCCACCGGCCAATCGCCTCGAGGCCGAAACCAGCCGCTTCCTCGACTGGCTGAATGCCGCGTCGAACGAACCGCCGCTGCTCAAGGCCGGTCTCGGCCATCTGTGGTTCGTCACTCTGCACCCATTCGACGATGGCAATGGCCGAATCGCCCGGGCCATCGGCGACCTGCTGTTGGCGCGTGCCGATGGCAGCCCGCAGCGCTTCTACAGTTTGTCGGCTCAGATCCAGCGCGAACGCAAGGCCTACTACGACATCCTGGAGCGGACCCAGAAGCGGTCGATGGATGTTACCGAGTGGCTCGCGTGGTTCCTCGACACGCTTCATCGCGCGGTTGGCCAGGCCCAGCACACGCTCGATGCCGTGCTGACCAAGGCACGGTTCTGGCAGCGCTGGGCGACCACGCCGCTGAACGAGCGGCAGGTGAAGCTGCTGAACAAGCTGCTCGATGGCTTCGAAGGCAAGCTCACCAGCAGCAAGTGGGCGGCCATCGCCAAGTGTTCGCCGGACACGGCATTGCGCGACATCAACGACCTGCTCACTCGGGGTGTATTGCGCAAATCGGATGCGGGCGGGCGCAGTACCAGCTACGAGCTGAACGATCTGCCGGAGTAGCAGCGCTTCCTGGAATTGCCTTGGCTCGCGGCCAGAACAGCGCCTTCATGGACTCCTGCCAACTCATTCGAAAGGAGACCAAGATGGAAGTCGCTCACCTCAATCAAAAACAACTTGCCGCCCGCTGGTGCATCAGGCCAGTTTCAGGGCGCGAGGTCGGAGCGAGGAATGGCCGGGAGAGAGTGAAATATGGCCCGGAACGGGCTGAGAGGCTGACCGGTGCAGTCCGCAGGTTCCCGCAGGAACCCCCAACAACACGCGGGAGTCGGCGCGATCAGGCAAGAAAAAAACCCAACCGAGAACGGTTGGGGTTTCATGATTGGTGGAGCGGAGGAGGATCGAACTCCCGACCTTCGCATTGCGAACGCGACGCTCTCCCAGCTGAGCTACCGCCCCGAAGAGATCAAAGTATACACACTTGACCGGGCCCCATCGTGCGCCACGGCCGGCGCCGCACCGCCCCGAGCCTGCGCACCGGCCCGGACCAGCGCGCCGGGCAACATCGGTGCGACGACGATCCGGTTCGTCATTCGCGCGACGCGGCCGCGCAGGTGCGCACGTTCAGAAGTCGTTCCCGCATGACAGAATTCCGGCCATGAACAGAGCATCCGCGTCGTCGCAGCAGCGCGAACCCGCCTGGCTCGACCGCGAGTACAACGCGCGCGCAGCGATTCCCGATGCCGAGGGAATCATCGCGCGCTGGACCGACGAAGCGGCCGCGGTGCGCCGCCGCGTCGCGGTGCTCTGCGACATCGCCTACGGCGACACGCCGGCCGAGCGGCTCGACTTCTTTCCGGCGGCCGCGCCGCAAGCGCCGCTCTTCGTGTTCCTGCACGGCGGCTATTGGCGCTCGCTCGAGAAGTCGCAGTTCTCGTGGCTGGCCCCGCCGCTGGTGGAGGCCGGCATCAGCGTGGCGATCCCCAACTACGCGCTCGTTCCGTCGGTAACGATGGAAACGCTCGTCAGACAGGTGCTGGCGGCACACGTCTGGCTGCACCGTCATGCATCACGCTACGAGTTCGATGCCCGCCGCATCGTCACCGGCGGGCATTCGGCCGGCGGCCATCTCGCAGCGATGATGCTGTGCGCGCGCTGGGAACGCTACGCCGCCGACCTGCCGCCAAGGCTGGTGCGCGCAGGGCTGTCGATCAGCGGCCTGCACGATCTGACTCCGGTGGCCGCGGCGCCGTTCGTGTCCGCCGACCTGCGACTCGATGCGGTCGCAGCACGGCGCCTGAGCCCTGCCGCGATGCCGCCGGTGGCGGGCACGCGCCTGCTGGCCGCGGTCGGGCAACTCGAGAGCGGTGAATTTCATCGACAGACGAGCCTGCTCGCCGCGGCATGGCCCGCCGGCACGGTGGAGGCACTCGAAGTACCCGGTCG
>JAJTYR010000041.1 GCA_021463505.1 Burkholderiaceae bacterium | reverse complement strand
GCGGCGCCCGCGCAGGCCCGGTCCGCGCCGGCAGCCGACGGCACGACGCCAACGCGAGCAGCCGTGGCCGAGCCGGGCAGCGCGTCCGGCCCCGGCCTGCGCGCGGTGCTGCGCAACCGGCCGGTGCTGCGCCTGAGCATGATGTCGTTCACGTTCGGCTTCACGCAACTGTGCTTCGTGACGTTCCTCGTCTCGTATCTGAACCTGTCGCTCGGACGCTCGCTCGCGCTGGCGGCCGCGATCCTCGCCGGCGTGCAGGTGATCAGCACCATCGCGCGGATCGTCTGGGGCGTGGTCGGCGATCGCTGGATCGACCCGTCCGTGCTGCTCGGTGGCCTCGGCCTGGCCATGGGCGCCGCTGGCGTCGGACTGGCGCTGCTGCCCGCGTCGGCCGGCGACGTGACCATCGTGCTGGCGGCCACCGCCTGCGCGGCGACGGCCATGGGCTGGAACGGCGTCTACTTCGCCGAACTGGCGCGGCTCTCGAAGCCCGAGGAGGTCGCCGCGATGGCCGGCGCGTCGCAGTTCTTCACCTTCTGCGGCAGCATGTCCGGCCCGGTGGTGTTCGCCGAGATCGTCCGCCACGGCGGCAGCTACGCGGGCGCCTACGCGACGCTCGCGCTGCTGCCGGTCGCCGCCGGCGTCATGATGCTGCGGCAATCCGGCCGCGCGAGACTCAGTAAGTCTCGAGGTGCAGCCGCCCCTCGCGCCTGAGCCGGCCCGCCAGTTCGTCCCACTGCGTGCCGGTCTGCGTGGCCACCTCGCGCAATGCCTCGAGCACGCCCGTCTCCATGCTCTTCAGGCCGCAGACGTAGACGAAGGTGTCGCCGTCGAGCAGCAGCGCGGCCAGGTCGGCGGCGCGCTCGCGCATCACGTCCTGCACGTAGCGCTTCGGGGAACCGGGGACGCGCGAGAACGCGAAATTCACGTCGATGAAGTCGCGCGGCAGGTTCGTGAGCGGACCGAAATACGGCAGCTCCTTCTGCGTGCGCGCGCCGAAGAACAGCATCAGGCGGCCGCCGTCGAACTTGCCGCGCAGCCGGCGCCGGTACTCGGTCATCGCGCGCATCGGCGCGCTGCCGGTGCCGGTGCAGATCATGACGATGTTCGAGCGCGGGTGGTTCGGCATCAGGAACGAGGCGCCGAACGGGCCGATCACCTTCACCGTGTCGCCCTTCTTCAGGTCGCACAGGTAATTCGAACAGACGCCGCGCACCGGCTGGCCGTCGTAGTCGACGGTGACGCGCTTCACCGTCAGTGACAGGTTGTTGTAGCCCGGGCGCTCGCCGTTGCGCGGACTGGCGATCGAGTACTGGCGCGCCACGTGCGGCTTGCCGCGCGCGTCCACGCCCGGCGGCAGGATGCCGATCGACTGGCCTTCGAGCACCGGAAACGGCATCGTCCCGAAGTCGAGCACGATGTGGTGCGTGTCGCTCTCGGTGCCGGCGTCGGTGACGCGGTGGTTGCCGACCACCGTCGCGGCGGTCGGGTTCTTCGGCCCGTACAGGTTGGTGTAGGCGTGCGCGGCCGACCACGGCGGCAGCGTCGCGCCGAACGCCGTGGCGGTCACCGCAGTCTCGAAGCCCGAGGCGTCGAGCGCCACCGCGGCTGCAGCCGCAGCCGGCGCGCCCGCCTCCTCGATCACGGCAGCGGCCTCGGCTGCAACGCCAGCGGGCAGCGGCACCTCGGGCGGCAGTTCGTCCCACTCGAACTGTGCGCTGAGCGGGTAGGCGGCCGTCCCGAGCACCCTGCGCCAGTTGTCGATCGCCCCCGTGGGGCACGGCGGCACGCAGGCCTTGCACTGCCTGCAGATCGCCGGATCGACCACGTAGTTGCGCGAGTCGTGCGTGATCGCGTTGACCGGGCACGCCTCCTCGCAGGTGTTGCAGCGGATGCAGATCTCGGGATCGATCAGGTGCTGCTCGAGCACTTTCGACGCGGCGCCCACGGAACGGGTCCAGTCAGTTGAAGCGCACGTACTCGAAGTCGACCGGCTGGCGGTTGATGCCCATCGCCGGCGGCGCGATCCAGTGGGCGAACCTGCCCGGTTCGACCACGCGGCCCATCAGCGAGGCGACGAACGCGCGGTCGGCCTCGCTCGGCAGCCACGCGTCCCTGCGCGCGTTCCATTCGGCTTCGGAAACCACGTTGCCCTCGGGCGACACCTTGACGCCGGCCAGCGTGCCGATCGACCGGTGGAAGGCCTTGTGCGGCACCTTCAGCCGGAACGGGATACCCGTCTTCTCGATCACCTTGTTCCAGCGCTGCACGCCGGCCGCCGAATCCTTGATGTAGTCGTCGCGCAGCACTTCGTTCAGCGCGTTGAGCATCGGCACCTCCTTCTCGACGACCGCCCCGCCGCAGACGTCGAGCAGCCTGTAGCTGGCGCCCTGCAGCAGGTGGTCGTCGGTGCGCTTGCCCTCCTCGTAGCGGCCCTTCAGCCCCGAGCTGTAGAACGTGGCGGCGTTCGACGACTGGTCGGCGCCGAACAGGTCGATCGTCACGCTGAAGTGGAAGTTCAGGTAGCGCTGGATCGTCGCCAGGTCGATCGCGCCGGCCGCGCGCACCTTGTCCGGCGCGTCGGAGTCGATCTGCTTCATCACCTCGCAGGTGCGCTGGATGATGCGCGAGACGCCCGACTCGCCGACGAACATGTGGTGCGCTTCCTCGGTGAGCATGAACTTCGTGGTGCGCGCGAGCGGATCGAACCCCGACTCGGCCAGTGCGCACAGCTGGAACTTGCCGTCGCGGTCGGTGAAGTAGGTGAACATGAAGAACGACAGCCAGTCGGGCGTCTTCTCGTTGAACGCGGCGAGGATGCGCGGATTGTTCGCGTCGCCCGAGCGGCGCTCGAGCAGCGCTTCGGCTTCCTCGCGGCCGTCGCGGCCGAAGTAGCGGTGCAGCAGGTAGACCATCGCCCACAGGTGGCGGCCTTCCTCGACGTTCACCTGGAAGAGGTTCCTCATGTCGTACAGGCTCGGCGCGGTGAGGCCGAGGTGACGCTGCTGCTCGACCGAAGCCGGCTCGGTGTCGCCCTGCGTGACGATGATGCGGCGCAGGTTGGCGCGATGCTCGCCGGGCACGTCCTGCCAGGCGGGCTCGCCCAGGTGGTCGCCGAAGTGGATCCTGCGATCCTGGTCGGCCGGATTCAGGAAGATGCCCCAGCGGTAGTCGGGCATCTTCACGTAGCCGAACTGCGCCCAGCCGCTGGGGTCGACGCTCACCGCGGTACGCAGGTAGACGTCGTAGGCCGTCGAGCCGTCCGGGCCCATGTCCTGCCACCAGTTCAGGAAACCGGGCTGCCAGTGCTCGAGCGCGCGCTGCAGCGTGCGGTCTTCGGCCAGGTTGACGTTGTTGGGGATCTTCTCGCTGTAGTTCACCGTGCTCATGGGAGGGCTCCGCAATTCGGATGACGCCGGAACGTTGGTGCGTTCTCAGAAGCTGTGAATCAATCGGCCGTGCCCGGAAGGCGCGCCCAGATGCGTCCGATCGAGGCGCAAAGCGCAGCCATATCGGGGATATGGCGAGCATTTGCAACGAAGAGCGGGCGCATCTGGGCGCGCAAGACGGGCATGGGTAATTGGTTCACAGCTTCTCAGACCCGGTTCCAGTCGAAAGTGGCCTTCTGGCCCTTGCCGTAGACCTTCAGCGCGCCCTTCTCGCCGACGGCGTTCGGGCGAATGAAGATCCAGTTCTGCCAGGCGGTGAGCCGCCCGAAGATGCGCGTTTCCATCGTTTCCCGGCCGGCGAAGCGCAGGTTCGCCTCCAGGCCGGTGAGCGCGTCGGGCGACATCGCCGCGCGCTCTTCCACCGCGAGGCGGATCTCGTCGGCCCAGTCGATGTCGTCGGGCGCGGCGGTGACCAGCCCGAGCGCCTCGGCGCGCGCACCGTCGAGCGTCCCGCCGATCGCCGCACGCGCCTCGGCCAGCGGAGCCTCTTCTTCGTAGAAGCGGCGCGCCAGCCGCGACTGGCCGTTGACCATCGGATACGTGCCGAAGTTCAGTTCGCCGAGCGCGATGCGCGGCGCGCTGTCGGGCGCGTCGGGCAGCGCCAGCATGTAGCTGCGGTCGGCGGCGAACGCGATCTCGGCCAGCGTGCCGGCGAAGCACGAACCCGGCTCGATCAGCGCGAACAGCGTGCGCGCGCTCACGTCCAGGCGCGCCAGCGTGCGCCGGAGCATGCCGATCGTTTCGCGCACGAACCAGTGATCGCGATGCGCGAGCAGCGTGGCGTCGGCCGCCTGCACCGCGGCCAGGTCGCCTTCGGTCTTCATCAGCCAGACGCCCAGGTCGAGTTCGTTGGTGCGCAGCGACAGGATCGCGTCGTCGAGTTCGCGCGCCATCTGCAGTGGCCACCAGTTCGCACCGGCCGCGACGATCGCGTCGACGCCGGACGGCTGCGCACCGGTTGGCCCTTTGACGACGAACGTGGCGGTGCGCCTGGCGCGGTCGATCTGCACGTCGACGTGGCGGTAGTGGTAGCCGGCGTCGTCGATCGTGCGCTCGAGCGGCACCAGCGCGACGCCCTTCGCGTCGGCGGGGCGGTCGCTCTGCGCCGCCAGCGCCAGCGCGCGCTCCTTCACGACGCGCGCGAAGTCCTGCGGCCTGGCCACCTCGTCGACCAGCCGCCACGCCTTCGCACGCTGGCCGCGCACGCCCTCGGTGGTGGTGCAGAAGATATCGGCGCGGTCGTGGCGCACCTTGCGCTTGTCGGTGACGCGCGTCAGGCCACCCGTGCCGGGCAGCACGCCGAGCAGCGGCACTTCGGGCAGCGACACCGACGACGAGCGGTCGTCGACCAGCACGATGTCGTCGCAGGCGAGCGCGAGTTCATAACCGCCGCCCGCACAGGCGCCATTGAGCGCCGCCAGGAACTTCAGCCCCGAGTGGCGGCTGGAATCCTCGATGCCGTTGCGGGTTTCGTTGGTGAACTTGCAGAAGTTCACTTTCCAGGCGTGACTGGACAGGCCCAGCATGAAGATGTTCGCGCCCGAGCAGAAGATGCGATCCTTGCCGCCGGTGACGACCACGGTGCGCACCTCGGGGTGCTCGAAGCGGATGCGCTGCAGCGCGTCGTGCAACTCGATGTCCACACCCAGATCATACGAATTGAGTTTCAGTCTGTAGCCCGGCCGGATGCCGGCGTCTTCGTCGATGTCCAGCGACAGCGTCGCGATCGGCCCGTCGAAAGCGGGCTTCAGGTGGCGGTACTTCGACGGGTCGGTTCGATAGTCGACCCCGGGGGATTCGCTCATGCGGGGCTCCTTCCGGAGAAAAAATGCATTATATTGCCGTTTTGATCTGTATCAATGCATAATGATGCATACTGCGACGTGCGTCAACCCCCGCGCCAGCCTTCGCAGGGACTTTCCCGGGGCGATTCGATCGTGAGGATCCGGACATGACTCGACTGCTCGACAACCATCTCGCGGGCCGCTGGCAGGCCGGCCACGACGCCGGCGCGCCGCTCTTCGACCCGGTGCTGGGCACCGAACTCGCACGCGTCTCGGGCGCAGGGCTCGACCTCGCCGAGGGCTACGCGTTCGCGCGTGCGCAGGGCGGCGACGCACTGCGCGCGCTCACCTACGCGCAGCGCTCGGCACAGCTTGCGCGCATCGCCGAAGTGCTGCAGGAAAAGCGCGACGCCTGGTACGACATTGCGCTGCAAAACTCGGGCACCACCCGCAACGATTCGGCGGTGGACATCGATGGCGCGATCTACACGCTCGGGCAGTACGCGCGCTGGGGCGCGAAACTCGGCGCGGCGCGTTGCCTCGCCGATGGCGACCCCGTGAAGCTCGGCAGGGACGGCAGCTTCCAGAGCGGCCACTTCCTCGTGCCGCAGCGCGGCATTGCGCTGCTCGTCAACGCCTTCAACTTTCCGGCGTGGGGTCTCTGGGAGAAGGCCGCGCCGGCGCTGCTCTCCGGTGTGCCGGTGGTGGTCAAGCCAGCCACGGCCACCGCCTGGCTCACGCAGCAGATGGTGGCCGCGGTGATCGAGGCCGGCGTGCTGCCGCCCGGCGCGCTGTCGATCGTCTGCGGCCGCCCGGACGGGCTGATCGAGGCGCTCGCGCCGTTCGACCTGGTCTCGTTCACCGGCTCGGCCGACACCGCGCGCGCGATCTGCGCGCACGAGAACGTCCTGCGCCACGCGATCCGCGTGAACGCCGAGACCGACAGCCTGAACAGCGCGCTGCTCGGCCCCGATGCGGCACCCGGCAGCGACGCGTTCGCCCTGATGGTGAAGGAAGTGGTGCGCGAGATGACGGTCAAGTCGGGGCAGAAGTGCACCGCGATCCGCCGCGTGCTGGTGCCGCGCGAGCGTGCCGCGGCCGCTACCGAGGCGATCGCGGCCGCGCTCGCCGCGGTGAAAGTCGGCAACCCGCGCAACGACGCGGTGCGCATGGGCGCGCTCGCCAGCCGCGCGCAGCTTGCGGCGGTGCGCGCAGGGCTCGCCGCATTGCAGAGCGAGGCGCAGCTCGCGTGGGCCGGCGACGACGCCGACCTGGTCGACGCCGACCCGAAGGTCGCGGCCTGCGTGATGCCGCACCTGCTGAAGGTCGACGACGGCGACGCCTCGAAGCTCGTGCACGACGTCGAGGTCTTCGGACCGGTAGCCACCGTCGTGCCCTATCGCGATGCCGGGCACGCGTTCACGCTCGCGCGCCGTGGCTACGGCTCGCTCGTGGCGTCGCTGTTCACCGACGACGCTGCGTTCGCCGCGCGCGCGGCAGCGCAGATGGCGCACGCGCACGGGCGGCTGCACGTCGTGACACCGGCCGTTGGCAAGACCCACACCGGTCACGGCAACGTGATGCCGATGTCGCTGCACGGCGGCCCGGGCCGCGCCGGCGGCGGCGAGGAACTCGGCGGATTGCGCGCGCTCGCGTTCTATCACCAGCGCAGCGCCGTGCAGGCGCCGCCCGAGGTGCTGGCGAAACTGGCCGAGGGGGCGGCGCCGTGGCAGGGCGGCACCGGTTGACACGGAATCCGTGTTACACTGATTCCGTGCCAGGTTGTCCGGCCATGAAGAACGTCACCATCACGCTCGACGAAAAGACCGCCGCCTGGGTGCGCGTGGCGGCGGCGCGCGAAGACCTGAGCGTCTCGCGCTACATCGCCGGGATGCTCGAAAAGCGCATGCGCGACTCGCGCGACTACGCAAACGCGATGCGCCGCTTCCTCGATCGCCAGCCCGCGCACCTCGACAGGACGCGATCGAAACGGCCCACGCGCGACGAACTCCATGAGCGCGCCGATCTTCGTTGACACGAACGTGCTGGTGTATGCCCGCGACGCGGGCGATGCCCGGCGCCAGCCGCTCGCCCGGGCGTGGCTCGAATGGCTGTGGGCCGAGCGGCTCGGCCGCACCGGCACGCAGGTGCTCTCCGAGTACTACGTCACCGTCACCCGCAGGCTGAAGCCGGGCCTGCCCGAAGAGCAGGCCTGGGACGACGTCGAGGCGCTGATGCACTGGCAACCGCAACCGGTCGACCTCCCGACGATGCAGCGCGCGCGCACCATCCAGGCACGGCACCGGCTGTCGTGGCGGGACGCGCTCGTGGTCGCGGCAGCGCGCGAGCAGGGTTGCCCGGTGCTGCTCACCGAAGACCTGCAGGACGGCGCCCTCATCGATGGGGTGCGCGTGCGCAGTCCGTTCTCGTACTCCGTTCAGCAGGCAGGCACCGAGACGTACGGGCACGCGCACGATGAGGGACACCGCCAGGGACACCGGCGCAAACCCCGAGGAGACCGATCATGACGAACCACGTCTACAAGCACATCGAGCTCACCGGCTCGTCGAAGTCCGGCACCGACGACGCGATCCGCAACGCGCTCGCCAAGGCACACGCGACGCTGCGCAACATCCAGTGGTTTCGCGTCGTCGAGACGCGCGGCCACGTGGTCGACGGCAAGGTCGCGCACTGGCAGGTGACGATCAACGTCGGGTTCACGCTGGAGTGATGCGCAGGCGCGCTGCGCTGCCACGTCCTGCGAGTGCCGCACGCGCAGCACGCATCGCTGAACGCACGGGCCGCGCCCCCGGGGCGCGTGCCCGGGCGCTCTGGTATCCTCGGCCTGACGGATGATTTTTCCTTTTCCTTTCAGGAACTTGCGCCATGTCTACCCACGACGGTGACTACGCTGGCCTGCTGTCGGGCCGGCACGAAGCGCCGTGCCTGTCGCTCTACCAGCCGACGCACCGCAGCCACCCCGACAACCAGCAGGATCCGATCCGCTTTCGCAACCTGGTGAAGGCACTGGCCGACTCGCTGCATCGCAGGTATCCAGCGCGCGAATCGGCCCCGCTGCTGGCGCCGTTCGAGGCGCTGGCCGCCGATCGCGAGTTCTGGAACCACACCCGCGACGGGCTCGCGGTTCTGGCAGCGCCGGGCTTCTTTCGCGCCTGGCGGCTGCAGCGGCCGGTGGCCGCGCTGACGGTGGTGGCCGACAGCTTTCACACCAAGCCGCTGCTGCGCATCCTGCAGTCGGCCGACCGTTACCACATCCTCGGGCTGAATCGCCACGAGGCCCGGCTCTTCGAGGGCAACCGCGACGCCATCGACGAAGTCGACCTGGCCGTCGACGCCGCAACCGCGCCGCCCGAGGCGCGCGAGCGCGCCACGCGCGTCTACGGCTCGGGCGCGCTGGGCGCGACCACGCGACACGGCACCGACGTGAAACAGGCGATGCGCGACAAGGAGGCCGAGCGGTTCTTCCGCACGATCGATGCCGGCGTGCTCGAACACTACTCGCGCCCCACCGGGCTGCCGCTGCTGCTGGCGGCGCTTCCCGAGCATCACCACCAGTTCAGCCGCATCAGCCGCAACCCGATGCTGGCCGCCGAGGCCATCGACGTGCACCCGGACGACCTGTCGCTCGAGCAGCTGCGCGCGCGGGCCTGGACGCTCGTCGAGCCGTGGTACCTCGCACGCCTCGCCGGCCTGGTCGACAGCTTCGAGGCGAACCGCGCGAAGCGCCTCGGCGGCGACGACCTCGCCGAGGTCGCAAAGGCGGCCGCCGCCGGCCAGGTGGCCACGCTGCTGATCGAAGCCGACCGCATCATTCCGGGGCGCTTCCACGTCGCCGACGGCAGCATCGTCGAAGGCGACCTCGACGATCCCGACGTGGACGACCTGCTCGACGACATCGGCGAGCAGGTCGTCCGCACCGGCGGGGAGGTCGTGATCGTGCCGGCGGCGCGCATGCCGACGCGCACCGGGCTGGCAGCCAGCTATCGATTCGCGTCGTGACACGCGGACGGCCGCACGCGCATCTGTCCGAACCTGCGGATCAATCGACGAACATCGTCGCCGGACACCCGAGATAGCCGCGCAGGGCCTGCACGAATTCGGCGCCGTGCATGCCATCGACCACGCGGTGATCGAACGATGACGACAGGTTCATCATCCGGCGCGCCACGATCGCGCCGCCGAGGACGACCGGTCGCTCGACGATGCGGTTGACGCCGACGATCGCCACTTCCGGGTGGTTGATCACCGGCGTCGACGCGATGCCGCCGAGCGCGCCCAGGCTGGTGACGGTGATCGTCGAACCCGACAGCTCCTCGCGCAGCGCCTTGCCGTCGCGCGCCGCCTGCGCGAGCCGCGCGATCTGCGCCGCCGTCGCCCACAGGTCAAGCGCCTCGGCGTGGCGCAGCACTGGCACCATCAGCCCGGCGTCGGTCTGCGTGGCGATGCCCACGTGCACCGCGCCGTAGCGCGTCACCACGTTGGCCTCGTCGTCGTAGCGCGCGTTGACCTGCGGGAACTCGCGCACCGCCAGCACGATCGCTCGCAGCACGAACGGCAGCAGTGTCAGCCGCCCGCGCCCGGCGCCGCGCTTCGCGTTCAGCTGCGCGCGCAGCGCCTCCAGTTCGGTGACGTCGACCTCCTCGACGTAGCTGAAGTGCGGGATGTGGCGCTTGGCCTGCTGCATCTTCTCGGCGATGCGACGCCGCAGGCCGATGACCGGAATCGCCTGCTCGTCGTGGCGCTCGCCATAGCGTGGCCCGGCGAAGGTGCGCGCGATGGCGGAAGCGGCAGCGGCCGTGCCGGTGGCCGTGCGCGCAACCGTGCTCGCGACGGCGCGCGCCGACTCGACCGCGGACGCTCTCGTACGCGCCGGCGCGGCCGCATCCGCCGGTCCTGTCGCCGTCGCCTGCGCGGCAAAGCGCTCGACGTCCTCGTGGCGCACGCGGCCCGCCGGCCCGCTGCCCGGCACCTGCCACAGATCGATACCGCGATCGCGCGCGTGCCTGCGCACCGACGGCGATGCGAGCGGCTTGTCGAGGCCGGCGTGCGCCGCCAATGCTGCATCGCCCGGCGCGCTGTTCGCCGCGCTGTTCGCGGCACTGGTTGCCGCGCCGCTCGCCGCGCCACCCACGGCGTTGCTCGTTTCGTCGATCGCCGCTGCCCCATGGCCGGGCGTCAGCGGCTCGATACGAATCAGCTCGGCGCCGACCGCCAGCACCTTCCCCGGCTCGCCGGCGCGCGCGATCACGGTGCCCGCCAGCGGCGACGGGACCTCCACGCTCGCCTTGTCGGTCATCACCACCGCCAGCGGCTGGTCTTCGGCGACCGCATCGCCGTCCTTGACCAGCCACTCGACCAGCTCGACCTCGGCGATGCCCTCGCCGATGTCGGGCACCTTGATCACGCGCGCAGCCATTCAGGTCTCCATCGCGCGACGCATGGCCGCGCCGAGGCGCGCCGGCCCGGGGAAATAGGCCCACTCCTGTGCGTGCGGATACGGCGTGTCCCAGCCGGTGACGCGCTCGATCGGCGCTTCGAGATGAAAGAAGCAGTGCTCCTGCACCAGCGAGACCAGTTCGGCACCGAAACCGCTCGAGCGCGTCGCCTCGTGCACCACCACGCAGCGGCCGGTCTTCTTCACCGACTCGACGATCGTGTCGAGATCCAGTGGCCACAGGCTGCGCAGATCGATGATCTCGGCGTCGATCCCGGTTTCGGCGGCGGCGGCCTCGGCGACGTAGACCATCGTGCCGTAGGCGAGCACGGTGAGATCGCTGCCGGCGCGCTGCACCGTCGCCGACTCCAGCGGCACGGTGTAATAACCATCGGGAACTTCGCTGCGCGGATGCTTCGACCACGGCACCAGCGGGCGATCGTGATGACCGTCGAACGGACCGTTGTACAGGCGCTTGGGTTCGAGGAAGATCACCGGATCTTCGCACTCGATCGCCGAGATCAGCAGCCCCTTGGCGTCGTACGGATTCGACGGCATCACGGTGCGCAGCCCGCAGACGTGCGTGTACAGCACCTCGGGGCTCTGGCTGTGCGTCTGCCCACCGTAGATGCCGCCGCCGCAGGGCATGCGGATCGTGATCGGCGCGACGAAGTCGCCCGCCGAGCGGTAGCGCAGCCGCGCCGCCTCGGAAACGATCTGGTCGTAGGCCGGATACGAGTAATCGGCGAACTGGATCTCGACCACCGGACGCAGCCCGTACGCGGCCATGCCGATCGCGGTGCCGACGATGCCGCCTTCGGAGATCGGCGCATCGAACACGCGCGCGCGCCCGTGCTTCGCCTGCAATCCCTCGGTGACCCGGAACACGCCGCCGAAGTAGCCGACGTCCTCGCCGTAGACGACCACGTTGGCGTCGCGCCCGAGCATCAGGTCCATCGCCGAGCGCAGCGCCTGGATCATCGTCATCCGCGTGCGCGCGCCCGCGGCCGGCGCAACGACTGGCTGCGACGCGCTCATGATCCGCTCCTCAGTTGTTCGCGCTGCCGGCGCAGGTGCGCGGGCATCTGCGCGTAGACGTCCTCGAAGATCGTGTCGGCCGGCGGCACCCGGCCGTCGAGCAGCGTGCCGTGGCGCTCGGCCTCCTTCTGCGCGGCGATCACTTCGGCCTCGATCTCCTTGCGCAACTGCTCGCCCTGCTGCGCCGACCATTCGCCAAGCGCCTCCAGGTGGCGCTCGAGCCGCGCGACCGGGTCTCCCAGCGGAAAGCGCTGCCAGTCGTCGGCCGGCCGGTACTTCGACGGATCGTCGGACGTCGAGTGCGCGCCGGCCCGATAGGTGACCCACTCGATCAGCGTCGGCCCGAGGTTGTGGCGCGCACGCCCGGTGGCCCACTTCGAGGCCGCGTACACCGCGAGGAAGTCGTTGCCGTCGACGCGCAGCGATGCAATGCCAGCGCCCACGCCGCGCGAAGCGAACGTGGCGCGCTCGCCACCGGCGATCGCCTGGAACGTGGAGATCGCCCACTGGTTGTTCACCACGTTCAGGATCACCGGGGCGCGATAGACGTGGGCAAAGGTGAGCGCATTGTGGAAGTCGGGCTCGGCCGTCGAGCCGTCGCCGATCCAGCCCGACGCGATCTTCGTGTCGCCCTTGATCGCCGAGGCCATCGCCCAGCCCACCGCCTGGACGAACTGCGTGGCGAGATTGCCCGACACCGAAAAGAAGCCGTCCTTGCGGCGCGAGTACAGCACCGGCAGTTGCCGCCCCTTGAGCGGATCGCAGTCGTTGGAGAGCAGCTGGCAGATCAACTCGAACAGCGGCACCCGGCGCGCGATCAGCAGCCCGGGCTGGCGGTAGCTCGGAAAGCACATGTCGCCGTCGCGCAGCGCCATCGCGTGCGCCACCGCGACCGCCTCCTCGCCCAGGCACTGCATGTAGAACGACAGCTTCTTCTGGCGCTGCGCGATCAGCATCCGCGCATCGAAGATCCGCGTCGTGAGCATTGCACGCAGCCCCGCACGCAACGTCTCCACCGTGATCTCCGGCGCCCACGGCCCCACCGCGCGACCCTCGTCGTCGAGCACGCGCACCAGCGACGCGGCGAGATCGGCCGTGTCGGCCGCGCGCACCTGGATCGGCGGCCGTCGGGCCGCCCCGGCTGGCGCCAGGCGCAGATAGGCAAAGTCGGTCGGCGTGCCGGGGCGCCCGGTGGGCTCCGGCACGTGCAGGCGCAAGGGCTTGTCGCGGTCGATCATTCGCGTGACTCCACGCCCGATCGTGTCGGGCGCACGTGGGTCCGCCCGGCCACGGCCCGCGGTCAAGGCCGCGGGCGTCGTTGACGACCTGCGTCGAGAAAACGGGCGTCGTTGACGACCTGCATTATAGTGACGCGGGCCCGCGACGGCGCCAATCACCCCCACATCCGTCGCGATGATCGTCGGGCACGCCTCGTCCGGCGGCGACGCGGCCTCGTCGGACGGCGACGTCGTCCTGTCAGGCGGCGACGCAGCGCAGGCGCTGCTCGCCCAATCCATCGATGCCGAGGGTCATCACGTCGCCCGGCTTCAGGAACACCGGCGGCTTCTGTCCCATGCCGACACCCGGCGGCGTGCCGGTCGAAATGATGTCGCCCGGCTCGAGCGTCATGAAGCGCGAGATGTACGCAACGAGCGTCGCCACGCCGAAGACCATCGTTCGTGTGCTGCCGCGCTGGTAACGCAGGCCATTCACGTCGAGCCACATGCCGAGCCTCTGCGGGTCGGACACCTCATCGCGCGTCACGAGCCACGGACCGATCGGCGCGAACGTGTCGTGGCCCTTTCCCTTGTCCCACTGCCCCTGGCGTTCGAGCTGGAACTCGCGCTCGGAGACGTCGTTGACGACGCAGTAACCCGCCACGTGGTCGAGCGCCTCGTCCTCCGGGACGTACTTCGTGCGCCGGCCGATGACGACGCCCAGCTCGACCTCCCAGTCCGTCTTCTTCGATCCGCGGGGGATCTCGACGTCGTCGCCCGGCCCGCACACCGCGCTCGACGGCTTCAGAAACAGGATCGGCTCCGTGGGCACCGGCATGTTGCTCTCGGCGGCATGGTCCGAATAGTTCAGCCCGACACAGACGAGCTTGCCAACGTGCGCCACGCACGCACCGATGCGCGCCCCTTGCGGCACTTGCGGCAGCGTCGCCGGATCGATGCCGCGCAGCGCATCGAGCGCCTTCCGGTCGAGCCCGCGAAGATCGATGTCGGCGACATGCGCGGAGAGGTCGCGAATCCCTCCGGCCGCATCGACGATGGCGGGCTTTTCTTTCCCGGCCGCTCCGAAGCGAAGCAGTTTCATGAGCGTTCCCCTCAGGCCGCAAGCACGTGCTCGATCGCCACGCCGCGGCAATCCATCTCGTATTCGAGACCGACGATCGGTGGACGGTTGAAGTGCCAGGTGACACCGGCACGCATCGCACCGCGACGAACGAGTTCGTCGCCCAGAAACGGGTGGATGTCATGCACCGTGTACACCTGCGTTGCCGTCGCCGCACGCCAGTCGAAGCCGAGCGTGCGCATCCTGTTCTCCATCTCGCCGATCACCCAGCGCGCCTTGGTGCGTATGCCTTCGGGCGAGACGTCTCCGCGCGCAATGGCATGATCGCGATAATCGCCCTTGCCCTCGGGCGCCTCGGCGCTTCCGGCAACGACGAAGGACGGCGTCGCGCCCGTGTCGGGCACCGTGTAGCTGAACGCGAAGAACCCAGGCTCCGGGGGCGGGTCGAGCTCTGGACAGACGTTGCTGCGCGCAACCGGATTTGCCTCCCCGATGATCCCCCAGCGCTTCAGTGTGCCGGTGTAGATCTCGTTGAACTCGCGGAATCCCGCTTCGGTGAACGGCGCCGGCGAGCGAAGTTCACAGGCGCAGAACGCCAGGTTCGGGCGACCGATCGATTTCAGGTGCTGTTCGATCCGCTCGAACCCTTCGCGCAGAGGCACGACGCGGGAGAAGCACGCACGCTCGATACGCGACCCTGCTTCCGCAGCCACCCCCGCCGAGTACTGCGAGACGGCCGGAATGTAGCGATAGCCACCTCCGACGAGGATCCGAGTGCTCATTGCATCCACCTCCATGAGAAGAAAAACCGCTGTCGAAGCCAGTGAAGACCGGGGCCTGCGGGTGTGTGCGAGTCCAGGGCGTGTTCACACCACGCTCGTCCCCGATCGTGGTGTGGACACGCCCTGGCTCTCGAAGGCGCCGAGATACGCACGGCGCACCGCCGGGTCGGCAAGCAGGGCACTGCTCTCGCCGTGCTGCGTCACGCGGCCGGTGTCCATCACGTAGGCCGTGCCCGAGACTTCCAGCGCGGCGACCACATCCTGCTCGACGACGAGTATCGTCAATCCCTCACGATTCAGCGCGAGTAATGCGTCCACCAGCTGCTCGACAAGCAGGGGCGACAGACCGAGCGACAGTTCGTCGATCATCAGCAGGCGCGGCGCGCTCATCAGTCCGCGGCCGATCGCGCACATCTGCTGCTCCCCGCCCGACATCGTGCCTGCGGCCTGGCGACGCCGCTCCTTCAGCTTCGGAAAGATCGTGTAGACGCGCCCGAGGTCGCGTGCGACGCCTGCCGCATCGTTCCTGCGCAGGTACGCACCCATCAGGAGGTTCTCCTCGACGCTCATCGCACCGAAGAGACGCCGCCCCTCCGGAACATGCGCGATGCCCAGCCCGAGCACGCGCGCCGGAGTGGCGTCTCGCAGTTCGGCGCCGCGCCAGAATATGCGGCCGGCGCGCGCCGGCACGAGTCCGGATACGGTGCGCATCAACGTCGACTTGCCAGCGCCATTCGAACCAATCAGAGCGGTGATCCCGCCCTCGCGCACCGACAGGTCGACGCCCCAGAGAACGGTGACCGGTCCGTAGCCCGAATGCAGCCCTTCGATGCGCAGCAACTCGCCACTGCCCTCGGCCGGCATGGCGGCCGCACGTTCGCCGGCCGTGTTCATCGCGTTGTCCCGGATTGCGCCGCCTCGACCGCGCGCTGCGCGTATCTCTTGCCGAGATAGGCCTCGACCACCTGCGGGTCGGCAACGATCTCCGCGGGTGCGCCGTCGGCGATCAGCGCGCCGTTGTGCAGCACCACCACACGGGAGGACACCGACAGCACGACTTTCATCAGATGCTCGATCAAGACGATCGTCACGCCGGACCCGGCGATCTGCCGAATGAGCGCCATCGCCTGCTCCACCTCCGCGGAGTTCAGCCCGGCGTTCACCTCGTCGAGGAACAGCAGCTTCGGGTGCATCGCCAGCGCCTTCGCCAGCTCCAGGCGTTTGCGCATTGCGAGCGTCAGGTTCGCCGCCGGCAGCGCCATCATGTCGGAGAGGCCGGCGAAGGCGAGCTTTTCCTCGGCGACGCGCTGCGCTTCACGCATCGAGCCGCCTGCAGAGAAGAGCGCCGCTGCACGCACGTTGTCGAGCACCGACAACTCCGGGAACGGCTGCACGACCTGGAAGGTGCGCGCCAGGCCGACGCGCGCCGTCCGGTACGGCCGCAGCCGCGTGATGTCGCGCCCCTCGAAGAGCACGCGTCCGGCGCTTGCGCGATGCACGCCGGTGATGACATTCACCAGCGTCGTCTTGCCGGCGCCGTTCGGGCCGATCAGCCCGAGCACCTCACCGGTGCCGATCGACAACGAGACGTCGGCGAGTGCCTGCAGGCCACCGAACCTGCGCGACACCGATTCGAGACGCAGAAGCTCACCCATGGCCCGCACCGCGCACCGAATCCGCGCGCAGCTGCGCAGCCGCACCGGCAGCGGGCACCGATGGCGTGCGTCGCAGGCGCTTGCCGACGGAGACCATCCCGTGGGGCATGAACAGCAACAACACGACGATCAGGAAGCCAAGGACACCGCTGTGCACCTGGAGCCAGTTACGCCAGACGAACTCCTCGATTCCGAGGAACACGAACGCGCCGATCACGGCGCCAATGATGGAGCCCAGGCCACCGAGCAGAACCATGACGATCGGCTTGACCGCGAGGAGGATGTCGTAGACATCGGGCGGCTCGATGTAGTGAACCCAACCAGCATACAGAGTCCCGGCCATTGCAACGAACACGCCGGAAAGCGCGAACGCCAGAGACTTGTACAGCGTCGCATGGACACCGATCATGTCGGCGGCCGACTCGTTCTGCCGGATGCACGCCAGCCCGAATCCGAGGCGTGATCGTTCGACGGCGAGGACAGCGAGCACGCAAACGAGAAGCAGCGCCCACATCGCGAGGAAGAAGAACGACGCCTCGTATGCGACGCTCGCGCCACCGCCGAGTTCGAGCGGAATGTTCAGACCCATGCCGCCGCCGGTGAGCTCGGTCGCAGAATTCGTCAACTCGCGCAGCACTTCGGCCACCGCCAGGCTCGCTATCGCGAAATAGTGCCCGCGCAGGCGCAGCAGAACCCAGCCGAGCAGCATCGCCGCTGCGAAGGACACGGCGCCAGCCGTGGCAATCGCGAGGACGAGCGGCACGCCCCTTGCGAGCAGCACGCCTCCGGTATAGGCCCCCAGGCCGAAGAACGCGGCAGTCGCAAAGGACGGGTAGCCCGCCATGCCGCCGATCACGTTCCACGAGACCGCGAGAATCGCGTACATGCAGGCAATCGTGCCGAGCCGCAGCGTGTACGACTCGCCGAACCACGGAAGTGCCGCCAGCGCGACGAGGGCGACCAGCAACGCAGCCGAGGGAGCCCGCTTCACGTGCCCGGTCATGCGGCGCTCCGCGCCCATCGTGCAGCGGAACGCGGCCTCATTCGAAACCCCGCTTTCCGAGCAGACCCTGCGGCCGGAAGACCAGGAAGCCGATCAGCAGCGCAAACGACAGCGTCACCGCGTGCTCGGGACCGATCGCCATCGCGCCGAAACTTTCGACGAGTCCCAGCACGAGTCCGCCCAGGACGGCACCCGGCACGCTGCCCAACCCGCCGAGCACGCACACCACGAAGGCCTTTCCGAGATAGGGGATCGACGACAGTGGAGAGATCGGGAAGATGAGCGCGAGCAGCACGCCGGCACAGCCGGCCATCGCGGCGCCGAGTCCGAACGCCGCCGCGTAGGTCACCGGCACGTCGACGCCCATCAGCCGCGCCGCGTCGCGATCCAGCCGAACGGCGATGATCGCGCGCCCCATCCGTGTCCGCCGCAGCAGCACGTACAGCGCGCCGGTGAGCACGAGTGCGAAGACCGTGGCGACGAGGCGGTCGACCGGCACGACGACCGAACCCCAGGCGACCGTGCCCAGCGGCGGATCGAGAATCAGCTTGCGGTAGTCGGCCTTGAACGCGAGGATCATCGCGTTGTTCAGGATGAGGTCCATCCCGAAAGTGAGCGTGAGAGTGACGAGCACCGGCGCCGCCATCACCCGGTTGAGCACGCCGCGCTGCACGAGATAGCCCGTCAGGTAGAACAGCGGCGCGGCGATTGCGATCGTCACCCATGGGCTGACCCCCATCGAGTGATATGCACCCCACGCGAGATACGACCCGAGCACGATGAACGAACCGTGCATCAGGTTTATCACGTTGAGCACGCCCCATACCAGCGAGAAACCGGCCGCGATGCAGGCGTAAAGGCAGCCGAGCACGACGCCGTTGACGAGGATCTGCAGGAACATCGCGTGACCTGGCCTACCAGCTCGTGCCCCCCCGACTCATTTCTGCATGCCGACGCCGAGCTGGAGCTCACCCTGCTTGATCTCGGGCGGATGCACGACCACCGCCTTGCGGCCCTGGATCTGGAACACCGGCGGCTCGAGCGAGTCGATCTGTCCGTTGGGGCCGAAATGCACCGGTCCCCAGAACGTGACGACGTTCATGCCGGCGAGCGCGTCGCGCACCTTCTCCCGGTCGAGCGATCCGGCCTTCTCGATCGCCATCTGGAACAACGCTCCGGACACGGCGGACGATGCCTGCGCGTAATCGGGAGTCGAGTTGTATTTCGCGCGGAACAGTTTCACGAAGTTGTCGGCCGTGCCGAAAAGATCCTTGCCCTGGTAGCGCACCGCAGGGTGCCACCACGCGGCGCTGCTGATGTTCTCGGCACCAGCGCCCGCAGCGTCGATGAACTCCTGGTAGGCCGGCCCTGCGATCATCGTGACCACCGGCGCCCCGATGCGCTGGTCGGACATCTGCTTGCGGATCAGCACGAGGTCGTTGATGTAGCCCGTCACGAAGATCCAGTCGGCATTGGCAGCCTTCACCTGCGCGAGCGCAGACGAATGATCCATCGTGTTGATCGCGTACTTTTCGAACATGGCGACCTCGAGGCCGCGATTCTTCGCCGACTTCTCCATCTCCTGCGCGATCGCCAGCGGGAAGAGGTCGTTTCGCGCGATGATCGCGACGCGCTTCACGTTCGGCGCCGTCTGCGCGACGATCTGCGTGAGTGGCGTTGTCAGCGTGTCGTTCGGCGTGAACGTGCCGAAGAGATATTTGTAGCCCTGGTCGTACACCTGGGCCGACGATGCCGTGGAGGCGATCGTCGGCATCCTGTATTTCTCGCTGACGGTGCTCGCCGCCTTTGCTGCGCCCGAACCGAACGGCGAGAACAGGAAATCCACCTTTCCTTGCGTGATCAGCTGCTCGGCTGCCTGAACCGCACGCGGCGTATTCGACTGGTAGTCGGTGTAGACGATCTCGACCTTCATCTTCTTGCCGCCGACAGTGATGCCGCCAGCCTTGTTGACCTGCTCGGCCCAGAGATCGTAGCCCTGCTGTTGCTTCAACGCCTCCGGAGCGAGCGCACCAGTGAGCGGCAGCGGCGCACCGAAGCGGATGGTTTCCTGGGCGGCTGCATTCGGGGGAAATGCGAACGGTGCGGCTGCGACGGCGGCGCAGAAGAAGGCGCGGCAAAACGAGCGGGCGTTCATGATGTCTCCGGATCGGGTTCGTTGGGGGCTGGCACCTGACGATTGCCCCGGGGAGTCTAATGTCGCCACCGCTTGTCGGGAAACACCGAATTTCGACCGGACAGTTCTCGAAATTGGATCACCCGTGTTACTACACACGTTTGGTGACGATGGTCGTTGCATCAGCTGTGGTGACTTCCTGCGCGCCTGCGCCCGTGCGCGGCCGGGGGCGCGCGCGTTGCGGCCTTCGCGCCCGCCGCCATCATTTCCTTCAGCGTGTCGATCGCGGCCACGGCAGCCGGTGACAACGATCGGGCTGCGCTCACGACCAGGGTCACCCGCGTGGCGCCGAGCATTGGCTCGGCGAGCGGGATCGCGGCGAGGCGCCCGTCCGCGACTTCAGCCCGCACCGAATCAAGCGGAAGAAACGTGACGCAATCGATAGCGACCGCCAGACGCCAGGCGAAGGCGAGGACATTCGTCTCGACGACGGCGCGCAGGTCGAGCCGCTGCGTCGCGCGCACGCGATCGATCAGCTGGCGGATGCCGAACGACCGGCTCGGCAGCACTACCGGCCACGGCGCGACGTCTGCGAGGGAGCATTTACGTCTGCGTGCCAGCGGATGCGAAGGGCGAACGATCGCGCATAGCGGCTGGTTCATGTACGCGAGTTCGATCAGGTCGCGGCGCGGCGAGCCTCCAAAGACGATACCGAAATCGACTTCGTGCTCGGCAACCGAATCGGCAACGCGGCGCGAGCCGTAGGCCGAGACAGTGAGGCCGAGTCCGGGGTGTGCGGCGAGGAATTGTCCGGCGAAGAGCGGCATCAGCCCGGTGAGCAGGCCCTCGACGCAGGCGATATCGACGTGCCCGCGATGCAGCCCCTCGTATTCGTGGAACTGCGCGCGCAGCCCATCAAGGCGCCCTCGTGTCTCGTCGGCGAATTCCAGGAGGAGACGACCGGCTGCAGTGGGCACCATGCCGCGCGCGCGGCGCTCGAAGAGCTGCACGCCAAGCTCCTCCTCGAGCGCCGTCATCTGGCGACTGACCGCACTCTGCGCGACGAACAGCCGCTCGGCCGCGCGACGCAGCGAGCCCTGGCGCACGACTTCCCGAAAGTACCTTAGACTCGCCGTCTCGATCAATCTGCCACCTCCCCGTTCAACGACGCAATGGTACCGATCGGGGCTCCCGAAGGAAGTGCCGTTTCGAGGCGGCGCCCGAGCCAACGTGCGCGCCCGGGTCGGAGACGGAAGGAATTCACGAGGCCCACATGCAGGACGACGCCATCCGCTCCCCGTACGACGGGTCCGTAGTCGGACACATGCCGATATCCGACGAAGCCGGGATCGAAGCCGCGATCACGCGAGCGCAGCGCGCATTCACCACGTTCAAGAGGTTGCCGCGCTTTGCGCGCGGCGACGTGCTCGACCGCGCCTCCGTAATGCTGCGCAATCGGCGCGACGAGTTCGTGAAACTGATCGCCGCGGAGGCCGGCAAGCCACTGTACGACGCGCGTGGCGAGGTATCACGCGCCATCTTCAATCTGGCCAACGCCGCCGCGGAGGCGCGCCGCTTCGGCGGCGTGGAAGTTCCTCTAGACATGGACGCCGGCGTCTTCGAATATCAGACGACCGGCGCGGGCGGGCAGGCGTTGTCGCTCGATGCACTCGACGTCGACGCACTCGCGTCGATGCGGCGGCGCGTCGGACTCGCGCGCCGCTATCCGATCGGTCTCGTGCTCGCGATTGCGCCGTTCAATTTCCCGCTGAATCTGGTGCTTCACAAGGTAGCGCCGGCGCTTGCTGTCGGCAACACCGTCGTGCTCAAACCCGCACCGCAGACGCCGCTCACTGCGCGTCTGCTCCAGGAAGTACTTCATGAAACAGGCCTGCCAGAGGGTGCGTTCGAGGTATGTCACTGCCCGGTGCCGCTGGCCGAGAAGATGGTTCGCGACGAGCGCTTCGCGATGGTGAGCTTCACCGGCAGCGCGCAGGTTGGATGGCATATCAAGAACATCGCGGGACGCAAGAAAGTTGCGCTCGAACTCGGCGGCAACGGCGCTGTGATCGTCGCCGAAGACGCCGACCTCGACCATGCGGCGGCGCGTTGCGTCCGCGGCGGAGTCGTCTATGGCGGCCAATACTGCATCGGTGTCCAGCGTATCCTGGTGCACCGGAGTGTCGAGAGTGCCTTCATCGGGAAACTGCTTGCGAAAGTCCGGGCATGCCGCGTCGGCAACCCGCTGGAGGAAGGAGTCGACGTCGGACCCGTGATCGACGAGACCGCAGCCACGCGGATCCAGGCGTGGGTCGACGAAGCAGTCTCGCTCGGCGCACACGTGCTCGTCGGGGGTCGCCGCGAACGCACGATCGTACAGCCGACGGTGCTGACGAACACGCGCCCGGGAATGAAGGTCGAGGACGACGAGATATTCGGGCCAGTGCTTACCGTGAACGCCTACGATGATTTCGACGAGGCGGTAGCGCGCGCGGCCGACTCGCGATACGGGCTCCAGGGAGGTATCTTCACGCACGACTTGCGCCGCGCCTTCCGTGCGATCGACGAATGGGAGGTTGGAGGGCTGATGATCAACGACGTGCCGATCTACCGGATCGATAACATGCCCTTCGGCGGATGGAAGGAGTCGGGATTCGGGCGCGAGGGAACGCGATACGCGATGAAGGAGATGAGCGAGATCCGGCATCTGGTGATCAACTACGGGTGATCTTGCTCGCCATCGATGCGCCTCCGTTGCCTCGGGTACCGTGCGGACGTCATGGCCATAGGGATCGCCAGGGCCGGGTTCGTGGCCCGGTGATCGACCCGTGCGGGCGCGCCCCATGCGTCACCCGAACTCGTCGCGGCCGCGTCGGCAGCTTCGATCGGTCGGCCGAAGCGGACGCGGCCGCAGGTGAGTCGATCGCCGCCGCCGGCGGACGGGCCCGGTCCTTCGTGGTCGACATCGCCGACGCCGCGCAGGTTGCCGATGCGCTCGCGAAGTTCGAGGCGGCGGCCGGGTGGGACCGCTGAACCTGCATCACGCGGTGCCGACGGGAATGGTCGCGCGCGAGATGGCTCGCCAACGCTACAGCACCGGCGCCAGCACCCGCCGCAGTTCGTCCTCGTCGCGTGCGGCGCGCGCGGCGTAGTCCTTCAACTGGTCCTCGCCGATGCGGCCCACCGCGAAGTAGTCGGCCAGCGGATGCGAGAAATAGAACCCGCTCACGCTCGAGGCCGGCATCATTGCGAAGTGCTCGGTGAGCCCCATGCCGATCTCCTCGGCGCGCAGCGTGTCGAACAGCGCGCGCTTGACGGTGTGCTCGGGGCAGGCCGGATAGCCGGGCGCAGGCCGGATGCCGCGGTACTTCTCGGCGATCAGTTCGTCGTTGGACAGCGCTTCGTCCTGCGCATAGCCCCACAGGTCGCGGCGCACGCGCGCGTGCAGGCATTCGGCGAAGGACTCGGCCATGCGGTCGGCGATCGCCTTGAGCATGATCGCCGAGTAGTCGTCGAGCAGCTTCGTGAACTCGGCGAGCTTCTTCTCGATGCCCAGGCCCGCGGTGACCGCGAACATGCCGATGTAGTCGGCAATGCCCGAAGGCTTGCCGTCGACGATCTTCGGCGCGATGAAGTCGGCCAGGCACTTGTTGCCGACGCCGTCGCGCTTGGCGGTCTGCTGGCGCAGGTTGCGCCAGGTGAAGGCCACCTCGGTGCGCGTCTCGTCGGTGTAGATCTCGATGTCGTCGTCGTTCACCGTGTTGGCCGGCAGGAAGCCCACCACGCCGTTGGCGGTGAGCCAGCGGCCCTCGATCACGCGCTTGAGCATCGATCTCCCGTCGGAGAACACGCGGCGCGCCGACTCGCCGACCACCTCGTCGTTGAGCAGCGCCGGGTACGCGCCGTGCAGGTCCCAGGTCTGGAAGAACGGGCCCCAGTCGATGAACGCGGCGATTTCGGCGAGGTCGAAGTTGCGGAACTCGCGCCGGCCGATGAACTTCGGCTTCGGCGGCCGGTACGGGCCGCCGTCGGGGCCGGCGTGCAGCCAGTCGAAGGGCAGGCGGTTCGCGCGCGCCTGCGCAATCGGCACCAGGTTCGGCGCTTTCTTGGAGGCGTGCTGTGCGCGCACGCGTTCGTAGTCGGCGGCGAGCCCGGCGAGGAACTCGTCGCGCTGTTCGGCCGACATCAGGCTCTGCACGACCGGCACCGAGCGCGATGCGTCGGGCACGTAGACCACCGGGCCCGAGTAGTTCGGCGCCACCTTCACCGCGGTGTGCACGCGCGAGGTCGTCGCGCCGCCGATCAGCAGCGGGATCTTCCTGTCGCGGAAATACGCGTCGCGCTCCATCTCCTTCGCGACGTAGGCCATTTCTTCCAGCGACGGCGTGATCAGCCCCGACAGGCCGACCATGTCGGCGTTCTCTTCCTTCGCGCGCGCGAGGATGTCGGAACAGGGCACCATCACGCCCATGTTCACCACCTCGAAGTTGTTGCACTGGAGCACGACGGTGACGATGTTCTTGCCGATGTCGTGCACGTCGCCCTTCACGGTGGCCACGACCACGCGCCCACGCGAGGAGACATCGGCACCGGAGGCCTCGAGCTGGCGCTTCTCCTCCTCGATGAAGGGCACCAGGTGCGCGACCGCCTGCTTCATCACGCGCGCCGACTTCACCACCTGGGGCAGGAACATCCTGCCCGCGCCGAACAGGTCGCCGACGATGTTCATGCCGTCCATCAGCGGGCCCTCGATCACTTCGATCGGCCGGCCGCCGCGCGCGGCGATCTTGGCGCGCACTTCCTCGGTGTCCTCGACTACCCAGTTGGTGATGCCGTTGACCAGCGCGTGCGCGAGCCGCTGCTCCACCGGCTGGTTGCGCCACTCGAGGTTCTCTTCCTTCTTCGCGCCGCCGGCCTTCAGCGTCGCGGCGAACTCGATCATCCGCTCGGTGGCGCTCTTGCCTTCGTCGGGGTGGCCTGCAGGCAGGTCCGGCTTGCGGTCGAGCACCACGTCTTCGACGCGCTCGCGCAGCGCGGGGTCGAGCTCGTCGTAGACGCCCACCATGCCGGCGTTGACGATGCCCATCGTGAGCCCCGCGCGGATCGCGTGGTACAGGAACACCGTGTGGATCGCCTCGCGCGCCGGGTCGTTGCCGCGGAAGCTGAACGAGACGTTCGAGACGCCGCCCGAGACCTTCGCGTATGGCAGGTTCGCACGGATCCAGCGCGTGGCCTCGACGAAGTCGACCGCGTAGTGGTCGTGCTCGTCGATGCCGGTGGCGATCGCGAAGATGTTCGGGTCGAAGACGATGTCCTCGGGCGGAAAGCCCACGCGATCGACCAGCAGCCGGTAGGCGCGCTCGCAGATCCGCGTCTTGCGCTCGAAGGTGTCGGCCTGCCCCTGCTCGTCGAAGGCCATCACGACCACCGCCGCGCCGTAGCGCCGGCACAGCGTGGCCTGGCGCAGGAACTCGTCCTCGCCTTCCTTCAGCGAGATCGAGTTGACGATCGGCTTGCCCTGCACGCACTTCAGGCCCGCCTCGATCACCGCCCACTTCGAGCTGTCGATCATCACCGGCACGCGCGCGATGTCGGGCTCGGAAGCGAGCAGGTTCAGGAAGCGGGTCATCGCCGCCGCCGAATCGAGCATCGCCTCGTCCATGTTCACGTCGATGACCTGCGCGCCGTTCTCCACCTGCTGGCGCGCCACCGCGAGCGCCTCGTCGAACTGCCCGCCGAGGATCAGCCGCGCGAAGGCCTTCGAGCCGGTGACGTTGGTGCGCTCGCCCACGTTCACGAACAGCGAGTCGTCGTCGACGGTGAACGCCTCGAGCCCCGAGAGCCGCATCGCGCGCGGGCGGGTCGGCACGCGCCGCGGCGCGATGTCCTGCACGGCCTGCGCGATCGCGGCGATGTGTTCGGGCGTGGTGCCGCAACAGCCGCCCGCCACGTTGACGAAGCCGGCCTGCGCGAACTCCTGCAGCAGCCGGGCGGTGACCTCGGGCGTCTCGTCGAAACCGGTGTCGGACATCGGGTTCGGCAGCCCGGCATTCGGGTAGACGCAGATGAAGGTGTCGGCCTTCGTCGACAGTTCCTCGACGTACGGGCGCATCAGCGCCGCGCCCAGCGCGCAATTCAGGCCGACGGTGAGCGGGCGAGCGTGGCGCAGCGAGTTCCAGAACGCCTCGACCGTCTGCCCGGAGAGGATGCGGCCCGACGCGTCGGTGACGGTGCCCGAGATCATGATCGGCAGCCGCGGCAGGCCGACGGCCTCGCGCTCGGCCATGATCGTGTCGATGGCGAACACCGCCGCCTTGGCGTTCAGCGTGTCGAAAATCGTCTCGACGAGCAGCAGGTCGGCGCCGCCTTCGACCAGCGCGCGCACCTGCTCGTCGTAGGCCGCGCGCAGTTCGTCGAAGGTGACGTTGCGCGCGCCCGGGTCGTTGACGTCGGGCGAGATCGACGCGGTGCGCGGCTGCGGGCCGACTGCGCCGGCCACGAAGCGCGGGTGCTCCGGCGTGCTGAACCTGTCGCAGGCCTCGCGCGCCAGCCGCGCCGACGCGTGGTTCATCTCGCGCGCCAGGTGCGACAGCCGGTAGTCGGCCTGCGCGATCGCGCTGGCGCCGAAAGTGTTCGTCTCGACGATGTCGGCACCGGCCGCGAGGAACTGCTCGTGGATCTCGCGCACGATCTCCGGTCGCGACAGCGACAGCAGTTCGTTGTTGCCCTTCACGTCGCGCGCCAGGTCGGCGAAGCGCTCGCCGCGATAGCCCGCCTCGTCGAGCCGGTAGCGCTGGATCATCGTGCCCATGGCGCCGTCCAGGATCAGGATGCGGCGTTCGAGCAGGTCGCGCAGGCGGGCTTCGGTCGGGCTCATGGCAGGTGGGATCGAGTGGGATCCGTGGGACGCGAGTGGGACGACCAGTATAGCCGGGGCCGACCGCGGCCGTGTGCACAAATACCTGCCGGTGCGCGCCAGCGGCGCCGGGCTCCCGATTGCACCCGATCCGATCCTGCGAAACCGATCGAACACTTCGAGCTAATGCCATGAATTCAAAAAGCCAAATGAATTAGGCAAATTAGCAACGATCGGCCTGTTCCCAGGTTGCCGCGGCTTGGCCGTAAAGATGCATGGCGGCTATATTTCGGCTACCCCCCCTTGGTTGTCTGCATCCGGTGCCTCCCGAATGCTGTCGGCGATCCTGCTTTGCATGGCGACCACGCTGGTCGCGCTCATCTGCCTGAAGCGGCACGCACCCCGCCTGCGCCTGGTCGAGCGCCCGCACGGTCACCGCACCCACGACCTGCCCACGCCGGTGGTCGGCGGCCTCGGCATCGCAACCGGCCTGTTGGTCACCTGGCTGGCGCCCAACACGGTCGAGCCGGGCACGGCCAGCATGCTGGGCGCGCTCGGGCTGGTGTGGCTTGGCGTGCGCGACGACCGGGACCCGCTGCCCGCACGCACGAAGTTCCTGGCCCAGGCGGCCATCGTCACGGGCGCCGTGGCGTACGAAGGCAACCTGCTCTACACGCTCGGAGAGCTCTGGCCGGGCATCGAGCTGCGCCTGGCCGTGCTGGCGCTGCCGTTCACCGTCTTCGCGGTGCTGGGCCTGATCAACGCAGTCAACATGCTCGACGGGCTCGACGGGCTGGCCGGCAAGGTCATGCTGGCCGCGTTCGGCTGGCTCGCCGCGTCCATGTGGACGGTCGGCGGCTCGAACCGCCTCGCCGCCAACCTGGCGATCATCGGCGCCCTCTCGGTGTTCCTGCTGTTCAATGCCCGCTTTCCGGGCCGCCCGCGCGCGCTGGTGTTCATGGGTGATGCCGGCAGCATGCTGCTCGGCTACCTGGTCGCGATCGCGGCGATCGAGGCCACGCAGCGCAGCGCCGGCATCCCGCCGGTCACCGCGCTGTGGATCTGCGCGTTGCCGATCCTCGACACGCTGTCGGTGGTGGCACAGCGCATCCGCGAGGGGCGACCGCCGATGGCCGCGGGCCGCGATCACCTGCACCACCTGCTGCGCGCGCACGGCCTGTCGGTGGGCAAGGTGACGCTCACCGAGACGGTGATCGCCGCGGCGCTGGGTCTCGTGGGCGTGGCAGGATGGCGAAAAGGCGTCCCCGACTGGATCATGTTCGCCTCGTTCGTCGCGGTCGGCCTGGCCTATCAGCGGGGTTGTCGCATCGCCTGGCTCGACCTGCGTGCCCGCGAGGCAGCGGTCACCGTGCTGGTGTCGGCCGCCATCCAGTCGCAGCTTGTACCATCGCAGGCCGACGCGCCGCGCATCGCGCCGCTCCCCGCGCCGGCACACCCCGAATCACAGCCATGATGCCGGCCGCCGATCGGCCCGCCGACGAGGTTTGCCGTCTTGAGATTCCTGGTCGTCTGCACCGCCAACGTCTGCCGCAGCCCGATGGCCGAAGCGGCGATGCGCCATGCGCTGACAGCGCGCGGCCTGCGACCCGACGTCGGATCGGCGGGAATCGACGCACTGACCGGCGAACCGGCGCACCCGCTGTCGATGCAGGCCGTTGCGCAGGCTGGAATCGGCGACCTGTCGTTGCATCGCAGTCGGCCGCTGTCGCCGCTGATGGTGCGCAACGCCGACCTGGTGCTGTGCATGGCGTCGCTGCACCGCAGTTCGGTCGTCGCGCGCGCGCCCGAAGCGGCAGGACGGGTGCGGTTGCTCGGCCATTGGCAGAGCGTGGAGATCGTCGACCCGGTGGGCGGGCCCGCGCATGAGCACCGGCAATGCCTGCAATTGATCACGGAGTGCGTCGATCAGTGGCTCGACCGGCTGTCGCGACAGGGACTGCTGCAGTGAGTGCGCGCAGCGTCGCCGCCGCGGTGTTCGTCACCACCCTCGCCGGCTGCGCCTGGGCACCCGGCCTGTGGCTCGGCCGCAGCGCACCCGAGCGCAGCGCGACGCAGCGCGAAGCCGACACGGTCACGCCGGTGGCGATCGACTGGGGCCTGATCCACGAGATGGACGCCACGGCACGCACACCGGTGCCACAGGTGCCCACTGCCGAGGCCGGGGCCTACCGCATCGGCCCGGGCGACGCGATCCGCGTCAACGTCTGGAATCACCCTGACCTGAACCAGCCGCCGAACCTCGCGGTGACGCCGTCCTCGCTCACCAGCGGCAGCGCGTCAGTGGCCAGCAACGTGGTGCCGTATCGCGTGGTCGACCGTGACGGCGCGATCTACTTTCCGCTGGCCGGCCGGGTGCCGGCCACGGGGCGCACGGTGCCCGAGCTGCGCAGCCAGATCGCGCGGCAACTGTCGCGCTTCGTGAAGGATCCGCAGGTGGAAGTGGAGATCGCCGCCTTCCGCAGCCAGCGCGTGTTCATGGTGGGCGAGGTGAAGACCCCGGGCAACCTCGTCATCACCGACCTGCCGATGCCGATCGCCGACGCGATCGGCCAGGCGGGCGGCGTCACGCCCAACGCCGACCTGTCGGCGGTCACCGTCGCGCGCGGCGACAAGACCTGGAACGTCGATCTCGAACGGCTCTATTACGAAGGCGACCTGTCGCTGAACATGCAGCTGCGCCACGGCGACGTCGTCACCGTGCCCGATCGCCGGCAACGCAAGATCTTCGTGCTCGGCGAGGTGATGCAGCCCCGGTCGTACCTGCTGCAGCGCGGGCGCACCTCGCTGGCCGAGGCGCTGTCGGACGCCGGCGGGCCGAACCCGCTGTCGGCGCACGCCGGCCAGCTCTACGTGCTGCGCGCGGGCGCCGACGACAAGCCGGTGATCTATCACCTCGATGCACGCTCGCCCGAAGCGCTGATCCTCGCCGACCGATTCGTGCTGCGCCCGCGCGACGTCGTCTACGTCGACCCGACGCAACTGGCGCGCGCCGGCCGCGTGATGGCCCAGTTGATGCCGTGGCTGCAGGGCGCGAACCAGACGCGCCAGACGGTCGAGTAAGCCGCCGGTCGCGCCCGCCCCATGACCAGCACCCCGCGCAGCCCCGGCTCTCCGGACGACGACGACAGCGCGCCGACGCTGCCGCCGTCGTCGTCATCGTCGCCCGCGTCATCGTCGCCCGCGTCATCGTCGCCCGCGTCATCGTCGCCCGCGTCATCGTCGCGCTCGCTGCCGCGATCGTCCGCGCGCTCGTCGCCGGGTTCGTCGCCGGGTTCGTCGTCGTCGCGCTCGTCCTCATCGACGCATCCATCGCCATCGTCGTCACGCATGGCCTCGCGCTCGACCCTCGACGACGACGACACGATCTCGATCGCCGACATCCTGGAGAACCTCCTCGACCACCGGTGGCTGTTCGTCTTCGTCACCGCGCTCGCCACGCTGGCGGCCATCGCTTACGCGCTGCTGGCCACGCCGGTCTACACCGTCGACTCGCTGATCCAGGTGGAAGACAAGAAGAGCGGCGCGCTCGGCGGGTTGTCGGCGGTGGCGCAGGCGCTCGACGTCAGCGGCTCGCCGGTGGAAGGCGAGATCGAAATCCTGCGCTCGCGCAGCAACGTGACGCGCGCGGTCGAGGCGCTGCGCCTGCAAAGCGACGCCGAGGTCGAGAACCGGCTGCCACTGCTCGGCAACTGGCTTGCGCGCAGGCTCGAGCGCGACGAACACGGCCTGGCGATTGCGCCGCGACTGCCACTGGTCGACCCGGCGAACTGGGCCTGGGGTGGCGAGCGGCTGCTGCTGGCCGAATTCGACGTGCCGCCCGAGCGGCTCGGTCTCGAACACACGCTCGCAACGGGCGACGACGGGGCGTGGCGGCTGCTCGACCCCGACGGCGAACTGGTGCTGCAGGGACGCATCGGCGCGCGCAGCGAGAACGCCGGGCTCGGCTACGCGCTGCGCATCGCCGAACTGGTCGCGCGACCAGGCACGCGGTTCACGCTGCGCCGCTATTCGGTGGCCGCGCGCGTCGAGCAGATCCGTGACGATCTGCGCGTGAGCGAAACCAAGCGCCAGTCGGGGATCATGCGCATCGAGTATCCGGGCACCGACGCGCTGGCCGCAGCGCGGCTGGTGAACGCGATCGCCGACGCCTACGTGCAGCAGAACGCGCAGCGCCGCGCGGCCGAGGCCGAGAAGAGCCTGCAGTTCCTCGAAGAGCAGCTGCCGCAGTTGCGCAGGCAGGTGGAGGCCTCCGAAGCCGAGTTGAACACCTTCCGCAACCGGCAGCAGACGATCGACATTCCCGGCGAGATCACTGGCCTGCTGTCGCAGGCGGTCGAGCTGGAGAAGAGTCGGCTCGAACTCGAGTTGAAGCTCAGGGAAGGCGCCGCGCGCTACGAGCCGGCGCACCCGGTGATGCGCGCGCTGCGCGAGCAGGCGGCGAGCATCGGCACGCAGCAAAAGCGCATCAGCGAGCGTATCCGCGCCCTGCCGCAGGTGCAGCAGGACTACCTGCGCCTGGCGCGCGACGTCGAGGTCAACTCGCAGCTGTACGTGAGCCTGCTGAACAACGCGCAGCAATTGCGCGTGGCGCGCGCCGGCACGATCGCCAACGTCTCGATCGTCGATCGCGCGGTGGCGCCCGAGACACCGACGAGGCCGCGCCGCGCGCTGGTGGCCGCCGTCGGCCTGCTCGGCGGACTCGCCGGCGGCTTCCTGCTCGTGCAGTTGCTCGCCGCGCTGCGCGGACCGGTGCGCGACCCGCAGGAACTGGAGAACGCCACCGGCGTGCACGTCTCGGCCACGATCCCGGTTTCACCCGAGCAGATGCAGGTCGACCGGCGCCGCGCGCATCCGCCCCACCTGCTGGCACGCACGCGGCCGACCGCGCCTGCGATCGAGGCGCTGCGCACGCTGCGCCTGAACCTGCAACTGGCGCTCGCCGACACCGAAGGCGGGCGCACGATCCTGCTCACCTCGGCGGTGCCCGCGCAGGGCAAGAGCTTCGTCTCAGCGAACCTTGCCTGGCTGATGGCCAGCGCCGGCCAGCGCGTGCTGCTGATCGACGCCGACATCCGGCGCTCGTCGATGAGCCGCTACCTGCCGGCAGCCACCGGGGGCGGACTGTCGGACATCCTGCGCGAGCGGCTCGACCCGGCTGCGTTCGTCAAGCCCGACCTGGCGCCAAACCTCTCGTTGCTGCCGTCCGGTCCCGGCGTGGACAACCCCGGCGACCTGCTCACCGAGGAGCGGCTGCACGCCGTGTTCGAATGGGCGAGCGCGCACCACGACGCGATCATCGTCGACGCCCCGCCGATCCTGCCGGTGTCCGACGCCGTGGTGCTCGGGCGCTTTGCCGACGTGACCGGCTTCGTCGTGCGTCACAAGCGCGCCGCGCTCGCCGACGTGGTGGACGCGGTGCAGCAGTACCGCCTGAGCGGCGCCGAGGTGACCGGCTTCGTCTTCAACTGCTTCCGGCCGTCGCGCATCCGCTACGGGTATGGCGCGCGGTACGGGTATTACCGCGGGAAGTACGGGTACGGCGGGGAGCGGGGGTAAGGCGCCTGCCCGCCGAGCAGC
>JAJTYR010000040.1 GCA_021463505.1 Burkholderiaceae bacterium | reverse complement strand
CAGCAGCCCACGGCCCCGGCGCCGCGCGGCGCGGCCGACGCCGCGCCGTCGGCCGGCGGCTTCTCGATGAAATGAGCAAGGAGACGAGCATGCAAGGCAAGGTTCGACACAGGGCCGCGGCTGCGATCGCCGTCTCGCTCGCAGCAGTGCTTCTGGCGGCTTGCGCAGGATTGCCGCCGGTGGAAACCCAACGGCTCGACGCGCACTTCGGCGATGCCGTGCGCCAGGCGCGCGCGCAGCAGACGCTGAACCCCGAAGCGTCGCGCAACACCGATCCGGTGGCGGGCATCGACGGTGTCGCGGCCCAGAACACGATCGAGCAGTACCAGAAGGGTTTCAGGGAGCCGCCGCCGACCTTCAACATCCTCGGCATCGGCGGCACTTCGGTGTCGCCGTGACCGGGTCGTTCCACTGTCATCGCACAGGCTGCTCCGGATGACCATCAAGCTCACCCTGTTCGCGCCGACTTCCGACGGCCTTGCGGAACTGGTGCGCCAGCTGCCGCCCGCAGAGGACTCGATCGGCGTATCGTCCGCACTCGGCCGGGCCGACGAACTTGCCGCCGAGATCGAACGCGGTCGCCCGGACCTCGTCGTGGCCGACCTGCCAGTGCTCGGCGATGCGGACCTGCGGCGCATCGAGGGCGCATTGAACGACTCGCCGGCGACCTCGGTGATCGTGCTTTCGCCCGAGCGCTCGCCCGAATACCTGCTGCAGGTGATGCGCAGCGGCGTGCGCGAAGTGGTGCCGACGCCGCTGGCCAACGGCGAACTGAAGGCGGCATTCGCGCGCCAGTTCGAGCGAGTGCTGGCGCGCCGCGGCAGTGCCCGCAAGGGGCGCGTCTTCGCGTTCCTGCCGGCCAAGGGCGGCAGCGGCTCGACTTTCCTGTCGACCAACCTGGCGTATGCGCTCGCCGAACGCGGCCAGCGCGTCGCGTTGATCGACCTGAACCTGCACTTCGGTGACGCGGCCCTGTTCCTGAGCGAGGTGCGTCCGGCGATCACGATTGCCGACCTCGCGCGCGACGTCTCGCGGCTCGATCCGACCTTCCTCGAATCGAGCATGATGGAGGTGGCCCCGAACCTGCGCGTGCTGCCGGCACCCGACACGCCGGAAGGTGCGATGGACGTGACCCCGGCAGCGGTCGAGCGCATCCTGTCGGTGGCGCGCGAGCGCTTCGACTTCGTGCTGCTCGACATGGGCCGGCTGCTCGACGGCGCCGCGGTGCGCGCGCTCGACCAGGCCGAGGCGCTGTACCTGACGCTGCAGCTGACCTTGCCCTTCATCCACGACGCCCGGCGACTGCTCACGCTGCTCGCCACGCTCGGCTACGCGCGCGAGAAGCTGCACGTGATCGTCAACCGCTGGGAGAAGGGCGGCGAGATCACCTCGGCCGACGTGCAGCGCGCGCTCGGCACCCCGGTGGATCTCGAAGTTCCGAACAGCTTCGCCGCGGTGGCGCACGCCATCAACCATGGCGTACCCATCCTCCGGAGCGCACCGCGCGATCCGGTGTCGAAGGCATTGCTCACGCTGGCGGATCGGCTGGCGCCGCAGGCGGCCGCGCGCAAGCGCAGCTGGCTCGGCCTGTCGCTGTGAAAGGTGCATCATGTCGTTGCGCGAAAGACTGAACACGATCCAGATGTCGCAGCCGTCCGGCGCGGCAATCCTCGCGGGCGCCGAGAGCGCCGCCTACCGTGCGTTGCGCACCGACCTGCACACGCAGTTGCTCGATCGCGTCGACGTCGAGGTGATGGGCCGGATGACGCCCGAGCGGCTGCGCGAGGAGCTGCGCATCCTGGTCGAGCGCCTGATCGGCGAGGCCGGCGCGGCGCTGAACGCGGGCGAGCGCAAGCAGATCGTCGTCGACATCCAGAACGAGATCATGGGGCTCGGCCCGATCGAACCGCTGCTGGCCGACCCGACGGTTTCGGACATTCTGGTCAACACCCACAAGTCGGTGTATGTCGAGCGCGCAGGGCGCCTGGAGCCGACGACGATCCGCTTCGACAGCGACGAGCACCTGATGAAGGTGATCGACAAGATCGTCTCGCGCGTGGGCCGGCGCGTCGACGAATCGAGCCCGATGGTCGACGCGCGGCTGCCCGACGGATCGCGCGTGAACGCGATCATCCCGCCGCTGGCGATCGACGGGCCGCTGCTTTCGATCCGGCGTTTTGCGGCGGTGCCGTTGAAGATGGACGACCTCGTCCGGCACAAGTCGCTGCCGGCAGAGGTGGCGGCGCTGCTCGGCGGCATGGTCAGGGCAAAGCTGAATCTGCTGATTTCGGGCGGCACCGGCACCGGAAAGACCACGTTGCTGAACGTGCTCTCGAGCTACATCCCGGACACCGAACGCATCGTCACGATCGAGGATGCGGCGGAACTGCAGTTGCAGCAGCCCCACGTCGTGCGGCTGGAAACGCGCCCGCCCAACATCGAGGGCAAGGGCGAAGTCACGCAGCGCGCGCTGGTGCGCAACAGCCTGCGCATGCGCCCCGACCGGATCATCATCGGCGAGGTGCGCGGGGCCGAGACGCTCGACATGCTGCAGGCGATGAACACCGGCCACGAGGGATCGATGGCCACGGTGCACGCGAACGCGCCGCGCGACGCGCTGACCCGCGTCGAAAACATGCTCGGCATGGCCGGCATGCAGTTGTCGCCGAAGGCGATGCGCCAGCAGATCGCTTCGGCACTGACGGCGGTGCTGCAGGTCGGGCGCCTCAGCGATGGCAAGCGCAAGGTCGTGAGCCTGTCGGAGATCACCGGCCTGGAAGGCGACGTGATCACGATGCAGGAGATCTTCGTCTTTCGCCAGACCGGCGTGCAGGCCGACGGCCAGGTCGTCGGACGTTTCCACGCCACCGGCGTGCGCCCGAAGTTCCTCGAGCGGCTCCTGGTGCGTGGCATCGAGCTGCCCGACGACATGTTCGATCCGGGTCGGACCTACGAATGAGCGCCTGAACGGCGGCAACGGGAGCGACGATGGACTGGGGCTTCTCGATCTTCCTGCTGGTCTGCTTCCTCGCGGTGGTGCTGCTGCTCGAGGGCGGATTCCTGCTCTGGCGCGACACCAGCAGCGCGGAAGTGCGTCAGCTCGAGCGCCGGTTGCGTGCCTTGCACGCCGGCGGGCATGGTGTCCAGGCTTCGTCGCTGATCAAGGCACGCGAGGCCGACCAGGTCGGCGTCCTCGGCAAGCTGCTGCTGGCGCTGCCGCGCGTGGGCAGCCTGGAGAAGATGCTGCAGCAGGCCGGGATCGTGATGAAGACCTCGCGTTTTCTCGCCACGACCGCGCTGCTGATGGTGGCGGTGTTCCTGGTGCTGCTCGCACTGCGCCAGCCGCTGTGGCTGGCGACGATGCTCGGCCTGGGAGCAGTGCTGCTGCCGTTCCTGTGGCTGGGCATGGCGCGCAACCGGCGGCTCAAGCGGCTCGAGGCGCAACTGCCCGACGCGGTCGAACTGATCGCGCGCGCACTGCGTGCCGGGCACGCGTTTCCCACCGCACTGCAGATGGTGGCCGAGGAACTGCCGGATCCGATCGGCGGCGAGTTTGCCTCCGCGTTCGAGGAGGTGAATTA
This sequence comes from Burkholderiaceae bacterium, assembly GCA_021463505.1. Lineage (GTDB taxonomy): Bacteria > Pseudomonadota > Gammaproteobacteria > Burkholderiales > Burkholderiaceae_E > Zeimonas. The sequence goes on along the minus strand of JAJTYR010000040.1, from coordinate 30,639 downwards.
CGGCCTGCCGATCTCGGACGCGATGCTGAACCTGGCCGCGCGCGTGCCGGTGGAAGACCTGCGTTTTTTTGCGGTGGCCGTGGTGCTGCAGCGCGAAACCGGCGGCAACCTCGCCGAGATCCTCGACAACATCGGCCGGCTGATCCGCGAGCGCTTCAAGCTCTACGGCACCGTACGCGTGTTGAGTGCCGAGGGGCGCATGTCGGCCTGGGTGCTGACGCTGCTGCCGTTCGTCGCCGCGCTGGCGTTGAACCTGGTGAGCCCGGGCTTCATGGAAGTGCTGTGGAAGGATCCGGCCGGTGTCCAGCTGATCATGTTCGCGCTGGGCGCAATGGTCGTCGGCATCTTCTGGATGTGGCGCATCGTGAAGATCAGGGTCTAGGAGCCGGCGATGGAAACCAACACGATGTACCTGGTGCTCGCGGCGCTGTTCGTCGCGGTCTTCGGCTTCGTCTACGGCGTTGGCGGATTCCTCTTGCGCGGCCGCGGTGTGCGCGGCCGCCTTCAGGAGGTCGTCGGCAGGAGTGCGCTCGAAGGTGCCGCCGACGTTCCCCAATGGCGCACGCGCGTGGCGCGGGCGGCGGGGCCCATGGCGAAGCTCGCTGCGCCGAAGAAGGACGAGGAGATCGGCCGCATCCGCGCGAAGTTCATGAACGCGGGTTTCCGCGACGAGTCGGCGCCGATCATCTATTTCGCGGCCAAGGCGCTGCTGGCGGTGGCGTTTCCGGTGGCGTTGTTGCTGTTCACCGGTGTGCGCAACTGGGAGGGCAACGAGCCGATGCTGGCGCTGCTCGCCGCGGCTGCGTTCGGCTACTACCTGCCGAACGGCGTGCTGGCGCGCCTCACCGAGATGCGCCAGCGGGAGTTGTTCGAGGCGTTTCCGGACGCCCTCGACCTGATGATCGTCTGCGTGGAATCGGGTCTTTCGCTCGATGCGGCGATCGCGCGCACCGCGTCCGAGATCCATGTGCGCAGTCCGAAGCTGTCCGAGGAACTCACGCTGGTAGGGCTCGAACTGCGCCTGGGCGCCACGCGCGAGCGCGCGCTGCGCAACCTGGCCGCCCGCACCGGGCTGGACGAGATTTCCAGCTTCGTCGCGATGATGCTGCAGGCCGACCGCTTCGGCACCAGCATCGGTGATTCGATGCGCGTGCAGGCCGATGCGTTGCGCGTGCGCCGCCGCCAGCGCGCCGAGGAGCAGGCCGCGAAGATCCCGCTGAAGATGCTGTTTCCGCTGATCTTCTGCATCTTCCCTTCGCTGCTGCTGGTGCTGATGGGGCCGGCAATGATCCAGATCTACCGGATCCTGCTGCCGACGATGGGTGGCGGATGAGCAGCGGCGCAGGCGAAACGACCGGGCGTGACACAGGGAGAAGCGGTATGAAACGCAGGCGCATGCTCGTATTGCCGACCGTCTGCGCGGTTGCGCTGATCACCGGCTGCGCAACCGCGCCCGGCGTCGTCGAACTCGATTCGCGCAACACGAAGATCGAGCCACTGTACCGGGTCGAGCAGCCGGCGGGCACGGCGGCCGGGCAGGCCGCGGTCGGTCGCATGCTTCTGGCCGAAGGGCGTCTCGACGCTGCGATCAAGCGCTTCCGCAATGCGCTCGCGCTCGAACCGGGCTACGTCGAAGCGCTCAACGGACTGGGCGTGGCGCTTGCACGGAACGGACGCTACGAGGAGGCGGTCGCGAGCTTCCGCACGGCGCTGGCGGCCGCGCCCGATTCGGCGCATCTGCTGAACAACCTCGGTCTCGCGCAACTCAAGGCCGGAAGCCTGCAGCAGGCGTCGGTGTCGCTCGGGCGCGCGCTCGAACTCGAGCCGCACGATGCGCGCACGCGCGAAAACGTGCACCAGTTGACCGAGGCGCGCGAACGTGCCGCACGGGAGCCGGTGGCGGCACTCACGATGAGACCGGATGACACGGCCGGGACCTCGCAGGTGACGGCGGAGACGGTAGCGGTCGCTGCACCTGTACCTGTCCCTGCGCCCCGGGTGCAACCGGAGCACAGCCCGGGCTTCGAGGTCGTGCTGGCGAAGTCCAGCGACAGCGTGCTGGTGCAGGTTGCGCCGGCCGTCTACGAGATCAGGCCGATCGCCGCCACGCAGTCGACGGCGGCGGTGCCTGCAAGGGGGTCCATCGTGCCGGTGACCGAGGCCAGGCCGGTGGCGACGCGGGCCTCGTTGGTCGCGATCGATCGCCTCGAGGTGAGCAATGGCGCCGGGACGAACCGCCTCGCGACGCGCACCGCACGGCGGCTCGCGCAGATGGGCGCTGCGGTGGCGCGCGTTACGAACTACCCGGACTTCGGCCGCCCGTACACCGAAATCCACTACCGTGACGGACACGCCGAAAGCGCGACGAGGCTCGGCGATCGCCTGCCGGTCGAGGCGAAGCTGGTCAGTGTCGACGGGCTGCGCGCCGACGTCGATGTTCGCCTGGTCGTGGGGCGCGACATGGTGCGCAGCGAGGTCGCTGCCTGGTGGAACGAGACCCTCGACCTCGCCCGCGCCGAAGGCGACGAGGGGCGCCGCACGGGCGGCTGGCGCCATCTGTAGGCGCCGATCACCGGCTCAGGCCCCCGGTGCCCGCTCGAGCAGTCGCACCAGCGTCGTCAGCGCCCGGTTCACCGGCGTCGCCACACCGAGCGCCTGTCCGCGCCGCGCCACGTAGCCGTTGAGCGCGTCGATCTCGGTCGACCGTCCGCGCGCCAGGTCCTGCGCGGTCGACGAATTTGCCGCGCGCATCGCTTCGCCCAGACGCATCGCCGCTTCGTAGAGGACGTCGGCGCCGGCCAGCGCGACGCCGTCGCCCTGCGCCACCGCGACACACTCGCCGATCGCCTCGCGCATCAAGGCGCGCACCTGCGCATCGTCCAGCATCGCTCCGTAGCGCGCGCGGCCCAGCCCCGAGATCGCGTTGAACGCGCAGTTCATGACGAGCTTGGTCCAGAGTTCGCCGCGCAGGTCGGCCTCGAGGCGGCTGGGTACGCCGGCGCCCTCGAACCAGGCGGCGACGTGACGGGCGCGGCTCGACGGCTGCGCCGCTGCCGCGACCGGGCTTGCGATGGCGTGGCCCGGCGCGCCCTGGTCGCCTGCGAACCCGGGCCGTGCGCCGTATTCACCGATCACCAGGTCACCGCGCCCCGCATGCAGCAGGTGGCCCGGCGCCGGCATCGAGGCCGCCACGTAGACCACCGCACCCAGCGCATCGACGCCGGCCTCGCGAAGCCGCAGCACGTTGTCGACGCCGTTCTGCAGGCTGACCAGCAGGGCATCGGCGCGCAGCAGCGGTGCGAGCGTGCGTGCGCCCTCGTCGGTGTCGCGCGTCTTCACGGAAAAGAGGACGAGATCGGCTTCGCGAACGGCGTCGGGCGTGGTTTCGGCGCCGACGTGCACCCGCCGCGTTGTGCCCGGGCTGTCGAAGAGCAGGCCGTCGCGCCGGATCGCCTGCACGTGCGTGGCCCGCCCGATCAGCGTCACCGGCGCGCCGGCTTCGGCCAGCTTTGCACCGAAGTAGCAGCCGACCGCGCCGGCGCCGTATACGGCCACGCGCGGCCAGGAACGTGGTTGCATCAGGGGTCCGTCCATGTCGTGATGTCCGCGGTCGATGGTAACGCGGTCGTTCGGCTCATCCGCTCGGGCGCATCCGCGTGCCGCTGGGCCGCCACGCGGCAGATTGACGCTGTCCCTCCCGTAGCGGAGAACTGACCAACGGTGGTCAATGATGCCCGCTGAAGGTGTTCCCGAATGGCCGCAACCGTCGTGAATCTCCATGAAGCCAGGACCAGGCTCTCGCTGCTTGTCGAACGCGCGGCCGCCGGCGAGACGATCGTGATCGCGAAGGCGGGCAGGCCGATGGCGAGGCTCGTGCCTGTGCAAAAGGGGCGCCGGATCCGTCCTGGGTCACTGCGCGGCCGCGTTCACGTCCCCGGGGATTTCGATCCCGGCCTGATTGCCGATGCCGCCGAAGCCGACGGGCATCTCCCGCTTCCCATTCTGCGCGAGCATCTGGGCGTTGTCGCACAGTTGCCGCGGCATCTCGCGACCCCTTCGGCCGGCTCCTCGTGGCGCAGAGCCTGGCGGAACCGACGTCGTTGCCGACGGCCGACGCAGCCCTCACCCGCACCGGTTCGGCCGTCCGTCTGGTCCGGGCCCGCCGGCCTGCCCCCCGATTTGTGCTTAACTTGCGCTTTTTTCCGGCGAGCGCCCGCGCGCCGGTCGCTGCTTCATCTGCCTGGACCCCCGACATGCAATTCCGTTTCCCGATCGTCGTCATCGACGAGGACTGGCGCGCCGATTCCGCCAGCGGCCTGGGCATCCGTGCCCTCGCCAAGGCGATCGAGGATCAGCACTGGGAGGTGGTGGGCGGCTTCACCTACATCGACGTGTCGATGGTCGCCAACCAGGCCGCGCGCGCGTCGGCCTTCATCGTGTCGATCGACGACGAGGAACTCGGCGACGACGGCGCCGAGAGCAAGGCGGTGGCCGACCTGCGCAAGTTCATCCACGAGACGCGCCGGCGCAACGCCGACATTCCGATCTTTCTCTTCGGCGAGACGCGCACGTCGCAGCACATCCCGAACGAGATCCTCAAGGAGCTGCACGGCTTCATCCACATGTTCGAGGACACGCCGGAGTTCGTCGCGCGCTACATCATCCGCGAGGCGACGAACTACCTGAATTCGCTGGCGCCGCCGTTCTTCAAGGCGCTGGTGAACTACGCGCACGACGGCTCGTATTCGTGGCACTGCCCGGGACACTCGGGCGGCGTGGCGTTCCTGAAGAGCCCGGTGGGCCAGATGTTCCATCAGTTCTTCGGCGAAAACATGCTGCGCGCCGACGTCTGCAATGCGGTCGACGAACTGGGCCAGCTGCTCGATCACACCGGCCCGGTGGCGGCCTCCGAGCGCAACGCCGCGCGCATCTTCAACGTCGACCACCTGTTCTTCGTGACCAACGGCACGTCCACGTCGAACAAGATCGTCTGGCACTCCACGGTGGGCAGCGACGACGTGGTGCTGGTGGACCGCAACTGCCACAAGTCGATCCTGCACGCGATCACGATGACGGGAACGATCCCGATCTTCCTGCAGCCCACGCGCAATCACTACGGAATCATCGGCCCGATTCCGCTCGAGGAGTTCGATCCGGCCAGCATCCAGAGGAAGATCGACGCGAACCCGCTGATCAGGGACAAGACGGCGCGCCCGCGCGTGATGACGATCACGCAGTCGACCTACGACGGCGTGATCTACAACGTGGAGACGATCAAGCGCACGCTGGGCAGCTACATCGGGAACCTGCACTTCGACGAGGCGTGGCTGCCGCACGCGACGTTCCACCCGTTCTATCACGAGTTCCACGCGATCGGGCCGAACCGGCCGCGCAGCGACGACGCGATGATCTTCTCGACCCAGTCCACGCACAAGCTGCTCGCGGGGCTGTCGCAGGCCTCGCAGATCCTGATCCAGGACTCCGGGAAGAAGCAGTTCGACCGGCATCGGTTCAACGAAGCGTTCCTGATGCACACCTCGACCAGTCCGCAGTACGCGATCATCGCCTCGTGCGACGTGGCCGCGGCGATGATGGAACCACCGGGGGGCACCGCGCTGGTCGAGGAGTCGATCTTCGAGTCGCTGGAGTTCCGTCGCGCGATGCGCAAGGTCGACGACGAATTCGGCCAGGACTGGTGGTTCAGGGTCTGGGGGCCGAAAGACCTCGCCGAGACCGGCATCGGCAGGCGCGAGAACTGGTTCCTGCGCTCGAGCGACAAGTGGCACGGCTTCGGCAAGCTGGTCACCAATTTCACGATGCTCGATCCGATCAAGGCAACCATCGTGACCCCGGGCCTGGACATCACCGGCCGCTTCGCGCCGTGGGGCATTCCGGCCTCGATCGTCACCAAGTACCTGGCCGAGCACGGCGTGGTGGTCGAGAAGACCGGCCTGTACTCGTTCTTCGTGATGTTCACGATCGGCATCACCAAGGGCCGCTGGAACACGCTGGTCACCGAATTGCAGCAGTTCAAGAGCGACTACGACACCAACCAGCCGCTGTGGCGCGTGATGCCCGAGTTCGTGCAGGCGCATCCGGCCTACGAGCGCGTGGGGCTGCGCGACCTCGCCTCGCAGATCCACGAGCAGTACCGCAGCTCCGACATCGCGCGGGTGACCACCGAGATGTACCTGTCGAGCATGCAGCCGGCGATGAAACCGTCGCAGGCCTTCGAGTGCCTGGCGCACCGGCGCGTCGACCGCGTGCCGATCGACGCGCTGGAGGAGCGGATCACCACGATGCTGGTGACCCCGTATCCGCCGGGCATTCCGCTGCTGATTCCGGGTGAACGCTTCAACCGGCCGATCGTGGAGTACCTGAAGTTCGCGCGCGACTTCAATGCGCGCTTCCCCGGTTTCGAGACCGACGTGCACGGTCTGGTCGTCGAACGCGAGGACGGCGTCGACCGCTACTACGTCGACTGCGTGAAGGCGTGAAACCGCGCGGGCGGGAATCCGGCAGGCTGCGATCCGTGCCGCCCCGTCAGACGTCGACCGAGCGCGGCGCGGCGGGCGGCGCGACGTGCACGAGGCGCGTGCCGGCGATGATGTCGTGCAGTGCGCGACGATCGCCGTCGACCAGCGTCCACGCGTAGGGCGCGAGCAGCAGCAGGGCGAGCGCCGGATGCAGGTAGCGGGCGGCGGCCAGCGCGGCGATCGCCAGCGCCACGGCTGCGACGAAGCGCGCGAAGGCGCGCGCTGCGCTTACCGGGGCACCGTTGCGGGCCTGCAACTGCAGCGCCAGCGTCTTCATGGGCAGCGAGCGGCGACCCGCACTCCAGAAGCAGGTGAAATAGGCGGCCAGCACGCCGAGCGTGAATACCTGGAACGCGGTGCGCAGCGCGCCCGGATGGCCGCGGAACTGCGTGAGTGCCGAGAACGCATAGTCGGCGAACCAGAGCACGCCGAACAGGATGATGCTCTCGTAGGCGATGCCCATCAGGCGGCGCCAGGGATCGGCCGCCGGGTCGGGGCCGCGCATCAGAACTGCGTGGGCCGCGGCGGGGGCGGGCGCCTGGCGCTGCGCCGCGCGAGGTCCGACAGCGGCTGGGCGGCCTCCTTGGCGAGGCCGGTGCGTGCGCCGGCGTGGCGTGCGGCGGTGTTGCTGGTCCAGCCGGCACTGCGCAGTACCGAGCGCTGCTCGGGTGTCATTTCACGATAGCGCTCCCACTGCGCCTGCCGTTCGTCGGGCGGCAGGCGCTTGGCCAGGCGGTAGTTCTGGCGGGCGAGCCGCCGCTGGTCGGGCGTGAGGGCGGCCCATTCGCGGATGCGCTGGTACGCGCGCTCGCGCGCTTCGGGCGCCATCCGCGGCACCCGATCGGCCAGCGATACCCAGATGCGTTTTTCCTGCGCCGACCAGCTGTTCCACTGCTGCGCGAACGGATCGAGCACCGCCTGCTGCGCGGCGGTGAGTTCGCTCCACAGCGGCCTGACCAGCGGCAGCAGCGATGCGCGCGGCGCCACCGGCTCGCTCTCGGCGCGCGCCGGCAGCACCGCGGTGGCCAGCGCCACGCACAGAACGGCCAGCACCACGACGATCAATGACTCACGATTCACTCGCGCTCTCCCTGGGCGACGTTGCGCAGGAACACGCCGAAGCCACGGTCGGCGTAGGCCGAAATGGGGACTTCGTCGACCAGCACCGCCGCGTCGACGTCGGCGATGTCGTCGGCGCGCAGCCGGCTGTCCCATTCGGAGATGAAATAGAGCACTGCGGCGACGACCAGCACAGGGACGATGGCCGCCGCCAACCCCAACCCGAAGTGCCCGTGCCCGCTGTCACGGTCTGCGGGCGTACGTCCGCCCGGGGCAGCCGCCACCGGTGCGCCGGCCGTGGCGACCACGACCTGGCGATGACCGGCCGATTCCATCGCCGGCGCGCCCGCGCGGGCTTTGGCAGGCAGGCGTGCCAGCGCTGCCTCGCGGGCGGTGGCCAGCCGATGGGTGACGCGCCACGGCAGATGCTCGGCTGATTCGTCGAGCGCCTCGCGGGCGAGCCTGGCAATGAGTTGTTCGTTCATGGTGCAATTCCGCGTGCCCGCAGCACTTCGGCCAGGGTGTGGGCGGCCCGCGAACAGTGCGTCTTGACGCTGCCTTCGGAGCAACCCATCGCTTCGGCGGTTTCGGCCACGTTGAGATCTTCCCAGTAACGCAGCAGGAAGGCTTCCCGTTGACGTCGCGGCAACTTGCCGATTTCTTCGTCCAGGATCGCCAGCAACTGGGCCCGTTCGAGCCGTTCGGCGCCGTTGCCCGCCGCCGCGCTGTCGGGCTCGGCCTCCAGCGCCTCGAGGATGTCGCGCTCGCCGGTCTCGTCATCGCCGTCGCCGGCCAGTGCCGACAGCGGCATCGTCCAGAGGTTGCGCACTCTCTGGCGCCGGAAGTGGTCGGTGATCGCGTTCTGAAGGATGCGCTGGAACAGCAGCGGCAGTTCCTGGGTCGGTCGCTCGGCGTAGCGTGTGGCGAGCTTGAGCATCGCCTCCTGCACGATGTCCAGCGCCGCCTCCTGGTCGCGGACCGCGTAGATTGCCTGCTTGAACGCCCGGCGTTCGGCGGCGGCGAGGAAATCCGACAGCTCCTGCCGGGTAGCCATTCGGGTCGGGGTGAGCGGGCGACGAAGGTAAAAAACGGGAAACGCGACGCTGCGCATGCTAGCAGAAGGCTCGCGCAGAGCGTCTCCCCTGCCACCCGCCTTGACCCTTCCTGTTGCGCTGCAGTATGCTGCGCTCCTACCCCTCGTGCGCCCCTTCCGGCACTGGTGGCTGCGGCGATCAGCGCGGACGGGGCGTCGTCTTTGTGTGCGCCAGGCGCCTTCACGAGAGGCGAACGAGCGCATCCGATCAATTTCGCAGGCCCCGTGCCGAGGCCTGCGTCGTGGCGCCCCGATGCGGTTCATCGCGTCGATACCTGCCATGGCGCCGGCGGGCGGGCTCCCTGGACTTGAAAGGACTTCATTCGATGGAACTCACAGGCGCCGATATCGTCGTTCGCTGTCTCCACGAAGAAGGTGTCGAGCACATCTTCGGATACCCGGGCGGCGCAGTCCTCTACATCTACGACTCGATCTTCAACCAGGACCGCATCCAGCACGTCCTCGTCAGGCACGAGCAGGCGGCGATCCACGCCGCCGACGCGTATTCGCGCTCCACGCAGAAGGTGGGCGTGGCGCTGGTCACCAGCGGGCCCGGGGTCACGAACGCCGTGACCGGCATCGCGACCGCGTACATGGATTCCGTGCCGATGGTGATCATCACCGGCCAGGTGCCCACGCACGCGATCGGCGAGGACGCCTTCCAGGAGTGCGACACGGTCGGCATTACGCGGCCGTGCGTGAAACACAACTTCCTGGTCAAGGACGTGAAGGACCTGGCGGTCACGATCCGCAAGGCATTCCACATCGCCAATACCGGACGGCCCGGGCCGGTGCTGGTCGACATCCCGAAGGACGTCAGCCGCAACAAGTGCCGCTTCGAGTACCCGAAGACGGTGTCGATGCGTTCGTACAACCCGGTCACCCGCGGACACCAGGGGCAGCTGAAGAAAGCGCTGAACCTGATTCTGGGCGCCGAGCGGCCGATGATCTATGCCGGCGGGGGCGTCATTCTCGCCAATGCCGCGCCCGAGTTGAACCGGTTCGTCGACCTGCTCGGCTTTCCGGTCACCAACACGTTGATGGGGCTGGGCGGCTACCGGGCGAGCGACGCGAAGTTCGTCGGCATGCCGGGCATGCACGGCACCTACGAGGCGAACATGGCGATGCAGCACTGCGACGTGCTGATCGCCATTGGTGCGCGCTTCGACGACCGCGTGATCGGCAATCCGAAGCACTTCGCGCAGAACCCGCACAGGATCATCCACGTCGACATCGATCCGTCGTCGATCTCCAAGCGGGTCAAGGTCGACGTGCCGATCGTCGGCGACGTGCGCGAGACCCTGCAGGACCTGCTGGCGTTCGTCGAGGAGGCGTTCGCCGCCGGCCAGAAGACCAATGCAGGCGCGCTGCAGGCCTGGTGGCAGCAGATCGGCGAATGGCGCAGGCGCGAGTGCCTGAAGTACCGGACGAGCGACACCGTGATCAAGCCGCAGGCGGTGGTGCAGAAGCTGTGGGAGATCACCGGGGGCGACGCGATCGTCACCTCCGACGTGGGCCAGCATCAGATGTGGGCGGCGCAGTACTACCCGTTCGACAAGCCGCGGCGCTGGCTCAACTCGGGCGGGCTGGGCACGATGGGCGTGGGCCTGCCGTTCGCGATGGGTGCGCTGGTGGCCAATCCGGGCGCGCAGGTGGTCTGCATCACCGGCGAGGGCTCGATCCAGATGTGCATCCAGGAGCTCTCCACCTGCAGGCAGTACCGTCTGCCGGTGAAGATCGTCAACCTGAACAACCGCTACCTCGGCATGGTGCGGCAGTGGCAGCAGATCGAGTACGGCAGCCGCTACTCGGAGTCGTACATGGATGCGCTGCCCGACTTCGTCGCGCTGGCCGAGGCCTACGGCCACGTCGGCATCCGCGTGGACAAGCCGGCCGACGTCGAGCCGGCGCTGCGCGACGCGTTTGGCAGGCACCGCGACCGCCTGGTGTTCCTGGACATCATCACCGACGCCACCGAGAACGTCTGGCCGATGGTGCAGGGGGGCAAGGGCCTGACCGAGATGCTGCTCGGCTCGGAAAGCCTGTGAGGGGCCGCGCATGAAGCACATCATTTCGATCCTGATGGAAAACGAGCCGGGCGCGCTGTCGCGCGTGGTCGGCCTCTTCTCGGCGCGCGGTTACAACATCGAAACGCTCACGGTCGCGCCCACCGAAGACCAGTCGCTGTCGCGGATGACCATCGTCACCCGCGGTTCCGACGACGTGATCGAGCAGATCACCAAGCAGCTGAACCGCCTGATCGACGTGGTGAAGGTGGTCGACCTCACCGAGGCGCCGTACACCGAGCGCGAACTGATGTTGATCAAGGTGCGGGCGGTGGGCAAGGAGCGCGAGGAAATGAAGCGCATGGCCGACATCTTCCGCGGCCGCATCATCGACGTGACCGAGCGCACCTACACGATCGAGCTCACCGGTGACGGCACCAAGCTCGACGCCTTCATCGACGCGCTCGACCGCGCGGCGATTCTCGAAACCGTGCGCACCGGCGCCTCGGGCATCGCCCGCGGCGAGCGCGTGCTCAAGATCTGAATCCGGACCGGAGAACCATCGAATGAAAGTCTTCTACGACAAGGACTGCGACATCAGGCTGATCAAGGGCCGCAAGGTTGCGATCATCGGCTACGGCTCGCAGGGCCACGCACACGCGCAGAACCTGAACGACTCGGGCGGCAAGGTCACCGTGGGCGTGCGCAAGGGCGGGCCGTCGTGGGACAAGGCCAGGAAGGCGAAACTGTCGGTGGCCGAAATCCGGGATGCGGTGAAGAGCGCAGACTTCGTCATGATGCTGATGCCCGACGAGCACATCGCCGCGGCGTATCGCGACGAGATCGAGCCGCACATCAAGAAGGGCGCCGCGCTCGCGTTCGCGCACGGTTTCAACATCCACTACGGGCAGGTGATGCCGCGCGAGGACCTCGACGTGGTGATGATCGCGCCCAAGGCGCCGGGTCACACGGTGCGCGCCACCTACTCGGCCGGCGGCGGCGTGCCGATGCTGGTGGCGGTGCACCAGGACCGCTCGGGCATCGCGCGCGACCTGGCGCTGTCCTACGCCTGCGCCATCGGCGGGGGTCGGGCCGGCATCATCGAGACCAACTTCCGCGAGGAGACCGAGACCGACCTGTTCGGCGAGCAGACCGTGCTGTGCGGCGGCACCGTCGACCTGATCAAGGCCGGTTTCGAGACCCTGGTCGAGGCGGGCTATGCGCCGGAGATGGCCTACTTCGAGTGCCTGCACGAGTTGAAGCTCATCGTCGACCTGATCTACGAGGGCGGGCTGGCGAACATGAACTACTCGATCTCGAACAACGCCGAGTTCGGCGAGTACGTCACCGGCCCGACGATCGTCACGGCCGAGACCAGACTGGCGATGAAGGCCGCGCTCGGGCGCATCCAGAGCGGCGAGTACGCCAAGCAGTTCATCCTGGAGAATCGCGCGGGGGCGCCCACGTTACTGTCGCGTCGCCGCATGCTCGCCGAGCACCCGATCGAGCAGGTCGGCGAGAAGTTGCGCGCGATGATGCCGTGGATCAAGGCCAACAAGCTGGTCGACAGGTCGCGCAACTGAGCGCGCGCGCCGCGGCGGCGTCCGTATACTTGCCGCCATGGATCCGCGCTACCCGCACCCCCTGATCGCCCGCGAGGGCTGGCCCTTTCTCGGGCTGGCCGTCGCGGTGGCGCTCGCGTTCACCGCGTTCGGCGGCTGGTGGTCGCTGCCGGTCTGGCTGGTGGCGCTCTTCGTGCTGCAGTTCTTCCGCGACCCGCCGCGGCCGGTGCCGGCGGGCGAGCGGCTGGTGCTCGCCCCGGCCGACGGCCGGGTGATCGCGGTGATGAACGCGCTCGACCCGTACGCCGGGCGCGAAGCGCTGAAGATCTCGGTCTTCATGAACGTGTTCAACGTGCATTCGAACCGCGCGCCGATCGACGGTACGGTCGAGCGCGTCACCTACTTTCCCGGCCGGTTCGTCAACGCCGGTCTCGACAAGGCATCCGAGCACAACGAACGCAATGCGCTGCTGATCCGCGCCACCGATGGCTCGCTGGTCAGCTGCGTGCAGGTTGCGGGGCTGATCGCCCGGCGCGTCCTGTGCCACGTCGCGGCCGGCGACCGGCTGGCGCGGGGCCAGCGTTTCGGCTTCATCCGCTTCGGATCGCGCGTCGACGTCTACCTGCCGCTCACGGCGCGCCCGCGCGTGGCCATCGGCGAGAAGGTGCACGCCACCGTCAGCGTGCTGGCCGAACTGGCGGCGCCCGCGGGGTCTCCTGCAGATGGATGACGATCGGCGCGAGGGGTTGGCGCCGCGGCGCTCGCGGCGCATCTATCTGCTGCCCAACGCTTTCACCACGGCGGCGCTGTTCTGCGGCTTCTACGCGATCGTGCAGGCGATGAACGGCCGCTACGAGGTGGCGGCGATCGCGATCTTCGTCGCGATGGTGCTCGACAGCCTCGACGGACGCGTGGCGCGGATGACCAACACGCAGAGCGCATTCGGCGAGCAGTACGACTCTCTGTCCGACATGGTTTCGTTCGGCGCCGCCCCTGCGCTGATCATGTACGAGTGGTCGCTGCGCGGCCTGGGCAAGTGGGGCTGGCTCGCGGCCTTCATCTACGTGGCGGGCGCCGCGCTGCGGCTGGCGCGCTTCAATACGAACATCGGCGTGGTCGACAAGCGCTTCTTCCAGGGGCTGCCCAGCCCCGCGGCCGCGGCGCTGGTCGTGGGACTGGTCTGGATCGTGACCGACCTGCGCCAGACCCGCTGGATCAGCGCCTCGGGCGCCGATCTCGCCTGGGCCAGTTTCGCGCTCACCATCTACGCCGGCATCACGATGGTGTCGAACGTCCCGTTCTACAGCTTCAAGGACATCAACCTCAAGAAGAGCGTGCCGTTCATCTTCGTGATCGGCATCGTGCTGCTGTTCGTGCTGGTCTCCTCCGATCCGCCGGTGGTCCTGTTTTCGCTGTTTCTGCTCTACGGGTTCTCGGGCTATGTGTTGTGGTTCGTGCGCTGGCGCCGCGGTGAGCCGTCGCTGTCGGGCGGGCGCAGCGCGTCGCCGGGCGCTGCCGGCGGCGATGCGTGCGACGCGTGCGACGACCCCGGCGGCAGCGACGAGGGTGACGCAGACGACGAAGACGGCGAGGGCACCGGCGAGGCCCGGAGCCGGGACGAACGCGAGGCCGCGTCGCGCCGCTCGAATTGACCCGTTTCGCGCACGCCCCGTAGAATGGCGGGTTTCACCGATTCCGACGGAACCCGATCATGGCGCGCAAGCCGCTCGTCGCCGGCAACTGGAAGATGAACGGCGACATCGTCGCGAACGAGCAGTTGCTCACCGCGCTGCGTGCCGATCTCGGACGTGCCTTGCTGTCACGGGTCGAGGTCGCGGTCTGCCCGCCGTACCCATATCTGGGCCAGGCCGCCGCCTGGCTCGGCGGCACCGGCATCGCCTGGGGCGCCCAGAACGTCGCCGCGCTGCCCAACGGTGCCTGCACCGGTGATGTTTCGGCTGCGATGCTGGTCGACCTCGGTTGCCAGTGGGCGATCGTCGGCCATTCCGAGCGCCGCCAGATGGCCGGCGAGACCGACGCGCAGGTCGCAGCCAGGATCTCGATCTGCAAGCTCCACGGCGTGGGCGTCATTGCCTGCATCGGCGAGACGCTCGACGAGCGCGAGGCCGGCCGTACCGAGGCGGTGCTCGGGCGCCAGGTCGACGCGATCGCGGCGGCACTCGTCGATCCGGTGCATCGACTGCCCGCGCAGCGGGTGGTGCTTGCCTACGAACCGGTCTGGGCCATCGGTACCGGCCGCACCGCTTCACCGGAAATGGCGCAGGCCGCGCACCGTTTCGTGCGCGAGCGTCTCGCACGGCAAGGCTACCGTCATGCCAACGCGACCCGCATCCTCTACGGCGGCAGTGTCAAGCCGGCCAACGCGACGGGGCTGTTCGCCATGCCCGATGTCGATGGCGGGCTGATCGGCGGCGCCTCCCTGGTCGCCGACGAGTTCCTCGCCATCTGTCGCGCGGCGGCGGCCTGATGTACACCCTGTCCGAGGCGGCGGACCGCGGCGGACGCACGGAGATGACTCGATGACCTGGTTGGCCAGCCTTCTGATGATCGTTCAGGTGATCACGGCCTTCGGCGTGATCATTCTGGTGCTGCTGCAGCACGGCAAGGGTGCCGACATGGGGGCAGCGTTCGGTGGCGGCGCTTCGGGCAGCCTGTTCGGTGCCAGCGGGTCGGCCAACTTCCTGAGCCGTACCACTGCGGTGCTGGCGGCGCTGTTCTTCGTCACCACGCTGGCGCTGGCCTTCATCGGGCATCGCCCGAGCGAAGCGCCCGCGAGCGTGATGGAACGTGTGCCGGCCGCGCCTGCCGATACGGGTGCCGCCAGGACGCCTTCCGATGTGCCGTCCGCGGGGGGCGCAGCGCCGGCGACGCCTGGTGGTGCGGGTGGGCCCGCAACGACGACGGGAGTGGCGCCTGACGCAGGTCAAGCGGCAGGACAGGCCGCACCGAAAAACGGCGCTGCGAGCGACATTCCGAAGTAGAATGGCGGGCTGACGAGTTCACGGTTGCGCCGACGTGGTGAAATTGGTAGACACGCTATCTTGAGGGGGTAGTGGCGAAAGCTGTGCGAGTTCGAGTCTCGCCGTCGGCACCAGCACGATGACATCTGCCCGCGCCAGCCGCGAGGCGGGGAAACCGGAGGCACACGGGAGGTTCGGGCGCGGCCGTGCGGGCGCGCCCGAGCCGCGGGTGGCGCAGAGCCGGTGAGGAGGTCCGCTCGGGGCGCAGGTCGGAGCGGACTTTTTTCTGACCGAACGGGTTGCACGCAAGAAGAGTCGGGTACCGAGCCAAGTGATCCTCGATAACTATCTGCCCGTCCTGCTGTTCATCGTCGTCGGCGTGGCCGTCGGTGTCGGTCCCCTGGTGGTTGGCAAACTGCTCGGCCCGAGCCGTCCGGACCCGGAGAAACTCTCGCCCTACGAGTGCGGCTTCGAGGCCTTCGAAGACGCGCGCATGCGCTTCGACGTTCGCTACTACCTGGTGGCGATCCTGTTCATCCTGTTCGACCTCGAGATCGCGTTCCTGTTCCCGTGGGCGGTGTCGCTCGATGCGATCGGGTTCTTCGGTTTCGTCTCGATGATGGTCTTCCTGGCGATTCTCGTCGTCGGGTTCGTGTACGAATGGATGAAAGGGGCGCTCGACTGGGAGTGACCCAGTCTTGTGCGCGTCCCGGTGGAATGTTCGGAGCAGCGCGATGGCGATCGAAGGACTTCTGAGCGAGGGCTTCGTCACGACCCAGCTCGACAAGCTGGTGAACTGGTCGCGAACCGGCTCGATGTGGCCGGTCACGTTCGGTCTGGCCTGCTGCGCGGTCGAGATGATGCACGCCAGCGCCTCGCGTTACGATCTCGACCGGATGGGCGTCTTCTATCGCCCGAGCCCGCGGCAGTCCGACGTGATGATCGTCGCCGGCACGTTGTGCAACAAGATGGCGCCGGCGCTGCGCAAGGTCTACGACCAGATGGCCGAGCCGCGCTGGGTGATCTCGATGGGCTCGTGCGCCAACGGCGGCGGCTACTATCACTATTCGTACTCGGTGGTGCGCGGTTGCGACCGCATCGTGCCGGTCGACGTCTACGTGCCCGGCTGCCCGCCCACGGCCGAGGCACTCATCTACGGCATCATGCAGTTGCAGAGCAAGATCCGGCGCACCAGCACGATCGCGCGCTAGCCACGAGCACCTGCACGTCGCTCGCCGCGCCATTTTCCCGAACGCGTCCCGCCTCCGCCAGATGACCACGCCCCGTTCTTCGCCGGCCACCCGGCTCGAGACCCTGGAGGCCGCGCTGCGCGCAGCGCTGGGTGACTCGATCCGCTCGCTCGTCGCGCGCCTGGGCGAGATCACCGTGGTGATCGACGCCGGTTCCCACGCCCGTGTGGCCGCGCGCCTGCGCGACGATCCGGCGCTGCGCTTCGACACGCTGATCGACCTGTGCGGCGTCGATTACCGTGACCATGGCGACGGCGCCTGGAACGGTCAGCGCTTCGCGGTGGTCATGCACCTGCTGTCGATCGTCCACAACTGGAGGGTGCGCGTGCGCACCTTCTGCGCCGACGACGACATGCCGATGGTCGCCTCGGTCACGAGCGTATGGCCGGTGGCGAACTGGTTCGAGCGCGAAGCCTTCGACCTCTTCGGCATCGCCTTCGAGGGACACGGCGACCTGCGCCGCATCCTCACCGACTACGGCTTCGTCGGGCATCCGTTCAGGAAGGATTTCCCCGTCTCGGGCTACGTCGAGATGCGCTACGACCCGGAGCAGAAGCGGGTGGTCTACCAGCCGGTCACGATCGAGCCGCGCGAGGTGGTGCCGCGCATCCTGCGCGACGACCGGTACGGCGTGGAGAGGCCGGACGTGGGCCTGAGGGGGCAGAAGTGACGGTCCGGGATGCTCGAATGGCCGAGATCAGGAACTGCAGGCTCGATTCTGGCTCCGGCCGGCCGGCTTTGCCGGCCTTGACCTGCGCATCGCGCAGGCCAGCCTTCGCCGAAATTCAGCGCGGTTGGCGAACTGCGGCGCGGTTCTCGCATGCCTGACATCAAGAACTACACGCTGAATTTTGGCCCGCAGCATCCGGCGGCGCACGGGGTGCTGCGGCTGGTGCTCGAGATGGACGGCGAGGTGGTGCAGCGTGCCGACCCGCACATCGGGTTGTTGCACCGGGCCACCGAGAAGCTCGCCGAGACGCGCACCTTCCTGCAGACGGTGCCGTACATGGACCGGCTCGACTACGTGTCGATGATGTGCAACGAGCACGCCTACGTGATGGCGATCGAGAAGCTGCTCGGCATCGAGCCGCCGCTGCGGGCGCAGTACATCCGCGTGATGTTCGACGAGATCACGCGCATCCTGAACCACCTGCTGTGGATCGGCGCGCACGGCCTCGACGTGGGCGCGATGGCGGTGTTCCTCTACGCGTTTCGCGAGCGCGAAGACCTGATGGACGTCTACGAAGCGGTATCGGGCGCGCGCATGCACGCGGCCTACTACCGCCCGGGCGGCGTCTATCGCGACCTGCCCGACGCGATGCCGCCGTACCGCGCCTCGAAGGTGCGCAACGCGCAGGCGATCGCCGAACTCAACCGCGACCGCCAGGGCTCGGTGCTCGACTTCATCGAGGCGTTCACGCGGCGTTTTCCGGGCTGCGTCGACGAGTACGAGACGCTGCTCACCGACAACCGCATCTGGAAGCAGCGGCTGGTGGGCGTGGGGGTGGTCGACGCCGACCGCGCCAAGGCGCTCGGCTTCACCGGCCCGATGCTGCGCGGCTCGGGCGTCGAGTGGGATCTGCGCAAGACGCAGCCCTACGAGGTCTACGACCTGCTCGACTTCGACATTCCGGTGGGCCGCAACGGCGACAGCTACGACCGTTATCTCGTGCGCGTCGAGGAGATGCGCCAGAGCAACCACATCATCCGCCAGTGCATCGAGTGGCTGCGCAACCATCCCGGCCCGGTCATCGTCGACAATTTTAAGGTGGCGCCGCCGTCGCGCGTCGGCATGAAGTCGAACATGGAAGAGCTGATCCATCACTTCAAGCTGTTCACCGAGGGCATGCACGTCCCCGAAGGCGAGGCCTACGCAGCGGTGGAGCACCCCAAGGGCGAGTTCGGCATCTACCTGGTGGCCGACGGCGCGAACAAGCCGTATCGCCTGAAGATCCGGGCGCCGGGCTTCGCGCACCTGCAGGCGATGGACGAGATGGCACGCGGCCACATGCTCGCCGACGTCACCACGCTGATGGGCACGCTCGACATCGTGTTCGGCGAGATCGACCGCTGACGGCCGCCGCCACCCGCCCCGTACCCCCTTTGCGCCCCGCGCCCCTTCCGCATCCCGCACCGAACCATGAGCGCCGTCACCCAGCCCCCACGACTGCTCAGCGATGCCGCCCGCGCGCGCATCGACCGCGAGCTCGCGAAGTACCCGGCCGAGCACCGGCAGTCGGCGGTGATGGCGGCACTGGCGATCGCGCAGGACGAAACCGGCTGGGTGTCGCAGCAGGTCATCGAAGAGGTCGCCGCGTATCTGGGCATGCCGCCGATCGCGGTGCACGAAGTGGCCACCTTCTACAACATGTACAACACGCGGCCGGCCGGCAGGTACAGCCTGGCGGTGTGCACCTGCCTGCCGTGCGCGCTGCGCGACGGCACCCGGGCGGCCGAGTACCTGAAGGAGAAGCTCGGCATCGGCTTCGGCGAGACCACGGCCGACGGGCTGTTCACGCTGAAGGAAAGCGAGTGCCTCGGCTCGTGCGGCGACGCCCCGGTGCTGCTGGTCAACAACAAGCGCATGTGCAGCTTCATGGACAACCGGAAGCTCGACGCACTGCTCGCCGAGTTGCGGGACGCCAAGTGATGGGTGCGACAGACCTGACGATCGACGCGCAGGTGCAGGAAACCTGCTTCCATGGCCGCCACATCCAGCCGCAGATCTACGCGGGACTCACCTCGGCCGACGGCTGGCACCTGAAGGACTACGAAGCGCGCGACGGCTACCGCGCGCTGCGGCGCATCCTCGACGGGAAAATGACCCCCGAGCAGGTGATCGCCGAAGTCAAGGCCTCGGCGTTGCGCGGGCGCGGTGGCGCGGGCTTTCCCACCGGACTGAAGTGGAGCTTCATGCCGCGGCAGTTCCCGGGCCAGAAGTACCTGGTGTGCAACTCCGACGAGGGCGAGCCGGGCACCTTCAAGGACCGCGACATCCTGCGCTACAACCCGCACATCGTCATCGAGGGAATGGCGATCGCGGCCTATGCGATGGGAATCGGCGTCGGCTACAACTACATCCACGGCGAGATCTGGGACGTCTACGAACGCTTCGAGCAGGCACTCGACGAGGCGCGGGCGGCCGGCTACCTGGGCGAGCGCATCCTCGGCTCGGATTTCTCGTTCGAGCTGCACGCGCACCACGGCTTTGGCGCCTACATCTGCGGCGAGGAGACCGCGCTGCTCGAGTCGATCGAAGGCAAGAAGGGGCAGCCGCGCTTCAAGCCGCCGTTTCCGGCGAGCTTCGGCCTGTATGGCAAGCCGACCACGATCAACAACACCGAGACCTTTGCCGCGGTGCCCTGGATCCTGCGCAACGGCGGCGCGCGATACCTCGAAGTGGGCCGGCCGAACAACGGCGGCACGAAGATCTTCTCGGTGTCGGGTGACGTCGAGCGCCCGGGCAACTACGAAGTGCCGATGGGCACCCCGTTCGCGACGCTGCTCGAACTGGCCGGCGGCGTGCGCCACGGGCGCAGGCTGAAAATGGTGATCCCGGGCGGCTCGTCGATGCCGGTGCTGCCGGGGGACATCATGATGGCCACCGACATGGACTACGACTCGATCGCGAAGGCCGGATCGATGCTTGGCTCGGGTGCGGTCATCGTGATGGACGAGACGCGCTGCGCGGTGAAGTCGCTGATGCGCCTGTCGTACTTCTATTTCGAGGAATCCTGCGGCCAGTGCACGCCGTGTCGCGAGGGCACCGGCTGGCTGTGGCGCATCGTCCACCGCATCGAGCACGGCAAGGGCACGCTGCGCGACCTCGACGAGCTCGACCGCATTGCCTACAACATCCAGGGGCGCACGATCTGCGCGCTGGGCGACGCTGCGGCGATGCCGGTGCGCGCGTTCCTGAAGCACTACCGCGACGAGTTCGCGCACCACGTCGAGCACAGGCGCTGCGTGGTGCCGGCCTACCTGTAGGCGCAGGCGCCCCCGAAACGAACGACTGACGGACACGAGATGGTCAAGCTGGAGATCGACGGCAGGGAGGTCGAAGTACCCGAAGGCAGCATGCTGATGCACGCGGCCGACAGGCTCGACATCTACGTGCCGCACTTCTGCTACCACAAGAAACTCTCCATCGCCGCGAACTGCCGCATGTGTCTGGTCGAGGTCGAGAAGGCGCCCAAACCGCTGCCGGCCTGCGCCACGCCGGTGGCCAACGGCATGAAGGTGCACACGCACTCCGACACGGCAGTGCGTGCCCAGAAGAGCGTGATGGAGTTCCTGCTGATCAACCATCCGCTCGACTGCCCGGTCTGCGACCAGGGCGGCGAGTGCCAGTTGCAGGATCTCTCGGTCGGCTACGGCTATTCGGCCTCGCGCTTCGTCGAACCCAAGCGGGTGGTGTTCCGCAAGTCGATGGGGCCGCTGATCTCCGCCGACGAGATGACGCGCTGCATCCACTGCACGCGCTGCGTGCGCTTCGGGCAGGAGATCGGCGGCATCATGGAGCTCGGCATGGCCAACCGTGGCGAGCACTCGGAGATCATGAGCTTCGTCGGACGCTCGGTCGACTCCGAGCTGTCGGGCAACATGATCGACGTCTGCCCGGTGGGCGCACTCACCAGCCGGCCGTTCCGGTTCACGGCGCGCACCTGGGAGCTCGCGCGGCGCAGGTCGATCTCCGCACACGACTCGCTGGGCTCGAACCTCGTGGTGCAGGTGAAATCGGATCGCGTGATGCGCGTGGTGCCGCTCGAGAACGAGTCGGTCAACGAGTGCTGGCTGTCCGACCGCGACCGCTGGGCGTATGAAGGGCTGAACAGCGACGAGCGGCTGCTCGCGCCGATGCTGCGCCAGCAGGGGCAGTGGCACGAAGTCGACTGGAAGACCGCGCTCGATTACGCCGCGCACGCGATCCGCACGGTGCGCGCCGAGCACGGCGCGCAGGCGCTGGGGGCGCTCGGTTCGGGGAACAGCACGGTGGAAGCGCTGCACCTGCTCGGCCGGCTGATGCGCGGGCTCGATTGCGACAACGTCGATTTCCGGCTGCGCCAGCTCGACTTCTCGGCCGACGCCGCGCGCGCCGGGGTGCCCTGGCTCGGCATGCCGATCGAAGCGGCCGGCGCGCTCGACCGGCTGCTGCTGGTGGGCTCGTTCCTGCGCAAGGATCATCCGCTGTTCGCCGCGCGCATCCGCCACGCGGTCAAGCGCGGCGCGCAGGTGTCGATCGTGCACGCGGCCGACGACGACCTGCTGATGCCGCTGGCGCACCGTGCGATCGTCGCGCCGTCACAGTGGGCGCGGCTGCTTGCCGAAGTGCTCGCGGCCGTGCTGCAGGCGCGCGGCCAGCGGGCGCCTGCGGGGCTGGCCGAAGCGGTGTCGATCGATCTCCCGGCGCTCGCGCCCGGCGAGACCGCGCGTGCGATCGCGGCGAGCCTGTGTGCGGGCGAGCGCGGAGCGGTACTGCTCGGCAACGCAGCGGTCCAGCATCCCGACTGTGCGCGCATCGCGCGACTCGGGCAGGCGATCGCCGCGGCGGCCGGCACGCGCTTCGGGCAGATCGGCGAGGCCGCGAACTCGGTGGGCGGCTATCTTGCCCGCGCGCTGCCGTCGGCTGGCGGCCTGGACGCGCGCGCAATGGTCGAGCAGCCGCGAAACCTCTACCTTCTTCTCGACGTCGAGCCCACGCTGGACCATGCGTTGCCGGCCGTGGCGCGCGCCGCACTCGAAAGGGCCGAGTCGGTGATCGCGCTGAGCGCGTACCGGTCGGCCGAGCTGCTCGACTACGCCGATTGCCTGCTGCCGATCGCGCCGTTCACCGAAACCGCCGGCACGTTCGTCAATTGCGAGGGGCGCGTGCAGTCGTTCAACGGCGTGGTGCGCCCGGCCGGCGAGTGCCGTCCGGCCTGGAAGGTGCTGCGCGTGCTTGGCAACCTGCTCGGTTTGGGCGGCTTCGATCACGACAGCCCCGAGGCGGTGCGCGCCGAGGCGCTGGCGCCCGATGTGGCCGGCCACCTCGACAATGCGCTGGTCGATGCCGCGCCCGCGTTGACCGGTACGCCGGCCGCGGGCGCTGCGGCGCCGACGGCCGCGACGGCGATGCGGTCTGCAGCCGCAGGCACCACGACCGCGGGCGGCACCACGCTCGAGCGGCTCGCCGACGTGCCGATCTACGCGACCGACCCGATCGTGCGCCGTGCGCCGAGCCTGCAGCAGACGCGCGATGCGCGCGCACCCACGGCGCGCGTCAACGGTGCGACGATCGCGCGCCTGGGCCTCACGCCGGGCGAGACAGTGCGGCTCGTGCAGTCGCTGGGTGGCGTTGCCGGCGAGGCGCGGTTGCCGCTCGAGCGCGACGACGCGCTGGCCGACGGCGTGCTGCGCGTGGCCGCGGCGCACCCGGCCACCGCGGGCCTGGCGGGCGCCTTCGGTGCAATCTCGATCGAGAAGGCCTGATCGACATGGGCAACCTGCTGAGCGGTTTGACGGCCTGGGGCGAGGGCACGCTGGGCACAGCCTGGCCGGTGGTCTGGAACCTGGCCAAGATCGTTGCGTTGCTGGTGCCGCTGCTCGCCTGCGTGGCCTACCTCACCTTCTGGGAACGCAAGATGATCGGCTACATGCACCTGCGCATCGGGCCGAACCGCGTGGGGCCGAAGGGGTGGCTGCAGCCGATCGCCGACGCACTGAAGCTGATGTTCAAGGAAGTCATCGTTCCGTCGCAGGCGAGCAAGGGGCTCTACCTGCTCGGGCCGGTGATGACCATCATGCCGGCGATGGCCGCCTGGGTGGTGATTCCCTTCGGACCGGAGCTCGTGCTGGCCAACGTCAACGCGGGGCTGCTGCTGCTGCTCGCGATCACTTCGATCGAGGTCTACGGCGTCATCATCGCCGGCTGGGCGTCGAACTCGAAGTATGCGTTTCTCGGCGCGATGCGCGCCTCGGCGCAGATGGTGTCCTACGAGCTGGCGATCGGCTTCGCCATGGTGGTGGTGCTGATGGTCTCCGGCAGCCTGAACATGACCGACATCGTGCTCGGGCAGGGGCAGGGCTGGTTTGCCGAGCGCGGTGTGAACTTCCTGTCCTGGAACTGGCTGCCGCTGCTGCCGGTCTTCGTGGTCTACGTGGTCTCGTCGGTGGCCGAGACCAACCGCCACCCGTTCGACGTGGTCGAGGGCGAGTCCGAGATCGTCGCCGGGCACATGGTCGAGTACTCCGGCATGGGTTTCGCGGTGTTCTTTCTCGCCGAATACGCCAACATGATCCTGCTGTCGGCGGTGGCCTCGATCATGTTCCTCGGCGGCTGGTATGCGCCGCTCGACTCGGCGCTGTTGAACTGGATCCCGGGCTGGCTCTGGCTCGGCGTCAAGACCTTCTTCGTCGTGTCGATGTTCATCTGGTTCCGGGCAACGTTTCCGCGTTACCGCTACGACCAGATCATGCGACTGGGCTGGAAAGTGTTCATTCCGGTGACGCTGTTCTGGCTGGTGCTCGTGGCGATCTGGATGCAGACGCCCTGGAACATCTGGAAGTGAGGCGGGCGGGCGCGCCTCGGGAGGTGGCGAACATGGAAGCGGTCAGGGAATTCTTCGCGAGTTTCATGCTGCGCGAGATGCTGCAGGGCCTGCGCCTCACCGGCCGGTACTTCTTCGCGCGCAAGATCACCGTCCAGTATCCGGAAGAGAAGACGCCGATGTCGCCGCGCTTTCGCGGCCTGCACGCGCTGCGGCGCTATCCCAACGGCGAGGAGCGCTGCATCGCGTGCAAGCTGTGCGAGGCGGTCTGCCCGGCGCTGGCGATCACCATCGAGTCCGAGTGCCGCGAAGACAACACGCGGCGCACCACGCGCTACGACATCGACCTCACCAAGTGCATCTTCTGCGGCTTCTGCGAGGAGAGCTGCCCGGTGGACTCGATCGTCGAGACGCACATCCACGAATACCACGGCGAGAAGCGCGGCGATCTCTACTTCACGAAGGAGATGCTGCTGGCGGTCGGTGATCGTTACGAGGCCGGGATCGCCGCAAGCCGCGAGGCCGACGCCCGCTATCGCTGACCCCGAGACGCCGCACATGGATCCCAGAGCCGTCCTCTTCTACCTGTTCTCGGTCGTCACGGTGTTCGCGGCGCTGCGCGTGATCACCGCGCGCAACCCGGTGCACTCGGCGCTGTTCCTGGTGCTCACTTTCTGCAGCGCCGCCTGTATCTGGATCCTGCTGAAGGCCGAGTTCCTGGCCATCACGCTGGTGCTGGTCTACGTGGGCGCGGTGATGGTCCTGTTCCTGTTCGTGGTCATGATGCTCGACATCAATCTCGACCAGGTGCGGCAGGGCTTCTGGCGCAACCTCCCGGTGGCGCTGCTGGTCGGCGTCGTGGTGGTGATCGAGCTGGCGATGGTGCTGATGACCAGCTTTCGCGTGCGCCAGTCCGACGTGCCGCCGCTGCCCGCCGACTACAGCAACACCAAGGCGCTGGGCAGGCTGATCTACACCGAGTACGTCTACGCGTTCGAGATCGCCGCGGTGCTGCTGCTGGTGGCGATGGTCGCCGCGATCGCGCTCACGCTGCGCCGGCGCAAGGACGCCCGTTACACCGATCCGGCCCGGGCGGTGCGCACGCGGCGCGACGAGCGCGTGCGCCTGGTGCGCATGCCCGCGCAGCCGCGCGACCGGAGCCAGCCATGAGCCTCACGCTGGCCCACTACCTGGTGCTCGGCGCGATCCTGTTCGCGATCAGCGTGATCGGCATTTTCCTGAACCGGCGCAACGTGATCATCGTGCTGATGGCGATCGAACTGATGCTGCTGGCGGTGAACATGAACTTCATCGCCTTCTCGCATTTCCTCGGTGACGCGGCCGGGCAGGTGTTCGTGTTCTTCATCCTCACCGTGGCCGCCGCCGAAGCGGCGATCGGGCTGGCGATCCTGGTCGTGCTGTTCCGCACGGTCGAATCGATCGATGTCGAAGATCTCGACCGCCTGAAGGGCTGAGTCACGCCATGAAAACCGCCTATCTCCTCGCCGCTTTCGCACCGCTGGCCGGTGCGCTGCTGGCCGGCCTGTTCGGCCGCACGATCGGCCGCGCAGGCGCGCACACGGTCACCATCGCCGGGGTGGCGATCGCGTTCTTCGCCTCGATGTGGACGCTGGCCGACGTGCTGCAGGGCAACACCTTCAACGGCACGGTCTATTCGTGGGCGACGATCGGCGGCGTGAACGTGGAAGTCGGCTTCCTCGTCGATACGCTCACGGCAGCGATGATGTGCATCGTCACCTCGGTGTCGCTGATGGTGCACATCTACACGATCGGCTACATGGCCGACGACCCCGGCTACCAGCGCTTCTTCTCCTACATCTCGCTGTTCACGTTCTCGATGATGATGCTGGTGATGGCCAACAACTTCATGCAGCTGTTCTTCGGCTGGGAGGCGGTGGGCCTGGTGTCGTACCTGCTGATCGGGTTCTGGTACACGCGCCCCACGGCGATCCACGCCAACCTGAAGGCGTTCATCGTCAACCGGGTCGGCGACTTCGGCTTCGTGCTGGGCATCGGACTGGTGCTGGCGTACCTCGGCTCGCTCGACTACGCGCAGGCGTTCGCGGCCGCGCCGGGGCAGGCCGATCGCACGATCGAGCTGATTCCGGGCACGCCGTGGTCGCTGCTCACGCTCACCTGCATCTGCCTGTTCATCGGCGCGATGGGCAAGTCGGCGCAGTTCCCGCTGCACGTGTGGCTGCCCGATTCGATGGAAGGCCCGACGCCGATCTCGGCGCTGATCCACGCGGCCACGATGGTCACCGCCGGCATCTTCATGGTGGCGCGGATGTCGCCGCTGTTCGAACTGTCGGACACCGCGCTCGGCGTGGTCATCACGATCGGCGCGATCACCGCGCTGTTCATGGGCTTCGTGGGCATCGTGCAGAACGACATCAAGCGGGTGATCGCGTATTCCACGCTGTCGCAGCTCGGCTACATGACGGTGGCGCTGGGCGCCTCGGCCTACGGCGTGGCGATCTTCCACCTGATGACGCACGCGTTCTTCAAGGCGCTGCTGTTCCTGGCGGCCGGCTCGGTGATCATCGGCATGCACCACGACCAGGACATCCGCAACATGGGCGGCCTGCGCAGGCACATGCCGATCACCTGGATCACCGCGCTGGCCGGCTCGCTGGCCCTGATCGGCACGCCGTTCTTCTCCGGCTTCTATTCCAAGGACCTGATCATCGAGGCGGCCGGGCTGGCCCGGGTGCCGGGCGCGGGCTTCGCGTACTGGGCGGTGCTGGCCGGCGTGTTCGTCACCGCGTTCTACTCGTTTCGCATGTACTTCCTGGTGTTCCACGGCGAGGAACGCTGGGGCCGGTCGCACCACGGCCACGACGATCACGCGGGGAGCGGGCACGCGCACGGGCTGGCCGCGGGCGAGACGCCGCACGAGTCACCGGCGGTGGTCACGCTGCCGCTGGTGCTGCTGGCGATTCCGTCGGTGGTGATCGGCCTTTACACGGTGGGCCCGATGATCTTCGGCGACTTCTTCGCCGGCGTGATCGCCTCGGCCGAACGTCATCCGGCGATGGCCGGCCTGGCGGGCCACTTCCACGGCTGGTGGGCGATGGGCGTGCACGCGGTGGCGACGCCGGCCTTCTGGCTCGCGCTGGCCGGCGTGGCCTCGGCGTACTACTGTTATCTGGTGAATCCGCGCCTGCCCGAGGCGATCGCCACACGCTTCGGCGCGATCTATCGGTTGCTCGACAACAAGTACTACCTCGACCGGATCAACGAAGCGGTGTTTGCCCGCGGCGCGCGGCTCCTCGGGCGCGGCCTGTGGAAGGGCGGCGACCAGGCGCTGATCGACGGCGTGGCGATCGACGGCAGCGCGCGGCTGGTCGGCTGGTTCGCCGGCGCGCTGCGGCTGGCGCAGACCGGACGGCTGAACAGCTACGCGATCACGATGATCGTCGGCGTTGCATTGCTGCTGCTGTTCGTCGTGCTGCCGCTGGTGCGGCGCTGAACTGCGACAGGGACGAGCGGGAACATGAGCTCCTTTCCGATTCTCAGCGCCGCCATCTGGGTTCCGATCGCGTTCGGCCTGGCGCTGCTGGTGCTGGGCAGCGACCGCAACGCCGGCCTGGTGCGCGGGGTGGCGCTGGCGGGCGCGCTGGCCGGCCTGCTGGTCACGGTGCCGTTGTTCACCGAATTCGAGCGTGCGTCGGCGGCGATGCAGTTCGTCGAGCGCACGCGCTGGATCGACGCGCTGTCGGCCCACTATCACCTGGGCGTGGACGGCCTGTCGGTGTGGTTCGTGCTGCTCACCGCGATCATCACGGTGTTCGTCGTCGTGGCCGGCTGGGAAGTCATCCAGGACAAGGTCGCCCAGTACATGGCCGCGTTCCTGATCCTCTCGGGGCTGATGGTGGGCGTGTTCTCCGCGCTCGACGGGCTGCTGTTCTACGTGTTCTTCGAGGCCACGCTGATCCCGATGTACATCATCATCGGTGCCTGGGGCGGCCCGAACCGGGTGTACGCAGCGTTCAAGTTCTTTCTCTACACGCTGCTGGGCTCGCTGCTCACGCTGGTGGCGATCATCTACCTGTACATGAAGTCGGGGTCGTTCGCGATCCTCGACTGGCATGCCCTGCCGCTGTCGCGTCCCGAGCAGGTGCTGATCTTCGTCGCCTTCATGGCGGCGTTCGCGGTCAAGGTGCCGATGTGGCCGGTGCACACCTGGCTGCCCGACGCGCACGTCGAGGCGCCCACCGGCGGCTCGGTGGTGCTGGCCGCGGTGATGCTGAAGCTCGGCGCCTACGGTTTCGTGCGCTTCTCGCTGCCGATCGCGCCCGACGCGAGCCACGAACTGGCCGGCTTCGTCATCGTGCTGTCGCTGATCGCCGTGGTCTACGTCGGGCTGGTCGCGCTGGTGCAGGCCGACATGAAGAAGCTGGTGGCCTACTCGTCGGTCGCGCACATGGGCTTCGTCACGCTCGGCTTCTTCATGTTCAACCAGATGGGGATGCAGGGCGCGATCGTGCAGATGCTCTCGCACGGTTTCGTCTCGGGCGCGATGTTCCTGTGCATCGGCGTGCTCTACGACCGCCTGCACTCGCGGAAGATCGCCGACTACGGCGGCGTGGTGAACACGATGCCGAAGTTCGCCGCGCTGTTCATGCTGTTCGCAATGGCCAACTCCGGATTGCCGGGCACCTCGGGCTTCGTCGGCGAGTTCTTCGTCATCCTCGGCGCGGTGCAGTTCGACTTCCGGGTGGCGCTGGCGGCGGCCAGCACGCTGATCTGGGGCGCCGCGTATTCGCTGTGGATGTACAAGCGCGTGATCTTCGGCGCGGTGGCCAACGACCGTGTCGCGAAGATGCAGGATGTCGGGCGCCGCGAGTTCTGGATGCTGGTCGCGATGGCGCTGCTGGTGCTGGGCATCGGCATCTATCCGAAACCGGTCACCGACATGACCGAGGCCTCGGCCAGGGCGCTGCTCGAACACGTCGCGGTCTCGAAGCTCGAGTAACGAACGATGAAATCCGAATCCCTGAACGTGCTGGCCGCGCTGCCCGAGATCACGTTGCTGGTCGGCGTGTGCGCGGTGCTGCTGGTGGAGGTGCTGGTGCCGGCGCAGCGCCGCATGCCCTCGTCGGTGCCGGCGCAGCGCCGCATGCCCTCGTCGGTGCTGGCGCTGCTGGCGATCGTGGCGCCGTTCGCCGTCACGCTCTGGCAGGTGGGCTCGCCCACCCAGTACGCGTTCTCGAACATGTACGTGGCCGACGGGCTGTCGCACCTGCTCAAGCTCTGTGCCTGTGTGACGGTGGGCGCCACGCTGGTCTACGGCGGCCACTACGTGCGCGACCGCGGGTTCGATCGCGGCGAATTCCACGTGCTGGCGCTGTGCTCGCTGCTTGGCCAGATGGTAATGATCTCGGCCAACAACCTGCTGATCGTCTATCTGGGGCTCGAGCTGCTGTCGCTGTCGCTGTACGCGCTGGTGGCGATGCGGCGCGATGCTCCGCTACCGGGCGAGGCGGCGATCAAGTACTTCGTATTGGGCGCGCTCGCCTCGGGGTTCCTGCTCTACGGCATGTCGATGGTCTACGGCGCGGCCGGCACGCTGGAGCACGGCCGCATCGCCGCAGCGTTCACCGGCGGGCAACTGAACCGCACCGTCTTCACGTTCGGTGTCGTGTTCGTCGTCGCCGGTCTGGCGTTCAAGCTGGGCGCGGTGCCGTTCCACATGTGGCTGCCCGACGTGTATCACGGATCGCCCACCTCGGCCACGCTGCTGGTGGCCGCCGCGCCCAAGCTGGCGGCGTTCGCGATCGCGTTCCGGCTGCTGGTCGAGGCACTGGTCGGCGTGGCCGCCGACTGGCAGCAGATGCTGTTGCTGCTGTCGGTGGCCTCGCTCGCGCTGGGCAACGTCGCGGCGATCGCGCAGACGAACTTCAAGCGCATGCTCGCCTACTCCACGATGTCGCATGTCGGTTTCGTGCTGCTCGGGCTGCTGGCCGGCGTGGTCGACGGCGACATGGCGACCGCCAGTTACGCGTATGGCTCGGCGCTGTTCTACATGATCACTTACGTGCTCACCACGCTGGGCGCCTTCGGCCTGGTGTTGCTGCTCGCGCGCAGCGGCTTCGAGGCCGACGAGATCGATGACCTGAAGGGCCTGAACCGGCGCCGTCCCTGGATGGCGCTGGCGATGCTGGCCATGATGTTCTCGTTCGCCGGCATCCCGCCGTTCGTGGGTTTCTACGCCAAGCTGGCAGTGCTCAAGGCGGTGATCGACGTCGGCCACGTCTGGCTGGCGGTCGTCGCCGTGCTGTTCTCGCTGGTGGGCGCCTTCTACTACCTGAGGGTGGTCAAGGTCATGTACTTCGATCCGCCGGCCGACCAGGCGCCGATCCTGCAGGCCGACGGCGCGCACGCGACCATGGCGGTGAACGGCGCGCTCATCCTGTGGCTGGGTGTCATCCCGGGGCCGCTGATGGCGGCCTGCATCGAGGCGATCCGCCTGGCCCTGGCCACCTAGGGTCTGTTCACACTATGATCGTCCCCGCGTGAGCCCGAAAAAAGTGCGCAATCAAGGCGCAAAGCGCAGTCGTGGCGGTGCCACGGCGAGCATTTGCAACGCAGAGTGCGTGCGT
>JAJTYR010000004.1 GCA_021463505.1 Burkholderiaceae bacterium | reverse complement strand
CAAGGCGTCGATGGAGATTCCGTCCTCGTCGGCGGGGGTGGTCAAGGCGCTGAAGGTGAAGCTCGGCGACAGGGTGTCGCGGGGCTCGACGGTGCTCGAACTCGACGCCGATGTCGGGCAGACCGTGGCGGCCGCGCCGACTGCGGTCGCACCGGTCGCAGCGGCGGCGCCGAGCGCAGCCGCCGCACCCGCAGCGTCGGTGCGCGTGGCGCCGGCCGCGGCCGCCACCGCCGGGCCGAAGGCCGACGTCGAATGCCGGATGCTGGTGCTCGGAGGCGGCCCCGGCGGCTACTCGGCCGCGTTCCGCGCTGCCGACCTCGGCCTGGATACGGTGCTGGTCGAGCGCTATGCCACGCTGGGTGGCGTGTGCCTGAACGTGGGCTGCATTGCGTCGAAGGCGCTCCTGCACGTCGTCGCGGTGATCGACGAGGCGCGCCACGTCGCGCGCGCCGGAGTCGAATTCGACGCGCCGCGCATCGACCTCGAGCGACTGCGCGCCCACAAGGCGGCGGTGGTGGGCAGGCTCACCGGCGGGCTCACGGGGATGGCGAAGTCACGCAAGGTGCGGGTGGTGCGCGGCTATGGCCACTTCCTCGATGCGCATCACGTCGAGGTCGAGTTGACCACCGGCGCCGGGCAGGACAAGACCGGCGAGAAGCAGGTCGTGCGCTTCGAGCAGGCGATCGTCGCCGCGGGCTCGATGCCGGTGCGGCTGCCGTTCCTGCCCGAGGATCCGCGCATCGTCGATTCCACCGGGGCGCTGGAACTGCCGGCGCTACCAAAGCGGATGCTGGTGATCGGCGGCGGCATCATCGGCCTGGAGATGGCCACCGTCTACTCGACGCTGGGGGCGCGCATCGACGTGGTCGAAATGCTCGACGGGCTGATGACCGGCGCCGATCGTGACCTGGTGAAGGTCTGGCAACGGCACAACGAGAAGCGCTTCGACCACGTGATGTTGCGCACGAAGACGGTGCGCGCCGAGGCCGTGACCGAAGGCATCCGCGTCTGGTTCGAAGGCGAGGGCGCGCCCGCCGAGCCGCAGCTCTACGATTTCGTGCTGAGTGCGGTCGGCCGTGCGCCCAACGGCCGCAAGATCGATGCCGAGCGCGCCGGCATCGCGGTGGACGAGCGCGGGTTCGTCGCCGTCGACCGGCAGATGCGCACCAACCTCGCGCACGTGTTCGCGATCGGCGACATCGTCGGCCAGCCGATGCTGGCGCACAAGGCGGTGCACGAGGGCCACGTGGCCGCCGAAGCGGCGGCCGGACAGAAGAGCTTCTTCGACGCGCGCGTGATCCCGTCGGTCGCATACACCGATCCGGAAATCGCCTGGGCGGGCCTGACCGAGGACGAGGCGCGTGCGCAGGGGCTGGCGGTCGGCAAGGCGGTGTTCCCGTGGTCGGCGTCGGCGCGCGCGATCGCCAACGGGCGCGATGAAGGCTTCACGAAGCTGCTGTTCGACGAGCAGACACACCGGATCGTGGGGGGGGCGATCGTCGGCACGCACGCGGGCGACATGATCGGCGAGATTGCGCTGGCGATCGAGATGGGCGCCGATGCGACCGACGTCGGCCGCACGGTCCATCCGCACCCGACGCTCGGCGAATCGATCGGCCAGGCCGCCGAGCTCTTCGAGGGCACCTGCACCGACCTCCTTCCCAAACGCAGGCGATGACCGGAGGTACCCGCGTGCGCAGTCGCAGCCGTCGATCCGGCCACTGTCGTACCTGCGCGCCTTGAACGCGTTTACACTTCCCGCATGTCCCGCTGGCTGGGCATGGTTGGGGTTATCCCGGGGCCGTGCGTTGGTGGCCCTTCATCAACGAAACTGGAGCACCAAACGATGGATCGACGTTCCTTGATCAAGAATGCCGGAATGGCCGGCATCCTGGCCGCAGGCGTGGCGCCGGCGGTGCACGCGCAGGAGGCGGTGCGCTGGCGCCTTGCCACGAGCTTCCCGAAAGCGCTCGAAACCCTGCACGGCTGCGCAGTGAAATTTTCGGAGACCGTCAAGGCGCTTTCGGGCGGCAAGTTCGAAGTGTCGGTGCACGCGGCCGGCGAGCTGATTCCGCCTTTCGGCATCGTCGATGCGCTGGCCAACGACACGATCGAGATGGGTGAAACGGCGGCCTACTACTACACCGGCAAGGATCCGGTCTTTGCGTTCAGCTGCGCAGTGCCGTTCGGCCTGACCGCCAGCCAGAGCCTGGCGTGGAAGGAGCAGGGCAACGGGCGCAAGCTGCTCGACGAGGTGTTTTCCAGGTACAACTTCTTCACCCTGGGCGCGCTGAACACCGGCACGCAGATGGGCGGTTGGTACCGCAAGGAAATCAAGTCGCCGGCCGACCTCAAGGGCCTGAAGATGCGCCTGGGTGGCGGCGTGTTCGGTGAATCGATGGCCAAGCTGGGGGTGGTCGCGCAGAACATGCCCGGTGGCGAGGTGTACCAGGCGCTGGAAAAAGGCACGCTCGATGCGGCCGAATTCGTCGGCCCGTACGACGACGAGAAGCTCGGCTACAACAAGGTTACCAAGTTCTACTACTACAACGCCTGGTGGGAAGGCGGCGCGGACCTCGATTTCTTCGTCAACAAGAAGGCGTTTGCCAAGCTGTCGCCCGAAAACCAGGCGATCGTGCGGGCGGCCGCGGCCGTGGCCTACAACGACGGCACGACCAAGTACCTTGCGCTGAACCCGCCTGCGCTGAAGCGCATCGTCGCCAGCGGCATCAAGTTCCTGCCGTTTCCCAAGAGCGTCGTCGAAGCCGGCTTCAAGGCGGCGCAGGAAGTGTACGCGGAGCACAGCGCCAAGTCGCCGGAATTCAAGAAGGTCTTCGACGACCTGCGAGCCTTCCAGCGCGACCAGATTCTCTGGAACCGCGTGTCCGAGCTGCAATTCACGCAGACCATGGCTTCACTCAAGATCTGACGCGGGCTGGGGGCGGCTGCGCCGCCCTCGAGACGGAAAACCGCGGCCTGGTGCCGCGGTTTTTCCTTGTGCGCGCGCTTCGCACTACGGTTTCCCGAGCGACCTCTCCAGGGCCTTCACGGGGTCGTCCGCGTTCTCGCCCTGCGGTGGCGTGTCCGCGTTCTCGGGTGGCGTGTCCGCGTTCTCGGATGACGTGTCGGCGTTCTCGCCCTCGCCCAGTCCGGGCACGCCCACGCCGAACCCCGGCGCATTCTCCAGTTGTTGCAGCATCCGCGTGCCGACGGCCTCCAGGTCGACGTTGGATTTCTTTTCGAGGTTGCCGGTCACCAGAACGGGGAGGGCGATCAGGATCGCGACCATCGCCAACTGCAGGATCAGGAAGGGAATCGCGCCCTTGTAGATCTGCATCGTGGTGACCGGCTCCATCGTCCTGCCCGTGACAGGGTCCACATAGGGTTTGTCGGGAGCGACCGAACGCAGGTAGAACAGCGCGAAACCGAATGGCGGGTGCAGGAACGAGGTCTGCATGTTGACCGCGAGCAGCACGCCGAACCAGATCAGGTCGATCCCCATCTTGTCTGCGATCGGCGCGAGCACCGGTACCACGATGAACGAGAGCTCGAAGAAGTCGAGGAAGAACGCCAGCAGGAACACCAGGATGTTCACGAAGATCAGGAAGCCCAGTTCTCCGCCGGGCAGCTTGCGCATCAGGTGCTCGACCCACACCGGCCCGTCGGCCGCCTGGAACACCATGCTGAAGATGGTGGCGCCGATCAGGATGAACATGACGAACGAGGACAGCCGGGTGGTCGTGCCGAGTGCCTGCCTGAGCAGTTGCCAGCTGAGGCGTCTGCGCAGCGTCGCCATGACGAGGGCGCCCATCGCGCCCATCGCGCCGCCTTCGGTCGGGGTGGCCACGCCGAGGAAAATCGTTCCCAGAACCAGGAAGATCAGCAGCAGCGGCGGAATCAGCACGAAGGTCACGCGTTCGGCGAGCCTGGAGAGCAGGCCCAGGCGCGTCGCCCGGTTCACGACGGCGATCAGCCAGGCGAGGAACACGCCGCCGCACATGGCCACGACGATCCGTTCGTCGGTGGGCACGAATTCGACCCGCTCGCCTTGCCACCAGGTGTGCACGTCTTCCATGTGCTGCCCGAGGAAGATCGCCACTGCGGTCGATAGCGCCGCGAGCACGGCGAGCGAGCGGTAGCCATGACTGCCGTTGGGTTCGCGGAACGTGCGCGCCTCCGGGGGCAGCGCCGGGACCGCGCCCGGCTTGAAGATGGCCAGGACGACCACCCAGAGCACGTACAAGCCCATCAACGCGAAACCCGGAACGAAGGCGCCCTTGTACATGTCGCCCACGCTCTTGCCCATCTGGTCGGCCAGGACGATCAGTACCAGCGACGGCGGGATGATCTGCGCCAGCGTGCCCGAGGCCGCGATCGTGCCGCTGGTCAGGCTGCGGCTGTAGCCATAGCGCAGCATGATGGGCATGGAGATCAGGCCCATGGAGATCACCGAGGCCGCCACGACTCCGGTGGTGGCGGCCAACATCGCGCCGACGAACACGACGGCCAGCGCCAGGCCGCCGCGCAGGGGACCGAACACCTGTCCCACCGAATCCAGCAGGTCCTCGGCCATGCCGCTGCGCTCGAGGATCAGGCCCATCAGCGTGAAGAACGGCACCGCCAGCAGCGTCTCGTTGGCCATGATGCCGATCAGCCGGAACGGCAGCACCGCCAGAATGGCGGGCGGAAAGAGGTCGACGACGACGCCGAGCAGGCCGAAGAACAGCCCCGCAGCGCCGAGGCTGAAAGCGACCGGAAAGCCGAGGATCAGGAACAGGATCAGGCCTCCGAACATCAGGGGGGCGAAGTTGGCGGCAATGAATTCCATCGTGCGGGCGCTCGTCGCGTTCAGTGCGCCGGCTGCGACGCACTGCCGCCGCTTTCGCGCGCGGCGTTGCGCTCGCGCAGGGCCTCGACGAGTCGTTCCTCGTCACTCTCTGCGCTGTGCCGCCCGGTGGGATCCGGCCCCGCTCCCCGGAGGAAGGCGATGCACTTGATCAGTTCCGACCATCCCTGCAGCAGAAGCAGCGTGAAGCCGACGGGAAGCGCGAGCCACACCGGCCAGCGGATCAGGCCTCCGGGGTTGCCCGACATCTCGCCCGAGACGAACTTGCCGATGGCCTGCGGTGTGCACAGGTACAGCGCCATCACGCAGATGGGCGTCAGGAACAGCAGGTAGCCGACGATGTCGATCCACACGCGTACCGTCTTCGGCAGACGGCTGTTGACGACGTCGATGCGCACGTGCTCGCGATGCAGCAGCGTGTAGCCGGCAGCGACCAGGAACGACCAGGCGAACAGATACCACTGCGCCTCGAGATAGGCGTTCGAACTGGTGTCGAACAGCTTGCGCACGATGGCGTTCAGGGCGCTGATGACCGTGGCGGCAAAGATCAGCCAGATCGCGTACTTGCCGACCCGGGCATTCAGCCAGTCCACGGCGCGGGAGAATCTCAGTAGGGCCTGCATCGACTCCGTCCCATGTGCGAGCGGCGCGGGGGAGTTCTGCGCCGCCGAAGCGCCCTTGTCTGGCGGATCTGCGGTGTCCGGCAGTTCGTCGCGGCGCCGAAGCCCCGCATTGTAAGAGCGCGCCGCACCGCCCGGCCGGTCGCCGCGGGTTTCCCCTCACCCTTCGGCCCGCGCAGCGTCGCGGCGGACGGGTCGGTCGTTCAGCCGCCTCGGCCGGCGTCGTCGTTCGACGCGGGGCTCGCGGGCGGTGCGTCGCGTTTCGTGGCGTCGTCGTCCGGTGCGACCTCGCGCATCTGCACGTCGATGACCTCGCGGTCGCGCTGCGCCGACGAGGACGCCGGGCGCACTGCGCGCATGCCGAAGCGGCTGGCGAGCCACACCGCCGCCCCGAGCGCCAGCCCGGCCGCCAGCGCGAGCGCCGCGAACAGCGCGGCCAGCAACGCGCCGAACAGCACCGCGGCGAGCGTCGCGACGCGTCGTACCAGGGTACGCAGGAATCCGATCATCCCGGGCTTCTCATGCCGGGTCCGACGGATCCGGACCGTCTTCGGGTGAGGCAGCCAGCGGGATGGCGCTCGCCAGCACCTTGTCGACGCGGTTGCCGTCCATGTCGACGACTTCGAAGCGCCAGTTCTCCCAGGTGACGGTGTCACCGGTCTGCGGCATGCGCCCGAGCATCAGCATCAGCATTCCGCTGAGCGCCTGGTAGCGCTCGCGCCCCTCCTCGGGCATCGTGCGCAGCCCGAGGCGGTCTTTCAGTTCGGGCACCGGGATCAACCCGTCGAGCAGCCACGAGCCGTCTTCGCGCTGGTAGGCCCAGCTGTCGGATCCGTCGGCGCTGGCGAACTCGCCGGTGATCGCCTCCATCAGGTCGTGCAGTGTGATCAGGCCCTGCACCTCGCCGTACTCGTCGACGACCATCGCGATCTGCGTGTTCGACGTGCGGAAGTTCTCCAGCAGCTCCATGCCGGTGAGCGTCTCGGGCACGTAGAGAACTTCCTGCAGACCCTGTGTGAGATCGATCGGTGCGCCGCGCAGCGACTGCGCGAGCAGCTGCTTGCTGTGCGCGAAACCGAGGATCTCCTCGAACCCGTCACGGCACACCGGGAAGCGCGAATGGGCAGTCTCGGCGACCTTGGCGAGGTTCGCGGCCAGCGGGTCGTCGATGTCGAGCCAGACGACGTCGGCGCGCGGCACCATCAGCGAGGAAATCTGGCGGTCGTCGAGCCGGAAGACGTTGCGCACCATCGCGTGCTCGGTCTGCTCGATGACGCCGGCGTCCGAACCCTCGGCCAGCAGCGCGTGGATTTCCTCCTCCGTGACCGAGGGCACGCGGTCGCTGTGTGCGCCCAGGCCACGCAGAACCAGTTCGGTGGACACCGACAGCAGCCGCACGAACGGCCGGGTCAGCGTGGCCAGCAGCGTCATCGGGTGCGCGACCAGCCGCGCGATACCCTCCGGATTGATCTGCCCCAGCCGCTTGGGCACCAGTTCGCCGACGACGATCGACACGTAGGTGACCACCACGACCACCAGCCCGGTGGCCGCGTAGCCGGCCCACGGCGCGCCGATGCCCAGGGTTTCGAGCCAGGCGGCAAACGGTGCCGCGAGTGCGGCTTCGCCGAAAATGCCGTTCAGGATCCCGATCGACGTGATGCCGATCTGGATCGTCGACAGGAAACGGTTCGGGTCGGCGCCGAGCGCCAGCGCGGCTGCGGCGGAGCGGTCGCCTTCGTCGACCAGTTTCTGCAGGCGCACCTTGCGCGCGCTGACCAGCGCGATCTCGGCCATCGCGAGCACGCCGTTGAGCACGATCAGTCCGAAGAGGATCGCGATTTCCATCAGGCGCTGCGCGCAGGCGGCACGCGGAACCTGGCAAGGGTGCTGCGCGGACGCGATCGCGATACGGGCTCGTGCATGAAGCCGACCCCGGCGGGCTGCCACTCCCGGAAGCCGCCCGGGCCGCAAATGGCTGCGGAGCGGCCGATTATACCGGCCGACCCCGTCCGCGTCGGGGGATTCCCTGACCCCGGGGGTGCGGTGCCGGCCGTATCATCCGCAGGTCGACGACTGGAGGATCACGATGATGAAGGGTCTGGTGAAGGCAATCGTTGTTGCGGGCGCGCTGGGTGTGGCCGCACTGGCATCGGCGCAGAGCACGCGTCTGTCGATCGGTACCGG
Source organism: Burkholderiaceae bacterium (assembly GCA_021463505.1). Taxonomy (GTDB): domain Bacteria; phylum Pseudomonadota; class Gammaproteobacteria; order Burkholderiales; family Burkholderiaceae_E; genus Zeimonas. The sequence continues at coordinate 94,896 of JAJTYR010000004.1, read as the reverse complement.
CGGCACCGGGGGCGTCTACTATCCGATGGGCGGCGGCATGGCGGCGATCCTGTCGAAGTACGTTCCGGGTTGGGAGGCCACCGCCGAAGTCACCGGTGCGTCGGTGGCCAACCTGCAACTGATCGGACAGGGCAAGCAGGACATCGGGTTCACGATGGCCGACGCCGCGTGGGATGCAGTGAGCGGACTGGCGAAATTCAAGGACCGCAAGGTCGAGGCCCGCACGCTGATGGTGCTGTATCCGAACAAGATGCACGTGGTCACCACCGAGGCGAGCGGCATCAGGCAGATCACCGACCTCAAGGGCAAGCGCATCTCCACCGGCGAACCGAACAGCGGCACCGAGGTGATGTCGTTGCGGCTGCTCGAAGCGGCCGGCGTCGACAAGGACGTCCAGCGCGAGCGACTGTCGGTGGCCGAAGGCGTCAACGCGATCAAGGACCGCAAGATCGACGCGCTGCTCTGGGTGGGCGGGCTGCCGACGGCCGCGATCACCGACCTCGCGACCACGCCCGGCATCACGCTCAAACTGCTCGACCACGCGCAGTACGCCGACGCGATGAACAGGAAGTGGGGGCCGCTGTACGTGAAGGGGACGATCCCGGCGAACACCTACAAGGGACAGACCGCCGACGTCGGCAACCTCGACGTCTGGAACCTGCTGGTGGCCGACAGGAAGATGAGCGACGAGATGGCCTACACCATCGTCAAGACGCTGATGGAGAAGAAGGACGAACTGGTCGCGGTGCACCGCGAAGCGAAGAACATCACGCTCGAATCGCAGGCCTCGGGATCGCCGATTCCGTTCCATCCGGGCGCGCGCAGGTACTTCGAGGAGCGCGGCGTGAAGATGCCGAACTGAGTGCCCGGCCGAGCGTTCGCAGCCTTGCTCCCGCGTCCCGCGGCCCGCGCGGGCGGTCGATGACATCGAGTGACGAAACCCCGGGCGGGAGCGGCGCGGTCAGCGACGAGCGGTTGCGCGCGGCCGAGCGTTTCGTCGAGGAGGAGGAGGGCGCCGTCAGCCGCTTCGGCGGCGCGCTCGAAGCGCTGGTCACCACGCTGCTGGTGGTCATGTCGCTGTTCCACCTGTACGCCGCGGCGTCGATCGTGCCCACGCTCACGCTGCGGCCGGTGCACGTGGGCTTCATGCTGCTGCTGGTGTTCCTGATCTATCCGGCGACGCCGCGGCTGCGCAACCGGCTGATGTGGTACGACGTGCTGCTGGGGCTGGTCGGCGTGGCCACGATCGTGCACATCGTCCTGGGCGGCGACGACTTCTGGGACCGCAGCACGATGCCCGACCGGCTCGACCTGGTCTTCGGCGTGATCTTCGTGCTGCTGGTGCTCGAGGCGGCGCGGCGCTCCACCGGCTGGATCATGCCGGCAGTGGTGCTGCTGTTCGCCGCCTACGCGTTCCTCGGGCCGTGGCTGCCGGGGCACTGGGCGCATCGCGGCTACGACGTCGAGAGCATGATCGGCGTGATGTACATGTCGCTCGAAGGCATCTTCGGCACCGCGATCGACGTCTCGGCGACGCTGATCATCATGTTCACCATCTTCGGCGCCTTCCTGCAGCATTCGGGCGCCGGCAGGTTCTTCCTCGACTTCAGCTTCGCGCTGATGGGCGGGCGCCGCTCGGGCGCCGGGCGCACCGTGGTGCTGTCGTCGTTCCTGCTGGGCGGGCCGTCGGGGTCGGGCGTCGCGACCACGGTCACGATCGGCACGGTTGCCTGGCCGATGCTCGAGCGCGCCGGCTACGACCGCAACGCGGCGGGCGGCCTGCTGGCCGCGGGCGGGCTGGGCGCGATCATCTCGCCGCCGGTGCTCGGCGCGGCGGCGTTCCTGATCGCCGAGTTCCTGAAGATCTCGTACCTCGACGTACTGAAGATGGCGGTCATCCCGACCTGCCTGTACTACCTGTCGCTGTTCATCATGGTCGAGATCGACGCGCGCAAGTACCAGTCGGCCGCCGTCGGGATCGCGTTGACCGCCAGCGCGGGGCAGCTGGCGCGGCGCTTCTGGTTCCACTTCCTGTCGCTGGTCGCGATCATCGGCTTCATGGTCTACGGCTTCTCGCCGCTGATGTCGGTGTTCTGGGCCACCGTCACCGCATTCGTCGTGAGCTTCTTCGCGCCCGAGACGGCGATGTGGCCGAAGAAGCTGGTCGCGGCGCTCGCCGACGGCTCGCGCCAGGCGCTCAACGTCGCGGCCACCTGCGCGGCCGCCGGCATCATCGTCGGCGTGGTCGGCAAGACCGGCCTGGGGCTGAAGTTCAGCTCGATCGTCATCGCCTACGCGGGCGGGAACCTGCTGCTCACCGCGATCTACACGTCGCTGATCGTCTGGATCATCGGGCTTGCGGTGCCGGTCACCGCGAGCTACATCATCTGCGCGGTGATCGCCGCGCCCGCGTTGACCAAGCTGGGCGTGCCCGATTTCGCGGCGCACATGTTCATCTTCTACTACGCGGTGCTGTCGGAGGTGTCGCCGCCCACCGCGCTGTCGCCCTTCGCCGCGGCGGCGATCACCGACGGCGACCCGTACCGCACCACGCTTCAGTCGTGGAAGTACACGCTGCCCGCTTTCCTGCTGCCGTTCGTGTTCGTGCTCGAGCCGGCCGGTGCGGGCCTGCTGCTGATGGCACCGGCCGGAGTGGGCTGGCCGCAGGTCACGTGGATCGTGCTGACGGCCACCGCGGGCATTGCGGCGCTGGCCGGCGGCGCGCAGAACTGGGTGCTGGTGCGCTGCCTGTTGTGGGAGCGGCTGGCGATGATCGTCGCCGGGCTGCTGCTGGTCTATCCGCACCCGCTTGCCGACACGATCGGGCTGGCGCTGCTCGCGGCGGCGCTCGTCTCGCAGTGGCTGCGCAGCCGCACGGCGCGCCGCGTGCCGGCAGCCTGAGGCGCGGTCCGGGCGCTACGGTTCGCCCGCCAGACGGGCCCGATGGCGCGCGATGGCTGCGCGCACCTGCCGCGGCGCGGTGCCGCCGACGTGGTCGCGCGCCGCGACCGAGCCTTCCGGCGTGAGCACCGCGGCGACATCGGCCTCGATCAGCGGGCTGAACCGGCGCAACTCGTCGAGCGGCAACTGCGCGAGATCGACGCCGCGTGCGCTGGCGCTGCGCACCGCGCGTGCGACCGCCTCGTGCGCGTCGCGAAACGGCAGGCCCTTGCGCGCCAGGTAATCGGCGAGGTCGGTGGCGGTGGAGAATCCCTCGGCCGCAGCCTGGCGCATCCGCGCCGCACGCACCTGGATGCCCGCCGCCATGTCGGTGAAAACGCGCAGCGTCTCCAGCAGCGTGTCGGCGGTGTCGAACAGCGGCTCCTTGTCTTCCTGGTTGTCCTTGTTGTAGGCGAGCGGCTGCCCTTTCATCAGCGTGAGCAGCGCCACCAGGTGGCCGAAGACGCGACCCGACTTGCCGCGGGCGAGTTCGGGGACGTCGGGATTCTTCTTCTGCGGCATGATCGACGAGCCGGTGCAGAAGCGGTCGGCGAGTTCGATGAACCCCACCTGCGGCGACATCCAGAGGATCAGCTCCTCGGAGAGCCGCGACACGTGGACCATGACGAGGCTGGCTGCTGCGCAGAACTCGATCGCGAAGTCGCGGTCGGAGACCGCGTCGAGCGAGTTCTCGCACAGGCCCTCGAAGCCGAGGGCGCGCGCGACCTGCTCGCGGTCGATCGGATACGAGGTGCCGGCCAGGGCGGCGGCGCCCAGCGGCAGGCGGTTCACGCGGCGCCGGCAGTCGACGAGACGCTCGGCGTCGCGCGCGAACATCTCGACGTAGGCGAGCAGGTGATGGCCGAAGGTGACCGGCTGCGCGACCTGCAGGTGCGTGAAGCCGGGCATGATCGTGTCGGCGTGCGCCTCCGCCAGACCGACCAGCGCGCGCTGCAGCGCGGCCAGCTCGCCGCACAGCTGGTCGATCGCGCCGCGCAGCCACAGCCGGATGTCCGTCGCCACCTGGTCGTTGCGCGAACGCGCGGTGTGCAGCCGCTTGCCGGCGTCGCCGGCCAGTTCGGTGAGCCGCTTCTCGATGTTCAGGTGAACGTCTTCGAGGTCGATCGACCAGCCGAACTCGCCGCGCTCGATCTCGCCGCGGATCGTCGCCATGCCGTGGACGATGGCCGCGTGGTCGCCGTCGTCGAGCAGCCCGGCGGCATGCAGCATCGCGGCGTGCGCGAGCGAGCCTTCGATGTCCGCGAAGGCGAGCCGGTGATCGAACGACACCGACGCCGTGTAGCGTTTGACCAACTCGCTGACGGGTTCCGAGAAGCGCGCGGACCACGCTTCGGATTTCTTGGCAAGCTGATCTGTCATAATCGTCCGCGCCAGGGCAAAGGCCTCGAGAGCCGGATTATACGGACCGCCCCGTCGACATCGGCCGACGGCAGGCGCTCCCGCACAGCCAGGAGTCTGTCGGAGTTGAATCGATGAGCGATCCGGGGTCGGTCGTCTCGCCTGATGCGGTGTGCGCCGCCGGTGCGGTCGCGCAGCCGGCGGGGCCGCCGCGGCGGCGCCTCACCGACGGGGCGGACTTTCCGGTGCTGCCCGATTGCTGCAACCTCGGCACCATCGCACGGGTGCTGCTGCCCGTGAACCTCGGTGTGGTGCTGCTGGTCTGGTTGCTGCCGGCGGCGGGCGTCGGGCACTGGCCGATGTTCGAGACGGCGCTGCGCGTCGACGCGGTGGCTGCAGCGGCGCTGCTGCTGCTGTGCCCGTTGCGCCGGCTGGTCAACGGTGCGCCGCGGCCGACCCAATGGGCGGTGGGGCTCGGCGTGCCGGCGGTGCTCGCCGCAGCGGTCGCGCTGGCCAGTGCGCAGCCACCGCAGCCCGGTGCGGCAGCGCTCGCCGTCTGGCTGGCACCGCGCGTGTTGCTCGCCGCGGGTGTCGCCTGGGCGTTGATCGAGTACCTGCGGCTGCGCCAGCTGTCGCTGCAGCCGTCGCAGGCCGAGGGCCGGCTGCAGGCGCTGCAGGCACGCATCCGGCCGCATTTCCTGTTCAACAGCCTGAACACCGTGCTCGGACTGATGCGCAACGACCCGCGCAAGGCCGAGCGCACGCTGGAGAATCTCGCCGACCTGTTCCGCGTGTTCATGAAAGACAGTCGCGAACTGGTGCCGCTCGACGACGAGGTGCTGCTGTGCAAGGAATACCTCACCATCGAGAAATTGCGGCTGGCCGAGCGGCTGGCCGTGCGCTGGGAGCTCGACGGCATGCCGGGCGATGCGTTGCTGCCGTCGCTGCTGCTGCAGCCGCTGATCGAGAATGCCGTGCACCACGGCATCGAGCCGCACGAGGCGCCGGGCGAGATCCGCGTGGCGATCGCCCGCAGCGGTGATCGCGTGCGCGTCGAGATCGCCAATCCGCTGCCCGATGCGCGCCCCACCCGCCCCGGCAACCACATGGCGCTGTCGAACGTGCGCGAGCGCCTCGACCTCACGTTCGACGTCGAGGGGCAGCTCGAAACCTCGACCGCCGAGGGCCAGTTCCGCGTGATCGTCCAGTTCCCGTACCGCAAAGAGAGAAGACGCCGAGATGCCAGACGCTCCTTCGATCCTGATCGTCGATGACGAACCGGTTGCACGCTCGCGGCTTCGCGAGCTGCTCGCCGATCTCGCCCCCGGGTTCCCTCACCGCATCGTCGGCGAGGCCCCCAACGCACCCGAGGCACTGTCGCAGATCGAGGTCGCGCAACCGCAGATCGTGCTGCTGGACATCCAGATGCCGGGCATGACCGGCATCGAACTGGCACGGCACATCTCGGCGCGCGCGCAATCGGGCGACACACCCCGACCGATGCCGCTGATCATTTTCGTCACCGCGTTCGACGAGTTCGCGGTCGACGCTTTCGAGGTCAGGGCCATCGACTACCTGCTCAAGCCGGTGCGCGCCGAACGCCTGAAGCAGGCGCTGCAGCGCGCGCTCACGCGCATGCCGCAGGAACACGCGCAGGCGATCGACCAGCTGGCGCGCGCCACCAACACGCGGCGCCGCCACCTGTCGGTGCACGAGCGCGGTCGCGTCATCCTGGTGCCGCTCGAGCAGGTCGTCTACCTGAAGGCCGAACTCAAGTACATCACGGTGCGCACGAAGGAGCGCGAGTTCCTGATCGAGGAGTCGCTCACCTCGCTCGAAGAGGAGTTCAGCGACCGCTTCGTGCGCATCCACCGCAACGCGCTGGTGGCGCGACCGTCGATCGCCGGCTTCGAACGGGTGATGCCGCAGGGCGAGGCCGACGGCGGCGACCCGTACTGGCAGGTGGTGCTTCGCGACGTCGCCGAACGGCTGCCGGTGAGCCGGCGCCAGTGGTCTACCGTCAAGAACCTCGTCGCCTGACGATGGTCGCCACCGACGCGAAGCGGGCCGCGCCCGCGCGGCTGGTGATCGCGTCGCGCCAGAGCCGGCTGGCGATGTGGCAGGCCGGGCACGTGCAGGCGCGCCTGCGCGAGCTCTATCCGCAGTGCGCGGTGGACATCCTCGGGATCACCACCGAGGGCGACCGGGTACTCGATCGCGCGCTGAACGAGATCGGCGGCAAGGGTCTGTTCATCAAGGAGCTCGAGGTGGCGCTGCTCGGGCGGCGCGCCGACCTCGCGGTGCATTCGCTGAAGGACGTGCCGATGGAAGTGGCCGATCCGTTCGTGCTGGCGGCGATCATGACGCGCGAAGATCCGCGCGACGCGTTCGTCTCGGCGCGCCACGCCTCGCTCGGGTCGCTGCCGGCCGGCGCGCGCGTGGGCACATCGAGCCTGCGTCGCGCCGCACAGATCAGGCACGCGTTTCCGGCGCTCGGGGTGCTGCCGCTGCGCGGCAACGTGAACACGCGCCTGGCACGCCTGGACGAAGGACGCTACGACGCGATCGTGCTGGCTGCGGCGGGCCTCAAGCGTCTGGGTCTGGCGGCGCGCATCCGCGCGATCGTGGAGCCGGAGCTGTGCCTGCCGGCCGCGGGGCAGGGTGCGTTGGCAATCGAGACGCTCGCCGCGCGCGACGACGTGCGCAGCTGGCTCGCGCCGCTCGATCACGCGGCCACGGCGGTCGAGGTGCACGCCGAGCGCACTGTCTCGCGTCTGCTTGGCGGCAGCTGCCGGGTACCGCTGGCGGCCTGGTGCGTGCCGACGCCGCAGGGCGGACTGAGGCTGGTGTCGCGGGTGGCGGCCGAAGACGGCAGCGCGATGATCGAGGCGGTGGCCGAATCGGCCGGCGCCGACCGCGAGACGGCCGAGGCGCTCGGTCGGGAGGTGGCGCGCTCGCTGCAGAAGCAGGGCGCCGCGCGATGGCTCGGGTCGTCCTGACGCAACCCTGGCCGCGGGTGAGCGGCATCGAGCAGCGGCTTCGCCGCCTCGGCCACGAGCCGCTGGCGTTGCCGCTGTCACGCATCGTCGAACTCGTCGACGAGCCCGACGTCGCCGGCGTCGCGGCGCGCCTGGCCGGTTTCGACTGGGTGATCATGGTCAGTCCGGCCGCGGTGGCGGCGGCGGCGCGCCTGACCGGCGGGCACTGGCCCGCGCACACCGGTGCGGCGGTGGTCGGCCCCGGCAGTCTTCAGGCGATCGCCGAGGGCGCACTCGGCGTTGCGCCCGATCGCGTGCGGCATCCGGAAGGCCCGGTCTTCGATGCCGATGCGCTGATCGACATGCCGCCGCTGAACGCCCCGCGGGGACTGCGAGTGCTCGTGCTGCGCGGCCACGGCGGCAGCGAGCGCTGGATCGCGCGGCTGCGCGCTGCGGGCGCATCGGTCGAGACCTGCGAGATCTACCGGCGCGAGCCGATCGAGCCGCCACCGGCCACGCTGCGGGCGCTGCGAGCGTTGCTCGATCGGACGCCCGCACCGGTGTTCGTCTTCACGCAGCGCGATGCGGTCGAGCGCATCGAGGCGCTGCTCGGGCGCGCGGGGCTGAAGGCGCGGGCGCATCGCGCGCCGGCGCTGGCGATCCACGCACGCATCGTGGCCACGCTGCGCGCCGGCGGCTGGCGCGAGGTGCACGCGATCGATCCCGGCGATCGGGCGCTCGTCGCCGCGCTAGAATTGTTCCCCGAATCTCCGAGCACCCACAGTGTCTGAGCCGGACAAGGCCGTAGCCGAGGACGCACCGCGCTCCCCGGCGCCCCCTCCCGAACCGAAGCACCGTCGCGCACAGCGGCCCGTGGTGGGCTGGCGCGACCTCCTCGTGTGGGCGGCGCTCGCACTCGCGGCGGCCACCGCCGCCTGGACCGGCTCGCGTCTCGGCGCGCTCGAATCGGGGACGACGCGGCGGCTGCAGGCCGGCGAGCAGCGCATTGCGCAACTCGGTGCCGCCGTCGAACTGGCGCAGGCGCAATTGCGTGATGCGCAGAATCGCGCCGCGGTGCTCGAGAGCAAGGTGCTCGAGGCGGCCGGCCTGCAGGTGCAACTCGAGAAACTGTACCGCAGCCTCGCCAGCGATTCGACCGACGTGCTGCTCGCGGAAGCCGAGTCGGCACTGGCATTGGCCAGCCAGCAGCTTGCGCTGGGCAGCAATCCGCAGGCCGCACTCGGTGCGCTGCAGGAGATCGATTCGCGGCTGAGCCGCCAGGACGATCCGTCGATCGGGGGCGTGCGCCGCGCGCTGCAGCGCGACATCGATCGCCTGAAGGCCTACCCGGCCGCCGACATCGCGTCGCTCGTGCTGCGCCTGGACGGCCTGCTGTCCGCAGTCGATCAGTTTCCGTTGCTGGCCTCGGTGAGCGCGGCGCCGCAGGCATCGAGCGGTGCGACGGGCATCGGGCTCGATGCATTGCGCGGCGAACTGCAGCAGCTGTTTCGCGTGCGCCGCGTCGACACGCCCGACGCGGCGCTGGTGGCGCCCGGGCAGGCGTACTTCCTCAGGCAGAACCTGCTGCTGTTGCTGCTCAACGCGCGGCTGTCGCTGCTGTCGCGCAACGATGTGCTGTATCGCAGCGATCTCGGGCGCGCCATCGGCTGGCTGCGCAGCTACTACGATGACCGCGATCGCGGGGTGGCCGGTGCGGTGACGCAGCTGCGGCAGATGCTGGGTACGCACATCGCGCTCGAGCCGCCGACGCTGGCCGAGAGTCTCGCCGCCGTGCGTGCGGCGCGCGCGGCGCGCGATCCGGGGCGTTGACGACAGCGCCGGGCGACGACGATGCGCAGGGTCATCTGGAGCATGCTGGTCGTCTCGGCCGCAGTCGGCCTGGCGATGCTGATGCGCTTCAACCACGGCAACGTGGCGGTGCTGTGGCCGCCGTACCGGATCGACGTTTCGGTGAACCTGGCGGTGCTGATGCTGGTGATCGTGTTCGTGATGTTTCACCTGTTGCTGGCGGCGCTGTCGAATGCACTGAACCTGCCGGCACGGGTGCGCGAGTATCGCGCCCGGCGCCGCCGCGAGACCGCGCTCGCCGGCCTGCGCGACAGCCTGCTCGCGCTGTTCGAAGGCCGTTTCGGCCGTGCCGAACGACTGGCGCAATCGGCACTGAGCGATCGCACGCTCGCGGGTGCCGCCTCGCTGGTGGCGGCAAGGGCGGCGCACCGGATGCGCGAGACCGAGCGTCGCGATCGCTGGCTCGAATCGGCGGGCGAGGAGCCCGGGACCGCCAACGCGCGGCTGATGACCGCTGCGGAACTGGCTGTCGAAGACCACCGGCCATCCGACGCGGTGAGCGCGATCGAGACCTTGCAGGCCGGCGGTGCGCGCCACATCCATGCGTTGCGCATCGCCCTGCGCGCGCATGACCAGGCCGGCAACTGGCAGGCAGCGCTGCACGCCTTGCGCCAGATCGAGAAGCGCGACGCGCTGCATCCGGCGGCGATCCGCGGGCTGAAGATCCGCGCGTATCGGGCGCTGTTCGCCGCACGCCACGACGATCCCGGCGCTGTGCAGGCGCTGTACGCGTCGATCACTGCGGCCGATCGTGGCATCGACGAGATCGTCGAAGCGGCCGCGCAGGCGTTCGCGGCCGCCGGCCGCCCCGAGCAGGCCGCGCGCATCGTCGAGCAGGCGCTCGAGACGCGTTTCGTCGCATCGCTGGTGTCGTTGTACGCGCAACTCGATGCCGTCTCCGCGCGCGAGCGGCTGCGCAGCGCCGAGGGCTGGCGTGGTCGCTACGGTGACGACCCGGTGTTGCTGGCCGGGCTCGGGCGCTTGTGCGCTGCGCAGGACCTGTGGGGAAAGGCCGAGGAGTTCCTGCTGCTGGCGGCAGGCGTCGCGCCGCAGCGCGAGACGCACCTGCTGCTGGCGCAGCTCTACGAACGGCTGGGACGCGAGCGCGAGGCCGACGAGCGCTACCGGCTGGCTGCGCTGGCCGGGCCGGATGCGATCCTCAGTCGTGGCGCAGCGCCACGGTCTTCAACGCCGTGAACGCGTAGAGCGCCTCGAAACCCTTCTCGCGTCCGTAGCCACTGCGGCCCACGCCGCCAAAAGGCAACTCGACGCCGCCTCCGGCGCCGTAGTTGTTCACGAACACCTGACCCGCGCGCAGTTGTCGCGCCAGCCGCAACTGGCGCGCGCCGTCGCGCGTCCATAGCCCGGCCACCAGGCCGTACGGCGTGCCATTGGCCAGCGCCACCGCATGCGCCTCGTCGTCGAAGCGACTCGCGGCCAGCACGGGCCCGAAGATCTCTTCCTGGGCCAGGCGATGCACCGGCGGCACGTCGGCCAGCAGGACCGGCGCCTGGTAGAAGCCCTCGGGCGGCGCGTCGCCGACGACCACGCCCTGGGCTGCGAACCTGAGCCCGCCGGACTGTGCTTCGGACAGGAAGTCCCGGACGCGCTGGTACTGGCGCCGCGAGACCAGCGGCCCGAGGTCGAGGTCCGCGTGTGCCGGCCCGGCGCGCAGCGCGGCGAAGCGCTCGGCGAGCAGGCCGATCACGCGGTCGTGGACGCACGCCTCGATCAGCACGCGGCTGCCCGCCGAGCAGGTCTGGCCGGCGTTCTGGACGATCGCGCCGACCAGCACCGGAAGCGCTGCCTCGATGTCCGCGTCGGCGAACACCAGTTGCGGGGACTTGCCGCCCAGTTCGAGGGTCACCGGACAGTGGTGTGTCGCGGCGGCCTGGGCCACCCGGCGGCCGGTGTCGGGGGAACCGGTGAACGAAATGTGGTCGATGCCGGGGTGCTCGGCGAGGGCCTGGCCGGCCTCGGCGCCCAGGCCAGTGACCAGGTTCAGTGCCCCGGGCGGCAATCCGGCCTCGGCGCCGAGTTGCGCCACCCGCAGCAACGACAGGCAGGCGTCCTCGGCCGGCTTGACCACGCAGGCATTGCCGGCCGCGAGCGCGGCACCCACGGAGCGGCCGAAGATCTGCATCGGGTAGTTCCACGGGATGATGTGCCCGGTGACCCCGTGTGGCTCGCGCAGCGTGAGCACGGTGTAGCCGTGCCGGTAGGGAATCGTCTGGCCATGCAGTTTGTCGGCCGCGCCGGCGTAGAACTCGAAGTAGCGCGCCAGCGCTACCGCATCGGCGCGTGCCTGCGCGAGCGGCTTGCCGGTGTCGCGCGATTCGACCGTGGCCAGCGTCTCGCGCTGCGACGCCACCAGGTCGGCCCAGCGGTGCAGCACGCGGCCACGCTGCGCCGCGTCGGCGCGGCCCCACAGGCCGGCGGCGGGTTCGGTGCCGGCGCCGTCGAAGGCCCTGCGTGCGGCGCGCACCGCGCGGTCCACGTCGGCGCCCGCGCCGCGTGCGATCTGTGCAAACACGCGCCCGTCGGAGGGGTCGATCACCGGCAGGCTGTCGCCCGAAGCCGGCGCGATCGCCTCGTTGTCGATGAACAGTGAATGGCGCTCGGGAGCCTGGAGCATGGTCGGCCTCTTCGCATCGTGGCGGGACGGCGCCGTGCCGTCCGCGTGCGCTGCGTGACGGCACGGCGCCGCGGCGCGCAGGTCGACATTATCCGCGCAGCGGCGCCGCCGCGGCCGTCACGGACGAAGTCCGATAAACTGCGCCCTTCGCGATTCCTTCCCGCCGCGTCCGACATTCCATGAACCTCGACCGAGTCGCTCCGGGCAGCCAATTGCCCGAGGAAGTCAACGTGATCATCGAGATTCCGCTGTACGCCGATCCGGTCAGGCACGGGGCGGACAAGGACACCGGCGCCCTGTTCGTCGACCGCTTCGTGACCACGGCGATGCACGATCGCGGTGCCTGCGAGGCGACGCAGGAGATCGCGGACGGGGTGGCGCGTCACGGCGCCGCGATCGGGAAGCCGAAGTTCTGATGCCGCGCGACCTTCCTGTCCCGTCGACCTCGCGCTGGCGCGCGTTGGTCCTCACTGCGGCGATCGCTGCCGCTTTGCTGCCGGTCGCCGGCTGCGGACGCGATGCGCCTGGCCCGGCGCAGGGGCCCGCTGCGGGCGCGGCGCCCGCGCCGCTGCCGGTGGCGGTGCTCGCCATGCAGCCGCGCAAGGTGGCGATTGCCCTCGAAGCGGTGGCGCGTACCGAAGGCTCGCGCGAGGTGGAAGTGCGCGCGCGGGTCGCGGGCATTCTCGAGAAACAGCTGTTTCGCGAAGGCGAGCCGATCCGGGCCGGGGCACCGATGTACCGCATCGAGCGCGCGCCGTTCGAGATCGCACTGGCGCAGGCGCGCGCCGTGCTCGCCGAGGCGCAGGCACGCGCCGATCGTGCGCAGCTGGAAGCCACCCGGTTGCAGACGCTGCTCGCCGAGCGCGCGGTCAGCCAGCGCGAGTACGACGATGCGCGCTCGTCCCGGCAGCAGACGCAGGCCGCGCTGCTCGCGGCACAGGCGCGCACGCGCGAAGCCGAGCTGAACCTGTCGTACACGGCGGTGGACGCGCCGATCTCCGGAATTGCCGGACGGGCGTTGCGCTCCGAGGGCAGCCTGGTCACCCCGGGCAGCGACAGCGCGCTGCTGGCCACGCTCACGCGCACCGATCCGATCTGGGTGCGATTCGCGCTCTCGGAGTCCGAGTACGCGCAGTTGCGCGCCGTCGACGAGCGGTCGGTGAAAGTCACGCTGTTGCTCCCCGGTGGCAGCCGCTACGATCGCACGGGTCGGCTGAACTTCACCGGCTCGAGCGTCGACCCGAAGCTCGGCACCGTGCAGCTGCGCGCCGAATTCGCCAACCCGTCGCTGGCCCTGCTGCCGGGGCAGTACCTCGAGGCGCGCGTCGAGATCGGCGAGCGCGAGGCGTTCGTGGTACCGCAGGCAGCGGTGGTGCAGACCGACCGTGGCCGCTTCGTCTGGGTCGTCGACGCTTCGAACCAGGCAAACCTGCGTGCGGTGCAGACCGGCGGCTGGGTCGGCAGCGACTGGGTGGTGCACGGCGGCCTGCAGCCAGGCGAGCGCGTGGCGATCGACAACCTGCTGCGCCTGCGCCCCGGTGCGACGGTCCAGCCGAAGTCGCCGGCCGATGCGCAGGGTGCCGGCGCGCAGGGCGGCAACGGCCCGCGCCGGGACTGACGAGTCCGCCGCATGTCGCGTTTCTTCATCGACCGCCCGATTTTCGCGGCGGTCCTGTCGATCGTGATCGTGCTCGCAGGGCTGGTGGCCTCGCAGGTGCTGCCGGTCGCGCAGTACCCGGAAATCTCCCCGCCGACGGTGACGATCACCGCCAGCTACCCCGGCGCAAGTGCCGAGACGCTCGCGAAGACGGTGGCCGCGCCGATCGAGGAGCAGCTGTCGGGGGTGGAGGGGCTGCTCTACTTCAATTCGAGCTCGTCGTCGAACGGCACGGTCGCGATCACCGCCACGTTCGAGGTCGGCACCAACGTCGACCAGGCCACCTTCAACATGAACAACCGCGTTCAGCTCGCGCTGCCGCGCCTGCCCGACGAGGTGCGGCGCAACGGCGTCACGGTCCAGAAGCGCTCCAACGACATCCTGCTGGTGGTGGGGTTGAGTTCGCCCGACGGACGCTTCGACACGCTGTACCTGTCGAACTACTCGTCGCTGAACCTGGTCGACGAGCTCAAGCGGGTGCCGGGAGTGGCTGACGTCACGATCTTCGGCGCACGCGATTACTCGATGCGGATCTGGCTGCAGCCGGGCCGCATGGCCCGGCTCGGCGTCACCGCGTCGGACGTCGCGGCGGCGGTGCGCGCGCAAAACGCCCAGTACGCGGCTGGAAAGATCGGCGCCGAGCCCGCGCTGCCGGGCCAGAGCCTGGTCTATACGGTCGCCGCACAGGGCAGGCTGGTCGAGCCCGGGCAATTCGGCGAGATCGTGGTGCGCGCCGGCGGCCCGGCCGGCGTGCTGCGCCTGAAGGACGTGGCGCGCATCGAACTGGGCGCGCAGAGCTACGACGCGTTCAACACGCTCGATGGCAAGCCGACGATCGGCACTGCGGTATTCCTGCAATCGGGGGCCAATGCGCTCGACGTCGCGAAGTCGGTCAAGGCGCGGATGGTCGAGCTGAAGCGGGACTTCCCCGAAGGGCTGGAGTTCGTCGTGCCGTTCGACACCACGCGATTCGTCGAGTCGTCGATCCACGAGGTCACCAAGACGATCGTGGAGGCTGCGGCGCTGGTGATCCTGGTCGTGTTCCTGTTCCTGCAGACCGCGCGCGCCACCTTCATTCCGATGATCGCGGTGCCGGTGTCGCTGATCGGCACCTTCGCCGGACTGTGGCTGTCCGGTTTCTCGATCAACACGCTGACGCTGTTCGCGATGGTGCTGGCGATCGGCATCGTCGTCGACGACGCGATCGTGGTGCTCGAGAACGTCGAGCGCCTGATCCGCGAGCAGAAGATGCCGGCCTACGAGGCCGCGATCGAGGCGATGCGCGAGGTGTCGGGCGCAATCGTCGCGATCGTGCTGGTGCTGTGCGCGGTATTCGTGCCGGTGGCCTTCCTGGGCGGCATCGCCGGCCAGCTCTACAAGCAGTTCGCGGTGACGGTGGCGATCGCGGTGGTGCTCTCGGGTTTCGTTGCGCTCACGCTCACGCCGGCGCTGTGTGCACTGATGCTCAGGGCCGGCGACCACGAATCGAAGCTGTTTCGTCCGTTCAACGCCGGCTTCGCCGTGCTCACCCGCCTGTTCCTCGGTGCGGTGAACCTCGCATTGCGCCAGCGCATGGCGTCGCTGCTGGCGTTCGCGGGCGTGCTCGGGCTGCTGGCGCTGCTGTTCACGCGCATTCCGGGCAGTTTCGTGCCGCCCGAGGACCAGGGCTATGTGCTCGGCGCCGTGATCCTGCCCGACGGCGCCACGCTCGAGCGCACCGGCAAGTCGGGCGCGAAGCTGCAGCAGATGTTCGCCGACCATCCGGCGATCGAGCGCATGTTCGTGGTCGTCGGCTTCGATCTGATCGGTGGCGGCAACAAGACCAATGCGGCAACCATCTTCGTACCGCTGAAGGACTGGTCGCAGCGCACGCAGAGCGCGCCGCAGGTGGCCGGCGAGATCTTCATGCGCGGGATGGCGCTCACCGACGGCATGGCGCTGGCGTTCAACCCGCCGGCCATCCGCGGCCTGGGCACCGCCGGCGGCTTCGAGGTCTACGTGCAGGCACGCTCCGATCCCGACCCGATGCGCCTGCAGCAGGTGGTACAGGCCTTCATGGCCGAGTTGACGGCGAGTCCGAAGCTGCAGGGCATCAACAGTTTCTTCAGGCCGACCGTGCCCCAGCTGATGGTCGAGGTCGATCGCGAGAAGGCCCTGTCGCTCGGCGTGCCCGTTCAGGACGTCTTCGAGGCGCTTCAGAGCACGATGGGCACACTGTACGTGAACGACTTCAACAGGTTCGGACGCACTTACCGCGTGCAGTTGCAGGCCGATGCGAAGTACCGCGCCAGCCCCGATGACCTGGGGAAGGTCTTCGTGCGCTCGGGCGCCAGCGGCGAGATGATTCCGCTGAAGGCGCTGATCACGACGCGCAGCATCGTCGGGCCCGAGCAGCTCGAGCGCTTCAACGGGTTCGTGGCCGCCAAGGTGCTGGGAGCCGGCAAACCGGGCGTGAGCTCGGGCGACGCGATCCGTGCGGTCGAGGAGGTGGCCGCGCGCGTGCTGCCCACCGGATACCAGATCTCCTGGACCGGGCAGGCGTTCCAGGAAAAGCGCGCGGGCAGCGCGTCGGTGTTCGCGTTCGGCTTTGCGATCGTGATGGTCTACCTGATCCTTGCGGCGCTCTATGAGCGCTGGGGGCTGCCGGTGGCGGTGTTGCTGGCGGTGCCGTTCGCCATCACCGGAGCGCTCGGCTTCGTGTTCCTGCGCGGACTCGAGAACGACATCTACTTCCAGATCGGGCTGGTGGTGCTGATCGGGCTGGCGGCCAAGAACGCGATCCTGATCGTCGAATTCGCCCAGCAGGCGTTCCTCGCCGGCAAGTCGCCGGTCGAATCGGCGCTGCAGGCGGCGCGCCTGCGCTTCCGTCCGATCGTGATGACCTCGCTGGCGTTCGTGCTGGGGGTGCTGCCACTGGTGCTCGCCTCGGGTGCGGGCGCAGCGGCCAGGCGCTCGATGGGTACCGGCGTGTTCGGCGGGATGATCGTCGCGACTTTCGTCGCGACGGTCTTCGTGCCGCTGTTCTTCACGGTCACCGCAAGGCGTCGGCGCGGGCGTGATGCCACCGCTGCGCCGCCGGCGCACGGGGAGGCGCCGTGAGACACGTGCGACGAGGCCCGGCGCGGGTCCTCGCAGCGGCGTGCCTGGCTGCACTGGCTGGCGTCGGCTGCACGGTGGTCGGACCGGATTATCAGCGCCCTGCATCACCGCTTCCGGAGCGTTTCGTCGACGTCCTGCCGGTCGATGCGGCGGCCGCGCAGCCCGGCGCCGCCGTGCCCGCGAACTGGTGGACGCTGTATCGCGATGCGCAACTCGATGCGCTGGTCGACGCCACGCTGGTGCGCAACGCCGACGTGCGCCTGGCGATCGCGCAGGTCGAGGAGGCCGAGGCGGCGCTGCGCGAGGCCTGGGCAGTGCTGGTGCCGCAGGTCGATCTCGGCGCGGGCGCCTCGCGTTCGCGGGTGAGCGCGCTGGGCGCGCAGCCGGTCCCCGCGGGCGTGCCGCTGGTGCGCAACGATCGGCGCATCACGCTGTCCAGCGCGTTCGAGATCGATCTCTGGGGCAGGCTGCAGCGCGGCGCCGAGGCCGTCGACGCCCAGCTGATGGCGAGCCGCCACGCGCGCGACGTCGTCGCATTGAGCCTGGCGGGCGCCACCACGCAATCGTGGTTCACGTTGCGCTCGCTCGATGCGCAGATCGTGGCGTCGCGCGAAAGCGTCGACACGCAGGCCGAATCGCTCGAACTGGTGCAGGCGCGTGCCCGCGGCGGCGTGGCCTCGGACCTCGAAGTCAACCAGGCAGTCGCGTCACGCGCCGAGGCCGCGCTGCAGCTGATCGAACTGCAGCGCCAGCGGGCCGCGGTCGAGCGTCAGCTCGGCGTGCTGACCGGTCAGCCGGCGCTGCGTGTGCCCGCCGGCGACCTGCGCACGATGCCGGTGCCACCGTTGCCTCCGCCCGGACTGCCGTCGGCGCTGCTCGACCGGCGGCCCGACATCCGCCAGGCCGAGGCCGTGTTGCAGGCGGCCAACGCGCGCATCGGCGTGGCGCGCGCCGCGATGCTGCCCACGATCTCGCTCACCGGCTCGCTCGGCGGGCAAAGCGCCGAGTTGTCCGACCTGCTGAACGGCGGTGCGCGGATCTGGTCACTGGGTTTCGGTCTCGCCTTGCCGATCTTCGATGCCGGCCGGCTGCAGGCGCGTGCCGAGCAGGCCGAGGCGCGGCAGCGCCAGGCGCTTGCCGGCTACCAGAAGTCGATCGAAACCGCATTCCGCGAGGTGAGCGACGCGCTGGGCAACAGCGAGCGCAGCGTGGCCGCCGAAGGCGACCTGCAGCGCCGACTCGACGCCGCGCGCAACGGCACGCGGCTCGCGCGGGCGCGCTACGAGGTCGGCTACTCGGGCTATCTGGAACTGCTCTACGCGATGCGCACGCAAAACGACGCCGAACTGGCGTTGATCCGCAACCGGCAGGCGCGCCTGGCCTACAGCGTCGACCTCATGAAGGCGCTGGGCGGCGGCTGGGTCGTTCAGCCGGGCGGATCCGAACGGCCTTCGACCGCGGCAGCCGCTGCACCTGCTGCACCTGCCGCGGGTGGGCGGTAGGGCGAGCGCTCGCGCAAGTCGTTCAGATACGCGCCGACCATGGCGTCCTCACGCTGCAGGAAACGGTCGATCGCCTGCGCGAATGCCGGCCCGGCCAGCCAGTGCGCCGACACGGTGGGCACCGGCTCGAAGCCGCGTGACACCTTGTGTTCGCCCTGCGCGCCACCTTCGACGACGGGCAGCTTCGATTCGATCGCGGCCTCGATGGCCTGGTAGTAACAGGCTTCGAAGTGCAGGCACGGCACCGGCTCGAGGGCGCCCCAGTAGCGGCCGTAGAGCCGCTGGTCGTCGTGCACCAGCAGGCTGGAGGCGATCGGGCGCCCGTCGCGTTCGGCCAGCACCAGCACCAGGTGTTCGGGCAGCGTCGCACCGATGCGCTCGAAGAACTCCTGGTTCAGGTATGGCTTCGCGCCGTGCGCGGCGTAAGTCGCCCGGTAGCAGCGGGTGAAGAAGGCCCATTGCGCGGCACCGATCTCGCGGCTGCGCAGCCGGCGCAGGCGCACGCCCGCCTCGGCGACCTTGCGCCGCTCGGCACGGATCTTCTTGCGCTTGGGCTGGGCCAGCGTGGCCAGGAAGTCCTCGAAGCCGCCGTAGCCGGCATTGCGCCAGTGGAACTGCACGCCGTGGCGCAGCATCAGACCGGCGTCGTGGAGCGCCTGTGCTTCCGGTGCGCGCGGGAACAGCACGTGCAGCGACGACAGTTGCGAGGACTGTGCCAGCGCCAGCAGGGCGCGCACCGCTGCGTCGCGCGCTGGCGTGTCGCGTGCGGCCAGACGCGTCCCCGGCACCGGCGTGAACGGTACCGCCGACACGAGCTTCGGGTAATAGCGCAGCCCGTGGCGACGGTATGCGTCGGCCCACGCCCAGTCGAACACGTACTCGCCGTACGAATGCAGCTTCAGATACGCAGGCACCACGGCCGCTGTCGCGCCGGTGGCGTCACGCAGCAGCAGGTGCCGCGGAATCCAGCCTGTGGCCTCGCCGACGCATCCGGAGAGTTCGAGCGCACGCAGGAATTCGTGGCGCAGGAACGGTTGCGCGCGCGCGTCGCCGGTGCCGGCTGCGGCCAGCGCGTTCCACTCGCCGGCGGACACGCCGGAGAGATCGTCCAGAACCTGCGTGCGATAATCGACGCCCACCCGATCGGGAGACAAAGGGCTTTTCCTCCGATGCGAATCGCCGCTGCGCAACTGAACCAGGTCGTGGGCGATTTCCACGGCAATGCCGAGCGTATTATCGCCGCTGCGCGCGCGGCGCTCGGGCATGGCGCGCGGGTATTGCTCACGCCGGAGTTGTCGCTCAGCGGCTATCCTCCCGAAGACCTGCTGCTGCGCGAAGCCTTTCACACCGGCTGCGAACGCGCACTGGCCGCGCTGCGCGAGGCGACCGCCGCGCTCGACATCCACCTGCTCGTCGGCCATCCGCAACTGCGCGAAGGGCGCCGCTACAACTGCGCCAGCGTGATCCATCGCGGGCGGGTGCTCGGCCAGTACGGCAAGCACGACCTGCCGAACTACGACGTCTTCGACGAGGCGCGCTATTTCGAACCGGACAACCGGCCGCTGGTCTTCGAGGTCGACGGCGTACGCTTCGGAGTGCTGATCTGCGAGGACTTCTGGTACCGCTACGCGCCCGAGTGTGCGCAGGCCGCTGGCGCACAGGTCATCCTGGTGCTGAACGCATCGCCGTTCCACATGGACAAGCAGCACGTGCGCATCGATGTCGCGCGCGAGAACGTCTCGCGACTCGGCCTGCCGATGCTGGCGGCCAACCTGGTCGGTGGACAGGACGAACTGGTCTTCGACGGCCTGTCGTTCGCACTGGCTGCGGACGGGCGCCTGTGCGCGCAGGCCCCGGCATTCCGCGAAGACGTACTGGTGGCCGACGTCACCGGCGCGCTGCCGCCAGCCGTTGCCGCCGGCACGGTTCAGCCCACGCCACCGCTCGAGGAACAGGTCTACGCGGCGCTGGTGCTGGGCGTGCGCGACTACGTCGGCAAGAACGGTTTTCCGGGCGCCATCATCGGCCTGTCGGGCGGCGTCGACTCGGCGCTGGCGCTGGCAATCGCGGTCGATGCGCTGGGTCCCGCCCGGGTGCGCACGGTGATGATGCCCTCGGCCTACACGGCGGACATCTCGCTGATCGATGCGCGCGAGATGGCGCGCCGCGTGGGCGTGCGCTACGACGAAATCCCGATCGGCGGCTGCTGCGATGCGTTCCTGGCCGCGCTGGCGGGCGAATTCCACGGCCTGGAGCCCGACACCACCGAGGAGAACATCCAGGCGCGCATCCGCGGCACGCTGCTGATGGCGCTGTCGAACAAGTACGGCTCGATCGTACTCACCACGGGCAACAAGAGCGAGATGGCGGTCGGCTACTGCACCCTCTACGGCGACATGGCCGGCGGCTTCGCGGTGATCAAGGACATCGCCAAGACCATGGTCTACCGGCTGGTGCGGTGGCGCAACGCGCAGGGTGCGATCGTGCCCGAACGGATCATCACGCGCGCGCCGTCGGCCGAACTGAAGCCCGGCCAGACCGACCAGGATTCGCTGCCGCCGTATGACGTGCTGGACGCGATCATGAAGATGTACATGGAGGACGACTGCAGCGTCGAGCAGATCACCGCTGCGGGTCACCCCCGCGAGACGATCGAGCGCGTGGTGCGGCTGATCCGGGCGAGCGAATACAAGCGCCGCCAGGCGCCGGTGGGCATCCGCGTCACGCACCGGGCTTTCGGGCGCGACTGGCGCTACCCGATCACGTCGAAATTCCGCGAATGAGCGCCGCTCCCTCGCCGGCGGCCGACTGGCCAGGCAGTGTGCGCGACAGGTGCCGTAGTGGCCGGCCCGGACTCAGGTACGATTGACGCATGCGATCCACAGCAAACCCGGAGCAACGATGAAAAAAGTGACGGCGATCATCAAACCGTTCAAGCTCGACGAGGTGCGCGAAGCGCTCGCCGAAGTCGGCGTGACCGGTCTGACCGTGACCGAGGTCAAGGGTTTCGGGCGCCAGAAGGGGCACACGGAGCTGTATCGGGGTGCCGAGTACGTGGTCGACTTCCTGCCCAAGGTCAAGGTCGAGGTGATCATTGCCGACCCCGCGGTCGAGTCGGTGATCGACGCGATCGTGCGCGCGGCGCGCACCGGCCGCATCGGCGACGGCAAGATCTTCGTTTCGAGCGTCGAACAGGTGGTGCGCATCCGCACCGGCGAGACCGGCGAAGCCGCAGTCTGAATCCCGCAGCGGCAGGCCCTGAAGCCGAGCCGCGCGGAGCAGCCCGGTCCATGGATTCGATCGGCCCGTCCGGCGAGGCGCCCCTGCGGGCCGGCGCGTTGCTGCTCGCCGCGGGGCGCTCGGCGCGCATGGGCGGCCCGAACAAGTTGTTGCTCGAACTGGATGGCGAGCCGATGGTGCGGCGCGCCTTGCGCACGCTGCAGGCGGTGCCGCTCGATCCGGTCGTGGTGGTGCTCGGCGCGGCTGCCGATGCGGTGCGCGCCGCGCTCGCTGGCCTGCCGGCCTGCCGCACCTGCAGTGCCCCGCAGGCCGAAGATCACCAGGCGTCGGTCGACGCCGGGCTGCGTGCGTTCGCCGCTCCGGTAGAGGCGATCGTGATCATGCTCGCCGATCAGCCGCTGCTCGATGCGGACGACCTGCGCTGGCTGCTGGCGCAATGGAGTGTGTGCGCGCGCGGCGGCGCGCTGGTGCCGATGTTCGCGGGCCAGCGCGGCAATCCGGTGATCGTCGATGCGGCGCTGCGCGCGCCGATTCTCGAAGCCGGTTCTTCAGTGGGCGCGCGCGGCTACCTCGCCGCGCACCCGGCGCTGGTGCACCGTGTCGAGACGCCCAACGATCATTTCGTGGTCGACGTCGATACGGCCGACGATCTTGCGCGGCTCGCCGGGCGTGGCCTGCGCGCAGCACTTCCCGGCGCCGGCTGAATGCTTCGCCGCGCCGGCATCGCCAGCAGCACGGTCAGCGCGCCGGCATCCGCAGCAGCACGATCAGCGCGCCCGAACCGCCGTCGTTCGGCCGCGCCTGACAGAACGCCAGCACCTCCTGGCGCTGCGCCAGCCAGCGCGGGACTTTCGCCTTGAGTACCGGCTCGCGTCCGAGCGAGCCGCGGCCCTTGCCGTGGATCACGCGCACGCAGCGCCATTCGTCGCGCAGTGCGCGGCCCAGGAATGCGGTGAGTGCTGCGCGCGCCTCGTCGGTGCGCAGCCCGTGCAGGTCGATCTGTCCCTTCACCGACCACTGCCCGCGGCGCAGGCGGCGCACCACGTCGGGGCCGATGCCGTGACGCCGGTACGACAGCGCGTCGTCGGTTTCCAGATACTGCTCGATACCGATCTCGTCGGACAGCGACGCGTCGAGCACCGCGCGTTCGTCGAGTTGGCGCTGGCGCGGTACGCACGCCGGGGCGGGACGCCCGGGATCGGCGCGCCCGGCCGGCGGGAGCGCCACCGCGTCGGCCACCGCGTCGCGAAACAGGTTCGCCTCGCGCGCCATCGGGCTCGCCTGTGCGCGCTGCAGGCGCTCGGCCTCGGCCCGTTCGCGGGCCTGCGTCTTCAGCTTCGCGGCCAGCGGCCCGAGTTCGTCCAGCCCGCCGATCCGCTCGACGACGGGCTGGCGTCGCACGCGACTCATCCTTGCTGAAGCGCCTCGAGATGGCGCTGCGCGTCCAGGGCGGCCATGCACCCGGTGCCGGCGCTGGTGACGGCCTGGCGGTAGACGTAGTCCTGCACGTCCCCGGCCGCGAACACGCCGGGCACGCTGGTGGCCGTGGCCTGTCCGTTGCTGCCGCCGCGGGTGAGGATGTAGCCGTTGGACATCTCGAGCTGGCCGTCGAACAGCGCGGTGTTCGGCGAGTGCCCGATCGCGACGAACACGCCGGAGAGCGCGAGTTCGCTGGTCTGGCCGCTGCGGTTGTCGCGCAGGCGCATGCCGGTGACGCCGCTCGTGTCCCCCAGTACCTCGTCGAGTTCGTGGAACCAGCGCACTTCGACGTTGCCGTCGCGCGCCCGGGCCAGCAGCCTGTCGATCAGGATGGGCTCGGCACGGAAGCGATCGCGCCGGTGCACTACGGTGACCTTGCGGGCGATGTTCGACAGATAGAGCGCTTCTTCGACCGCCGTGTTGCCGCCGCCGATCACTGCGACGTCCTGGTTGCGGTAGAAGAAACCGTCGCAGGTGGCGCAGGCCGAGACGCCCTTGCCCATGAACGCCTGCTCCGAAGCGATACCCAGGTATTTCGCCGAGGCGCCGGTGGCGATGATCAGCGCGTCGCAGCTGTACTCGCCCGAGTCGCCCACGAGCCGGATCGGCTTGCCGTCGAGCCTGGCGGTGTGGATGTGGTCGAACACCAGTTCGGTGCCGAAGCGCACGGCGTGCCGCTGGAAACGCGCCATCAGGTCGGGACCCTGCACGCCGTCGGCGTCGGCCGGCCAGTTGTCGACCTCGGTGGTGGTCATCAGCTGCCCGCCCTGTGCCAGCCCGGTGATCAGCACCGGTTGCAGGTTGGCGCGCGCGGCGTAGACGGCCGCGGTGTATCCGGCGGGGCCGGAGCCGAGAATGAGCAGGCGGGCGTGGCGAGCGGTGGGCATGGGCGGATGTTCGATCTGGACGTTGCAGAAAACTCAAAAAATCATTAGCTTATGGGCCCGATCTTTGAGCGCTTTGTGATATCCGGCACAGCTAGGGCAGAATGACGGCAGTGCCGCGCCGTGTTCCGGGCGCCGGGTAGCGACGATCGCGAGGTGGGTATGGCTCACGAAGAAAACAAGGCGTTCCTGCGAAGGGTACCCTTGTTGTCCAGTCTCAACGAACAGCAACTCGGGACGCTGGCGGCCGGCAGCACGCGCCGCAACTTCCCGAAGGGGCGCACGATCGTCGCCGAAGGCGAACCATCGCAGTCGCTGTACATCCTGCTGTCGGGCCGCGCGAAGGTGCAGCGTTCCGACTCGGAGGGCAAGGAGGTCATCCTCGCGGTGCTGGGGTCGGGCGACTTCTTCGGCGAAATGAGCCTGATCGACGAGGCACCGCGCTCGGCCAGCGTGATCACCCTCGAGTCCTGTGACTTCATGGCGATCGCCAAGGACGCGTTCCGCTCGATGCTGATGCAGAGCAACGAGATGTGCATGGCCGTGATGAAGGGCATGGTCCGACGCCTGCGCGAAGCGGACAAGAAGATCGAGACGCTGGCCCTGCTCGACGTCTACGGACGCGTGGCGCGGGTGCTGCTCGATTTCTCCGAACTGGTCAACGGCGAGCGGGTGGTGAAGAACAAGCTGCCGCGTCAGGAGATCGCCAAGATGATCGGCGCCTCGCGCGAGATGGTTTCGCGCGTGATGAAGGGGCTCGAGATCGACGGCTACATCGTGCCGCTGCCCGAAGGCCGGCTGATGTTGCGCGAGAAGATCAGCGCGTACATCAGCTGAGCGGGCAGGGGAGTCGACAATCGCGATGGCCCGCGCCGCCGCAGTGCCCGTGTCCTCCGGCAGGACGGCATCGGCGCGCAGTCCGTCCGCTGCCAGGCTCGGGCTGCCTGCGCGTGCGCTGCGTCTGGTGCAGGAGGCGCTGTGGATCGCGCTGGCCGCGCTGGGCGCGTTCCTGCTGTTGATCCTGCTCAGCTACGACAAAGCCGACCCCGGCTGGTCGCACGCGGTGGTGGGGCGCGTGGTCTCCAACGCCGGCGGGCGGGTCGGCGCCTGGTTCGCCGATCTGCTGCTCTACCTGTTCGGCCTGAGTGCCTACCTGCTGGTCATGGTCCTGGGTGTCTCGGTGTTGCGCGGCCTGCGCACGCTGCGCGCGAGCGCGCCCGACGCGGTGGCCACGCAGCGCTTTGCCTGGGAACGCTGGGTCGGCTTCGGCCTGCTGCTGATGGGCGGCGTGGGCATCGAATCGGCGCGCCTGCACAGTCTGCAGGCCGACCTGCCGATGGGCCCTGGCGGCATCGTCGGCGCGCTGATCACCGATCCGCTGTTCGTCGCGCTGGGCCCCGTCGGCGGCACGCTGGTGCTGCTGGTGCTGGTGGCCGCGGGCTTCAGCCTGTGGAGCGGCTGGTCGTGGCTGACGATCTTCGAACGCATCGGTCTCGCGCTCGAATGGTCCGCGCAGCGTCTGGTGCAGGCAGTGGTGGTGCGGCGCGACCGGCGCATCGGCGAGGTGGCCGCCACCGAGCGCGACGAACAGGTGCAGGTGAAGCGGCGCATCCTCGACGATGACCCCGAGCCGGTACGCATCGAGGTGCCGGTGGCGCGCATCGAGCGCTCCGAGCGCGCCGAGGCCGAGCGGCAGAGCGTGCTGTTCGTCGACCTGCCGGCGGACACGCAATTGCCGCCAGTGGCGCTGCTCGACGAGCCGCCGGTGGCCGCCGAAGGGGTCTCGCAGGAGACACTCGAATACACGTCACGGCTCATCGAAAAGAAGCTCTCCGACTTCAACGTCGCGGCCAACGTGGTCGCTGCCTATCCGGGTCCGGTCATCACCCGCTACGAAATCGAACCGGCCACCGGCGTCAAGGGCAGCCAGATCGTCAACCTGTCGAAAGACCTCGCGCGCGCGCTGTCGCTGGTGTCGATCCGGGTGGTCGAGACGATCCCCGGCAAGAACCTGATGGGGCTCGAGTTACCCAACGCGCGGCGCCAGACGGTGCGCCTGTCCGAGATCCTCGCCTCGCAGGTCTACGCCACCAGTGCGTCGCCCCTCACGCTGGCGCTGGGCAAGGACATTGCCGGCAACGCCATGGTGGTCGACCTGGCGAAGATGCCGCACCTGCTGGTGGCCGGCACCACCGGCTCGGGCAAATCGGTGGGCATCAACGCGATGCTGCTGTCGCTGCTCTACAAGAGCGACCCCACGCAGGTGCGGATGATCCTCATCGACCCGAAGATGCTCGAGATGAGCACGTACGAGGGCATTCCGCACCTGCTGGCGCCGGTGGTCACCGACATGCGCCAGGCGGGCAACGCGCTGAACTGGTGCGTGGCCGAAATGGAGCGGCGCTACCGCCTGATGAGCCGGCTCGGCGTGCGTAACCTCTCGGGCTACAACCACCGGATCGCCGAGGCCGAAAAGCGCGAGCAGCTGGTCCCGAACCCGTTCTCGCTCACGCCCGACGCGCCCGAGCCCCTCGGGCGACTGCCGCAGATCGTCGTGGTCATCGACGAACTCGCCGACCTGATGATGGTGGTCGGCAAGAAGATCGAGGAGCTGATCGCGCGCCTGGCGCAGAAGGCGCGCGCAGCCGGCATCCACCTGATCCTCGCCACCCAGCGGCCTTCGGTGGACGTGATCACCGGGCTCATCAAGGCGAACATCCCGACGCGGATCGCGTTCCAGGTGTCCTCGAAGATCGACTCGCGCACCATTCTCGACCAGATGGGGGCCGAGTCGCTGCTCGGCCAGGGCGACATGCTCTACCTGCCGCCGGGCGGGGGCGTGCCGGTGCGCGTGCACGGCGCGTTTGTCGCCGACGGCGAGGTGCACAAGGTGGTCGAGCACTGGCGGCAACTGGCCGAGCCGCAGTACGTCGAGGGCATCCTCGAGGGCGGCGTGCCCGAGGAAGCCGACCCGGGCAGCGCGGTCGGCTTCGGTGGCCTCGCGCAGACGCTGGCCGAGGCCGGTATCGACGGCGAGGCCGATCCGATGTACGACCAGGCGGTGTCGGTCGTGCTGCGGCACAAGCGCGCGTCGATCTCGCTGGTGCAGCGCCATCTGCGCATCGGCTACAACCGCGCCGCACGCCTGCTCGAGCAGATGGAGAAGTCGGGACTGGTCTCCGCGATGGCATCCAACGGCAACCGCGACCTGCTGGTCCCGTCGTCGCAGGACGCCTGATGCCCGGGCGGCGCCGGTGCATTGCGGCGTTGTCGCTGGCCGTGCTGCTGGCAGGGGGCGTGTTCGCCCCGGCGGTGCGCGCAGCGGCGCTCGCGCAACTGCGCACCTTCCTGGCCGAGACCCGCGCAGCGCGCGGCGAATTCACGCAGAAGGTGATGCGCGTCGATGGCAGTGTGGCCGAATCGGGCAGCGGGGACTTCGCGTTCGCCCGCCCCGGGCGCTTTCGCTGGGAGGTGCGCAAACCCTTCGAGCAGCTGCTGGTCGCCGACGGCCAGCGGCTCTGGTTCTACGACCGGGACCTGAACCAGGCCACGGTGCGACCGATGTCCGATTCGCTCGTTTCGACGCCGGCGGCGATCCTCTTTGGCGATGCCGACCTGGAGCGCGATTTCGCGCTGCGCGAGCTGGCGCCGCGCGACGGCCTCGAGTGGGTCGAGGCGTTGCCGCGCAGCAAGGAGGCGGGTTTCGAGCGCATCACGCTGGGCATGCGCGACGGCCTGCCGGTGACGATGCAGGTGGCGGACGCGTTCGGGCGCACCACGGTGTTCGGGTTTCAGGCCATCGTGCGCAACGGCGCGCCAGCGCCCGAACTGTTCAGGTACGTGCCGCCGAAGGGCGTCGATGTCGTCGAGCAGTAGCGTCCTGGCGCCGCCGGCCGCGCCAGGTGATCCGCTCACGCGCATCGACACGCCCGCGCTGGTGCTCGATCTCGATGCTTTCGAAGCCAACGTCGCGGCGCTGCACGCGCATGCGGCGGCACGCGGTGTCCGGGTGCGCGCGCACGGCAAGGCGCACCGCTGTCCTGAGATCGCCCGCAGGCAGGTGGCCGCGGGCGCAGTGGGCATCTGTTGCCAGAAAGTGGGCGAGGCCGAAGGCTTCGCCGCAGCCGGCATCGCCGACATCCTGATCAGCAACGAAATCGTCGATCCGGCCAAGCTCGACCGGCTGGCGCAACTGGCGCGCCGCGTGCGGCTCGCGGTCTGCGTCGATCACCCCGGCGCGGTGGCGGCGCTGGCGCGCGCCTGCACGCGAGCGGATGCGCGTGTCGACGTGCTGATCGAACTCGACGTCGGCCAGGGGCGCTGCGGCGCGAGCACGATCGACGAAGTGGTGGCGCTGGCCCGGGCAGTCGCGGCGAGCGCGCCCGCGCTGCGGCTGCGCGGGCTGCAGGCCTACCACGGCGGCGCGCAGCACCTGCGTGCTGCGCAGACGCGTTCGCAGGTGATCGCGGCGGCTGCACGGCAGGCGGCGCTGGCGCGTGACACGCTGCGCAGCGCCGGCCTGGACTGCCGCGAGGTGAGCGGTGGCGGCACCGGCACGTTCGCGTACGAGACGGCGTCGGGCGTCTACACCGAGATCCAGCCGGGCTCGTACGCGCTGATGGATCTCGATTACCGTGCCAACGAGCCGGATGCGACGGCGCCGGCCATGCGCCAGGCGATCGGCGTCATGATGTCGGTGATGAGCGTGCGCGCCGGGCATGCGGTGCTCGACGGCGGCCTGAAGGCGGTGTCGGTCGACTCCGGGTCGCCGGCGTTGCGCCTGCCCGGCTGGCGGGTGCGCGGCGTCTCCGACGAGCACACGGTGATCGAGCCGGACGCGGCTGCAGGCGAAGCGTCTGCACCCGATGGCGGCGGGGCTGGCGGCCCACCGGTACTGCGGTCCGCACCGGCGCCGAAGCCGGGTCAGCGGTGCGTGCTCGATCCGGGGCACTGCGATCCGACCGTGAACCTGCACGACTGGGTGATCGCCTGTCGCGGCGAGCGGGTCGAGGCCGTCTGGCCGGTGCTGCCGCGCGGCGCGTCGCGGTGAACTTCCCGCGGCTGCGGTAAGCTGGCAGCTTCGACGACCAGCCGGAGTTCCTTTCGATGAGCAGCGTGGCACCGGCGGCGCCCGCATCCGGTTCCGGCGACACGCGCATCATCGTGGTCGTCGGCATCGCGCACGCCGTCTCGCACTTCTTCCACCTGATCCTGCCGCCGCTGTTTCCGTGGCTGAAGGACGCGTTCGGCCTGTCGTACTCCGAGCTCGGCGTCGTGGTGACGGTCTTCTTCGTGATCTCCGGCATCGGGCAGTCGCTTGCCGGATTCGTCGTCGACCGGGTCGGCCCGGTGCCGGTGATGCTCGGGGCGATCACGCTGTTCGCGCTTTCGGCGGCGGTGCTCGCGAGCGCGTCCGGTTACGCCGGACTGATGCTGGGTGCGGCGCTGGCCGGCGTCGGCAACGCGTCGTTTCACCCGGTCGACTACTCGATCCTCAATCGCAAGGTGTCGGGGCCGCGGCTCGGTCACGCGTACGCGGTGCATGGCATCACGGGCAACCTTGGCTGGGCGGCTGCGCCGGTGTTCGTGGTGACCATCGCGCAATTCGCCGGCTGGCGTGAAGCCTTCGCCGGTGCAGCGCTGGTGGCGCTCGCAGCGCTCGCCGTGGTCTGGCTGAACCGCAGCGCGCTCGCAATACAGGTGCATCGCGACGCGCGGGCCGCTGTCGCGGGGCGCGGCGGACCCGGCGGTGCGTTCGACTTCCTGCGACTGCCCGCGGTGTGGCTGAGCTTCGGCTTCTTCTTCGCCTACGCCGTGGCGCTGGGCGGGGTGCAGACCTTCGCCCCCGAGGCGTCGCGGCTGTTGCATGGCGTGCCGCTCGAATGGGTGGCGCTGTGCCTGACGATCTACATGCTGGGCAGTGCTGGCGGAACGATCATCGGCGGATTCCTCGCGAGCGACCCGCACCGCGCCGAGCGCATCATCGGTGTGTGCTTCGGCCTCGCGGCGGCGGTGGCGGTCAGCATTGCGTTGCTGCCGTGGCCGGGCTGGACGGTGCCGGTGCTGTTCGGCGTGATGGGTGTTTGCGGCGGCATCGCCAATCCATCGCGCGACATGCTGATCCGGCGTGCGGCGCCTCCCGGGGCGACCGGCCGCGTCTACGGCGTCGTCTACTCGGGGCTCGACGTCGGCATGTCGATCGCGCCGCCGATTTTCGGGGTGATGATGGACATGGGCATGCCGGCGCTGGTCTGGGTCGGCGTCGCCTTCGCGCAGGCCACGCTGATCGCCGGTGCGTTCAGGGCGGGCCGCGCGACGCGGATGCGCGATGCCGCGCCGGGCGCCGCCTGACAGGCCAGCGGCCGAGCCATCGGCGGTGGGCAGCGGGCCTGCGGGTGCCGGCGGCGAGCTGTTCGCGCCCGCCGTGGGCGACGACGCGCCGCTGGCCGAGCGGCTGCGACCGCGATCGCTCGACGCGGTGATCGGGCAGTCGCACCTGCTCGGGCCGGGCAAGCCGCTGCGCGTGGCCTTCGAGTCGGGGCGCCCGCACTCGATGATCTTCTGGGGCCCGCCGGGTGTCGGCAAGACGACGCTGGCGCGACTGATGGCCGACGCGTTCGACGCGCAGTTCATCGCGATCCCGGCGGTGCTCGGTGGCGTGAAGGAGATCCGCGACGCCGTAAGTGCCGCGCAACGGGCGCGCGAGCGCGGCCGGCGCACGATCCTGTTCGTCGACGAAGTGCACCGCTTCAACAAGGCACAGCAGGACGCCTTCCTGCCGCACGTCGAAAGCGGGCTGTTCACCTTCATCGGCGCGACCACCGAGAATCCGTCGTTCGAGGTCAATGGCGCATTGCTGTCGCGTGCGCGCGTCTACGTGCTCGAGCCGCTGTCGAAGGCCGATCTGCATGCGCTGTTCGAGCGGGCAATCGCCGGTGAAGCGCAGCGCGTCGACGTGCACGTGATGGCGCAGCATCCGCCGGCAGCCGCGATCGGCTTCGATGCCGCGGCGCGCGAGCGCCTGGTCGGCTGGGCCGACGGCGATGCGCGCCGTCTGCTCAACGCGATCGAAATCGTTGCCGGGGCGGCGCGCACGGCGGGTTGCACGACGGTGGACGGCACGTTCCTGGAGGACGCGCTTTCGCAGGATCTGCGCCGCTTCGACAAGGGCGGCGAGGCCTTCTACGACCAGATCAGCGCGCTGCACAAGTCGGTGCGCGGCTCCGACCCGGATGCGTCGCTGTACTGGCTGGCGCGGATGATCGACGGCGGCGCCGATCCGCGCTACCTCGCGCGACGCATCGTGCGCATGGCCAGCGAAGACATCGGCCTGGCCGATCCGCGTGCGCTCGCGCTGGCGCTCGACGCCGCCGAAGTCTACGAGCGCCTGGGCTCGCCGGAAGGCGAACTCGCGCTCGCGCAGGCGATCGTCTTCCTCGCCTGCGCGGCCAAGTCCAACGCGGTCTACGTTGCGTGGAACCGCGCGCGCGCCTTCGTGCGTGAGCACGGCTCGGCGCCGGTCCCGATGCACCTGCGCAATGCGCCGACCCGCCTGATGAAGGAACTGGGCTATGCCAGGGGCTATCGCTACGCGCACGACGAAAGCGGGGGTTACGCGGCTGGCGAACGCTACTTCCCCGACGGTATCCAGCCGGAGCGCTTCTACGAGCCGGTCGAGCGGGGGCTGGAAGCGAAAATCGGTGAAAGGCTTGCCGCACTGCGCGCGCGCGATGCGCACGCCGGTGAAGGCGAACCGCGCAGGTAACGACATCGCGGCGGGCACTGCGCCGGGCATCGCGACGGCCGCCGCCGGCGCGATCGACGCGCCGGTGGCGGCGAGGGTCGTGCGGGCTTGCTAAACTCGCCGTCCATGCTCGACATTGCCCGACTTCGCAAGGATCCGGACGCGGTCGCCGCGCGCCTTGCGCTGCGCGGCTTCACGCTCGATCTCGGCGCCTTTCGCGCGCTGGAAGCCGAGCGCAAGGCGTTGCAGGTGCGCGCCGAGGAACTCCAGGCGCGGCGCAACGCGCTGTCGAAGACGATCGGCCAGCGGAAGTCGCGCGGCGAGGACGCCTCGGAGGTGCTGGCCGAGGTCGCCGGTCTGGGCGACGCACAGAAGATCGCCGCCGAAGAGAACGATCTCGTCCAGGCGCGGTTGCGCGAGTGGTTGCTGCAGGTGCCGAACCTGCCGCATGAATCGGTACCCGCAGGGCGCGACGAGCGTGATAACCGCGAGGTGCGCCGCTGGGGACCTGACGGCCCCGACCCGAAGCCGCCCGGCTTCGAGCCGCGCGACCACGTCGACATCGGCGCGCCGCTCGGGCTGGACTTCGAAACCGCCGCGAAACTGTCGGGCTCGCGCTTCGCGGTGATGAAAGGGCCGGTTGCGCGCCTGCACCGCGCGCTCGCGCAGTTCATGCTCGACGTGCAGACCGGCGAGCACGGCTACACCGAGTGCTACACCCCGTACATCGTCAACCGCGAAACGCTGCTCGGCACCGGTCAGTTGCCGAAGTTCGCACAGGATCTGTTCGCCGCGAAGAAGGGCGGACAGGAAGGCGAGAGCGAGACGCTGTACCTGATTCCGACCTCGGAAGTGTCGCTGACCAACTTCGTGCGCGACCAGATCGTGCCGGCCGCCGCGCTGCCGATCCGGCTGACCGCGCACACGCCGTGCTTTCGCTCCGAGGCGGGCTCGTACGGCCGCGACACGCGCGGCATGATCCGCCAGCACCAGTTCGACAAGGTCGAGATGGTGCAGATCGTGCATCCCGACACGTCGTACGAGGCGCTCGGGCAGATGGTCGGCCACGCCGAGTCGATCCTGAAGAAGCTCGGGCTGGCGCATCGGGTGATGCTGCTGTGCGCCGGCGACATGGGCTTCGGCGCGGCCAAGACCTACGACCTCGAGGTCTGGCTGCCGGCGCAGCAGGCCTACCGCGAGATCTCGTCGGTATCGAACTGCGAGGCGTTCCAGGCGCGGCGCATGCAGGCGCGCTTTCGCGATGCCGACGGCAAGACTGGCCTGCTGCACACGCTCAACGGGTCGGGGTTGGCGGTCGGACGCACGCTGGTCGCGGTGCTCGAGAACTTCCAGCAGGCCGACGGGTCGGTGCGCGTGCCCGACGTACTGGTGCCGTACATGGGTGGGCTCAGACGAATCGCTGCCTGAGCGCAGCGCAGCGGCGCCGCGTCGGCACGGTCCGGTCGTGGCGCTCTTTGCTATACTGCGCGCCTTCGCGCGACGGCCCGCGCGAGGCACGGAAAGGTGGCAGAGTGGTCGAATGCGCCGGACTCGAAATCCGGTTTACGGTTACACCGTAACGTGGGTTCGAATCCCACCCTTTCCGCCAGCTTGCACGGTAATACCCGCGCGGGGCCGGCATGGGGTTCAACCGGATCCGCGCCCGGGTGGAGACCCAGCGTGGACACAGGCAAGGCATTCGAGCGCGACAAGCTGATCCGCTTTCACCATTGCGACCCGGCGGGCATCGTCTTCTTCCCGCAGTACTTCATCCTGTTCAACGAGCTGGTCGAAGACTGGTTCAACCACGGGCTGCGGCACGACTACGCGCAGATGGTCTACGGGCAGCGGCTCGGCACGCCGATGGTGCGCGTGGAATGCGATTTCCTGTCCCCGAGCAAGATCGGCGAGATGCTCACGATGAGGCTTCTGGTGCAGCGGATCGGCCGCAGTTCGCTGGGCTTGAGGATCGAAGGCGTCGCCGGGGGCGTGCCGAGGGTGCGGGCACAGCTCATTCTCGTGCTGGCCAATGTCGATTCGCTGCGCTCGGTGTCGTTTCCACCCGGGCTTCGCGCCGGCATCGAGCGCTATCTGGTTGCCTGACCCGCTGAACCCGCGGCCCGGTCGATGGACCGGTTGCGGGGCCTGAAGCCCGGCGGCGCATTGGCGGAAGGCCGCCAGCGGCCTCGCGATCGCGAGCGCGTTGCGTGTAATGCATCCCGCACGTGCGCGCGTGTGCGGAAAGTCCTGTCTTTCGGCTCGCATGCCGGAGGAATCGACACCCGACCGGCTAACTTGTTCACTGATCCGCCAGAGCGGTTCCGATAGCATCGCTCCTGTCGCAACGAGCCCGGCTGCGCGCTCTGGTGTTCCGGAGCGCGGGTTGTGCGGCCCGCGCCAGAAGAAGTCGATGACCGAACCGGACCTTTCGCTTCCGAGACCTCCGCCGCGTCCGCTGCTGCTCGCGCGTGCCCGCGAGTCCTTCGCCGAGGCGCTGTCGGCAGCGGTGACCGAGGCGCTGCCGGTGATTGCCGACGAACTCGATGCAGTCGCCGATCGGGCGATCGACGGCCACGATCGCCAGGCGCTGCTGGGCGCCGCCCAACGGCTGCGCCGCGAGAGCGCGACCCGGGTGACACAGGTCGCGGATGCGCTTGCCCGCCGCGCCACCCGCTGCCTCGAACTCTCGCGACGCACCGACCAGGATGCGGATGCGCGTGCGCTGGCGCTGATCGACGACGAGGAACTGGAGACGCAGATCCTGGCCGCCGACCTTGCGCGCGCAGTGCGCGATCAGGCCGGAACCGTCTATCCCCGCTACGTGGGACGGGTGCGGCAGGTGATCGCTGGCGACTGGGGCGACGACGACATGAATCCGCTGGGCGCACGCACCCTTGCGGGCGCGGCGATTGCGTCGCTGGCGGGCATCGTCGACGGTGCGCGGCTGCGCGCGGCGTTGCGGCAACTGGCGCTGGCGACGCTGGCGGCACCGATCGCCGAGGCGATCGGGCGTGCCGATCGGCTGCTCGACGAGGCCGGGGTGCAGCCGCCGTCACAGTCGCCGGAACTGCTGCTGCCGGCCGGGGAGTCGCTGCCGCCGCAGGCGCCACCTGTGACCGCGGAGGCCACCGCTGGCGAATCCGACCCCCACCGGATCGGCGACGGCGGGATTGCACCGACGCTCCCGGAACACGGCGGCCGGATGCCGGCGTCGCCGGAAGCTGGCGAGGCATCGGCGACGCCGCCGCCACCACCGCTGCCAGGAGTGCCCGGCGTCGAGCGTCGTGGCGGTGGCGTCCCGCGCCCGGTGGGCATCGCGCTGCAGGCCGAGCGCGACGCGGCGACGCTCGGCAGCTCGCCATTGGCCGGTGCTCCGTCGGGCGAGCGCCTGCAGGTGCTGCCCGCGCTGCAGCCGGTCGTTGAGATCGAGCGCGATGCAGTGGCGTTTGCGCACGCGATCGGGGCGATGCCGTACAGCCGGGCGGCGCGTGCCGAATTCTTCGGCAACGTGCGCACGCGCATGCGCGAGGCCAGTGCCGCGCCGGCGCAGGTCGCGGTGGTCGATCTGGTGTCGGCCATGTTCGACTACGTGATCGACGATCGCCGCCTGCCGGAGGCCGCCAAGCCGCTGGTCTGGCGCCTGCAGCAGCCGGCCGTCGCGCTGGCGCTGCTCGATCCGGCCTACCTCGGCGATGATCCGCGTTCGTTGCGCAAGCTGATCGAGCACTTCGGCGCGATCTCGACCGCGTTCGGCGAGGATATCGTGCGCGGCAGCGAGCTGTACCGCCGTCTCGAAACCGTGGTGCGCGCGGTCGAGATCGTGTCGAGTGCGCTGCAATCGCGCTCGGCGGTGATGGCCCGGCAGGTGGAGAAGGAGTACTCGCGTGCCGCGCGCAGCGTCGGCCAGCTGATCGATCGCGTGGTGCGTGAACGCCGCAGCCTCGAAGAGACACCGGGTCGACGCAACCGTCGCGACTACGCCAGCCGCCCGAGCCGCGAGCGCGAGCGGCTGGTCACCGAGCAGCTGCGTGCGCTGCTCGAGGAGCGGCTCGTCCGGCACCGGGCGCCCGAGTCGGTGCACGACTTCGTGATCAACGTCTGGCTGCGTCACATGCGCACCGCCGCACTGCGCAACGGCGAAGAGAGCGCCGAGTACCGGCTTTCGCTTCAGGTGGTCGACGACCTGCTCTGGAGCCTGGACGTGCATGACGAGCGGCGCAGCCGCCGTGAACTCGCGCAGCGCATCCCGCCGTTGATCCGCCTGATGACGCAGGGTATGCGCGAGATCGGCGCGAAAGACGAGGAATTCAAGTCGTTCTTCGACGAGTTGTTCCTGATCCACCTCAGGCGCATGCAACGCCGCGAGCGCGAGCGCGGCGCGTCCACGCGTGCGGGTCACGGCGCAGATGCCGGCCCCGGTGCCGCCACCACGGGCGCGGTGCCGACGCTGGCGCAGCCGCTGGCCGAGACGGCGATCGCCCCCGAAGACAAACCGCCGCCCGCCACGTCGTCGGCGCCGCCGCCGGTCGCTGCCACGCCGCCGCCACCGCCGTCGGCACCACCACCGCCGCCACCGCTGTCGACACCGTTGCCTGCCCCGGCGACAACGCCAGCGCCTGTCGTGCAGGAGGGCACGGAGCGGCGCCTGCTGGAGATCCTCGACTCGCTCGACCTCGGCGACCTGCCGGCCAGCCCGCAGCGCCGCGCGCTCGATCCGGCACAGGCGCTCGCGCAGATCCGGCGCGGCGACTGGGTCGAACTGGTGGCGCGCGACGCCAGCAGCACCTATCTGAAGGTCGCGTGGATCAACCGCCGGCACACGGTCGCGCTGCTGGTGCGTCACGCAGACCGTCGCGCGATGTCGCTGCGCATGGAGGAGTTGCGCACGCGCTTCGAACAGGCGCGCGCCTTCCTGCTCGCCGCCGACGGATCTGCACTATAGTTCTTGACACGATCCGACCAGGGAATTACGGTGCATACGCCGCCGGCCCTGCCGGGCCGGCGATTCGCCGTGCGGCAGCGTCCCACCGGTTTCCCGTGCCTTTTCGAAGCAGCATCGCGGATGTGGCGTACGCGACGCGCGCCCGGGGCATCGGGGAAGCCCCGTGGTTGCGCTCGTGCGGCCGACAGCGCAATCTTCGTCGGCCATGGTTCCGGGGTCGTGGTTCGAGCGTTCCCGATGCGGTTGCCGCCGGGCCGAGGGTGAACCAGCCACTTGTCAAGCAGAGGAGATCGTTCGATGGACAGGAGACATGCAGTGAAACTGGCGGTCGCCGCGGCGGTCGCGACGATGGCCGGGACGGCCGCGGCGCAGGGCAAGCCGGTGAAGGTCGGGTTCATGCTGCCCTATACCGGCACCTATGCCGCCCTCGGCACCGCGATCGAGAACGGCTTCCGGCTGTTCGTCGAAGAGCTCGGCGGCAAACTGGGCGGACAGGCGGTGGAATTCGTGCGGGTCGACGACGAGAGCGATCCGTCCAAGGGCACCGACAACGTCAACAAGCTGATCAAGCGCGACCAGGTCGACGTGGTCGTGGGCACGGTCCACTCGGGCGTCGCAATGGCGATGGCCAAGGCGGCCAGGGACAGCGGCACGCTGCTGATCGTGCCCAATGCCGGTGCCGACGCGGTCACGGGGCCGATGTGCGCGCCGAACATCTTCCGGACCTCGTTCTCGAACTGGCAACCGGGGTTCGCGATGGGCGAGGTGGTTGCGAAGCGCGGCCACAAGACAGCGGTCACCATCACCTGGAAATACGCCGCCGGTGACGAAAGTGTCAACGGCTTCAAGGAGAGCTTCACCAAGGCCGGCGGCAAGGTGCTCAAGGACCTCACGCTGCCGTTCCCGAACGTGGAGTTCCAGGCGCTGCTCACCGAAATCGCTTCGCTCAAGCCCGATGCCGTCTACACGTTCTTCGCCGGCGGCGGCGCGGTGAAGTTCGTCAAGGACTACGCGGCCGCCGGTCTGGGCAGGACGATTCCGCTTTACGGCGCCGGCTTCCTCACCGACGGCACGCTCGAGGCCCAGGGGGAATCCGCGCAGGGGCTGCTGACGACGCTGCACTATGCCGACGGGCTGGACAATGCGAAGGACAAGGCGTTCCGGCTGGCCTACGCGAAGGCCTACAAGCTGCAGCCCGACGTCTATGCGGTACAGGGCTACGATGCCGCGCAACTGCTGGCCACCGGCCTGGCGGCAGTCAAGGGCGACCTGAGCAGGCGCGACCCGATGTACGCGGCAATGGCCAGGGCGCGCATCGACAGTCCGCGCGGCGCGTTCACGCTGTCGAAGTCGCACAACCCCGTGCAGGACATCTACCTGCGCAAGGTCGTGGGCAGGGCGAACCAGGTGCAGGGTGTCGCGGTGAAGGCGCTGGCCGATCCGGGTCGTGGCTGCCGCATGTAAGTCGATGCCGGTTGCCCGCTGTCGTGCGACCGGGTGTCGCCCGCCAGCGGGCCTGCACGGCTGGCCCCTGCGTGGGACGGTCGCAGTACTGAGAGCCCTGACGCATGGATCCGGTCGTCTTTCTCGTTCAGTGCCTGAACGCCGTCCAGTACGGTCTGCTGCTGTTCCTGGTCGCCAGCGGCCTCACGCTGATCTTCGGGATCATGGGCGTCATCAACCTGGCGCACGGCAGCTTCTACATGATCGGCGCCTACATGGCGTTCGCGCTGGCGCCGCTGGTCGAACAGACGGTGGGCGGCGGCTTCTTCGCGACGCTGGCCGTGTCGATCGTGATCTCCGTGGCGCTGGGCTACCTGCTCGAGTGGGTCTTCTTCAGCTACCTGTACGAGCGTGAACACCTGCAGCAGGTGCTGATGACCTACGCGCTGATCCTCGTTTTCGAGGAGACCCGCAGCATCCTGGTCGACAACGACGTGCACGGCGTGCGCGCGCCCGAGTGGCTCGCAGGAACGCTGCCGCTCGGCGAACTGATGACCTATCCGGTCTATCGGCTGTTCATTTCGGCGGTCTGCGTGGTGGTCGTGCTTGCGCTGTTCTGGGTCATCACACGCACCCGGCTCGGCATGACGGTGCGCGCCGGTGCCTCGAACCGCGAGATGGTCCAGGCAATGGGCGTCGACATCAAGTTCCTCTATCGGGTGGTGTTCTCGGCTGGTGTCGCGCTCGCGGCGCTGGCCGGTGCGATCGCCGCGCCGGTGTCGTCGGTCTATCCGGGCATGGGCAACCAGGTGCTCATCATCTGTTTCGTGGTGGTGGTGATCGGCGGCATCGGCTCGATCCGCGGCGCGCTGGTGGCTGCGCTGCTGGTGGGCTTCGTCGACACCTTCGGGGCCGTCTTCTTCCCGCAGGCCGCCGGCGTACTGGTGTACCTGCTGATGGCGGCGATTCTGCTGTGGCGGCCCGAGGGGCTGTTCCGCACGGTCTGAGAATCGAACCCGATGAACGACCTGTGCGTGCGCGTGGTGCCGGCGATCGTCGCCGCGCTGGCGCTCGCCGCGTTTCCGGTGTTCGGCGGCACGTTCGCGATCGACCTGGTCACGAAGATCATGATCCTCGCGATCTTCGCACTCAGCCTCGAATTGCTGGTGGGGCAGACCGGCCTGGTCTGTTTCGGCCACGCGGCGTTCCTCGGCATTGCCGCGTACACCGCGGCACTGCTCACGCCGCAAAGCGGCCCCGCCCCGCTGCTGCTGCTGCTGCCGGCGGCGGTGCTCGCGGCCGGCGCCTGCGCGCTGGCGGTGGGGGCCCTGTCGCTGCGCACGCGCGGCATCTATTTCATCATGGTGACGCTCGCGTTCGCGCAGATGGCCTACTACGTGTTCCACGACACGGCGCTCGGCCGCGGCAGCGATGGCATCTATGTCTACTTCAGACCCGTTCTGTCGATTGGCGGCTGGCAGCCGTTCGATCTCGACAGTGGCCACACGTTCTACTACTTCGTGCTCGTGTTTCTCGTCGTCACCTTCGTGCTGCTGACGTTTCTCGTGCGCAGCCGTTTCGGCCGGGCGCTGGCCGGCATTCGCGTGAACGAGCAGCGCATGCGCGCGGTAGGGTTCGCCACTTACGGCTACAAGCTCGCCGCGTTCGTGCTGGCGGGAATGCTCGCCGGTCTGGCCGGGTTCCTGTACGCGCTGAAGGACGGGTTCGTGAGCCCGGAACTGCTGTCCTGGCATCAATCGGGCGCGGTCCTGATCATGATCATCCTCGGGGGGCTGGGCAGCCTGCGTGGAGCGGTGGTGGGGGCCTTCGCATTCGTGCTGCTGCAGGAGCTGTTCCAGTCGGAGGCGATCTTCGGTGCGCTGGCGCAGCACTGGCAGCTCATGCTGGGGTTCGCGATCATCGCCTGTGTCGCGCTGATGCCCGACGGCATCGTCGGAATCGGGCGGCAGCTGGGAAGGCGCGTGGCGAGTCTGCGCAGGCTGCGCCATGCCTGAGCCGCGCGCCGGCGGGGTGTTGCTGCGCGCGCGCAACATCTCGCGCAGCTTCGGCGGCCTGAAGGCCGTCGACGACGTGTCGGTCGCGGTACGCCAGGGCACGGTCCACGCGGTGATCGGCACCAACGGTGCCGGCAAGTCCACCTTGATCAACCTGCTGTGCGGCGAGATCCAGGCGAGCGAGGGCATCGTGGAACTGCTCGGGCAGGACGTCTCGCGGTGGTCGCAGCCGCGGCGCGCGCAGGCCGGATTGGGCCGCAGTTACCAGCGCAACACGATCTACGCGCCGTTCACCGTGCTGGAGAACTGCCGGTTGAGCGCGCAGGCGCGGATGCAACGTCCCTTCGACTGGCTCACCCCGGCTGCCGCGTGTGTGAGGAGCCGGGAAGCGGCGTTGCGCGCGCTCGAGCGCGCCGGGCTCGCGGCGCAGGCGCACCTCGTCGCCGGCACGCTGTCGCACGGCCAGAAACGCCAGCTCGAGATCGCGATGTGCCTGGCCACGGGCCCGCGCGTGCTGGTGCTCGACGAGCCGCTGGCAGGCATGGGCGCCGAAGAGTCCGAACGCATGCTGTCGCTGCTCGGGGGACTGAAGTCCGAACACGCGATCCTGCTGGTCGAGCACGACATGGACGCGGTGTTCCGCGTTTCGGACGAAATCACCGTGATGGTCAATGGCCGTGTCATCGCCACCGGCACGCCCGTGCAGATTCGCGCCAATGCCGACGTGCAGACCGCCTACCTGGGTGAGGAGAACGCCGATTAGCGGGCCTGGCCACGCGCGGCGTACCGGTTCGATCATGGCCCAGACGCTCATCGAGATCAGCGACCTGCACGCCTACTACGGGCAGAGCCACGTGCTGCGCGGCGTGAACCTGCGCATCGAGGCCGGCGAGGCGGTCGGCCTGCTTGGGCGCAACGGCATGGGCAAGACCACCTTGATCCGCGGCATGCTGCGCCTGTTGCGCGCCACCACCGGGCGCGTCGTCGTGCGCGGTCGCGACTGCAGCGCCGAGCGCCCGGATCGTGTCGCACGCATGGGCATCGGCTACGTGCCCGAGGGGCGCGGCGTCTTTCCGAATCTCTCGGTGCGCGAAAACCTTCTGATGGCGGCGCGCCCGGGCCTGCGCGGGCAGTGCGACTGGACCCTGGAGCGCGTGCTCGGCACTTTTCCGCGCCTCGCCGAGCGACTGCACCACCGCGGCAACCAGCTCTCGGGCGGCGAGCAGCAGATGCTGGCGATCGGCCGTGCGCTGATGACCAATCCCGACCTGATCGTGCTCGACGAGGCCACCGAGGGCCTGGCGCCGCTGATCGTGCGCGAGATCTGGGGCATCGTCGCGGGCATTCGTGCCAGTGGCCTTGCGTCGCTGGTGGTCGATCGCAATTATCGGGCGGTGCTCGCCCACACCGACCGCTGCGTGGTGCTCGAGCGCGGCCAGGTTGCGCTCGAGGGCGACTCGAAGTCACTGGCAGGCGACGAGACCGCGCTGCAGGCCTTCCTCGGCGTCTGAACGTACCTGTCCGCCGGTGTGCGAACGCGCCGGACGGTGCGTTGCGCACCGCGTCAGCCACCGACGGCGCGCGCGCCGCTCTCCGGACTGAACGTCACGATGTGATCGGCGTCGAAGCGCACGCCGATGCGCTCGCCCACCGCGTGATTGTGGTGGCTCGGCACCAGGGCGAGCAGCTTCTGGCCGCTGACCAGGCGCAGCGTGTAGAGGAACTGCGCGCCGCGGAACGCCTTGCGCACCACCTCGGCCCGAAGCGGGCTGCTGTCGTCGTGGATCACGTCGTCGGGCCGCAGCAGCACGGTGACCTCGCCGCGCAGATTGGCGCTGGCACCGGCGATCGCCTGGTCGGTGCGCGCGTGGATCGGCAGCGTGCCCAGTTCGAGGTGCACGAAAGTGTTGCCGTCACGATGCTCGAGGCGCCCCGGCAGGAAGGCGCCGAGTCCGACGAAATCGGCCACCTGCCGTGTCGCCGGCTGGTGATAGAGCCGGTAGGGCGTGTCCCACTGCTCGATGTGTCCGGCGTCCATCACGCCGACCCGGTCGGCCAGCGCGAAGGCCTCGTACTGGTCGTGGGTGACCAGCAGCGCCGTCGTTCCGTGACGCTTCAGGATTTCGCGCAACTCGAGCGCGAGACGCTCGCGCAGGTCGGGATCGAGGTTCGAGAACGGCTCGTCGAGCAGCAGGATCGACGGTGCCGGAGCGAGTGCGCGCGCGAGTGCGACGCGTTGCTGTTGGCCGCCCGAGAGTTCGTGCGGAAAGCGGCGCGCGATACCGGGCAGGCCCACCAGTTCGAGCATCGCGGCGACCCGCGTCGGACGCTCGGTGGCCGGTCGCGCACGCAGCCCGAAGGCGACGTTGGCGGCGACGTCGAGGTGTGGAAAGAGGGCATAGTCCTGGAAGACGACGCCGACGCCGCGCTGCTCCGGCTCGATCCAGTCGCGCGGCGAGGCCACGCAGCGATGGCCGATGCGCACCGCGCCGCGGTCGGGGCGTACGAAGCCGGCGATCGTGCGCAGTGCAGTGGTCTTGCCGCAGCCGGAAGCACCGAGCAGGCAGCCGATCTCCCCCGCGCGCAACTCGAAGGCCAGACCGTCGAGCACACGAGCCGTGCCGCGCGCGCCGTCGTGGAAGGCAACGTGCAGGTCGTCGACCTGCAGTGCGGTCGTGCCCGACGGCGCGGGCGGATTCGTAGCCATTGCAAATACCTATAATTCCCGTTCCCCGATTGTAGTGCCAGTCAATCCGTGCCGAATCTTCCTGCCGGTTCATCGACCGGCTCAGCTGTCGACCGACCTGCCGCTGCACCGGCCGATCCACCGGCGGCCCGGGGCTGGCTGCGCATCGATCCCTCACTGGGTTTTTCGCCGCGATTGCTCGCCCTCGGCTCGGTGCTTGCCGCGCTCGCGGTGGCTGCGCCGATCGTCGCGGTGCTGTGGCTCGCATTCGCGCCGGCCGACCCGCAAGCCGACGGAGCGCTCGCGCACCTGTTCGGCACGGTGCTGCCGCACTACACGCTCACCACCGCAAAGCTCGCCGCGGCCGTGCTGGCGGTGGTGCTGCTGATCGGCGTGGGCAGCGGCTGGCTGGTGGCCGCCTGCGAGTTCCCGGGCCGGCGCGCACTGGCGTGGATGCTCGTGCTGCCACTGTCGACGCCCGCGTTCGTGATGGCCTACGCCTACACCGATTTTCTCGCCAGTTACGGTCCGCTGCAGACCGGCCTGCGCCAACTCACCGGCTGGGAGGTCGGCGACTACTGGTTTCCGGACATCCATTCGTGGCCGGCGGCGGGGTTGTTCCTCGGGCTGGCGCTGTATCCGTACGTCTACCTGCTCGCGCGCGCGGCGTTCGCCGACCGCAATCCGTCGCTGGCCGAGGCCGCACGCTCGCTCGGCATGACTCGCCGCCTCGTCTGGTGGCGTGTCACCTGGCCGGTGGCCAGGCCGGCAGTGGTCGCCGGGTGCGCGCTGGCGATGATGGAGACGCTGGCCGATTTCGGCACGGTGGCGTACTTCTCGGTCGACAGCTTCACGGCGGGCATCTATCGCGCCTGGCAGGGGATGGGCGACCGCGGCGGGGCGGCGCGGCTGTCGGCGATGCTGCTGGTGATCGTGATCGCGGTGCTCACGCTCGAGCGCGGCCAGCGCGGGCGGATGCAGTTCTACGTGCGCAATCCTCGGCCCGAGCCGCGTCGGCGCCTGTGCGGGGTTGCCGCCTGGCGCGCGACCTTCGTCTGTGCCGTGCCAGTGGTGCTGGGCTTCGTCCTGCCGGCGGCGCTGCTCGCCTGGGCCTGGGTCAGCGGCGGCGGCGC
Source organism: Burkholderiaceae bacterium (assembly GCA_021463505.1). GTDB lineage: Bacteria > Pseudomonadota > Gammaproteobacteria > Burkholderiales > Burkholderiaceae_E > Zeimonas. The sequence goes on along the minus strand of JAJTYR010000004.1, from coordinate 51,291 downwards.
GCTCGATGCGCGATTGCCGCGCTGGATCGGCAACACCGCGCTGCTGGCCGCCTGCGGCGCGGTGATCGTCCTGCCGGTCGCGCTGGTGGCTGCGTACTCGGCGCGGGTCGCCTCGTCGCCGACGCTGCGCGCCGCCCTGTTGTTCTCCAATACCGGCTACGCGCTGCCCGGTGTGGTGCTCGGCGTAGGCCTGCTGATTCTCTCCGGGGCGCTCGACCGGATGCTGGCGCCGCTCACCGGCTGGCTGGGAACGCCGGCACTGCTGGCCGGCGGCAGCGTGGCCGCGGTCGTCTACGCGTACGCGGTGCGATTTTTCTCGGTGGCCTACCAGGGCGTCGAGTCGGGCCTCGAACGCATCAGTCCGTCGATGGACCACAGCGCGCGCAGCCTCGGGCGCCGACCCCTCGAAGTGCTGCGCGAAGTGCACTGGCCGCTGATGCGCCGCAGCGTCGGCGCCGCAGCGCTGCTGGTGGCGATCGACTGCCTGAAGGAGTTGCCGGCGACGCTCGTATTGCGGCCCTTCGACTTCGACACGCTGGCGGTGATCACCTACCAGTTCGCCGCGGACGAGCGGCTCGCCGAGGCGGCGCTGCCGGCGTTATTGATCGTGCTGGTCGGCGTGGTGCCGGTGGTATGGCTGTCGCGCGTCGCTCTCTCGGAGCAGACACGGCCTGATGTATAATTTTCGTTTGCAGGCGCGTAGCTCAGCTGGTTAGAGCACCACCTTGACATGGTGGGGGTCGTTGGTTCGAGTCCAATCGCGCCTACCAATCAACTACCAGTCCACAGACATCGCGCCGCGCACCGGCTACCGCGCCGGCCGCCCTGTTCGCCCGCCATGGTCGTCATCACGCTGCCCGATGGTTCGCAACGACGCTTCGATGCGCCGCCGACGGTCGCCGACGTCGCCGTATCGATCGGCGCCGGCCTGGCCAGGGCGGCGCTGGCCGGCCGCGTCGACGGGCGCCTGGTCGACACCTCGCACCGCATCGAAGCCGATGCCACGGTGGCGATCGTCACCGACCGCGATCCGGATGGCCTGGAGGTCATCCGCCACTCCACCGCGCACCTGCTCGCGTGGGCGGTCAAGACGCTGTTCCCCGACGCGCAGGTCACGATCGGGCCGGTGATCGAGAACGGCTTCTACTACGACTTCTCCTACAAGCGCCCGTTCACGCCGGAAGATCTCGTTGCCATCGAGGCGAAGATGGTCGAGCTTGCGACCAGGGACGAGCCGGTGGTGCGCGAGCTGCGCGATCGCGACGAGGCGGTGGAGTTCTTCGAGTCGATCGGCGAGAAGTACAAGGCCGAGATCATCGCCTCGATTCCCGCCGGCGAACCCATCACGCTGTATCGCGAGGGCGATTTCGTCGATCTGTGCCGCGGTCCGCACGTGCCGTCCACGGGCCGACTGAAGGTGTTCAAGCTGATGAAGCTGGCCGGCGCCTACTGGCGCGGCGACTCGAAGAACGAGATGCTCCAGCGCATCTACGGCACTGCCTGGGCGAAGAAGGAGGACCAGGACGCCTGGCTGCACATGCTGGCCGAGGCCGAGAAGCGCGACCACCGCCGGCTGGGGCGCGAACTCGATCTGTTTCACATGCAGGAAGAGGCCCCGGGACTGGTGTTCTGGCACCCGAAGGGCTGGGCGCTGTGGCAGCAGATCGAGCAGTACATGCGGGGCGTCTACCTGGAGTGCGGCTACCAGGAGGTCAAGGGGCCGCAGATCCTCGACCGCAGCCTGTGGGAGCGCACCGGTCACTGGCAGAACTACCGCGAGAACATGTTCACGACCGAGTCGGAGAACCGGCACTACGCGCTCAAGCCGATGAACTGCCCCGGGCACGTGCAGATCTTCAAGGCCGATCTGCGCTCGTACCGTGACCTGCCGCTGCGCTACGGCGAATTCGGCCAATGCCATCGCAACGAGCCGTCCGGTGCGCTGCACGGCATCATGCGGGTGCGCGGGTTCACGCAGGACGACGGCCACGTGTTCTGCACCGAGGACCAGATCCTCGACGAGTGCGTGGCGTTCACCGCGCAACTTCAGGCGGTCTACCGTGACTTCGGCTTCGGACAGATCCTCTACAAGGTCGCCACGCGACCCGACAAGCGGGTCGGCACCGACGAAGCCTGGGAGCGCGCCGAACAGGCACTGATGGAAAGCCTGCGCCGCGCCGATTGCGAATTCGCGATCTCGCCCGGCGAGGGGGCCTTCTACGGCCCGAAGATCGAATACACGCTGAAAGACGCGATCGGCCGTGAATGGCAGTGCGGCACGATGCAGGTCGATTTCAACATGGCCGGCCGGCTCGGCGCGGAATACGTGGCCGAAGACAACACGCGGCGCGTGCCGGTGATGCTGCATCGGGCGATCGTCGGTTCGCTCGAACGCTTCATCGGCATCCTGATCGAGCACCACGCCGGGGCGCTCCCGATGTGGCTGGCCCCCGTCCAGGCGGTCGTCATGAACATCACCGATGCGCAGGCGCAATATGCAACGTCTGTTGCGGAAACATTGAGAAAACAAGGGTTTAGGGTGCAGGCCGATTTGCGGAACGAAAAAATCAACTATAAAATCCGCGAAGGCAGCCTGCAGAAGATCCCGTATCTCCTCGTCGTCGGCGACAAGGAGCGGCAGGCTGGCACGGTGGCCGTGCGCGCGCGCGGGGGGGCCGGGTCCGGCGTCCTCGACGTCGGGGCGTTCGCGGCGCGACTCTCCGAAGACGTCGCGCTCAAGCGATCCAACCCGCAATGACCGGCGAGCGCGGCATGTTTCGCGACGCGAGACATGCCCGCGAGCGGGTCGGTGTCGTCGCACGGCCGTTGTATTTGTCCATTCGCAGGAGAACGCAGCATCGCTACCGATCGCGCGCATCGCATCAACGGTGAGATCGCCGTGCCCGAAGTGCGGCTCGTGGGCACGGAGAACGAACCGCTCGGCATCGTCAGCCTGAGGGAGGCCATGCGCATGGCCGAAGAGGCCGAAGTCGACCTGGTCGAAATCGCGCCGCAGGCCAGCCCTCCCGTCTGCCGCCTGATGGACTACGGCAAGTTCAAGTACCAGGAGCAGAAGCGGCAGCACGATGCCCGCCTGAAGCAGAAGGTCATCCAGATCAAGGAAGTCAAGTTCCGGCCTGGGACCGACGAGGGCGATTACATGGTGAAGCTGCGCAACCTGCGGCGATTCCTGGAAGAGGGCGACAAGGCGAAAGTCACGCTGCGGTTTCGCGGACGCGAGATGGCGCACCAGGAGTTCGGCGTGCGCCTGCTCGAGCGGGTGCGCACCGATCTCGACGAACTCGCGCTGGTCGAGCAGATGCCGCGCCTCGAAGGCCGGCAGATGATCATGGTGATCGCGCCACGGAAGAAGAAGTAGTCACGCAAGGCAGTTACACAAGCCAGGCGGGTTCCCGAAGTGCCGGCAGGTTGCCGGACACCCGACGCGGCAATCGAAGTGAAGGCAGGGGGCCATCATGCCCAAGATGAAAACGAAGAGAGGCGCGGCCAAGCGGTTCCGCGTGCGCGCCTCGGGCAGCGTGAAGCGCGGCCAGGCGTTCAAGCGCCACATCCTCACCAAGAAGACCACCAAGAACAAACGCCAGTTGCGGGGAACGATGCACGTGCACGACACGGACGTCGATGCCGTCAAGGCCATGCTGCCGTACGCGTAAGGAGAGCGCCATGTCCCGAGTCAAGCGTGGGGTCACGGCGCGTGCGCGCCACAAGAAGGTCATCGCTGCGGCCAAGGGGTATCGCGGGCGTCGCGGCAACGTGTTCCGCGTGGCCAAGCAGGCGGTCATGCGTGCCGGGCAGTACGCCTACCGCGACCGCCGCGCGAGAAAGCGCGTATTCCGCTCGCTGTGGATCGCGCGGATCAACGCGGCGGTGCGCGAGCACGGCATCACCTACAGCGTGTTCATCAACGGGCTGAACCGCGCGGCCATCGGCCTCGATCGCAAGGTGCTCGCCGATCTGGCGGTCGCCGACAAACCCGCGTTCGCAGCGATCGTCGACCGGGTGAAGGCTTCGCTCGGCGCGGGCTGATCTGCGGCGCCGGGCACGTCGGTCGCCGCATCGGGCCGGGCGACCAGGCGGCGTCGGCCGGCGGACACGACGGGGCCCTCGGGGCCCCGTTTCGCTTGCACCCCACGGATCACTTCCACGCCATGCCGAATCGAGACAGTTCGCAGCCGTCCACGCCGGATGCTTCCGGCCCGGCGCCCGTGCGCTTCGCGTCGATGGTGGCGCAGTTGTCGGCCGGAATCGCCGCCGCAGGCAACGCACCGGAACTGGCCAATGCCAAGGCGCGCGCGCTGGGCAAGGACGGTGCGCTCACGGCCGAGATGAAGAAACTCGGCACACTGGCGCCGGTCGAGCGCTCGCAGGTGGGGCGCGAGCTCAACCAGGCCAAGCAGGCGCTCGAGCAGGCCGTTCGCGAGCGCGAAGCAGCGCTGGCGCGCGCCGAGCTCGACGCGAAGCTGGCGCAGGAGGCGATCGACGTCACGTTGCCCGGGCGCGGGCCGGGCACCGGAGGCCTGCATCCGCTGACGCTCACGATCGAGCGCATCGAGGCGATCTTCCACTCGATCGGGTTCGAAGTGGCCGACGGCCCGGAGATCGAGGAAGACTTCTTCAACTTCACCGCGCTGAATACCCCGGAAAACCATCCGGCGCGTTCGATGCACGACACGTTCTACGTCGATGCGCCCGACGGCAAGGGCGGCGGGCTGCTGCTGCGCACCCACACCAGCCCGGTACAGGTGCGCCATGCGCGCCAGCACCGGCCGCCGATCAAGGTGATCGCACCGGGCAAGACCTACCGGGTCGACTCCGACGCCACGCACTCGCCGATGTTTCATCAGTTCGAGGGACTGTGGATCGACGAAGACGTGAGCTTCGCCGACCTCAAGAGCGTCTACGCCGACTTCCTGCGCCGTTTTTTCGAGCGCGACGATCTCGACGTGCGTTTCCGGCCGTCGTATTTCCCGTTCACCGAGCCCTCGGCCGAGATCGACATGCGCTTCGCCGATGGCCCTCTGGCGGGTCGCTGGCTCGAGGTCAGCGGTTCGGGCCAGGTGCACCCGAACGTGGTGCGCAACTTTGGCCTCGATGCGGAGCGCTACATCGGTTTCGCGTTTGGATCGGGCATCGAGCGGCTCGCGATGCTGCGCTACGGCATCGGCGATCTGCGCACGTTCTACGAGAACGACCTGCGCTTCCTGCAGCAGTTCGATCGATAAGGCGGAGCCTCCCCGATGCGTATCCCGGAAAGCTGGTTGAGGAGCTTCGCGTCGCCCGGTTGGGCCGGCACGGAAATCGCCGACCGCCTCACGATGGCCGGACTGGAGGTCGAAGAGATCCACCCGGCGGCGCCACCCTTCAGTGGCGTCGTGGTCGCCGAAGTGCGCAGCGTCGCGCGCCACCCGAATGCCGACAAGCTGTCGGTGTGCGAAGTCGACGCCGGCGACGGCCGATTGCGTACGATCGTCTGCGGCGCCCCGAACGTGGCGGTCGGGATGCGCGTACCGTGCGCGCTGCCCGGTGCGCGGCTGCCCGGCGGTCTGGCGATCGAGCTGGTGAAGATGCGCGGAATCGAAAGCCACGGCATGCTGTGCTCGGCGCGCGAACTCGGGCTTTCGGACGATCACAGCGGCCTGATGGCCCTGTCGGCCGATGCGCCGGCAGGTGCCGATCTGCGGGGCACGCTGGCGCTCGACGAGTTGATCTACACGCTCAAGCTCACCCCGAACCTGGCGCACTGCATGAGCGTCCATGGCGTGGCGCGCGAGCTGGCCGCGATCTCCGGCGCGCCGCTGCGTGAGCCGGTGTTCGAGCCGGCCCCGGTCGCGATCGACGACCGCCTGCCGGTCCGGGTGTTGGCGCCGGATCTGTGCGGCCGTTTTTCAGGGCGCGTGGTCCGCGGCGTCGACCCCGGGGCACCCACTCCGGCCTGGATGCGCCAGCGCCTCGAGCGTGCCGGCCAGCGCAGCATCTCGGCGCTGGTCGACATTTCGAATTACGTGATGCTCGAGCTCGGCCGGCCCTCGCACGTCTTCGATCTCGATCGCATCGCGGGCGGTCTCGAAGTGCGCTGGGCGCGCGCCGGCGAGCGGCTGGCGCTGCTGAACGGGCAGACGGTGGATCTCGCAGCCGATGTCGGTGTGATCGCCGACGCGCGTCAGGTGGAGAGCCTGGCGGGGATCATGGGCGGTGAGGCCACCGCCGTGTCCGGTGACACCCGGGATGTCTATCTCGAGGCTGCCTTCTGGTGGCCGGCGGCGATCGCCGGGCGCTCGCGCCGCTACAACTTTGCCACCGACGCGAGCGCGCGTTTCGAGCGCGGAGTCGACGCTGCCACCACCGTCGATCACCTCGAATACATCACCCGGCTCGTTCTCGCGATCTGCGGCGGGCAGGCCGGCCCGCTCGACGACACGATCACCGCACTGCCAGCGCGCGCGCCGGTGAGCCTGCGCATCGCACGCGCCCGCAAGGTGATCGGCATCGACATTCCCGAGGCCGAGATCGCCGCGGTCTTCGAGCGCCTGCGGCTGCCGGCGCGACGCGAGAACGGGCGTTTCGTGGTGACCCCGCCGTCGTACCGCTTCGACCTGCAGATCGAGGAAGACCTGATCGAGGAGGTGGTCCGCATCTGGGGCTACGAGCGGCTGCCGTTGCGCCCGCCGAAGAGCGGGGTATCGATGCGGCCGGTGCCCGAGGCCCTGCGCACGGTCGGCGCGCTGAAGCGACAGGTCGCGGCGCGCGACTACCAGGAGGCGATCCACTACAGCTTCGTGGCCGGTACATCCGACCGTCGGCTCAGCGGCTGCCAGCCGATCCGCCTGCTGAATCCGATCGCCGCGCAGATGGACGTGATGCGCACCACGCTCTGGGGCGGGCTGCTCGAGACGCTGCGCGCGAACCTCAATCGCAAGGCTTCGCGCGTGCGGCTCTTCGAGCTGGGTCGGGTGTTCCTCGCCGACGCTTCGGTCACTGCGGGGCCGCAACAGGTGCACGGGGTTGCGCAGCCGCGCCGGCTCGGTCTGCTGGCCTTTGGCTCGCAACTCGATGAGCAGTGGGGCGCAGCCGCCCGCAGGGTCGATTTCTTCGACGTGAAGGGCGATCTCGAAGCCGTCGCCGCCGCGGCGCTCCAGTTCGAATCGGCTGTCCACCCGGCGCTGCATCCGGGGCGCAGCGCGCGCGTCCGGATCGGCGCGCGCGCGCTGGGCTGGCTCGGTGAGCTCCATCCGGCGCTGGTCCAGGAATACGAACTGACGCAGCCGGCAATCGTTGCCGAACTCGACCTGGAGCCGTTACTGGAACGAATCGTTCCTGTTCATGTAGATGTCTCGAAATTCCCACCGGTGCTCCGCGATCTGTCGCTCGTCGTCGACAGTGATCGATCAGCGGCCTCCGTGTCCGCCGAAATCGCTGCGGCGGTGGCTTCGGAGCCCGCCGCACAGATCGTGAAACACGTCAGGTTGTTCGATGAATATCGCGGTAAGGGATTGGAAAATAAGGAAAAAAGCCTTGCCTTCCGTCTGTGGATGCAAGATACTCGTCGCACGCTGAGCGATGCCGAGGCGGCGGCCGCGGTCGATGCGATCGTCGCCTGTCTGGGACGCACGATCGATGCCAGGCTGCGCTCCGGCTCCTGATTACCGGCCAAGGTCGTGCAGGCAGATTCGATGCGAGTGGCGGAGATGATGACCCAGTTTGGCCAAGCCGTGCCCGATACCCTGGGCGAGGCGCCCGGGGACACCCCGGCAGGCGAGGCGCTCACGCTGACCAAGGCCGAACTCGCGGAAATGCTGTTCGAGCGCGTCGGCCTCAACAAGCGCGAAGCCAAGGACATGGTCGAGACCTTCTTCGACGAGATCCGCGACGCACTCGGGCGCGGCGAGAGCGTCAAGCTCTCGGGGTTCGGCAACTTCCAGTTGCGCGACAAGCCGCAACGGCCGGGGCGTAACCCCAAGACCGGTGAGGAGATTCCGATCTCGGCTCGACGCGTGGTCACCTTCCACGCCAGCCAGAAGCTGAAGTCGCAGATCGAGGAGGCGGGTCACTGACGTTTGCGTCGCGAACGTCCAGCCCTTCGATCCCGCACGGTCGAGCATGCAGAACAAGTCCGAGCACAAGGCACCACTGCCGCCGATTCCCGCCAAGCGCTATTTCACGATCGGCGAGGTGAGCGAGTTGTGTGGCGTCAAGCCGCACGTGCTGCGCTACTGGGAACAGGAATTCACCCAGCTGCGCCCGATGAAGCGGCGCGGCAATCGCCGTTATTACCAGCATCACGAGGTGCTGCTGGTGCGGCGCATCCGCGACCTGCTGTACGAACAGGGCTTCACGATCAGCGGCGCGCGCAATCGCCTCGGAGACAACGCACAGAACGGCCGGTCTCGCGAGCCGGCGCTGCCCGCCGACGCCGCCGGCAGCGAAGCGCCGCAAGCCGCGGCGTCGGCACCCGACAGTGCGGAACTCGATGCGGTGCGCAAAGAGCTGATGCGCGCGCTCGAACTGCTCAGCTGACCGGCGCGTCTGCTTCCCGTTCACCGCCCCCCCGCGCGGCGCGCCCTGGCGGATCGCGGCCAGCAGGTTGCGGTGCAGGATCGAGGAGGCGGCCAGCACGCCGCCCATCAGCGCGCCGCCGACGCCGCACGTGACGATGTCCTGGCCAGTGAGATAGAGGCCTCGTATCGGTGTCGCCGGCCTGAGGATGCGCTGCCGGAAGCGCTGCGGCGAGTGCTCGATGCCGTAGATCTCCCCCTGCCCGTAGCTGCAGAAGTGTCGCGTCGTCAGCGGCGTCGAAAGCTCATGGTAATCGACCTTGTCGCGCCAGCGCTCGAACCCGGCAAAAGGTGCGATGGCAACGACGTCGATCGTGGCGCGACCCGGGTGGCGTCTCTCGAGATCGGGATCCTTCGCGGACGGAAACGAGATGAAGACCGCCGCCAGCGGCGTCTCGGGGCCGCTGCTGGCCGCGGCGAAGCTGCGCTCGTGGTCTTCGTGCGGGTACAGCCAGATGTTGTCCCGCGGCAGGCGCAGCGACCGTGCGCTCTCGCGCAGGCCAACGTACAGGCACAGGTGCGCCACCGACGGTTGCACCGTGGCCAGCGCCTGTGACAGGCCGTGGCGAGACGCCGCATCCTGCGGCAGCAACCGGGCGAAAGTGTTGACGACGCCGGCGTCGCTGACGACCACCGGCGCGCGGATCGTCGCCCCGTCCAGCTTCATCTTCACGCCGACGGCGGCATTGTCTTCGACGACGATTCCGGCGACTTTCGCGTTGATCAGCAGGCGTCCGCCGGCTGCCTGGATCCCGGGAACGATCGTATCGACGAGCACGCCTGAGCCGCCGACCGGGTAGTAGCCCCCGTCGAGATAGTGACTCGCGATCATCGCGTGGACGAGGAAGCTCGATTCGGCCGGGGGCGGCCCGTAGTCGCCGAACTGCCCGGTCAACACGGCAATCAGGCGCTGATTGCGCGTGAAGCCTTCGAGCACCTCGCGCGTGGTCTGCTTCGCCCAGCCCAGCGCCCTGCGCCCGAGCAGCGGGCTCGCCAGCGCCCCGATCGTCCCCGGCAGCACCTTCGCTGCCATGTAGCGGTCGAGCCCCGAGAGCGCATCGTGCAGTGCCACAAGGCAGGCATCGATGGCCGCTCCCTCCGCGGGAAAGTACGCCTTCATCGCGGCGCGGAAACGCTCGCGTCCCTTCGGAAAGTCGTAGCAGTCCTCACCGATCACGATGCGGTCGTAGACATCGCCCATGTCGGCCCACTCGATGCCCCCGTTGCCGATCACGTCGAACACCGCGCGCAGCGTCGACCCGGGTCGCACGTTGCCGATGTAGTGCACGCCGACGTCCCACTCGTAGCCGGGGCGCCGGAACACGTGCGTGAAGCCGCCGGGCGTGTAGTGCCGCTCGAGCACCAGCACTTTCCTGCCGCCGAATCTTGCGAGCAGCGCCGCAGCTGCCAGGCCGCCGATTCCCGATCCGATCACGATTGCATCGAACGCGCCAGTGACCGGGTGATGCCGGCAGGGCTTGAAGTCCGCGGGGGAACTGCGCCTGATGGCCATGCAAGGGCTCCTGCGCCGCGGCCGGACGACGCGCGTCGGGACCCTGCAGTGTGGCATGCGCGGACCGCCGGTGGCATGCGCGCTGGTATACTTCGACGCTTCGGGGCGTAGCGCAGCCTGGTAGCGCACTTGCATGGGGTGCAAGGGGTCGCGAGTTCGAATCCCGCCGTCCCGACCAATCGGACCGGAGGGCCGGATCTCACGAGGGGTCTGGCCCTTTGCTTTTCCTGATCAGCGTTGCGCCGGGCCCGCGGTGAAGCAGGCTTCCAGCGACATTCCCACCTGCAGCAGATGCCCGTCGTCGCCCGGTCGCGCATCGACGGCGAGCCCCACGGGAAGTCCTGATCGCGTCGCGCCGACCGGAAGCGACAGTCCCGGCGCGCCGACCACGGTTCCGGGTTCGGTGTTGCGGATGTATGCGAAGAACACCGGCATGCGCTCGTTGCCGATCTGTACGAACTCTTCGCCGATGCGCGCCGCCGGCAGCGCGGTCGTCGGGTACAGCAGCACATCGAGCCGGTGCATCTCGAAGCAGCGCTGCCACGCGCGCTGCAGCGCCGGCCGGAGGTCGCGCATCGCGCGCCGGTAGGTGCTTGCGCGGATCGGGCTGTCGCGGAAGATGTCCTCGAAGGCGGCGCGAACCTCGGGGCTCGCGATCGCCGCGACGAGCGCTGCGGCATCGAACGCGAGCGCATGACGGGTGAAATAGGCGCGCAATGCCTGTGGCGTTTCGTGCTGCGCGATCGTCATGCCGGTTGCGTGCGTGAGTGCGTCGACGTCGTCGATCTCGCAGGGCACGAGCGTGGCGCCGGCTGCCCGCAAGCATGCGAGTGCCGCGTCGACGACCTCGGCGAGTCCGGCGTCGAGCGGGGCCAGAAAACGCTGCGGCGGCAACCCGACCCGCAATTCGCGAAGCCGCGCGGCACCGGGTGTGGTGGCGCCGGCACCGTGTGCTGCGCGTGCGCGAGCGTGATGCACGACGCCGCCGACGACCACCGCGTCGAGCAGCGCGCAGTCCGCCACGCTGCGCGCGATCGGCCCCGGTGTGTCGCGTGTCCACGAAAGCGGCACGATCCCGTCGGTCGGCCATCGGCCGGTGCTCGGCCGGAAGCCGACGACGCCGCACAGTGCCGCCGGAATCCGGATCGAGCCACCGGTGTCGGTGCCGATCGCGGCAGGCGCGGCGAACGCGGCCACCGCGGCGGCTGCGCCACCGCTCGAACCGCCGGCAATCCGGTCGGGCGCATGCGGGTTGCGTACGGCACCGAACGCCGCGTTGTCGGAGGTGACGCCGAGCGCGAATTCGTGCAGGTTCGTCTTGCCGAGCACCAACGCACCGGCTTCGAGCAGGCGCTGCGCCACGACACTGTCGCGCCGCGGCACGTGCGCTCTCAGGGCGGGGCTGCCCGCGGTCGTCGGCACACCGGCGACGTCGATGTTGTCCTTGAGGGCGAGCGGCACGCCGTGGAGCGGGCCGCACCCGTCGCGCAGGTCGTCGGCGTGCGCGGCCGCCTCGAGCAGGCGTCCGGCGTCGACGTGCAGCCACGCGTTGGTCGATCGCGTGCGCTCGATGGCCGCGAGCAGCGCGAGCGCGTAGTCGACGCAGCTGGTTTCGCCACGCGCAATGGCCTCGGCGGCCCGGCACAGGCCGAGCGCGGCGAGTTCGCTCGAAGGTGACGGGCGGATGCCGATACGCGAGGTGGGAGCCGGGGGTGCCGGATCGCGCGGGTCGATCATGACCCGATGCTACGCCATGGCCTGTCGCATGCTCTGTGTGTCGACGAACTGCTCGAACTGCACGATCTCCCCGTCGACGATTTCCCACGCGTGCACGACGCGTGTGCGCATCGGCTTGCCGGTCTGGCGATACGTTCCGGAGTAAGTACCGAGCGCCACGACCCAGCGTCCATCGGCCACGAGGCGTTCGAGCTCGAAGCGGTAGCCCTCCCATTCGCGCGCGATCGGCGCGAACACGCGCTCGACGATCTGCTCGCGCCCGATCCAGGTGCCGGCGAGCGGGGATCCGGCCGCCTCGGTCCACCGTGCGCCGGGGGCGAGGTCGGCGAGCATCGCGTCGAGATTGCCGGTGGCGGCGGCCTCGTAATGGGCCTGGACGACTTCGCGGGGGATGCGCATGGGAGGCGACTCGAGTCGGGGTGGCGGGTGCCGGGGTCAGACTGGCTGCGCTTCCGACGGATAGAAGGTCATCGAGACCTTGCGCAGGAATGCACCGGCCGGGTTGTTGGCGATCGTGCCGTCACCTGTGATTCCGAGGAACTTGCCGGTCGAGCGCATGCGCTCGAAGTCGAAGAAGAAGACCGATGCAACCGGGATCAGGAACTCGCGGAACGCGAACACGTAGCGGTTCTCGGCGAACCTGTAATAGCTGGCGAGGTCGACGTCGCCCTGGCCGCGCTGCACGCCGACCAGGCATTGCCAGGCGTAGCGCTGCGAGTTCAGGTAGGTGTGCTCGTAGGTGTGTCGGGGGCTGTAGACCTGATGTGTGCGCAGCCCGATCAGGTCGCGCGTGGGCGCCGGCACGAGGCCGGTGGCGGCCGATGCGTCGTCACCGAAGACGCCGGCCGTGAAGCTCTGCACGGGGCGCGGTTCGCCGGACGCCTCGGCGGCCTCGCGTACGCGCGTCTCGATCGCCAGCGCGCGCCGCGTTGCCGTGTCGAAGACGAGCGTGAGCGAGACCGTCGGACGGCTGGCGAAGGTCAGGTCGACGAAGTGCAGGTCCGGAGCCAGTTCGATCGCCTCGTACCAGTCGACGCCGGAGCCGCGGTCGTCGTGCCACGTTGCGAGGTGGCGCTCGCGCGGCTGCAGTTCGAGGGTGCGATCGCCAAAGCGCAGGCGCAACGTGCGTCCGACCCACGCGTCGCTGGCGGGCAGCCGGTTGGTGGCGATGCCGGCTGCGAAGTCCTCGTAGTTCTTCCAGTCGGTGGGACGGGCAGTGTCCATGGGGTGCGGCTCCTCGCCGGACGGGCCGGTCGGAACGATTGCGTCGCAGTCTAGTTGTGCACGCGCCCGCGGGCTTGTCCGAGCGCGCACTGTGCGTGCACCGAAAGCGCACCACTGCGCCACACCGGCGTGCGCCGCGGTGCAATGCGCGATGCGCTTTCGGACAAGCGGCACCAGGGGGGGCGACGTACAGTGCGTTGCATATGGCAAGCCTGAACCCGGGCCTGGGCACGCCCGCCGGATCCGATCTGCGCAGAGCTTCGCGCGAACAGCTCGAACGCATTCCGCTGCTGCTGCGCGGGCGGCTCGGCCACTTCGTCGACGGCGCCTCGCAGGTGCCGCGCGCGGGGCGTTACCGCCGGATCGTCGATCCGGCCACCGAGTTGACGATCGCCGAGGCTGCCGAGGGCAGTGCCGAGGACGTCGACGTGGCGGTCGCTTCGGCGCGAATGGCCTTCGAGCGCTCGAACTGGAGGCGGCTGCGCCCGGCCGATCGCGAGCGGATGTTGTGTGCGCTCTCCGAACTCGTGCGCACCAACGGCGAGGAACTGAGCGCGCTCGAGACGCTTCAGGGCGGCAAGTTGAGAAGCGTGGCGCGCCGCATCGACGTGGAGGGGGGCGCCGAGTTCGTCCGCTACATGGCCGGCTGGGCAACGAAGCTCGAGGGACAGACGATCGACAACTCGATCCGGATTCCTGGCCGGCAATGGGTCACCTTCACGCGACGCGAGCCGGTTGGCGTCGTCGCGGCCATCGTGCCGTGGAACTTCCCGCTGGCGATTGCCCTGTGGAAAGTCGCGCCGGCGCTCGCTGCGGGCTGCACGGTGGTGCTCAAGCCCTCCGCGGAGACGCCGCTCACGGCGCTGCGTCTGGCCGAACTGGCGATCGAGGCCGGCTTTCCGGCGGGCGCGCTCAACGTGGTGACCGGCGGCGCCGAGGTGGGGGCTGCGCTGGCCGCTCATCCACAGGTGCGTCGGATCTCGTTCACCGGGTCGACCGAAGCCGGCAAGCGGGTGGGGCACAGCGCGATCGAGAACCTGGCGCGCTTCACGCTCGAACTGGGCGGCAAGTCGCCGGCGATCGTGCTCGACGATGCCGATCTCGACGAGGCGGCCGAGGGCATCTGCGGTGGCATCTTCCTGCACCAGGGACAGGTGTGCACGGCCAGTTCGCGCCTGCTGGTGCAGCGTCGGGTCCGTGATCGCCTGCTCGGGCGACTCGTGCGCGCGGCGCGCGCGCTGCGCATCGGATCGGGGTTCGATCCGGACACGCAACTCGGTCCGCTCGTGTCGGCGCACCATTTCGAGCGCGTGATGCGTGCAATCGAGCGCGGCCGCCTCGATGGCGCGACGCTCGCCACCGGCGGGGTGCGCGCGGGCGAGGCTGGCTGGTTCGTCGAGCCGACGATCTTCGTCGACGATTCGGCGCGCACTTCGGTGTCGCGCGAGGAGGTGTTCGGCCCGGTACTCACTGCGACCACCTTCGACGACGTCGACGAAGCGGTGCGGCTGGCCAACGACACGCGCTACGGGCTGGCGGCGAGCGTCTGGACGAGGAGTCTGTCGGCGGCCCACCGCATCGTTCCACGGCTCGACGCCGGCATCGTCTGGGTCAATTCGCACAACGTGCTCGACAACGCGCTGCCTTTCGGAGGCATGCGCCAGTCCGGTGTCGGGCACGATCTGGGGCGCGCGTCGGTCGAGTCGTTCACGGAGCTCAAGAGCGTCTGCATGGCGGTATGACGATTCGGCCCCACGAGACTTTCGATCACGTCGTCGTCGGCGGCGGCAGCGCCGGCTGCGTGGTCGCCGCGCGACTTGCGCTCGCCGGGCGCAGCGTGCTGCTGCTCGAGGCGGGGCCGCCCGACGACACCTGGTTCGTACGGATGCCCGCGACCTTCGTTCGCCTGATCGGCACCGCGCGCACCTGGGTCTACCGCACCGAACCCCAGCCGCACGCCGGTGCACGCACGCTCTACGTGCCGCAGGGACGCACGCTCGGCGGCGGCAGCTCGGTGAACGCGATGGTCTACATGCGTGGCACGCCGTCCGACTACGACGGCTGGCGCGACGCTGGCTGCCCAGGGTGGGGCTGGCGCGACGTACTGCCCGTGTTCGTGCGCTCCGAGTGCAACCAGCGTCTGGGCGCGCCCCTGCACGGCAATCAGGGCCTGCTGCACGTGAGCGATCCGCGCCATCGCCATCCGCTGTGCCGCGCTTTCGTGGCTGCGGCGCGCGAAATCGGCCTTCCGGGCAACGACGACTTCAACGGCGAGCGGCAGGATGGCGTCGGCTTCTACCAGACCACCACGTTCCGCGGCCGCCGCGACAGCACGGCGTCGAGTTTTCTGCGGGCGGTACGCGACCGAGCCAATCTCTCGGTGCGCACCGGTGCGCATGTGCTGCGCGTGCACTGCGAAGCGGGGCGGGCGCGCGCGGCCGCGTGGCGTGCCGACGACGGCAGCGAGCACGTTGCCGCCGCACGCTCGGAGATCGTGCTTGCCGCGGGCGCGCTCGCGACACCGAAGATCCTCCAGCTGTCGGGAATCGGGCCCGGGCCCGCGTTGCAGCGCTTCGGCATTCCGGTCGTGCACGAGCTTCCCGGCGTCGGAGAGAACTTCCAGGACCATCTCGAGGTGGGGGTCTACGGGCGTTCGCGGCGCGCCCACAGCCTCGCCGGCAATGACACCGGTGTGCGCGCGCTCTGGCACGGATTGCGCTGGTTCGCCACGCGTGGCGGACTGCTCTCGTCGAACGTCGTCGAATGCGGCGGTTTCGTGGACACGCGCGGCGAAGGGCGCCCCGACCTTCAGTTCCACGTGCTGCCGGTGCTCGTCGGCGACGTCGATCGCGAGCCGCACCCGGGACACGGGCTGTCGATCAATCCGTGCTTCCTGCGGCCGCACTCGCGCGGTCGCGTCGGCCTGTCGAGCCCCGATCCGATGGAGCCGATCCGCTTCGATGGGGGCTACCTGAGCGCGCAGGAAGACGTCGACACGCTGGTGCGCGGCGTGCGGCTGGCGCACCGGATCCTGCGCGCGCCGGCGATGCAACGGCTGGTGAGCGCCGAACTCGAGCCGTCGGCCACGCAGGCCTTCGACGCCGCCGCAGTCGAAGCCTACGTGCGGCAACGGGCGAAGACCGTCTATCATCCGGCGGGTACCTGTCGCATGGGTGCCGATGCGTTGGCGGTCGTCGACGCGCGCCTGCGCGTGCGTGGCCTCGCGGGACTGCGCATCGCCGACGCCTCGGTGATGCCCGCGCTGCCCGGCGGCAACACGAACGCTCCGACAATCATGATCGCCGAGCGCTGTGCGCAGTTCCTGCTGGAAGGCGTTCCCGACGCGTCGGCGGTGCCGGACACCGTCGCGGCTGCGCGGGGGGCTGCGGGCACGATGGGGGTTGCCCGGTGAATGCCGAAGTCCTGCGCCTCGATGGAGTCGGCGTGTCCTTCGGCGGCCTGCACGTGCTCGAGGCCATCGATTTTTCGGTGGCGGCCAACGAGATCGTCGGACTGATCGGGCCCAACGGCGCCGGCAAGTCCACCTGCTTCAACGTTGTCACGTCGATCTACCGACCCGACCGGGGCGAGGTGCGGCTGCATGG
Source organism: Burkholderiaceae bacterium (assembly GCA_021463505.1). Classification (GTDB taxonomy): domain Bacteria; phylum Pseudomonadota; class Gammaproteobacteria; order Burkholderiales; family Burkholderiaceae_E; genus Zeimonas. The sequence continues at coordinate 34,639 of JAJTYR010000004.1, read as the reverse complement.
CCAGCGCATTTCCGGCCTTCGGCCCGAACGTATCTGCAGGCTGGGCATCGCGCGCACTTTCCAGCTCGTGCGCACATTCCAGAGGATGACCGCCCTTCAGAACGTCCTGGTCGGCGCCGTCTACGGCCGCCCGGAGGCCAGCTCCGGCGGTCGCTCCGATGCCGTGCGCGTCGCGCACGAGGCGATCGAACGAGTCGGGCTCGGTGCCCAGGGCGCGCGACTGGCTGCGCACATGACGCTGTCGGACCGGCGCCTGCTCGAGCTCGCCCGTGCGCTCGCCACGCAGCCTGCCGTCCTGTTGCTCGACGAACCGATGGCCGGGCTGAATGCCGCCGAGATCGGACAGATGACCGGCACGATCCGGCGCATTCGCGACGAACTGCGCATCTGCGTGCTGTGGGTCGAACACAGGGTCGACGCAATCATGAAGCTCTGCGACCGGGTCGTCGTGCTCGATCACGGCGAGAAGATCGCCGACGCAACGCCGGCCGAAGTCGTCACCAACCCGAGAGTCATCGAGGCCTATCTTGGCGAAACGCCTGCTCGAGATCAGCGCGCTTGATGTCCGCTACGGCGACGCGCGCGTGCTGTTCGACGTCGACCTGCACGTCGAGGAGGGCACGATCGTCGCGCTGGTCGGCGCCAACGGCGCCGGCAAGTCGACGCTGCTCAGGGCGGTTTCCGGGCTCGCCGGCGCCACGCGCGGCGAGATAGCCTTTCGCGGCTGTTCGATCCGCGGGGTGGCCCCGCAGGAGATCGTCGCGCTCGGGATCTCGCACGTGCCCGAGGGGCGCGGGCTGTTCGCGCAGATGACGGTGCTCGAGAACCTCGAACTCGGCGCGTATCCGGGAAAGCAGCGCGCGCACATGCGCGAGTCGCTCGGGCGCACTTACGCGATGTTTCCGCGCCTGCGCGAGCGCAGCCATCAGAGGGCCGGATCGCTGAGCGGCGGCGAACAGCAGATGCTGGCAATCGGGCGCGCGATGATGGCCAACCCGGCACTGCTGATTCTCGACGAACCGTCGCTCGGCCTGAGTCCGATCGTCGTGCGCGCGATGTTCGAGCTGGTTCGCACGCTCAACGCGCAAGGGGTGACGATCCTGCTCGTGGAGCAGAACATCCACCAGGCCCTGCAGCTCGCCGATCGGGCCTACGTGCTGCAGACCGGTCGCGTGGTGATGCAGGGCAGCGCGCGCGCACTGCTCGACGACCCCGCGATCCGCAAGGCCTACATCGGAAGCCTGGGTTGACGATGCTCGACATTCTCTCCTTCCGGCTGGTCGGCGAGCTGCTCGTCAACGGGCTGCTGTTCGGCGCGATGTACGGCGTGGCCGCCATCGGGCTGAGTCTGATCTTCGGGACCATGCGCATCGTCTTTCTCGCGCAGGGCGCGGTGATCGTACTCGCCGGCTATGCGGCGTACTGGGCGTTCACGCTGCTCGGCGTCGATCCGTACGTGACGATGATCGCGCTCGTGCCGGTTTCGCTTGCCGTCGGCGCGGCGATCTACCAGCTGCTGTTCCGGCGCGCCGCGGCGCTCGAAGACAAGAACACTTCGCTGCTCATCGCGGTGGGGCTGATGTTCATGCTCGAGAGCCTGATGTCGGTGGCGTGGACGCCGGATCCGCGCTCGATCACGACCAGCTATACAGCGACGAGCGTGCAGGCCGCCGGCATGCCGATCTCGGTCACGCGCTCGATCGCGTTCGTGGTCGCGCTGCTCGCTACCGCGATCGTCGCGCTGTTCCTGCGACACACGCTGGTCGGCAAGGCCGTGCGCGCCGTCTCCGAGAACATGACCGCGGCGACGCTGGTGGGAATCTCGCCACATCGCGTCAACACGGTCGCGTTCGCCGTCGGGATCGCGCTCGCCGGAGTGGCTGGCTGCACGCTGGCGAGCACTTACGCGATCGATCCGTATTTCGGGTTCCTGTTCAGCCTGAAGGCGCTGATCGCGCTCGCGCTTGGCGGTCTGGGCAACGTCGGCGGTGCGCTCGCCGGCGGCCTGATGCTCGGGGTCATCGAGAGCGGATCGTCGTTCTTCATTCCCGGCTGGGGCGATGCGACCGGCTATCTCGTGTTCCTGCTGGTGCTGATGTTCCGCCCCGAGGGCCTGTTCGTGCGTTCGGTGAAGAAGGTCTGAGTCGATGTCCGCGCGGCAACTTGCCCTGCTCGTTGCGTTCTTCGCGGCGCTGGCCTGCGTGCCGCTCGTTCCGGGAGCGCTCGATCACTACGGCACGTTCTACCTGTTCCTCGTGTTCGTCCACATCGTGCTCGCGCAGAGCTGGAACCTCGTCGCAGGGTACGCGGGGCAGATCAGCCTGGCGCAGCACGCGTTCTTCGGCATCGGCGGGTACACCACGGCGATCGTGGCGACGCGCCTGCTTTCGGACGAGACCTTCTACTTCAATCCGCTCGCGATGCTGGCCGCCGGCGTCGTCGCCGCGCTCTGCGCCGCGGCGATCGGCGTGCCGCTGCTCTCGAAGCTGGCCGGCGACTACTTCGCGCTCGGCACGCTCGGGTTCGGCGAGATCGTGCGCGTGGCGCTCGTCAAGGGTGGAAGCGTCACCGGCGGATCGTTCGGCATCTCGATGTCTCCCGCGGTGTTCGACACGCTGGCGCCGCACTACCTGGTGGGTCTCGGACTGGCGGTCGCAGCCACCGGCGCAGTATGGGCGATCTCCCGCTCGCGGCTGGGGCTGGCGCTGATGGCGGTGCGCGAGGACCCGATGGCAGCGGCGGCCAGCGGCGTGAGCGTGCTGTGGTTCAAGGTGCTGGCGTTTTCGATCGGCGCCTTCATGGCTGGTCTGGCGGGCAGCCTCTACGCCTTCTACGTGTTTGCGGTGAGTCCGGTCGGGTTCCTCAACCTGAACTGGACGCTGTATCCGGTCCTGATGTGCGTGATGGGATCGAGCGGCACGGTGCTCGGCCCGGTACTCGGCGCGTTCGTGATGACCGCCGTGTTCTCGGCGGCGACGCTCTGGCTGCCGGCCGCGCACCCGATCCTCTCGGGCGCGATGATCATCCTGGTGATGATCTTCATGCCCAACGGAATCCTGCGCGCGCGCATGGCGGGCGGGGGGCGCGCGCTTCGCCGGATGACCGGGGTGAAGCGGCTGCTGCGCGACATCGAACAGCCCCTGAAGGACGGGGCACAACCAGGGAGACGAGCATGAAGACGAGAGGCTGGTGGAAGGCCGCCGCGTTCGTGGCGAGCGCGGCACTGTGGCAGGCGGCGCCCGCCGCACCGAAGGAGATCGTGATCGGGGCACCGATCTCGATGACCGGGTTGCTGGCGCCCGACGGTCTCGACCAGAAGTGGTCCTACGAGCGCGCCGTGGCCGACGTGAACGCGAAGGGCGGCATCTTCGTCAAGGAGGCGAACAGGAAGCTGCCGGTGCGCCTGGTGATCGCCGACGACCAGAGCGATCCGGCGAAGGTCACCGACGCAATGGAGCGGCTGATCAAGATCGAGAAGGTCAACCTGCTGCTGTCGACGCACGGTGGCGACCTGAACATGGCCGGCGCGCTGGCGGCCGAGAAGTACCGGAAGTTCTACATGATCACCACGATGTGGCCGCACATGTGGACGCCGAAAAAGTTCAAGTGGTCGGCGCTGTTCTTCTACGACGCCGGTGGCGGCGCCGAGGTTCCGTTCAGGATCTGGCAGTCGATGCCGGAGAACGAGCGACCGAAGAACCCGGCGCTCGTGATGGAAGACTCGCCCGACGGGCAGGGCTTCGGCGGCGCCTTCAAGGCGATGGCGCAGAAGCACAAGGTGAAGTTCGCGATGGACGAGCCGTGGGCGATGGGGGCCAAGGACTATTCGTCGTACATCCTGAAGATGAAGGCGAAGGGCATCGACGCGCTGCTGCTGTTCGGCAACCCCACCGACGCGATCACCCTCGTGCGCCAGATGAAGGAGCAGAACTTCAGCGTTCCGTACCTGCACGGCTGGAAGGGGACCTGGACCAACGAGTTTCACGAGGCACTCGGTGCCGACTCGAACTACATCCTCGCCGACGGGTTCTGGTCGATGGACCTGCCGTACCCGGGTGCCAGGGAGCTGGGCGAGCGCTACATGAAGGACAAGGGCAAGGGGAGCGTCGTCGTCGGCATGTTCTACGCCAACGCGCAGGTGCTGTTGAAAGCGATCGAGAAGACCGGATCGCTCGATCCGAAGACGATACGCGAGGCGATCGCCGGCCGTGAGTTCAAGGGCACGGTGCAGGGTGACGTGACCTTCGACCCGGCCGGCCTGGGGCTGATCACGAGCACCGCCAACCAGTGGTGGAACGGCAAGCTCGAACTGGTCTACCCGCCACGGCAGGGCGGCTGGAAACTCAGGCTCGCTCCGGGCTGGGACCAGCGTGGCAAGTAGCGGCGGCACGCCCGCGCGCAGGCGCGCGACGCGCGCGTGGTCGTCTCGCCCACTGCGGTCCGCCGCCGGTTCAGTGCGGGCGCGATCGCACGAACTCGCTGGGCGTGACGCCGAACTGTGCCTTGAACAGGCGCGAGAAATGCGCGGTGCTGTTGAAGCCCCAGTGGTAGGCGGTCGCCGAAATCGAACCGGCCGCCGCGCCATTGCGTTCGAGCGCCTGCCGGCAACGCAACAGGCGCAAACGCCAGATGTAGCGCTCGACCGTGATGTCCCCGCCTTCGAAGACGCGATGCAGGTAGCGCTTCGAGCAGCGCAGGTCGCGCGCGATGCGTTCGATCGTCAGATCATCGTCCGCCAGGTGCGATTCGATGTACTGGCGTACCCGCACGCGCAGCACCTCCGGCAGTGGCGGCGGCCCGGATGCGCCGCTGCGACGGGCCTGAAGCGTCGAGGCGAGCAGTGCCAGTGCCGCCTCGCTGACCGTGGTTCCGCAGCCGTCGGGCAGCGTTTCGAGTTGCGAGGAGAGCGACGCAAGGAAACTCGACAGCACGCTGTAGAGGCTCGACAGGTCGGAGTCGGCGGGCTCGCAGGTGTGCAGCGGTGGCACCGGCAGCCATCGCAGGCGTTCACGCGGAATGTGCACCACCATGTGCTGCAGCGCCTCGCGCGACGTGATCGAGTAGGGAACCCGCGGGTCGTACAGGCTCCAGTCGCCGGCTCTGAGCGTGACGCGGACATCGCCCTGCTCGATCTCGCTTTCGCCGCGCAACTGCAGGAGCAGCTTGTAACTGTCGGCCGCATCGCCCATCCCGGCGTGGTCGCGCACGATGCGGTGCGCACTCGCGTCGATCGTGTACAGACGCAGTGGGCCGGCGTGATAGACGAGCAAGCGCCCCTCGAATTCGTGCGGCGCCAGGTTCGTCGTGCCGAGCGGCCCGAAGTAGCGCCGGGTCGACTGCTCCCAGAAACCGACACGCGCCGCCTCCGGTTGCGAGCGGGTATCGAACGCTTCGCGTTTCATTTCTCGTCTCCTCGGCACGCGATCCTACCGCTGCGCGAGCGCTGTCACAAGGGTGCTGGCGCGCGGTGGCGGGCATCGGAGGACGGCAGGTGACTCTTCGGGTCCTCGACACGCAACGTGCGGGCACCCTGGAGGTCCTGTGCGAGCTGATCGTGCCGGGCTCTGCGCGGATCGGCCCGGCGATCTACATCGATGCAGTCCTGGCCGCGATGCCCGCCGCTGCACGCGCTGATGCGTTGCGCGCGATCGACGCGTTGTCGGCTGCCGCCACGCCCGAAGCGCTGGCCCGGCACGAACGCACGCCCGGGTTCGCCCTCGTGCGCGCGCTTGCCATCGAGGCGTATTACAGCGACTTCGTCGCCCCGGGCCGGCACGGACCGGGCGCGTGGGCCGTGATCGGCTTCCAGCCGCCGCGCGCGGTCGATCTCGGGCGCGACTGGTCCTGGCTTGGAATCGGACAGCCATGAACGCCGGTTCCGACGTCGGGTTCGACGTGATCGTGGTGGGATCGGGCGCCGGCGGCGGCGTCGTCGCCGGGGAACTCGCGCAGTGCGGGCGCAAGGTGCTGCTCCTCGAAGCCGGGCCCCACCTCACGTCCGGGCACTTCCGGCGCTGGGAGGCGAAGGCCACGCACGACCTCTACTGGCCGCTGCGTTTCGCGGCCTTGCCCGGCGGTGACGCGATGATCTTTCTCTCGGGGAAATGCGTCGGCGGCTCGACCACGATCAACACCAAGGTCGCGCTGCGCGCGCATGAGCGCGACATCGCCAAGTGGCATCCCGCCAGCGGCCTGACCAACGATCGCGGCGAACCGTTCGCGCTGGCCGATCTCGACGAGTACTACACGCGGGTCGAGAACCTGCTCGGCGTGCGCGAGCGCGGCGACTGGGAGAACTGCGTTCACACGGTACAGGCTGGATTCCGCGCGCTCGGCGCCGAACTCCAGCCGGTGCATTCGTACACCGATGCGCGGTGCATGAGCTACGGGTCCTGCCTGCAGGGGTGTCCCACCGACGGCGGCAAGTCGACGATGAACACTTACATCGCCATGGCACTGTCGCGCGATCTGCTCGAAGTGCGTACCGGCGTGCGCGTCGAACGGGTGCTCGTCGCGGACGCGCCGGGGGGGCCACGGGCGCGCGGCGTCGCGTACGTCGACGCTGCCGGCGAGCGGCACGCTGCGCGCGCGCGCTTCGTCGTCGTCGCCGCCGGCGCGCTGAATTCGCCGCAACTGCTGCTGCGCTCCGGCCTGGCCAACCCTGCGATCGGCCGGCATGTCGGCCTGCATCCGCTGCGGCTCGTCTATGGTCTGTTCGACGATCCGCAGGACGCGCACCGGGTCTATCCGATCACCGCGCATTGCATGAAGTTCCAGACCGACGATGCGGGCGGTTTCGTGATCGAGGCTTCGACGATCATGGACCCGATTGCCTTCGCCACCACCGTGCGCGACGCGAACGGACCGCTGTGGGGGCCGCGACTGGTCGAGACGGTCCGTGCCTACCGGCACTGGAACGGCCTGCTCGCGATGGTGAACGACGAAAACAACGCATCGGTGAGCATCGACAACGACGGAGGCGAGCACATCGAGGTCGACCTGCAGCCTTCCGAGCGCGCACGGCTCGATGGCGCGTTGCGCTTCAGCCGCGAGGCACTCGGGGCCGCGGGTGCGAAGAAGGTCTGCTGGACCGGCCTCATCTCGACGCACACGCAGGGTGGCTGCCGGATGGGCGATGACCCGCTGCGATCGGTGGTCGATCGCCACTGCGAGTCGCACGACGTGAAGGGTCTGTTCGTCGGTGATGCGTCACTGCTTGCGCGAACGCTCTCGGTCAATCCGTCGTTGACCGTGATGGCGCTGGCGACGCGCCTCGCCGAACGCCTGGAGCTCGTGCTGTCCGGGGAAGTGCCGGGCGCCTGACGCAGATGGCACGTCAGATGTGCATGCCGCCATCGGCCATGAACACGCTGCCGGTGGAGAAACTGCTGTCGGCGCTCGCGAGGAAGACCACCATCCGCGCGATCTCGTCGGGCTGCGCGTGACGATGCAGCGGGATCGCCTCGTCGAGCATCCGCGTGGCGTCGCGTCCCACGACCTGGCTCAGTCGGCGCTCGATGTCGTCCTGGAACGCGTTGCCCACCGGCCCCGGCGCGAGCGCGTTGACCCGGATACCGCGCGCAGCGGCCTCTTTCGCGACCACGCGCACCAGGCCGATCAGCGCGTGTTTGGAGGTTGCATAGGCGCTCACGCCCGGGTCGGCGGTGACGCCCATGACGCTGGAGGTCACGAGCACGCTGCCACCGTCGCGCATCTGTGGCAGGCCGTGCTTGAGTGCCAGGAAGGTACCGCGCACGTTCACCGCCATCACGGCGTCGAACAGCGCGTCCGGATAATCGGTGACGGACACGATCGCGCCGTTGATGCCGGCGTTGCAGAAGAGGAAATCGATCGGGCCGGCGCGCGCCACCGCCTGCGCCAGGTAGTCCCGGGTCTGGCGGGCGTTGCTGACGTCGGCGGCGGCGCTGCCGATGCGTGCGCCGTAGCCATCGGCCACGAGCGACTGGCGCGCCGCATCGAGCAGCGCCGGGTCGCGGTCCACGAGGAATACCGTGGCGCCGCGCGCAAGCAGCTGGCGGGCGGATGCCAGGCCGATGCTGCCGGCGCCGCCGGTCAGCACGCAGTGTTTGCCTTCGATGCCGGACACGTCGTTCCCTTCCTGTGCTTTGCGGGTCATGGCATGGGGCCCCGCTGCCGGGCCGCCTGCGGGTGAATGAAGCGGGTGGAAGTTCCGGCCGCGGGCCACGCGGGCGAGCGGTGTTGGTGCAGCACGACCTCCAGCGTGGCCGTCATCGGGGTTTCCAGCGTCTGGAGATCACCCGTTGTCGCCACATCCGCCGTCATGATCGAACCTGTAATGCCTGGATCTGCCATCGGGCGCCTGATCCCGGATGATCCGCTGCACGTTTGCTGCGTCGGCCCGTCGCAATATACCGCGAGCCAGGCGAGCGTCGCGCAGGTGTACCGATGTCATAATGCCGGCCGCGTCCAGCCACCGCCGCCGTCTTCTGCCCCGGCTGCCCGAATCGTCGTTGGCGAGAATCGCCCCCCATGAATCCGCGGATCATCGTCTTCGCCCGCGTGCCGCGTGCCGGCGAGGTCAAGACGCGCCTGGCGCGTACCGTCGGTGACGCCGCCGCGCTCGCCCACTACCGGACGATGCTGCGTGACACGCTGGCGGTGGTTCGTGCGGCGCAGGTGCAAGCGCCGGCGCTCGAAGCCGAGTTGTGCATCCTTGGTGACGACCGCGACGGCGAGTGCGCGCGACTGGCCGCCGCGCACGGTTTCGCGCTCGCCGTCCAGGTCGGCGTCTCGCCGGGCGAGCGGATCGAAACGGCGCTGGCGCGTGCGCTCGACGAGGCGCGGGTGCCGGTGCTGGTGGGCAGCGACGTCGTCGCACTGTCGACGAACGATCTGCACGACGCCTTCGCCGCCCTGCGCGAGCGCGACGCGGTGTTCGGCCCCACCGAGGACGGCGGCTATGCGCTGGTGGGGCTCAGCCGCCGCATCGCTCACCTGTTCGACGACATGCCCTGGGGGCGCGATACGCTGATGGCCGCGACGCGGCGGCGCCTCCAGGAGAGCGGCGTGCGGTGGTCGCAACTGCGCACGCTCTGGGACGTGGACGAGAAGCCGGACCTCGAGCGCTGGCTCGCCGGCTGACAGCGACCGCTCAAGCCGACGAGCGGCTGGCGCGTCGCGCGGGCGCTGCGAACAACTGCTCGAGCGGTGCCGCCCGGCCGATCCAGTCGCCCTGAATGTGGGCAACGCCGATGTCGGTGAGCCGGTCCAGCGTGTCCTGGTTGTGCACGTGCTCGGCCACCGTGCGGATGTTCAGGCGCCGCGCCACGCGCACCGTGGACAGGACGATTTCCTCGTCGATCGGATTCGTCACCAGGTTGCGGATGAACGAACCGTCGATCTTCAGGTAGTCGAGCGGGAAGCGTTTCAGGTACTCGAAGGTGGCGAGTCCGGTACCAAAGTCGTCGAGCGCGATACCGAAACCCTCTGCCTTCAGGTCATCGACCAGCCGCGAGGCAGCCGCCGGGTTGCGGATCGCCTCGCTCTCGGTGATCTCGAAGACGATCTTGTCGGCGGGAATCGCGTGGAGCGCGCGCTGTTCGCGGATGAAGCCGGCGATCGTGCCGTCGCCCATCGTGAGTCCCGACAGGTTGATCGAGCACTTCCAGGTGCGTGCCAGCGCCTCGGGGTGGTCGGCGAGCCAGGAGAAGATCTGGCGGATCACGCCGCGGTCCATCGTCGGCGTCATCTGCGCCTGCACCGCCAGCGACAGGAACTCGGGCGGGCGGATCAATCCGCCGCCGCGGTCGAGCAGGCGGATCAGCACCTCGTAGGAGAGCATCCCTTCGGGCGCGTCCGGATCGATCATCGGCTGCGCGTGCAACTCGAAGCGCTTGTCGCGGATGGCTTCGCGGATGTGCTCGATCTTGCCCTGGTGGGCGCGTCGCGCGTCGATCATCGTCTGCGACAGCGGCTCGACGAAGAGCTGCGGGTCGCGTACGCTGGCGGCGATCGCCATCGCGTCGGACAGCGACATCAGGCAGTCTTCGCTGTTGATCAGCGCGTGCCGGTCCACCAGCAGGCCGCCCACGCACAGCTGCAGTCTCACGCTGCCGTGTTCGGTCTTGAACAACTGGCCGTTGAGTTGGGAGTAGAGCTCGCGCGCGACTGTGCGCACCTCGGCGACCGATTCGGCCTCGATCAGCAGCGCAAAGCGACCCGCCGACAGCCGCGCGGCGGCCTTCGCGCCAGGCTGGCGCATCAGCAGCGCGGAAACGTCCTGCTCGAGTTGCAGGGCCTGCAGCGGGCCGCACAGGTCGTTCAGCGTGTCGAAGTTGGACATGTGCACGCCGATCAGCCCGTAGTCGGGGCGTGTGGGCATGGACAGGCGTTCGCCGATCTCGGCGATCAGGCCGCGGTCGTTGAGGAGTCCGGTCGACATGTCCTGGCGTGCCTGCTGCGCGACGCGCGCGAGCGCGAAACGGCGGTCGGTGGCCACGGCCTGCAGCATCAGCGCGACGATGACGGCCGAGAACACCAGTACCGAGGCCTCGAGTGCGCGGAAGACGTCGTCGTGCGCCTGGGCCACCTGGTGGGCGCGCGCGATCAGCAGCGGAATCGCGGTGGCCGCGAGCGACAGCGCGGTGGCGCGCTCGCTCATCCGGATCGCAGTCCAGGCGACGATCGGAAAGTAGAGGAACGCCAGCGCGTAGGCGTAGCTCTGCTGGCCGAACAGCGTCACCAGCACGCCGGTGGCGATCACCAGCAGCGTGAGGAAGAACGCCGGCGCGTCGACCAGTGCGCGCTGCGACAGGCCCGGCTCGGCTTCGGCGAGCGACTCCCCCATCCACGCGAGCAGGGCCGGCGCGACCAGCAGGATGCCCAGCGCGTCGATCAGCCACCAGGCCATGAACTGGTGCGCCGGGTGAGCCGTGGCGACCAGCCCGCTCCACTGCAGGCCGGCCGTCGCCAGCAGTGCGTCGACCGGCGCTGACAGCAATGCGATCACGCCCGCGAAGCGCACCGCGGCCTCGAGGCGATACTCGGCCGGCTTCCAGTGGTCGAGTCGGCGCAGGGCCGCCACGCCCAGCATCGGCCCGGCCACGCTGGCTGCGAAAGTGGCGAAGATCGGCCCGATCGCACCGAACTCGACCCAGGCCCACAGGGCCCCGCCAACCGCCGGAGGCACCGCCCAGCGCAGGCCGTTGCGCCAGGCAAAAGCGAAGGCGACGCCAGCGCAGGGCCAGATCAGCAGCAGGTCGACAGCGCCGAAGGAGATCAGTTTCGCGATCAGACAGGCGACGAAGGCAATGCCCGTCGACAGCAGCAGCCGCGGGAACGCCGGCAGGCTGGCGCCGGCGTCGGTGCGCGAGGTGAGTTCGGACTGGAACACGGAGTCGGCGGTTCGATGCCTGCCGAAGTGTAATCGACTGCGCCGCATCGCGGACGGGCCGGCCGCCGGCCGGTCCGTCCGCAGTGCCGTTCAGGCGCTGAGCAGCTCGCGCAGCACGAACGGAAGGATGCCGCCGTGCCGGAAGTAGTCGACCTCGATCGGGGTGTCGATGCGCGAGAGCAGCGTGATCGAGCGCGTGCTGCCGTCCCTGGCCGTCACTGTCATGCGGATCGACTGCTGCGGCTCGAGCTTCTCGGGCACCAGGATGTCGAAGGTCTCGTCGCCCCGGATGCCGTGCGACTCCCAGCTCTCGCCGGGCCGGAACTGCAGCGGCAGCACGCCCATGCCCACCAGGTTGGAGCGGTGGATGCGCTCGAAGCTGCGCGCGACGACCGCCTTCACACCCAGCAGCTGCGTGCCCTTGGCCGCCCAGTCGCGCGAGGAGCCGGTGCCGTATTCCTCGCCGCCGAACACCACGGTGGGCGTGCCCTCGCGCTGGTAGCGCATCGCCGCGTCGTAGATGTACATCTTCTCGCCCGAGGGCTGGTGCAGTGTCACGCCGCCTTCCTCGCGCGTGCCGTCGGCCTTCGGCGGGATCATCAGGTTCTTGATCCGCACGTTGGCGAACGTGCCGCGCATCATCACCTCGTGGTTGCCGCGCCGCGCTCCGTAGGAGTTGAAGTCGGCCCGCTTCACGCCGTGCCCGACCAGGTACTGGCCGGCAGGCGAGGCTTCCCTGAACGAGCCCGCCGGCGAGATGTGGTCGGTGGTGATCGAGTCGCCGAACAGGCCGAGCGCGCGTGCACCGTGGATCGGGTTGTCGGCGGTCGGGGGCTCCATGGCGAAGTCGGCAAAGAACGGCGGCTCGGCGATGTAGGTCGACTTCGGCCAGTCGTAGACCTGGCCCGACGCGGTGGGTACCGCGTTCCACAGCTTGTGGTCCTTCGTGAGGTCGCTGTACAGGCGCCTGAAGGTCTTCGCGTTCATCGCGTACTTCATCAGCGCGTGAACTTCGTCGGAGCTCGGCCAGATGTCGCCGAGGTAGACGTCGCGGCCCTTCTTGTCCTTGCCCAGGGGCTCGGTCATCAGGTCGACCGACATGCTTCCGGCGATCGCGTAGGCGACCACCAGCGGCGGCGAGGCGAGGAAGTTGGCACGCAGGTTCGGATGGATGCGCGCCTCGAAGTTGCGGTTGCCCGAGAGCACCGCGGCGCACACGAGGTCGTTCGCGGTGATCGCCTCGTTGATCGCCGGGGTGAGGTCGCCGGCGTTGCCGATGCAGGTGGTGCAGCCGTAGGCGGCGACGTTGAAACCCAGTTCGGACAGCCAGGGCAGCAGCTTCGCGCGTTCGAGGTAGTCGGTGACGACCCGCGAGCCGGGGGCGAGCGAAGTCTTGATGTGCGGCTTGACCTTCAGCCCGCGCGCCACCGCCTTCTTCGCCAGAAGGCCCGCGGCCAGCAGCACGCCGGGGTTCGAGGTGTTGGTGCACGAGGTGATCGCCGCGATCAGCACGTCGCCGTTCTTCAGGTCCAGGCCGTCGGCGGTGCGGTAGGTGCGCTCGAGCTCCTCGGCCGTCTTCGCGAAGCCGTTCCGGGCGACCGGCCTGGTGAACAGGTCGGCGAAAGTGGACTTCACGTGGCCGATCTCGATGCGGTCCTGGGGCCGCTTCGGGCCGGCCAGCGACGGGGCCACGGTGGCCAGGTCGAGCTCGACCACCTTCGAGTAGTCAATCTGGCCGGCCTTGGGCACGCCGAACAGCTTCTGCGCCCGGAAGTAGCTCTCGAACGCGTCGATTTCCTCCTTCGTGCGGCCGGTGCCCTCGAAGTAGTCGATCGTCTTCTCGTCGACCGGGAAGAACCCCATCGTCGCGCCGTATTCGGGCGCCATGTTGCCGATCGTCGCGCGGTCGGGCACCGCCAGCGAGCGCGTGCCCTCGCCGAAGAACTCGACGAACTTGCCCACGACTTTCTCGCGGCGCATCATCTCCGTGATGGTGAGCACCAGGTCGGTCGCGGTGCAGCCCTCGCGCAGCTTGCCCTTCAGGTGCACGCCGACCACGTCGGGGGTCAGGAAATACACCGGCTGGCCGAGCATGCCGGCCTCGGCCTCGATGCCGCCCACGCCCCAGCCCACCACGCCGATGCCGTTGATCATCGTCGTGTGGCTGTCGGTGCCGACCAGCGTGTCGGGGTAGTACAGGCCGTCCTTGCGGTGCACGCCGCGCGCCAGGTACTCGAGGTTGACCTGGTGCACGATGCCGATGCCCGGGGGCACGACCTTGAAGGTGTCGAACGCCTGCATGCCCCACTTCATGAACTGGTAGCGCTCGGCGTTGCGCTCGAACTCGAGCTCCATGTTCAGCGTCAGCGCGTCGGGGCGGCGGAAGTGGTCGATCATCACCGAGTGGTCGACCACCAGGTCGACCGGCACCAGCGGCTCGATCACTTTCGGGTTCTGGCCCATCTTCGCGGCCACGCCGCGCATCGCGGCCAGGTCGGCCAGCAGCGGCACGCCGGTGAAGTCCTGCAGCACGACGCGCGAGACGACGAACGGGATCTCGTCGACGCGCTTGTCGTTCGGCTTCCAGCTGGCCAGCTGCTCGACGTGCGCCTCGGTGATCTTGCGGCCGTCCATGTTGCGCAGCACCGACTCGAGCACGATGCGGATCGACACCGGCAGCCGGTTCACGTTCGGGAACTTCCTCGCGAGTGCGGGCAGCGAGTGGAAGCGCCCGGTCCTGCCGGACTTCAGCCGGAATTCCTTCAGCGTGTCGAAGGCGTTGCGTGACATGTTGGACCTCTCCGGAATTGGGTCTTCAGATGACGTACAGGTCGACGTATTCGTTGACGGGCATCACTTCGAGCGCCTTCTGGTCGAGCGAGACCCCGAGAATGCGCTGCTGCTGCTTCGCCGGGAAGCGCCGCGCGAGGTTGGTGCGGAACTTCTCGACCAGCACCGGGATGCCTTCCTTGCGGCGGCGACGGTGACCGATCGGGTACTCGACGACGACTTCCTTCAGCTTCCTGCCGTCGGCGAACTCGATCGTGATGCCGTTGGCGATCGAGCGCTTGTCCGGATCGAGGTAGTCCTGGCTGAACTGCCTGTCCTCGACGCAGGTCATCTTCGCGCGCAGCGCGTCGATGCGCGGATCGGCGGCGATCCCGTCTTCGTAGTCCCCGGCGGTGAGCCGACCGAAGATCAGCGGCACGGCCACCATGTACTGGATGCAGTGGTCGCGGTCGGCCGGGTTGTCGAGCGGGCCCTTCTTGTCGATGATGCGGATCGCCGATTCGTGCGTGCGGATCGTGATCTTCCTGATGTCGTCGACCGAGCGGCCGGCCTTCTTCAGCTCGCCGTGCAGCGCCATCGCGCACTCGACCGCGGTCTGCGCGTGGAACTCGGCGGGGAACGAGATCTTGAACAGCACGTTCTCCATCACGTAGCTGCCGTACGGGCGCTGGAAGCTGAACTCCCTGCCCTTGAAGAGCACGTCGTAGAAGCCCCAGGTCTTCGCGGTGAGCACCGACGGATAGCCCATCTCGCCGGTGCGCGCGATCAGCGCCAGGCGCACTGCGCGGCTCGTGGCGTCGCCCGCCGCCCAGCTCTTGCGGCTGCCGGTGTTGGGCGCGTGCCGGTAGGTGCGCAGCGACTGGCCGTCGACCCAGGCGAGCGAGACCGCGTTGATCAGTTCGTCGCGGGACAGGCCCAGCAGCATGCCGCAGACGGCGGTGGAGGCCACCTTGACCAGCACCACGTGGTCGAGGCCGACGCGGTTGAACGAATTCTCCAGCGCGATCACGCCCTGGATCTCATGCGCCTTGACCATCGCCTCGAGCACCTGGCGCACCGTGAGCGGGGCCTTGCCCGCCGCGATCGCGGTGCGGCTGAGCCAGTCGGCGGTGGCGAGGATGCCGCCGAGGTTGTCCGACGGATGACCCCATTCCGCGGCCAGCCAGGTGTCGTTGAAGTCGAGCCAGCGGATCATCGCGCCGATGTTGAACGCGGCCTGCACCGGGTCGAGCTGGAACTGCGTGCCGGGCACCTTCGCGCCATTGGGCACGACGGTTCCGGGCACGACCGGCCCGAGCATCTTGGTGCACGCGGGATACGACAGCGCCTCGAGCCCGCAGCCGAGCGTGTCGATCAGGCAGGCGCGCGCGGTCTCGATCGCCTCCTTGCTGCGCACCTTGTATTTCAGCGTGTAGTCGACGATGTCGACCAGGACCTTGTCCGGCTTCGGCCGGCTGGCGGGAATGGCGGCGCCCATGTTGCGTGTTTCCGTGAAAGTGAAGGTTCCGGGGATGCGGTTACTTGCGCTTGTCGAGCGGCACGAACTTCAGGTTCTCGGGACCGACGTAGTTCGCGCTCGGCCGGATGATCTTGTTGTCGACGCGCTGCTCGATCACGTGCGCCGACCAGCCCGAGGTGCGCGCAATCACGAACAGCGGCGTGAACATCGCGGTGGGCACGCCCATCATGTGGTAGCTGACCGCGCTGAACCAGTCCAGGTTCGGGAACATCTTCTTCGCGTCCCACATCACTTGCTCGAGCCGATCCGCGATGTCGAACATCTTCGTGTTGCCGGCGTCCTTCGAGAGCTTGCGCGCGACTTCCTTGATCACCTTGTTGCGCGGATCGGAGACCGTGTAGACCGGATGCCCGAAGCCGATCACGACCTCCTTCTCGGCGACGCGGCGCCGGATGTCGGCCTCGGCCTGGTCGGGCGTGTCGTAGCGCTTCTGGATCTCGAAGGCGACCTCGTTGGCGCCGCCGTGCTTCGGGCCGCGCAGGGCGCCGATCGCACCGGCGATCGACGAGTACATGTCCGAGCCGGTGCCGGCGATCACGCGGGCGGCGAAGGTGGACGCATTGAACTCGTGCTCGGCGTACAGGATCAGCGACGTGTGCATCGCGCGCACCCACAGCGCCGGGGGCTCGCGTCCGTGCAGCAGGTGCAGGAAGTGGCCGCCGATCGAGTCGTCGTCGGTCTCGACCTCGATGCGCCGCCCGTTGGTGGAGTAGTGGTACCAGTAGAGCAGCATCGGGCCCAGGCAGGCCATCAGCCGGTCGGCGATGTCGCGCGCCCCGGCGAGGTTGTGGTCGTCCTTCTCGGGCAGGTTGCAGCCGAGCGCGGAAACACCGGTGCGCATCACGTCCATCGGGTGCGCCGAAGCAGGCAGCCATTCGAGCGCCGCCTTCACGTTCGCCGGCAGCCCGCGCAGCGCGCGCAGCTTCGCCTTGTAGCCGGCCAGTTCGGCGCGGTTGGGCAGCTTGCCGTGCACCAGCAGGTGCGCGATCTCCTCGAACTCGGCGGCCTCGGCGATGTCGAGGATGTCGTAGCCGCGGTAGTGCAGGTCGTTTCCGGTGCGACCGACGGTGCACAGCGCGGTGTTGCCGGCGGTGACTCCCGAAAGCGCGACCGACTTTTTCGGCTTGAAGCCGGCGCTCTGCGTCTCGTTGCTCATGGTCGTTCCGTTTGGGGCGCGCTCACTTCGGGCGCGCGAACAGTGCGTCGAGCTTGCGCTCGTAGTCCCAGTAACCGATCGAGTCGTACAGTTCCTGGCGTGTCTGCATCGTCGGCACCACCGCCTGCTGCGTGCCGTCGCGGCGCAGCGTGCGGTAGACGTTGTCGGCCGCCTTGTTCATCGCGCGGAATGCCGACAGCGGGTAGAGCGCGATCGCGACACCGGCGCCGCGCAGCTCGTCGACGGTGAACAGCGGCGTCTGGCCGAACTCGGTGATGTTGGCCAGTACCGGGGCCTTCACCGCGTCGGCGAAGCGCCGGTACATCGACAGCTCGGTGATTGCCTCGGGGAAAATGCCGTCGGCACCGGCCTCGGCGCAGGCCACCGCGCGCTCGATCGCGCGCTCGAGCCCCTCGACCGCCAGCGCGTCGGTGCGCGCCATCACGAAGAAGTCGGGGTCGGTACGGGCGTCGACGGCCGCCTTGATGCGGTCGACCATTTCGTCCTGGCTGACGATCTCCTTGCCGGGCCGGTGGCCGCAGCGCTTCGCGCCCACCTGGTCCTCGATGTGCATCGCGGCTGCGCCGGCCTTGACCAGCGACTTCGTGGTGCGCGCGACGTTGAACGCCGAGGCGCCGAAGCCGGTATCGACGTCGACCAGCAGCGGCAGATTGCAGACGTCGGTGATGCGGCGCACGTCGACCAGCACGTCTTCGAGTCCGGTGATGCCGAGGTCGGGCAGGCCGAGCGAGCCGGCGGCGACGCCGCCGCCCGACAGGTAGATCGCGCGATAGCCGGCGTGCCTGGCCAGAAGCGCGTGATTGGCGTTGATCGCGCCGGGAACCTGCAGCGGCTGCTCGGCGGCGAGCGCGTCGCGGAACTTGCGTCCGGGGGTGCTCATGGTGGGCCAACCTCAGCCCAGCAGGTGCTTGACGCCTTCGCGTTCCTCGAACAACTCCTTCAGCGTGAGGTCCATGCGCGCGCGGCTGAACTCGTCGATCTCCAGGCCGCTCACCCGGGTGTACTCGCCGTTGGCGCAGGTGACCGGGACGCCGTAGATCACGTCTTCGGGAATGCCGTAGGAGCCGTCGGACGGCACGCCCATCGTCACCCAGCGGCCGCCGGTGCCCAGCGCCCAGTCGCGCACGTGGTCGATCGCCGCGTTGGCAGCCGACGCCGCGGACGACAGCCCGCGCGCCTCGATGATCGCCGCACCGCGCTTGCCCACGGTGGGAATGAAGACGTCGCGGTTCCACGCCTCGTCGCCGATCATCGACCTGACCGACTGGCCGCCGACGGTGGCGAAGCGGTAGTCGGGGTACATGGTCGGGCTGTGGTTGCCCCAGACGACCATCTTCTCGACCGCGTCGACCGGCTTGCCGATGCGCGCGGCCACCTGCGAGAGTGCGCGGTTGTGGTCCAGGCGCAGCATCGCGGTGAAGTTCTTCTTCGGCAGTCCCGGCGCCGAGCGCATCGCGATGTAGGCGTTGGTGTTGGCCGGGTTGCCCACCACCAGGATGCGGCAGTCGCGGTTCGCGGCCTCGTCGAGCGCACGGCCCTGCACCGTGAAGATCGCGCCGTTGGCCTCGAGCAGATCCTTGCGCTCCATGCCCTTGGTGCGCGGGCGCGCACCCACCAGCAGCGCGTAGTCCGCGTCGCGGAAGGCGACTTTCGGATCGTCGGTGACCACCACGCCCGCGAGCAGCGGAAAGGCGCAGTCTTCGAGTTCCATCACCACGCCCCTGACCGCCGGCAGCGCCGGCGTGATGTCGAGCAGTTGCAGCACTACGGGCTGGTCTTTTCCGAGCATGTCGCCGTTGGCGATCCGGAAAAGCAGGCTGTAGCCGATCTGGCCGGCGGCGCCGGTGACGGCGACGCGCTTGGCGGGCTTGGACATGGGGGCGACCTTTCGTGGGGGAGGGGAAGACCGGGGACGCCTGGTAGTTTAGGATCGGCCGTCCTCAGTGTCAAACCGTATAAATATCTTATATAAGACATATGTAACTGGACTTGGAGTCGCCAGACGTGGTTCAATCGCCGCCATGAACGAAGCGTCCCGCAATGCCCGACGTGACGACGGTGCAACCCCCGTGGCCGGCGCGGCGCCGACCTTCGCCCCGCTGTATCGGCAGATCCGCGAGTTGCTGCTGCGTGGCCTGCAGTCGGGCGAGTGGAAGCCCGGCGAGGCAATCCCCAGCGAGGTCGAACTGGCGGCGCGCTACCGCGTGAGCCAGGGCACGGTACGCAAGGCGATCGACGAACTGGCTGCGGCCAATCTCGTCGTGCGCCGCCAGGGCCGGGGCACGTTCGTCGCTTCGCACCGCGAGGTGCGCACGCAGTTCCGCTTCCTGCGCCTGCGCCCCGACGAGGCCGGCGCAAGTGCCGGTTCGCCGGGCGCCGGCAGTGCGGGCGAAGCCGCTCCGGGCATGGTCATGACGAGCCGTGTGCTGGAATGCCGCCGCCTGCGCGCACCCAGCGAGGCGGCGCGCGCGCTCGGATTGCGCGCCGGCGAGGCGGTGGTCACGATCCGGCGCCTGCTCGAGGCCGACGGCGAGCCGGCCGTGCTCGACGAGATCTGGTTGCCGGGTGCGCGCTTTCGCGGGCTCTCGGCCGAGCGACTCGACGCCTGGCACGGCCCGCTCTACCTGTTGTTCGAGACCGAGTTCGGCGTGCGCATGATCGGCGCGATCGAGCGGCTCAAGGCAGTGGTCGCCGACCGCAGTCGCGCGCGCACGCTGCAGGTGGCCGAGGGGTCGGCGCTGCTGCTGGTCGAGCGCATCTCGCACACCTACGGCGGCCAGCCGGTCGAGTTGCGCCGCGGTTACTGCGTCACCCGGCGACATCACTACCACAACGAATTGAGCTGACCGCGACGCGTGCACGCGAAACGCCCCGCCGCGAAACGGGCAATTGGTGCAATGCGCCAAATTGGTACAGAATACGAGGGTTTTGCGATCAACGGGGGCGATATGGCCGACGCGGTGAACAGATCGATGGGCGATCCGCAACACGGAACGAAGCCCCGGTTCCGCAACATCCATGTCAGCGATATCGTCCTTCGTTACCGGCTGCCGCTCGCGGCGCTGGTCTCGATCCTGCACCGGATCAGCGGCGCGCTGATGTTCCTCGTCGGCCTGCCGTTCCTGCTCTACCTGTTCCAGCAGAGCCTCACCTCCGAGTTGAGCTTCGAGACGTACCGCGCGGTGGTCTCGAACTGGTTCGCGAAGCTGGTGCTGCTCGGGCTGATCTGGGCGTACCTGCACCACTTCTGTGCCGGTGTACGCCACCTGCTGATGGACGTCGACATCGGGATGACGAAGGCCGGCGGCCGCACGACCGCGGCGATCGTGCTGGCGGTGAGCCTTGCGCTCACGCTGATCCTCGGGTCGAAGCTGTTCGGCCTGTTCTGACCACGGTGGCCCCATGACTGACAAACGAATCATCGTCGGCGCGCACTACGGCCTGCGCGACTGGCTCGCGCAGCGTTTCACCGCCGTGGTGATGGCCGTCTACACGGTGGTGTTGCTGGTTTCGCTGCTCGCGCTGCCCGAACTCGACTACGGCACCTGGGCGGGGCTGTTCGCCGCGCGCTGGATGAAGGTGCTGACCCTGGTGGCACTGCTCGCACTCACCTGGCACGCCTGGGTCGGCGTGCGCGACATCTACATGGACTACATCAAGCCGATCGGCCTGCGCCTGGCCCTGCAGGCGGCTACGGTCGTGCTGCTGGTCGCCTATGCGTGCTGGGCGGTCATCATTGTCTGGAGCGTCTGAGATGGCCGACGTGCTGAACCAGCTCTCGAACAACCTGCCGCGGCGCAGGTTCGATGCGGTGATCGTCGGGGCCGGCGGCGCCGGCATGCGCTGTTCGCTGCAGCTGTCCGAGGCCGGCTACGACGTGGCGGTGCTCTCGAAAGTCTTCCCCACGCGCTCGCACACGGTGGCCGCGCAGGGCGGCATCGGCGCCTCGCTGGGCAACATGAGCGAGGACAACTGGTACTGGCACATGTTCGACACCGTGAAGGGGTCGGACTATCTCGGCGATCAGGACGCGATCGAATTCATGTGCCGCGAAGCGCCGAAAGTGGTCTACGAGCTCGAGCACTTCGGCATGCCGTTCGACCGCAACCCCGACGGCACCATCTACCAGCGCCCGTTCGGCGGCCACACCGCCAACTTCGGCGAAAAACCGGTGCAGCGCGCCTGTGCGGCGGCCGACCGCACCGGCCACGCGCTGCTGCACACGCTGTATCAGCGCAACGTGCGTGCGCGCACGCAGTTCTTCGTCGAGTGGATGGCGCTCGACATCGTCCGTGACGCCGAAGGCGACTGTGTCGGCGTGGTCGCCCTCGAGATGGAGACCGGCGAGGTGATGGTGCTGGAGTCGAAGGTCACGGTCTTCGCCACTGGCGGGGCCGGGCGCATCTTCGCCGCCTCGACCAATGCGTTCATCAACACCGGCGACGGCCTGGGCATGGCGGCGCGTGCGGGCATCCCGCTCGAGGACATGGAATTCTGGCAGTTCCACCCCACCGGTGTGGCGGGGGCGGGGGTGCTGATCACCGAGGGCGTGCGCGGCGAGGGCGGCATCCTGCTGAACCGGCAGGGCGAACGCTTCATGGAACGTTACGCGCCGACGCTGAAGGATCTCGCGCCGCGCGATTTCGTCTCGCGCTCGATGGACCAGGAGATCAAGGAAGGACGCGGCGCGGGCCCGCACGCCGACTACGTGCTGCTCAAGCTCGATCACCTGGGCGCCGAGACGATCATGAAGCGGCTGCCGTCGATCCGCGAGATCGCGATCAAGTTCGCCAACGTCGACCCGATCACCGACCCCATTCCGGTGGTTCCGACCCTGCACTACCAGATGGGCGGGATCCCGGTGAACTACCACGGGCAGGTGATCGCGCCGGAGAATGGCAACCCCGATGCCGTGGTGGGCGGACTGTACGCCATCGGCGAATGTGCCTGCGTGTCGGTGCATGGCGCGAACCGGCTGGGCACCAATTCGCTGCTCGACCTGGTCGTGTTCGGGCGCGCGGCCGGCAATCACATCGTCGGCTCGAAGGCCAAGCAGGCGGGCCACAAGCCGCTGCCGCGCGACGCCGGCGACGCCGCGCTTGCGCGACTCGCGCGGCTTGACGCATCGACCTCGGGCGAGAACACGCAGGACGTGGCCAACGATATCCGCCGCGCGATGCAGTCGCACTGCGGCGTGTTCCGCACCACCGAACTGCTGGCCGAGGGCGTGCGGGTCATCGATGCGATGCGTGCACGCGTCGACGCGGTGCACCTGAAGGACAAGTCGCAGGTGTTCAACACCGCGCGCGTCGAGGCGCTCGAGTTGCACAACCTGATCGAGGTTGCCCGGGCGACCACCGTCTCGGCCGAGGCGCGCAGGGAGAGCCGCGGCGCGCATGCGCACCGCGACCACCCCGAGCGTGACGACGTCAACTGGATGAAGCACACGCTGTGGTACTCCGACGGCAACCGCCTCGACTACAAGCCGGTGCGCACCAGCCCGCTGACCGTCGGGACGTTCCAGCCGAAGGCGCGCACCTTCTGAGACAACCGACATATCGCGAAGCGCAGGAGCCCTGATGAGCGCAGTGGTCGAATCTCCGGTGAACGCGGCACCCGCCGCGCACGAAAGGCAGATCGTGAAGTTCTCGATCTATCGCTACGACCCCGACAGGGATGCGCGGCCGTACATGCAGGATCTGGAGGTCGAACTCGGGCCGACCGACCGGATGCTGCTCGACGCGCTGATGCGCATCAAGCAGGTGAAGGACGACTCGATCGCGTTCCGCCGTTCGTGCCGCGAAGGGGTGTGCGGGTCGGATGCGATGAACATCAACGGCAAGAACGGCCTGGCGTGCGTCACCAACCTGCGCGACCTGAAGCAGCCGATCGTGCTGCGGCCGCTTCCAGGCATTCCGGTGATCCGCGACCTGATCGTCGACATGACGCAGTTCTTCGCGCAATACCACTCGATCCGGCCGTACCTGATCAACGACACGCCGCCGCCCGAGAAGGAGCGCCTGCAGTCGCCCGGGGAACGCGAGCAGCTCGACGGGCTCTACGAGTGCATCCTGTGCGCCTGCTGCTCCACCGCCTGCCCGTCGTTCTGGTGGAATCCCGACAAGTACGTCGGACCGGCCGGTCTGCTGCAGGCCTACCGTTTCCTGTCGGACACCCGCGACCAGGCCACCAGCGAGCGACTCGACGACCTCGAGGATCCCTACCGGTTGTTCCGTTGCCGCTCGATCATGAATTGCGTCGACGTCTGCCCCAAGGGACTGAATCCGAACCGGGCGATCAACAAGATCAAGGACCTGCTGGTCCGGCGCTCGGTCTGAACGCCGGGCGCCACCAGAAGCGCGGGCCGATGTCCGGAGGCGCGCACCAGGCCGACGAGGCGCGGCGGCGGCGACTGCGCTGGCGGGCGCGTCGCGGGTTGCTCGAGAACGACCTGGTGATGGCACGCTTCTTCGATCGCTTCGGGGCGGATCTGGGCGACGACGACGTGGCGGGGCTCGACCAGTTGCTCGATCTGGGCGACGGCGAACTGCTCGACCTGATTCTCGGCCGGTGCGAACTCGATGACCGGACGGCCAGCCCCCGGGCGCAGCGGGTGCTCGCGATGCTGCGCAGCGTCTGACCGGGGCGGCAACGATGAAACGTCCGGGCCAGGGGCGACCCTGACCCTCAACTCCAAGGAAGAGTCCAATGACCGCCCAGCACAAAGCCACGCTCTCCTTCTCGGACGGCACGCCGCCGATCGAGTTTCCGGTCTACCACGGCACGGTGGGCCCGGACGTCATCGACATCCGCAGGCTGTACGGACAGACCGGCAAGTTCACTTTCGATCCGGGCTTCATGTCCACCGCCGCCTGCGAGTCGAGGATCACCTACATCGACGGCGACAGGGGCGAACTGCTGTACCGCGGCTATCCGATCGAACAGATCGCCGAGCACTGCGACTATCTGCAGACCTGCTACCTGCTGCTCAACGGCGAACTGCCCGACGGGGAGCAGCGCCGCGACTTCGACCAGCGCGTGACCCGGCACACGATGGTGCACGAGCAGATGGCGCGTTTCCTGCAGGGCTTCCGGCGTGACGCGCACCCGATGGCGGTGCTGGTGGGAATGGTCGGTGCGCTGTCGGCCTTCTATCACGACTCGCTCGACATCAACGACCCCGAGCACCGTTTCGTCTCGGCGATCCGCCTGATCGCCAAGATGCCGACGCTGGTGGCGATGGCGTACAAGTACTCGAGCGGCCAGCCGTTCATGTACCCGCAGAACCATCTGTCCTACGCGGCGAACTTCATGCGGATGATGTTCGCCACGCCGTGCGAGGAATACCGTCCGAACGACGTGCTGGTGCGCGCGCTCGACCGCATCCTGATCCTGCACGCCGATCACGAGCAGAACGCCTCCACCTCCACGGTGCGGCTGGCGGGTTCCTCGGGCGCCAATCCGTTCGCCTGCATCGCCGCGGGCATCGCCACGCTGTGGGGTCCCGCGCACGGCGGCGCCAACGAGGCCTGCCTGGTGATGCTCAACGACATCCAGAAGATGGGTGGCGTCGAGAAGATCGGCGAGTTCATCGGCCAGGTGAAGGACAGGCACTCGGACGTGAAGCTGATGGGCTTCGGGCACCGCGTCTACAAGAACTACGACCCGCGCGCCAGGCTGATGCGCGAGACCTGCCATGAAGTGCTCGCCGAGCTCGGCCTGCACGACGATCCGCTGTTCGCACTGGCGATGAGGCTCGAGAAGATCGCGCTCGAGGACGAGTACTTCGTCTCGCGCAAGCTTTACCCGAACGTCGACTTCTATTCGGGGATCGTGCAGAAGGCGCTGGGCATTCCGACCGAGATGTTCACCTGCATCTTCGCGCTGGCGCGCACCGTCGGCTGGATCGCCCAGTGGGGCGAGATGATCGCCGATCCCGACCAGAAGATCGGCCGCCCGCGCCAGCTGTTCACCGGTCACGTTCGCCGCGACGTCCGGCCGTCGCCGGAGAAGCGGCGGTGAGCCGGCGACGGCGCACCGCGCGGGCACGCCTCACCGGAGCGAGGCGTTGATCCTCCCGAGCATCGCCGAGCCCGGGCACAGCGCGACTTCGTCGAGCCGGTTCAACGCGGTTCCCGGGGTGCCGAGCCTTTCGTGCAGATCGCCGGCGGCGGCATCGACGAACAGCAGGCCGGTGACGATTTCACCCATGGCCTGGTGGGCCATCACCTGGTTCATCGCGCCGATCCGGTCGGTGGGGTCGAAGCCGGTGGCAAGCCTGCGCAGACGCAGCACCGACCCGTCGTGCTGGACGATATCGACGGATTCGCCGGGCGGGCAGTCGGCGGTGATCTCGCTGCACCGCGGGATGACGTCGATCCGGTTGAGCGCCTCGTTGTGCTCGCGCACGTGGTCGTAGCTGCGCGTGCTGCCGGCGTGGTTGTTGAAGGCCACGCACGGGCTGATCACATCGATGAAGGCGGCACCGCGATGCGCGAGCGCGCCTTCGAGCAGCGGTACCAGTTGCGCCTTGTCGCCCGAAAAACCGCGCGCCACGTAGGTTGCGCCCAGCTGCAGCGCGAGCAGCGCGAGGTCGATCGCCGGATCGTTGTTGACCGCACCACGCCTGCTCTTCGAGCCCCGGTCGGCGGTGGCCGAGAACTGACCCTTGGTGAGGCCGTAGACGCCGTTGTTCTCGACGATGCAGGTCATGTCGACGCCGCGGCGCATGGCGTGCGCGAACTGGCCCAGCCCGATCGATGCGGAGTCGCCGTCGCCGGAGACGCCGAGATAGATCAGCTCGCGATTCGCGAGGTTCGCGCCGGTGAGCACCGAGGGCATCCGCCCGTGCACCGTGTTGAAGCCGTGTGCGTTGCCCAGGAAGTAATCGGGCGTCTTCGACGAGCAGCCGATTCCCGAGAGCTTGGCCACGCGGTACGGCTCGATCGCGAGGGACCAGCACGCCTGGACGATGGCGGCCGAAATCGAATCGTGGCCGCAGCCGGCGCACAGCGTGGAGATCCGGCCCTCGTAGTCGCGGCGCGTGAGGCCGAGACGGTTCTTCGGCAGGCTCGGATGGTGCAGGGCGGGTCTGGGCAGCCAGGTCATGGCGGGGGCCTCAGGCAACCTTGCCGCGCTTCAGCGGCTTGACGTTCGCACCGGACAGGCGCTCCGCGATCGCCTCGGTGATGAAGCGCGCGGTGATCGGCGTGCCGTCGTAGTGCAGCACCGGCACCAGCCGCGCCGGATCGACGCCCAGCTCGTTGACCAGCATGGTGCGCAGCTGCGCATCGCGATTCTGCTCGACCACGAACACGGTGGCGTGCGTCGCGATGAACTTCGCCACCTCGTCGCCGAACGGAAAGGCGCGGATGCGCAGTGTGTCGAGATCGAACGAGCGCGCTTCGAGCGTCTCGATCGCCTCGCTCATCGCCGGGCTGGTCGAGCCGAAATGAATGGCGCCCACCGACGCCGGCTGCGCGGCGCGCCGCTCGATCGCCGCCGGCACCAGCGATTTCGCGCTCTCCCATTTGCGCAGCAGCCGCTGAGCGTTGGCCACGTAGTCGGCGCCGGCCTCGGAATAGCGCGCGTGCGCGTCCTTCGTGGTGCCACGCGTGAAATAGGCGCCGCGCGCGGGGTGCGTGCCCGGCCAGGTGCGGTACGGGATGCCGTCGCCGTCGACGTCGAGGTAGCGCCCGAAGTCGCGCCCGTCTTCGAGCATGCGCGCCGTCATCACCTTGCCGCGGTCGTAGCGGCGGCTGTCGTCCCACCTGAATGGCGCCGTGAGGCGCTGGTTCATGCCGATGTCGAGGTCGCTCATCAGGAACACCGGCGTCTGCAGCCGGTCGGCGAGGTCGAGCGCCTGCGCGGCGAACTCGAAGCACTCGTGCGGGTCTTCCGGAAACAGCAGGACGTGCTTCGTGTCGCCGTGCGAGGCATAGGCGCACGACAGCAGGTCGGCCTGCTGGGTGCGCGTGGGCATCCCGGTGGATGGTCCGCCGCGCTGTACGTCGATGATCGTGACCGGGATTTCGGCGAAATAGGCCAGCCCGATGAATTCGGTCATCAGCGACACGCCGGGCCCGGAGGTGGCGGTGAAGGCGCGCGCGCCGTTCCAGCCGGCGCCCACCACCATGCCGATCGACGCCAGCTCGTCCTCCGCCTGCACGATCGCGAAGCGCTTCGCGCCGCTTTCGCGGTCGACGCGCAGCTTCGCGCAGTACTTCTGGAAGGCCTCGGCGACCGACGAGGACGGCGTGATCGGATACCAGGCACAGACGGTAGCGCCGCCGTAGACGCAGCCCAGCGCCGCGGCGGCGTTGCCGTCGACGAAGATCCGGTCGCCGACGCCGGCTGCGCGCCGCACGCACAGCCCGAGCGCGTCGTCAAGGTGCTCCCGGGCGTAGTGAAAACCCTTGCGGAAGGCGTCGAGGTTGGGCGTGAGCAGCTTCTCCTTGCCCCTGTATTGCTCGCCCACGAGCTGCGCGATCACTGCCGGGTCGATGCCGACCAGCGCGGCCAGCACGCCGACGTACAGGATGTTCTTCAGCAACTGGCGCTCGCGCGGATCGCTCCACGACGCGTTGCAGATCGCGGTGAGGGGTACGCCGATCGCATGCACGTCGGCGCGGAACTTCGAGGCCGGCAGCGGCTTCGTGCTGTCGTGGAGCAGGTAGCCGCCAGGTTCGATCTCCGCCAGGTCACGGTCCCAGGTCTGAGGGTTCATCGCGACCAGCAGGTCGACGCCGCCGCGGCGCCCGAGGTAGCCCTTTTCCGTGACGCGCACTTCGTACCAGGTGGGCAGGCCCTGGATGTTCGACGGAAAGATGTTGCGCGGGCTCACCGGCACGCCCATGCGCAGGATGCTCTTGGCGAACAGTTCGTTGGCCGAGGCCGAACCCGACCCGTTGACGTTGGCGAACTTGACGACGAAGTCGTTGACGGCTTCGATGCGCTTCATCAGGCGGCCTTCCTTGCAGGTGCACGGCAACCCGGCCCGGCGTGGGTGACGTCGATCAGGTACTTGCGCATGTCCCAGGCGCCGGTCGGGCAGCGCTCGGCGCACAGTCCGCAGTGCAGGCAGACGTCTTCGTCCTTGACCATGGCCCGGCCGGTCTTCAGGCCGGTGGCGAGGTACAGCGGCTGGTCGTCGTTCAGCGCCGGCGCACGCAGGCTCGCGCGCAGCGCACGCTCGTCACCACCGGCCGGCAGCACCGTGAAGGTGATGCAATCGGTCGGGCAGATGTCGACGCAGGCGTCGCACTCGATGCACTGCTTCGCGGCAAACACGGTCTGCACGTCGCAGTTCAGGCAGCGCCGGGCTTCGCGCAGCGCGGTCTTCGCGTCGAAGCCGAGCTCGACCTCGACGCGGATGTCGCGCAGCGCCTGGTTGACGTCGCGCCACGGCACCTTGTGCCGCAGGTCGCGGGTGACCTCGTTGTCGTAGCTCCACTCATGAATGCCCATCTTCTGCGAGACGATCGTGACCGCCGGCGCCGGGCGTACGCGGACGTCTTCCCCCTCGAGGAAGCGGTCGATCGACACCGCGGCCTCGTGGCCGTGGGCCACCGCCCGGATGATGTTCTTCGGCCCGAACGCGGCATCGCCGCCGAAGAACACCTGTGGCAGCGTGGACTGCATCGACACCCGGTCGAGGACCGGCAGCCCGGAGTCGCCGAACTCGATGCCGAGGTCGCGCTCGATCCAGGGGAACGCGTTCTCCTGGCCGACAGCAATCAGCACTTCGTCGCAGTCGAAGACCTGGTCGGGCTCGCCGGTGGGCACGAGGCTGCGCCGTCCGCGCTCGTCGAAGCGTGCCTCGACCTTGCCGAAGCGCATGCCGGTGAGCCGCCCCTCCGAGTGCACGAACGCCTTGGGCACGAGGAAGTTCAGGATCGGGATGCCTTCGTGCATCGCGTCCTCCTTCTCCCAGGGCGAGGCCTTCATCTCGTCGAAGCCCGAGCGCACGATCACCTTGACGTCCTCGCCGCCCAGGCGGCGCGCGGTGCGACAGCAATCCATTGCGGTGTTGCCGCCGCCCAGCACGATCACCCGCTTGCCGATGCGATCGACGTGGCCGAACGACACCGACGCCAGCCACTCGATGCCCACGTGGATCTGCGCGGCGGCCTCGGCGCGCCCGGGAAGGTCGAGGTCGCGGCCGCGCGGTGCGCCGCTGCCGACGAACACCGCATCGAAGCCCTGCGCGAGCAGTGCGCGCAGCGATTCGACGGGGGTGCCGCCGCGAAACTCGACGCCCAGGTCGAGCACGTAGCCGGTTTCCTCGTCGATGACTTCTTCGGGAAGCCGGAAGCGCGGAATCTGCGTGCGGATCATGCCCCCGGCGCGCGCGTCGCGGTCGAAAACGGTGACGGCGTAGCCCAGCGGCGCGAGGTCGCGCGCCACGGTGAGCGAGGCGGGGCCCGCTCCGACGCAGGCGACGCGTCTTCCATTGGGCCGCATGGCGCGCCTGGGCAGGCGCTCGCGGATGTCGTCCTTGAAGTCGGCGGCGACGCGCTTGAGGCGGCAGATCGCCACGGGCTCGGGCACCTGCGCCTGTTGCGCTTCCACCCGGCCGCGCCGGCAGGCGGGCTCGCAGGGCCGGTCACAGGTGCGACCGAGCACACCCGGAAAGACGTTGGCGCGCCAGTTGACCAGGTAGGCGTCGGAATACCGCCCGGCGGCAATCAGGCGAATGTACTCGGGGACCGGTGTGTGGGCCGGACACGCCCACTGGCAGTCGACCACGCGGTGAAAATGAGCGGGGTCGCGGAGATCGGTCGCCTGCAACGTCGCCTCCTGTGTGCAGCGCACGGATCGGTCACGTGCCCGCGCGGAGCAGCGTCTTTTCCGTGCGGTCAGTCTACTCCGCACGTCGCAGCGGCAAAAGCGCCGCCGGACGGGCGGGGTCGCCGTCGTGTCGGAATCCTGCAACCGTACGACGGGCGGCGGTTTGCCCGTTACGCCGCGGCGGTGCTACCGTGCCGACGGCATTGGCGAGATCGCACAATTCAACCTGGAGGGGAACGAGATGTTCGAACGCCGTATCGTTCGCATGGTGGCCGGCGCGGTTGCCGCCGGCATGCTGGCATCCACGCTGCCCGCGCCGGTGCAGGCGCGCGTGGTGAGCACCGAGGAGGTACTGGCTGCGACACCCGCCTCCGACCGGACGGTGCTCGAGGCGCTGCTCGCGCGCGAGGACGTGCGCGCGCGGCTGGAGGCGCTCGGCGTCGATCCGCGGCAGGCGCTCGGGCGCGTGCAGGCGCTCGATGACCAGCAGGTGCGCGAACTGGCAGCGCGCATCGACGAGCTGCCGGCGGGCGCCGGGGTGGTGGGCGCGCTGGTCACGATCTTCATCGTGCTGCTGATCACCGACATCCTCGGCTTCACCAAGGTCTTTCCGTTCACGCGCGCGATTCGTTGACGCCGCGATCCAGCAGGCGTGCGGCAGCCGCGTCGTGGCTCGCCGCGATGCTCGTGGCGGTGTTCGCGCTCGGCGGCTGCGCCGCGCCGCAGACCGCGGCCCTGATGGCGCCCGCCGGCACACCGGCGGCGTTCGCCACGGGCCTGCCGCGCCAGGCCCGCGTGGCCGACGTGCCGTTCCACGGCCAGGACGAGGATCAATGCGGCCCGGCCGCGCTGGCGATGGCGCTGGGCGCAATCGGGCGGGGGCGCTCGCTGCAGTCGCTGCGCGACGAGGTCTACCTTCCCGCCCGCCGGGGCACGCTGCAGGCCGAGATGCTGGCACTGCCGCGGCGCGAAGGGCTGCTCGCGATCCCGTTGCCGGGTCAGGTCGCGGCGCTGCTGCGTGCGGTCGCCGACGGCTACGCGGTGGTGGTGTTCCAGAACCTGGGCCTGTCGATCATGCCGGTCTGGCACTACGCGGTGATTGTCGGCTATGACCTCGATGCCCGGCGCATCGTGTTGCACTCGGGCCAGTCCGCATCGCTCGCGATGTCGCTGTCGACTTTCGAGCGCACCTGGGCGCGTGGTGGGTACTGGGCGATGGTCGTCACCACCCCGCAGCGCATCCCGGCAGCCGCCGCCGCGCGCGACGCACTGCGCGCGGCCGTGGCGCTCGGGCGCAGCGACCCCGAGGCGGCGCTGGCGGCCTTTCGCACGCTGCACGAACGCACGCCCGGAGACCGGTTGAACGCCTTCGCGTTCGCCAATGCGCAACTGGCGGCCGGCCAGGTGGGCGACGCGGTGCGCACCTACCGCGAGTTGCTGGATCGCCACCCGGATTTCGCCGACGGCTGGAACAATCTCGCCGAGGCGCTGGCGCGTGCCGGCGAGCCCGCAGCCGCGCGCGAGGCCGCCGGGCGGGCGATCTCGATTGGCGGGCCGGGACTCCCCATCTATCGCGAAACCGCCACACGTCTGCGCTGAGCGCCGTCGGGCGGTGCGCGCCTGGCGCGGGTCGTCGCCGCACAACGGTGCCGGGCGCACGTCGGTGGTAACATCCTCGCACCTGCCAGAACGTGCCGCCATGACCTGATCCCCTGCCGCCACCACCGTTGAATCTCGAACTGCCGGTCCGCAAGCCGGATCGCGGTTCGTCGGCACCGTCGCAGCGCGGTCGTCCGAGCATCTTTGACGAGAAACTCGTTCCGAAAGGTGAAGAACCATGATGAAAGCGTTCCAGTCGAACTCGTACCTGTTCGGCGGCAATGCCCCGTACGTCGAGGAGCTCTACGAGAACTACCTGAACAACCCGGGTTCGGTCCCCGAGGCCTGGCGCGCATGGTTCGACAGCATGCAGGCGGTCCCCGCGGCCGACGGCAGTACGCAGACGCGCGACATTGCCCACGCACCGATCGTCCAGTCGTTCGCCGAACGCGCCCGGGAGGGCACACTGCAGCCGCGGATGATGGGTGGCGACGCGGCCACCGCGCGCAAGCAGGTCTTCGTCCAGTCGCTGGTCGCCGCGTACCGCAACCTCGGGTCGCGCTGGGCCGACCTCGATCCGCTCAAGCGGCATGAGCGCCCGGCGATCCCCGAACTCGAGCCGGCATTCTACGACTTCACCGAAGGCGAGCACGCCAACATCTATTCGGCGGCGAATACCTATTTCGGCTTCGACAACGCGCCATTGCGCGACATCGTCAAGGCGCTGCGCGACACCTATTGCGGGTCGATCGGCGCCGAGTTCATGTTCATCAGCGACCAGGCGCAGAAGCGCTGGATCCAGGAACGCCTCGAGTCGACGCGCGCGCGTCCGAGCTACAGCACCGACCGCAAGAAGCGGATTCTCGACCGGCTGACCGCCGCCGAGGGGCTCGAGCGCTATCTGCACACGCGCTACGTCGGCCAGAAGCGCTTCTCGCTCGAAGGCGGCGAGAGCTTCATCGCGGCGATGGACGAACTCGTGCATCGCGCCGGCCAGGCCGGCATCCAGGAAGTGGTGATCGGCATGGCCCATCGCGGCCGGCTGAACGTGCTGGTGAACACGCTGGGCAAAATGCCCGGAGAGCTGTTCGCCGAGTTCGAAGGCCGGCACGCCGACGACCTGCCCAGCGGCGACGTCAAGTACCACAAGGGGTTCTCCAGCGACATCTCCACCGCGGGTGGACCGGTGCACCTGTCGCTTGCGTTCAACCCCTCGCATCTGGAGATCGTGAATCCGGTGGTCGAGGGATCGTGCCGCGCGCGCATGATGCGCCGCGGCGACCGCAACGGCGACCACGTGCTGCCGGTGCTGGTGCATGGCGACGCGGCGTTCGCGGGGCAAGGCGTGGTGATGGAGACGCTCAACCTGGCGCAGACGCGCGGCTACGGCACCCGCGGCACGGTGCACATCGTGATCAACAACCAGATCGGCTTCACCACGTCCGACCCGCGCGACACGCGCTCGACCATCTACTGCACCGACGTGGTCAAGATGATCGAGGCGCCGGTGTTTCACGTGAACGGCGACGACGCCGAGGCGGTGGTCTACGCGACGCAGCTGGCGCTGGACTTCCGGCAGCGCTTCCGCAAGGACGTGGTGGTCGACATCGTCTGCTTCCGGCGCCTCGGGCACAACGAGCAGGACACGCCTGCAGTCACGCAGCCGATGATGTACCAGAAGATCGCCACGCATTCCGGCACCCGCAGAATCTACGCCGACAAGCTGATTGCGCAGGAAGTGATCCGCGCATCCGATGCCGAGGCGATGATCGCCGGCTTCCGGACGGCGATGGACGAGGGCAAGCACGCGATCGACCCGGTGATCACCAATTTCAAGAGCAAGTTCGCGGTCGACTGGCTGCCGTTCCTGAACCGCAAGTGGACCGACAGCGCCGACACCGCGGTGCCGATCGGCGAACTGCGCCGGCTCGGCGAGCGCATCACGACCGTGCCGCCGGGCTTCAAGCTGCATCCACTGGTCGAGCGGGTGGTCAACGACCGCCGCGCGATGGCCAATGGCGAACTGGCGCTCGACTGGGGCATGGGCGAGCACATGGCGTTCGCGTCACTGGTCGCGTCCGGCTTCGGCGTGCGCCTTTCGGGTCAGGACTCGGGCCGCGGCACCTTCACGCACCGCCACGCGGTGCTGCACGACCAGAACCGCGAGAAGTGGGACCAGGGCGCCTACATTCCCCTGCAGTTCGTCGCCGACAAGCAGGGCCAGTTCATCGTCATCGACTCGGTGCTCTCCGAGGAAGCGGTGCTCGCCTTCGAGTACGGCTACGCGTCGTCGGACCCGAACACGCTCGTCATCTGGGAGGCGCAATTCGGCGATTTCGCCAATGGCGCACAGGTGGTCATCGACCAGTTCATCGCGTCGGGCGAGACCAAGTGGGGGCGCGCCTGCGGCCTGGTGCTGATGCTGCCGCACGGCTACGAGGGCCAGGGCCCGGAGCACTCTTCGGCGCGCCCCGAGCGCTTCCTGCAGTTGTGCGCCGAGCACAACATGCAGGTCTGCCAACCGAGCACGCCGGGGCAGATCTTCCACCTGCTGCGGCGCCAGATGATCCGCATGTTCCGCAAGCCGCTGATCATCCTGACGCCCAAGTCGCTGCTGAGAAACAAGGACGCGGTGTCCTCGCTCGACGAACTCGCCCGTGGAGAGTTTCGCACGGTGATCGGCGAAACGCTGGCCGGAATCGACCCGAAGAAGGTCAGGCGCGTGGTCGTGTGCACCGGCAAGGTCTACTACGACCTGCTGGCCGCGCGCCGCGAGCGCGCGCTCGACGACGTGGCGCTGGTGCGCGTCGAGCAGCTGTATCCGTTCGCGCACAAGGCGTTCGAGGCCGAGATGAAGAAATTCCCGAACGCCACGCAGGTGATCTGGTGCCAGGACGAGCCGCAGAACCAGGGGGCCTGGTTCTACGTGCAGCACCACATTGCCGAGGCGCTGAAGGAAGGCCAGAAGTTCGGCTACGCCGGGCGCGCGCCATCGGCGTCGCCGGCGGTCGGCTACTACGACAAGCACTATGCGCAGCAGAAGGAGCTGCTCGCCGCGGCTCTCGGCGAAGCGCGTGCGCGCAGCCGCAAACAGAACTGAACCGAATTCCTCCCGGAGAACAGGCAAATGGCGCTCATCGAAGTCAGGGTTCCGCAGTTGTCGGAATCGGTGGCCGAGGCAACCCTGCTGCAGTGGCACAGGAAGGCCGGCGAGGCGGTGGCCCGCGATGAAAACCTGATCGACATCGAAACCGACAAGGTCGTGCTCGAACTGCCGGCGCCGGCTGCCGGCGTGCTGGCGCAGGTGATCAAGGGTGACGGCAGCACCGTCGTGGCCGGCGAGGTCATCGCGACCATCGACACCGGGGCCAGGGCCGCCGCGGCAGCGGCA
>JAJTYR010000039.1 GCA_021463505.1 Burkholderiaceae bacterium | reverse complement strand
TTCTCGAAGCACTGAACGGGTTGTTCCAGGCTGCCAAGCGTCGTGCTCGCGGCTACACGCGCATCGGGACAATCAGGACCGTGATCTTCCTGATCGCCGGCAAGCTGGACTTCGCAGCCGTCAACCCTCATGCGCGGTAACCCACTCGATTTTCAACAGAGCCGGAAATTGTTGCCCCGCAGTGAATACACCCAGCTCGTTCGCAGCACGAGATGCCGCGCACCGACCTGCAAGACTGCTCGTTCGCCGGCAAGCTTGGTCGCGCCGTAGACGTTCAACGGGGCCGTCTCGTCGTCTTCGGTCCACGGTTCCGTCCGGCTGTCGTCGAAGACGAAGTCGGTCGAGTAGTGAACCAGCAGGGCGTCGAGCCGGCGGCATTCCTCCGCCATGATGCCCGGAGCGACCGCGTTGATCGCTGCCGCTGCGTCGGGCTCCGCCTCGGCGCGGTCGACTGCAGTCCATGCGGCAGGATTCACGAGCACGTCGGGGCGAATGTCCCGGATCGTGCGCCGGATCGCGTCCGGGTCGGACAAATCCATTCTGCTCCGGTCCGCCGCGACGACGTCGCCCAACGGAGCCAGCGATCGCAACAGTTCCCAGCCCACCTGTCCGCTGGTCCCCGTCACCATGAGGCGCAGTCGATTGCGTGCACTCATTCGTAGACCTCGGCGTCGCCGAGTGCGGTGGCCTCCGCATCCTTGGGCGACAGCAGCGGTGGTGCGCCGTCCAGCCGGGACAGCGGCCACTCGATCCCGATCGCGGGATCGTTCCACAGCAGGCAGCGCTCACCCGCCTCGTGACGCAGCGCCGTCACCTTATATATGACGTCGACCGTCCCGGACAGCACCAGGAAACCGTGGCCGAAGCCCGGCGGAACCCAGGCCATCCGGCGGTTGCTGCCCGACAGAAGAAAGCCTGTCCAGTGCCCGAAGTGCGGTGAATGCCTTCGCAGGTCGACCGCGACGTCGAAGATCTCGCCGTTGACCGCACGAACGAGCTTCCCCTGCGGATTCGTCAACTGATAGTGGAGGCCCCGGAGGACGCCCTTGCGAGAGTGCGAGTGATTGTCCTGGACGAACTGTTCGGCGATTCCCGCACGATGGAAATTCCGCTCGTTGTAGGTCTCCATGAAGTAGCCGCGCGAGTCCTCGAAGATGCGCGGCTCGATCAGGAGCACTCCGGGCAAATCGGTCTCGATGGTCCTCATGTGGACGTCGTCGACGGCCTCAGACGATCCGGTCCCGCAGGATCGAAAGAAGATACTGCCCGTATCCGCTCTTCAGCAGCGGCTTGGCAAGCGCCTCGAGCTGCGAGGCGCTGATCAGCCCGCGACGAAAGGCGATCTCCTCCGGGCACGCGATCTTGAGGCCCTGCCGCTTCTCGACAGTCTGCACGAACATCGACGCATCGATCAGCGACTCGCAGGTACCGGTGTCGAGCCACGCGTGTCCCCGGCCCATGACGCGAACGTTGAGTGCGCCATGTTCCAGGTAGACCCGGTTCAAGTCGGTGATCTCGAGTTCCCCGCGCGCGGATGGTCGCAGCGACTTCGCGAACTCGACGACCCGCTCGTCGTAGAAGTACAGTCCGGTGACGGCATAGCGCGACTTCGGCTGGCTGGGTTTCTCCTCGATGCCGATCGCACGCCAGTCGGCGTCGAACTCGACCACGCCGTATCGCTCCGGGTCTAGCACCGGGTACGCGAACACCGTCGCACCCTTCGAATCGGATGCCGCCCCCAGCAGGTCGCTCGCGAGGTCGTGGCCGTAGAAGATGTTGTCGCCGAGGATCAGCGCGCAACGGTCGCCCTCGATGAAGTGCTCGCCGATCAGGAAGGCCTGGGCCAGCCCCTCAGGTGCCGGTTGCACCGCGTAGTCGAGTCGGAGGCCCCACTGGCTGCCGTCGCCAAGCAGTTGCCGGAAACGCGGTGTGTCGCTTGGCGTCGAGATTACCAGGATCTCGCGGATGCCGGCGAGCATCAGCGTCGACAGGGGGTAGTAGACCATCGGCTTGTCGTAGATCGGCAGCAATTGCTTGGACACGACTTGCGTGATCGGGTGCAGACGGGTGCCCGATCCTCCCGCGAGAATGATTCCTTTCATGAACGACGACCACCGTAGTTCAGTTCGACCCAGTTGCGGTATTCCCCGGAGACCACTTCCGATACCCAGCCCTGGTTCGCGAGGTACCAGTCGACGGTGCGGGCCAGCCCCGAGTCGAAGGTCTCGGCTGGGCGCCAGCCCAGTTCGCGCTCGATCTTCGATGCGTCGATCGCGTAGCGGCGATCGTGTCCGGGGCGATCCTTCACGTAGCTGACCAACCGCGCGTGGGGGCCGGCCGGGTCGGGTCGCCGCGCGTCCAGCAGCGTGCATACCTGCCGGACGATCTCGATGTTGGTGCGCTCGGCGTTGCCGCCGATGTTGTAGGTCTCTCCGGGCCGGCCGGCCTCGAGTACCCGCCGGATCGCCGCGCAGTGATCCGTGACGTAGAGCCAGTCGCGGACGTTCAAGCCGTCGCCATAGACGGGCAGCGGCTTTCCGGCAAGCGCGTTGGCGATCATCAGCGGAATCAGCTTCTCGGGAAACTGATAGGGACCGTAGTTGTTCGAGCAATTCGTCGTGAGGACTGGAAGGCCATAGGTATGGTGGTACGCACGCACCAGGTGGTCGGCGCCGGCCTTGGAGGCTGAGTAGGGGCTGTTCGGCCGGTAAAGGTTCGTCTCGGTGAAAGCAGGGTCGCGGGGACCGAGCGAGCCGTAGACCTCGTCCGTCGAGACGTTCAGGAAGCGGAACGCCGCCTGCTCCTGCGACGTCAGTTCGTTCCAGTAGGCCCTGCTGGCCTCGAGCAAGGTCGCCGTGCCGACGACGTTCGTCCTGACGAACGCACCGGGCCCGTGAATCGAGCGGTCGACGTGACTCTCGGCCGCGAAGTGCACGATCGCGCGCGGACGATGAGATCGCAGCAGCGCGGACATCGTCTCGGCATCGCCGATGTCCGCGCGGCAGAAGCGGTGTCGGCCATCACCGGACAGCGGCGAGAGGTTGGCCAGGTTGCCTGCGTAGGTGAGGGCGTCGACGTTCACGACGTCCTCGCCGACGACCCGCAGCCATTCGAGGATGAAGTTGGAACCGATGAATCCGGCTCCGCCGGTGACGAGGATCACGTGCAGCCTGGCTCAGCAGGGGTCGCGGTCGGCGGGCAGGTGCCGTCGAGCGGCCGCGAACCGGGTGGGGAGCGAGGCGTGCCATATGATCGGTCGATGCACGAAACGAACGCTCCGATCGGGCGCATCGCCGGCCTGCTGATCGATCCGCCCGCGTCGCTGCGGCTGACTGCGGCGCTGCTCGCGCTGGCGCTGGTGGCCAACCTCTTCGTGCTCGGCGCCAGGCCCTGGGCCGCGGGATGGATTCCGGCGCCGTGGGACAAACTGGCGCACCTGAGCGTCTTCGGCGGCATCGCGGGCCTGGGGTGGATCGTGTTCGGCGGCCGCGGTGCCGGTGCGCACGTCGGCGCCGTGGCGATCGCTGCCGGCATCGGTCTGCTCGACGAGTTCGCGCAGCTGAGGCTGCCGGGGCGCAGCGCCGGCGCCCCCGACCTGGTGGCCGACTTCGTCGGCGCGGCGCTCGCGGTGCTGCTGCTGTGGGCGCTGCGCGCCAGGAGCACACCTGCCGGCGAACCGGGCCGGTGCGCGCGTGTCGACGCGGGGCCCGGCTGACTGCGACGATTGCTGCACGCCGTATCGCGCCGTGATTCAGTCGAAGGTCTGCCAGGGCTGAAGTGATTGGTACTCGGCGGCTGACGGTTGGCCCTCGCCGCGCTTGTCCCAGTCGCAGACGCCCGAGGGGAAAATGGACTTCAGCCAATTTTGCTGCCCGGGTGTAAAGGACACCGCGTAGGTGCCGTCCCCCAGCGCCGTGTCCACCGATTTGAGCTGGCACTTGGCCACGTCGAGCACGGCCGGAGCGCCGGCGGCCGCGCGCGTGCCGAAGCTCACCGGATACCAGCTCGCGCACGAACCGGAGCCCGGTGTCAGCGTTTCCGCCCGGAAGGCCGGGTAACTCGAACCGGGAGGCACGCAGCCTTCGCGCAGCTCGGCCGGCCGGTGGCGTGCCACCTTGACCGCCTGCGCGTCCGTCGTGGAGTCGGCGAGAATCGCCGTCAGCCACTCGTCGATCTGGTCGAGTGCGTGCCGCACCAGCGCGCTTTGCGAACTGAAGACCGTCGGCGCGCTCCCCTGGAGCAGCATGACGTGGTTGGCCGCGGTGCCGTTCGCCTTGAGCAGTCGCTCGCGGATGACGAACGAGTGGTAGCGCAGGTGAAACCCGCCACCCGCGCTGTCGTCCTCGTAGACGCGATAGTCGACGATGGGCACGTTCTTCAGGCCCCAGCCGCCGTACAGCATCCGTCCGCTTCGGTAAGCGATCGGCAGCGTTGCCGCGTCGGCCACCGAACGCGGCGCCGGCAGCGCACCGCCTTCGGCGGTCGGATTGCCTTCGGAATCGAAGCCACCGATCCTCTCGTTCAGGTCGAGGAACTGGTCGACGCCGATGGTGCCCGCGTTGAGCGCCTTCAGGCCGTACTGCACGCCGGTGTTGTCCAGCGGGCGCCTC
The DNA here is from genome assembly GCA_021463505.1 of Burkholderiaceae bacterium. GTDB lineage: Bacteria > Pseudomonadota > Gammaproteobacteria > Burkholderiales > Burkholderiaceae_E > Zeimonas. Next base: position 29,650 of record JAJTYR010000039.1, on the reverse strand, counting down.
GCGATCGTGTTCGGACTGAGCGGATCCGGCCCCGGATTGAGCGGATTCGGCCGCGTGCCCCAGACGTTGACGCTGTGGTCGAAGACGCCGCAGCGCGCACCGCCCGGATTGTCGCCGAGACGATAGCGATCTTCCCAGGGCAGGACCGCCGGACAGTCGCCGACTCCGATGCGGTCGGCCGCGCCGTCATCCATCAGTTGCAGCGTGCCCACGCTCACCATGCCGCTGATCGCGCGCTTCTGCGCATCCGAGAACGACGGCCCGGGATAGTAGACGCCGTTGAAGTAGCGGTTGAGCAGGCGCGCATCGCTCATGAAGTGCACGGTCGTGAAGCTCACCTCGGGATAGCTGCAGCCGGCGATCAGGCCGTCCAGCAGCCCCGGATAGTTGTCCGCGATCTGGTACTCCTGGTACGCGCCGCCCGAGCAACCCCAGCCGAGCGTGTAGCGTGGCACGCCGTAGGCTTCGATGAAGTGTTCCTTCACCATCGCCATCGTCTCGGCGGCGAGCACCTCGTTGCAGTTCTGTGCGAAGACGTTCAGCGTGGACGACGCGATCGCGAAGCCGCGCTTCAGGAGTTCCGGGTCGAGCAACTGCATCGGACCGTTCCGCTCGTAGTACCCGCTGTCCCAGCCGACCTCGGTGCCCTGCCGGTACCAGCCTGCGCTGCAGCCGCCGCCGAACGAGTAGACCAGCTTGCGGTTCCAGCCCGAAGGCTGTGCGAACGGTGACGGTGCAGCGTCGGCGGCCGGGTTGTGCAGGATCGCGATCTGGTAGATCGCCCGGTTGATCGTTCCGGTTTCGATGCGCACCACGAAGCGCACGTTGCGCCCTTCGACGGTGATCCACCCGGCGTCGCCGGGCAGACTGTTGGGCGTCGTCGTAGGAACGAAACGCTGCTGCGACGTGGACCAGTAGACGTACTGCGTGCGGGTGGACGACGAGCACACGTCCCAGTTCAGCGGGTTGCCCAGGCTGCTGCCATCGGGCAATACGAACGACGCGGTCTCGCAGACGAACGGGCGCTCGTGCGGGCCCGAGAAGACGGGCCCCGAGACCGCGTGGTTCGACAGCGTCAGCTCGCCGCTCCCCTTGTCGGTGTCGTAGCGCGCCACGACGAGGTTCGATCCCGGCCCGAGCGTGTACTTCGCCTCCGACTTGTCCATCAGCCCGATCAATGCGTTCTCGCCCGTCTTCGCGCGGAACTTGCCGGTCACGTCGAAGCCGTTCAGCAGCACCGACACCTTGGCCGGGTCGCTGCCGGCAGGCACGTCAACCTGCAACAGCACGTCGTCACCGCTGACCATGGCGGGCGGCGCCGACAGCGACTTCACCGTGAGGCTGACCGGCGGCGGCGGCGGAGGCGGTGGTGGGGGAGGCGGTGGCGGAGGTGGAGGTGGCGGGGGCTCGGGTGTGGGCGTCGGCGTGGGTGTAGGGGTCGGCGTCGGCGTCGGTTCCGGGGTCGCAGTCGATCCGCCGCCACCGCATCCGGCAACGAAAAGGGCCGTGAGCGCCACGCAGATCGAGAGGCGTACACGCCGGCGGATCGCCGTCGGAGCGATGGCGACCGTGCAGGGCGCATCGATTCGGCTCGGGGTCACGGCTTGCTTCATGGTGAGTGGCGTCGACGAAGTGCGCGCCCTGTGCATTGACGGTCGCTGGATTCTAGCCGTCCGTCGCCTGTTGTGTGGTGCCCGTCGCGCCGGCCTGCGACGTTCGTCACGAAAGCGCGAGAGTCGATGACGATAGAATTCTCTTGCGCCGGCCGGTCGCCTTGCCGGGCCGGGTCACACGTTCATTCGCAGGTTTGCCCAGGTGCCATTTCCGGAGACTCCATCCACGCTGCTGGCGGGCGATCGCGGCGCATTCGCGCAGAGCCTGCGCGCGTGGGTGAAGCCGTTCGATGCGTCGCGCGAACGCGTGATCGCCGGCTGGCTGCGGATCGCGTTCTTTTCGTCGATCCTGTTCAACCACACGGTCAAGGTCCGCTACGATTTCCTCGACGAGCGGATGTGGGTGGTCTGGGCGCAGTTGCTGCGCGACTTCGGCGCGGTGGGTTTCTTCCTGCTGGCCGGCGTGTCGCTGAAGGGCAAGATGCTCGCCAACCCGCGCGCGAAGATGCCGAGCAACCTGCTCAAGCTGGCCGTCGCGGCGGCGGCGCTGGCGGCGTTCGACATCCTGTTCACCGTCGCCAAGGGCGGCGAACCCCAGTCGCTGAAGCACCACTTCTACGCCGCGCTCTACGACAGCAACCTGTGGTTCTTCGTCGCGTATGCCTTTGCCGGGCCACTGCTGCTGAGCCTGGACCGCCGCGGCGTGCTCTGGACGTCGGCCTGCTGCCTGCTGTTCATCATGTTTCCGGCCGAGAGCAGGCTTCTGTCCCCTTACATCCTGCAGACGATCAGTCTCGCTTTCGTCTGCATGGCGATCGGCACCGGGTTGCATGGAAGACAGGCGAATCCGGTGGCGGCGTTCGCCGTTGCCGCGCTGGTCTACGTCGCGCGTACCTGGCTCGACGATTACGGCCAGCCGGCATATCCGGCCATCGACGTGGTCCTGCGGATCGTCTACGGCGTGGCCTGCTTCCTGGTGCTGAAGGCGATTGCGGATCGCATCTGCCGGCACACGAAACCGCCGGGCTGGTCCACTTACCTGTTCGTGCCGTACCTGGTCCAGTTTCCCGTGATCGCCATCGTGACGGTGTTCGTCACGATGCTGTACGCGGGCACCGTGCACGTGAACATGCCACCGATCTTCTTCTCGTTCCGGGCTTCGCTCGGATTCATGCTGGCGGTGTTCGCGATCTCGATGGCGGCATCGTTCGCGATCGCCTGGCTCCTTCGGCGCTTCGGCATCCGTGTCTAGGTTTCTGGTCGCACTGCTGTTGGCATTCGCTGCGGTCTCGGCGCATTCGGCGACAACCGCTCCCGCGGTACCGTGCGAGCGACCGGTGATGGTGTTCGGCGATGCGACCGTGCTGGGCCGGGGCGTGACTGCGCCGGCAACGAATGGGCTGGTTGCACGGTTGCGCCTGTTCTTCGCGCGGATCTGCCACGAGAACCCTGCGTTCGAAGTGTTCGCGCGCGACAACGGGCGTTTCGTGGACGATGTGGCCGGGATGCGCGAGAAGCTCGGACGCAAGCCCGGTGCCGTGGTGTTCGTCCACTATCCGTATGCCGATCTCGCATCCGGAGTGCCGGTCGACACGCTGCTGGACGCTTATCGCCAGCTTGCGGAGACCTGTCGGTCGAGCGGCGCCACCTGCATCATCGGAGGCCAGCAGCCGGTCGATGCGCTTCCGCCTGGGATCGATGCCAGTCAACTCGATCTCGAACGCCGCGCGTCGGCGGCGCTCGGCAGCACCTTTCTGCCGCTGTATCGTTACTTCCAGTCGGAGGCCGCAGGCCGAAGGCTGATGGTTCCGTTCGACTCCGGGGATGGGCGGCTCGTCAACGACGCAGGCCACGAAGTGTTGTTCGAGCTCTTCCGGCGGCGGCTCCTCGGGATGTGAGGTCGCGCGGACGCGGGTGGCATAGCGCGGTGTACGCCCGTTCGAACTCCGAAGCAGATCACCGAGCGTTAATTGCGCGTCTCGACCATCACTCACAGTACGACTTGATGTGTGGAATTTACTTGGACACGCGCAAAGTGGGGAGCATGGTGACCTCCGAGTTATCCGAAAAGCGGCAGCAGTAGTGTCCGGTTCATTTCATGCCGGTCGGCGGCAAAGCCAGTGCTGACGCGACTTTCCGACGATTCATGGGTGTCCACGATTGTTTGAATGAGTGGAGCGATCATGCCGAAGTTACGCACGAATATCGGCACGGAGACGAAGGATAGGCATTGTCTGCTGATCGTCCCCCGGCATTTCTACTCGTTCGAGAATCATATCTGCGGTGAACTGGAGCGGCGCGGGTACCGTGTCACGGTTGCCAACGACGAGTATCCCCGAGGCATGCTGGGCAAGATACTTGGAAAGCTGCAGATTCCCTATGTCTTCACTGCCACCGAGCGCGAGTTCGACCGGCGCTACCTTGGTTATGGGCGGCGTTATGACCTGGCATTGATCTTCAAGGGTCGCGGGGTGAGCATTGGGTTGATCGAGAAGTTGCGACACACTGCGGGTGTGGTGGTGGGCTACAACTGGGACTCGTTTCGACTCAATCGCGCACCTCTGCGTTGGTTGAGGGCAGTGTCCATGTACGCCACGTTCGACTACCGCGATGCACAGCGCTGGTCGTTGCCCGTGATCGAGTTGTTCTCTGCGGCCCACACGCTGAGCGGGGACAAGTCGTATGAATACGAGGTGTCGGCGATCGTTCGGAATCACAGCGGTCGCCTGCGCTACATTGATCGCGTATTTCGCACGCTACAGCCATGCAGTAGTTACATATCGATTTTCGAGTTGAACGTTTTCACTTTCGTTTTCAACTTCTTGCGCACTCCGTTGCTGTATGTCAAGTATTGGCGCCAGATCAGGTTCAAACCCGTACCGTATGAGGAGTATTCGCGGGTAATGGCGGAATCCTTGTTCACCATCGATTACGCCCACGACACACAGACCGGCATTACGATGCGCTGTTTCGAGGCCGTGAATGCGAGGACGAAGATCATCACCAACAACGTCTACATCACTCGAAGTCCGCACTTCGCGCCCAGTGACTATGTCGTGTTCGACGATCGGGTCCCCAGGCCGGGTCTGGATGAGGCGCTACGCCGCGCCGCGGCGCAGCCATTCACGTCTCACCCTCGCACGATTGCCGATTTTATCGACGATCTGCTCCGGCCATGCGGCGCTCGACTCGCATCGAATCCTTTTTGAGTGAGATTTCATGCGATGAAACGAGTGCTCATCTCGGGTGGTGCAGGTTTTATCGGATCGCACCTCGCAATTCGCATGCTGCAGAAGGGCTGGCAGGTGAGGGTGCTGGATAACCTCTCCGAGCAAATCCACGGCAGCGATCCGTCGTCCACATCGCCGCTGTTTGCCTCTATCCTGGGCAAGGTGGAGTTCATGCACGGCTCGGTGACTTCTCGCGATGACTGGGCGAGGGCCTTGGCCGATCAGGATGTGGTAGTTCACCTGGCGGCGGAGACCGGGACCGGACAATCGATGTACTTGATTGAGAAGTATGTCGATGTGAACGTCCGCGGCACGTCTATCATGCTGGACATACTGGCCAATGTGGCCTCCACGGTGCGCAAGGTCGTCGTCGCATCCAGCCGCGCCATTTATGGTGAGGGCAAATACTTGAGCGAGGAGCGCGGAGTGGTGTATCCCCTCCAACGCAGCGAAGCCGACATGAAGGCTGGCCGTTTCGAGGTCACCGATGCCGGGTGCTCTGCATTGAAGCTCATGCCGACTGACGAGGAGTCCAGGATCCATCCTTCGTCAATATACGGGATCACCAAGCAGGTGCAGGAGCAATTGGTCATGACCTCGTGCCGAGCTTGCGGCATTCCTGCGGTCTCGTTCCGTTATCAGAACGTCTATGGACCCGGGCAGTCTCTCAGCAACCCATATACCGGCATCCTCTCGATCTTCTCGAGCCGCATTCTTGCAGGACTGCCGATCAATGTGTTCGAGGACGGTCTGGCCAGTCGCGATTTCGTCTACATCTCCGACGTGGTAGCGGCCACGTTAGCCGGCATCGAAAGCCCAGCGGCTGACCACCAGGTCTTCAACGTTGGGTCAGGCCAGCAGACCACGGTGCTGCAGGTGGCTAACGAGTTGGCAAAGCTTTTCGGCCGGGATGTGCCGATCACGGTGTCGGGCATGTTCCGCGTGGGGGATATCCGCCATAACATCGCCGATTTGACCCACTTACGGCGGACGTTGGGCTTCCATCCACAGGTACCATTCACGGACGGACTGGCGCGCTTCGTAGCTTGGGTGCAGCAGCAGAACGCGCAGACCGGAGACTATGAACGTTCACTCCGCGAAATGCAGGAACGCGGACTGCTGAGGGGTGGCTGATGCACCTTGCGGAATGTATTCCGTCGGAGTGGCCGCGTTCGACGAGGACACTGGATGACAGTGGCATCTGATGCAGACCACACGCATTCGGAGCTTCTACCAGGCCGACCCGTTAGGCGTGGTGGCGGGTGGCATCGACACCTTCATCCGCGGTCTTGTCAAGTGGGCGCCAGAAGACCTGGAGTTTAGTGTTGTCGGCATGACCACCGAACCCGACAAGCGGCCTGTGGGGCGCTGGACCCGCTGCTCGCTGGGCCGGCGCGATTTTGACTTCTTCCCGGTATTCGTGGAGCACAACGCGGGCGGGCGTTCAGCGATCCCGTCGACGCTACGCCTGTGTCGGAACGTCGTGCGCTACCGCGTCGACCTGATGAGAGGGTTCGACGTGCTGGAACTGCATCGTGTCGAACCGCTGCTGCTTTTTTTCGGCGACACGCGGCCGAAGAACGCGTTCTTTCACCAGGACATGACGCACCTGCAAAGCAAGAATACCGAGAGCCGGTGGCGTGCGCTGCCAAGTGCCTACTTGTGGCTGGAGAACCGACTGATCCCGATGCTGGAGACTGCCTTCTGCGTGCGCGAAACCGGCGTCTCGACGTTGCGCAAGCGGTTTCCGTCGTGGGCAGGCAACGTTCACTTCGTGCCCACCTGGGTCGACGTAGAAGTCTTTCACCCGGAGCTTGACGCAGCGCTTGCGGACGAACTACGCGCGCAGATGCGTGCCGAACTGGGCCTGTTGCCGAGTTCGAAACTGGTGGTGACGGTGGGACGTATCGATACCTCGAAACAACCTGATTTGCTGTTCGATGCTTTTGCCAGAATAGCTGCTGCACATCCAGAACTGGTACTGGTCTATGTGGGCGATGGCGCACTACGTCATGGCTTGCAGGGCCGGGTGGCATCGACCGGCTTCGCGCCGCGGGTACGTTTTCTGGGACTGCGGCCCCAGAAGGAGATCGCTCGCCTACTGCGCAGCGCGGATGTGTTCGCTCTGTCGTCGGCTTATGAAGGTATGCCGATGGCGTTGCTGGAGGCCTTGGGGTCCGGCTTGCCGGTGGTGACCATGGACGTCGGCGAGGTGCGTAAGGTAGTGAACGAGAGCTGCGGCACCGTGGTCCATGAACAGACGGCAGAGGCCTTCGCCGCCGGATTGGACCGCGTGCTGCGTCGGGCGCCGGGCCAGGCCGGCGTCGGTTGCGTGCAGGCCATCGACAAGTTCACGCCTGCCAAGGTGCTGGCGCGGGTGTACGAGAACTACCGCGAACTCGGGGCGCAGCAGCGTAGCGGCACGCGCTCCCATCGTTGACGACAATCCCCATACGAACGGCTCAGGAACTTTGGATTAGCCACCGACGACTTTTCCGTAGCCGCCTCGATCAGCCGATCGCGCAACCCTGGTCAGTTCAGGCGACCATCAGTTCGCGCGAGTACCGTTCCATCAGCGCGCGCGTACTGCGGATGTTGCCGCGGCTCGAGGCGCCGAACACGACCGACCTGATCTGCGGATGCGCGCAGATCCATTGGATGGCCTCTTCGGGCGGAATCGCGCCCGACGCGAACACCGACATCGCGATCGCGCGAAAGCGCCGCTCACGCAGGGCGCGCTCGTACGCCTGGATGCCCCCGCACATGCGAAAGCCGATCTTGTTGATGTTGGCACAGACGATCGGGTGGTCGATGCCCACCTCGTCGAGCACGTCGAGCAGCATCGGCAGGTTCATCGTGATGAAGCCGGGCTCGGCACTGTAGCGCGCCTTGACGTGGTTGGCGAAGATCCTGAACGCCTCCTTGAAGCCCAGGCCGAGAAGGAAGTCGACCACCGCGTTCTGCAGGAAGACCACCGGCGTCTTCAGGCCCTGGAACATCTTCATCTCGGCATCGATCAGCAGCGTGGTGACTCCCTCGATGTCCTTCTTCGCCAGCGACATGCCGCCGCGCATCGCCGCATCGAGCAGGCCCTCGTCGGGCAGGAAGCGCTTGACCGCACCGAGCATTCCGTAGTCGGTCATCGCGTTCGCGTACTTGTGCGCGTACGGCATGCACGGGTAAAAGAGGAAGTCGTGGTAACGGGTCGGGTGGGCGCGCACATGCGAGGCGATTTCCGCGATACGGTCGTGCGTGGTGCACATGAAGGTGCGAATCCCCTCGTCGTAGGCAGTGTCCAGCACGTCGATGATCGCCTGCGTATCCTGGAAGCGCATTGCCTGCGCCCGCGCCTTCTCCTCGGACATGTGGTTCACGCCGAAGAACTGGTTGTCGCCGAACAGCAGCCTGTCCATCATTTCACTCCCGCTGCCGGTCGCAGCCATGACATCCACCCCGTTCGCCGTGGAACCGGTGCGCGCGTACCCCGCTCGGTACGCGGCCCGGCCTCGGCATCGGCGATCATTTCCGCGATCACGCGGTCGGTGATGATCGCGCTGCGAAACGAGTTGACGTTCCCGGTGTCGCGCGCGGCGACGCGCCGCACGAAGTAGTCGAGTTGCGCCGAATATTCCTCGCCGCGGACGTAGAACCATACGGGCGGAGTCATGTCGGTCGTGTAGCGCACGTTCCAGCCAGGCCGGTAGCCTTCGGGTACCGCGGCGCCATCGCGCAAGTAGATCTGACACTCCTGACGATCAGCGTAGATGCGCCCGGCCGTGCCCCAGATCGTCAGTTGCGTGCTCATCTTCCGAAACGACTCGTCACACCAGTTGACCGAGATCTGCGCGGTCTTGCCGCCATCGAAATAGAGCGTTCCATAGACCTCGTCCTCGCTATCCCGGGAGAAGATCTTGTTCAGTGCCGTTCCGCCCACGCCGATCGGAGCGCCGAAATACCAGTTGACCAGATTGATCGGGTGTGCGGCGTAGTCGTAGAGACAGCCGCCACCCTCGGCACGCTGGGTGCGCCAGGTCGATCCCTTCGGCTCGAGGACCACGGGCCCGTAGGCTTCGGCCTTCACGTGGGTGACCTCCCCGATCGCACCCATCTCGAGCAACCGTTTCACTTCCTGGAAGGCGGCCACGAAGCGGTAGTGATACCCGACCTGGTTCACGAGTCCCCGGGCCTCGGCAAGGCGGACAAGCTCATCACCTTCGCCCGGATCGAGGACGAACGGTTTTTCGCAGAAGACGTGCAGACCGCGATCCAGCGCCGCCCGGACCATGCCGGCATGCAGACGCGAGGGCGTCGAAACCAGGACCGCGTCCAGTTCGGCTTCGGCCAGCATCGCCGGATAGCTGGTGAACGAGCGCACGCCGGTGTACTTGCCGAGGACGTCGACGACGTAGCCCGCCGGGTCGCAGACCGCCGTGACCTCAACGTCAGGGTGTGTCTTGATCATCGCGAGATGGGACAGGCCCATCTTGCCCAGACCGGCAACTCCGACCCGGATCATTCGATGGCTCCGCTGGGGAAAGGATGGCTGATGCTGTGTTGCTTGGCCACATTGTCGTGTTCAGTCCTCTCGGGGCAGTATGTCGGATGCCACATCCGGGTGATCTTTCGAGTGACCGACAGGGTGCCCCCGGCGACGAACGGAGCCGGTGAACCGATCTTCGCGGGTCGCTGTGTATCATTCCGACGCGCTCCTGTGGGTCATCGACCTCAGAATATGGACATCAGAACCTTGACCAGGCGCAGGAAACCGAGATGCCGAAGATTCTCCTCATAAACAGCTACCACTACCGACGTGGCGGGGCCGACGTGGTCTACCTAGAGCAGGGCCGGTTGCTCCGCGAGATGGGGTGGCGAGTAGCCGAGTTCGCCATGCGTCACCCGAAGAACGAGCCATCCGAGTTCGCGGAACATTTTTCCGAGGAGATCGAGTATGGCCACGACTACAGCGCTTTCACGAAACTGCGCCATGCGGCGAAAGTCATCTATTCATTCGAAGCGGCGAAAAAGATCCGGGACCTGATTCACCGTGAACGTCCAGACGTCGTACACGCCCACAATCTCTACCATCACCTGTCGCCCTCCGTTGTTCGCGCTGCCAGGCAATGCGGCATCCCGGTATTGCTGACGACGCACGACCTCAAGCTGCTTTGTCCGGCAATCAGCATGCTGTCCAACGGCGAGATCTGCGAAGAGTGCAAAATCTCGGGACGTTTCTCGGTCGTGAGGAAACGGTGCCTGAAAGGTTCGCTGGCGCTCAGCTCGCTGGTGTTCGCGGAATCGAGTCTCCATGCCCTGTCCGGCATTTACCGGAACTCGATCGACAGGCTCATCTCGCCGAGCCGGTTCTTCATCGACAAATTCGGCGAATGGGGCTGGACCGACCCTCCGTTCAGCCACATACCGAACTTCGCCGACGTGGAATCGCTTACGCCCTCGTTCGAGCCCGGAAGACATTTCCTGTATTTCGGCCGGCTGAGCAAGGAGAAGGGTCTCGTCACGCTTCTGGATGCAGCAGCAAAATCGGGAGTGGAGGTGTGGTTGGTGGGCACGGGACCGATGGAAGCGGATCTCCGCCGTCAGGCCGAAGTGTCCGGTGCGCGTGTCCGCTTCTGCGGGTTCCAGAAGGGCGCAGCCCTATGGAGTCTGATCCGCAGCAGCCGAGCAGTAGTTCTGCCCTCGGAATGGTACGAAAACGCCCCGCTCTCCATCCTCGAGGCCTACGCCTGCGGCAAGCCGGCGTTGGGGGCCCGGATTGGGGGCATACCCGAGTTGATCCGCGCAGGCGAGACGGGCGACATGTTCGAAAGTGGCGACAGCGACGATCTCGCCCGGGTTCTGCGGCACTTTGAGCAGGCGCCAGACCAGGAAGTCGCAGCTCAGGGGCGCCAGGCGCGCGCCTGGGTGGAACGCGACTTCACCGTTCGAAGACATGTCGAACGATTGATCGAAGCGTATCGATTGACGGGCGCGAGGATCTCCTGATGAAGGTCATGGTCCTCGGTTTGCGTGCCTTGCCCGGTATCGCGGGCGGAGTGGAGTCGCATTGCGAGCACCTGTATCCGTTGATTGCCAATGCCGGTGTCGACGTCGAAATTCTCGTGCGAAGCGCCTATGTCGCGCGCACTGCAACGAGGCAATGGCGCGGCGTGCGGATCCGGCGTCTGTGGTCCCCGCGCAAATCCGGGATGGAGGTGATCCTGCACACATTCCTCGGGGTGCTCTACGCAGCGATGCATCGTCCCGACGTGCTGCATCTGCATTCGGTGGGCCCGGCAATCTTCACGCCATTGGCACGACTCCTGGGGCTTCACGTTGTGGTGACGCATCACGCACCGGACTACGTGCAGGCCAAGTGGGGAAGGCTCGGGAAATGGATCCTCGAGACCGGCGAGCGGATGGCCATGCGCTATGCCAACCAGGTGATCAGCGTTTCCCGACACGGAGCGGCCGAGTTGAATCGTCTGTATGGCCGCGAACCGGTGGTGATTCTCAATGGTGTGCCATTCATGGGTCCGACCGACTCGGGTGCCGTCCTCGACGAATTGCGCCTGGATTCGAGTCGTTATGTGCTTCACGTGGGTCGTGCAATTCCGGACAAGCGTCAGGACGATCTGATCGAAGCGTTTTCCCGGGCACGACTGCCGGGCTGGAAACTGGTATTGGTGGGAGATCTTTCCGGCGACGACGCATACAGCAAACGCGTTCGACGAATGGCGGCGGGGCGTGCCGGCGTTGTTCTTGCCGGATTCCGCAGCGGCGTGGATCTCCGGACATTGTTCACGAATGCCGGTTGCTTCGTTCTGCCCTCGGCCATCGAGGGACTGCCCATCGCGTTACTGGAAGCCTTGAGTGCGGGGCGGGCCGTGGTCGCCAGCAACATTCCGGCAAACCATGAAATCGAATTGCCCGCCGACTGCTATTTCCAGGTGGGCGATGTCGACGCAATGGCCACGGCGATGTCCAGGATCCCCGATACGGTTCCGCCGCAGGTCTGGAAGGCGCTGCAGTCGCGCGTTCATGAGGAATACGATTGGTCGAGAATTGCCGAACAGACGGTCCAGTTCTACCGTGATGCTCTGAGCGAGCGCCTGTAACCGATTTCGTCCAGCGATCGCGGTTGTACCCAATCGGCCGCACATCCGCACTAATCGTAAGTTCCAGCGTGCACCGGACGAGTTTCGCCTTATGCGCCGGTAACTTTTTGCTGACCTACGTTCCACACATCGGCGTACGCATTTCTCGGCAATTTCGAGAGCGCTCACCTGGGTCGGTTATCGCGAGGTTCTTTCGCCTCGATGATTCGCTCGGCTTCGCTGACTGACTCCTCGTCGGGCTGTAAATCGAGCTGTCCCGACTCGATCCAGTAGTAGACGGTTCGTCGGCTGATCCACAGACGAGCGGTACCTCCACGTTCGTCCACAGAGTGAGCAGCGGGAGGCGAGTGTGCAAATTACGCCCGCCGCTAACCGGATCGGTACTTGCCGCCAGCCTGAAGGCACTACGTCGGTCACATGCCGTCTGTCGCTCGTAGTCGACCGATCCCCCCCATCTATCCGCGTTAGATGGCCACCCGTCGACGTCTTCTTAGACTGACCGGACTTCCGAACTAGCGTTCGTGACATCGGTCACGTTCCGGTCTCGGTGTGTGCACTTGCAGCCTTGGCGACTGGTTCGGCGAGCAACGTGAATGAAGTGGAGAAATGCGTCATGAAAAAGCTCCAGCGTGCCAAACGGCAAGATGCTACGCTGTTCAAGAAGGAATTACGGATTTGCCCGGTAGGGAACAAAGGTGTGCTGAGTGCTTGTTTGGCTTCGTTGATCATTTCGGGCTGTGGTCTGGTGGACCCAAGTGATGGTGGCACTGCTCCGCCACTTGCGGAAGCCTCACTTTCGACGCTTGCGCCGAAGGACTATTCCGAAAAGCCGGTCCTGTCCGACATGAAGGATATAACCGAACCTACGGCGACTAGCGCTCCCGCTACCGCCGAATCCGGGTCGCTCGCCGCTGCTTCGACGGTGCTACCAAAGACGTCGGCTTCGGTGCCCAGTTCGATCAATTTGGTCGATACCATGGTCAGCGACATGAAATGGTTCCACGATGGGCCAAGCGCAGTCTTGGAGACCATAAAAGGCTGGGGATCTGGCGCTTCGTTTCCAGAAGCGAAAGCGCGTGAGCCGTCGGGCTGGCAGTACGCAACTCCGTGGACGCACACGATGGCCGACACGAACCATGTGAATGGCAATGGATATCCATGGCGTGTGGCGAGCCCCTATACCGGAAATCAGGCGCCGAACACCCGGGTTCAGCAGCGTGACATCCAGATGTGGTGGTTGCTTGATAGTGGACAGTGGGTACTCGGCTCGCACAACCCGAGCCCTGGACCGAACATGTATCCACTGGACTGGGCTGAAGGCACGGATATCAACGGGACCGACATCTGGCGCGATGAGACAAATAACGGAGGCGGAGCCTCGATGCGCAGCATCGGGCGCGAATCCTATGCACGACATCTCTGGCATACGTGGGCCTCGCCTCATCGGATTCCAGTGAACGCGGTCGGCGTTGCAACCGCGTATTTTTCGCGCCTGATACTTGACAATCCGAAAGGCCCGGACGACAGACATCTCGCGCACATTCTGTCCGCGGGCGCGGGCGATTACTTCCGAGATCAGGCTACAATCTCGGGGTTCAAGGTTCAGGGTGAGAACGTTATCTACATGGGATTCGCTCGATTGAAGTACGTAACCAAAGACTGGCAGTTGTTCAGTTGGACGAATTTGAGTGAGGCCCGGATCCGGGCGAATCCACCGCCGTTCATCGGCATGCCGAAATAACCCGCATGCTGGCCATTCGCGCAGGTGAGTGGCTGCTATTCAGCCAGCAGGTTTGCGCGCGACGAATTCGAAGGAACCTGCATTGGCTAACTGCCGTGAGAGCTCGCTTGCGGCCGGGCTGAATAAGCGGCCGAGACGCCACCACAATTTGTGCAGACCCTCTACAGGCCCGATGAGGGTGGTTACCAATGGACCTGGGAGCCTCGGAAACAGGCTCATCGTGGCTTGGGCGCGCATGCCAGACCAGTTACGGATTGGTGCAACCCGGATAACGTCGAACCCGGCAGACTGCAGCGTGTTGAACGTGCCCAGATGTGTGTGGTGATAGAAGCTGTCGCCATGAAAAGGTTCGAGAAAGGCCACTGTGCCGATAAAGTAGCAACCCGGGGCAAGCACTCTTATCACTTCACGCGCCACTACTGATGGGTGGCGAATGTGCTCGAGGACCGCCAGCGACACCACGAGTTCGACGCTGTTCGAGCGGAATGGCAGCGCATGACCATCTCCGAGAATTGGCGCCTGCGGATTCGCGTAGTCCAGTCCGGCCCACTGGAAGCCGGCGTGCTCACAAACCTCACGATGAAGCCCAGTGCCGCAACCAAGATCGAGCGCGACGCTTTTCGTTGACTTGGCTTTCGGGAAGTATGACAAGAGCGCGCGGCTCAGGTGCCAGGGGGGGCTGATCTGCGAGAAGTCAACTGCCGGGTTGGGCCTTATTTCAAGCGGTGCGAATCTGAATCCCACCGGCAGTAACTCCCCTCCAATTTGATAGTTCACCGGATAGCATTTCGGGGAACGGATCCGGAGATCGGCATTCCCGTCATGAGTGTCGTCGAATGGGTTATGGCAATCGCTGCACCGCATTCCGGTCGCGGTCTTGGCTAGATTTCCACCGCATTGTGGACATGCGAGCGCTGCCCAGACTGCTTGTGGCAAGCGCGAAAAGCGCGAGTCGCATGTCTCGACCTGGCGGCCGACCATCGCATGGGTCACGGGTTCTCTATCCTGTTGGACCTGCGCCAACGCCAGGCAATCAGGCCAAGGCAGAGTGCCGCCAGCAGTTGCTGGCTGGGTAGCGAGATCGGCGCACTGTCGTACAGCAGCATGAGGATCAGCATCGATGCCAGGGCGAACAACGCCCGGCAAAATGCCCGATCGGATCCCGGCCGGGCAGATCGCACGAGCCGCAAAGCGGACATGGCTGCCGCGCCGTGCATGCCGACGAGCAGCAGCAGGCCGACCAGACCCTGGTCCCAGAGAACCGCCGACACCGCCGTCAGGCCGATGTGCATCCCGCGGTGTGCCTGATCCATGTGTCCGGCATCGGGTTCGCCGAGGGCGTCGAACGAACTGCCCAGTCCGTGGCCGAAAACGATGCCGACCGGATCCGACAGGCGCTGATGTTCCAGCCAGTATGGATAGACCGACGTCCGGTTCAGGCCGAAGCCGAAGTATCCGACGTCGCCGAAATTGTAGGCAATGGTGGCTTCCACGATCCTGCCGACCGACTCGCCCGGTTGGGTGTTGATCAGCAGGTATCCCCAGCCCAATGCCGCGAGCAGCGCCAGTGCGGACAGCGTGCTCGACACGAACCTGAACAGGTTGGCGCGAATCAGATCGAAATTGGCCGCCGCGACGGCCAGGGGTATCAGGACGATGATCAATTTGACCTCGCCCAGCATCAATGGAAGCGTGACGAGAGTGCCCGGCAGCAACAGACGCCGCATCGGCAGCACTCCGTCGCGGTAGGCGGCCAGCAGGTAGGCGAGCGCAGTGATCAGCAGCAGGGCCAATGCGCCGTTGCTGCCGCCCCCCTTCAGCGAGCCTTCCAGGGTTCCGACGATGATGTCGATGGCTTCGACATTGGGCATGCCTTCCCGTGCGGGAACGAGGACGATGCGCTGATACAGGGCCATCGGAAATTGCAGGCAGGCAAGGAGGACCAGAAACCCCCACCAGCGTCGAACGGTGGCCGCAGCGAACGGAACCGCGGCGAGCACGAACAACAGCCCGAAGTACTGGTAGTACCGCTTGATGGCCCTGATGCCTTCCATCAACGGGCCATCCGAGTGGGCGATCGACAGCAGCCCCGTGACGAAGAACAGCACGGCGATGATGACGAACGCCGGCGGTGGTCGTGCGAATCGTTCCCTGCCGACTGCGGCATACAGGATCGCCGCACCGGTGAGGTAGAAGCCCAGCAGCGAAAACAGCCAGCCCGCCTTTTCGAGCGCGGGCACGAACATCGTCACCGGCCCGCTCACCAGGAGCACGCCGACCAGGACGATCCAGATGACGAGCGGCAGCGCATTGAGCAATGCAACGCCGACAATGGCGCCGACCGCGAGCATGATCGGGATCGGCCGGCCGGTCGCGATCACGAATCCGATGAACAACGCGGCCACGACGAAGGCCGCCACGATCAGGCTGCTCGCGAGAGCGTCGTGGCGCAATCCGGCGAAGCGGTTGTCGAGCCGCAGCAACATCGCGGGTACCCGGGGTCAGTACTCGTTCAGCGTGGTGCCCAGCACCGTTGCTCCCGAACCCGAGAGGATCGACGCAAGCTGCCCGAGTTCCGGACTCTTCGTGACGTCCTTGCGGCCGACGATCAGCACGCCCCTGGCGCACCGGGCGATGACCTGGGCGTCCGCCGCCTGCTGAGCCGACGGGGTGTCGATCAGGATCACGTCGTAACGGCTGGAGAGTTCGTTCAGCAATAGAGCGAATTCCTCGCGGCCCAGCAGTTCCAGGGGGTTCGGCGGCTGGGGGCCGGAGGGCAAGACCGCCAGCTCGGGGAAGTGCTCGATGCGGGCGATCTCCTCGAATCCGGCTCGACCGCTCAGGATGCCCGACAGCCCCATCCGGTTGCGCAGCCCGAAGATCTTGTGTTGGGTCGAGTGGCGCAGGTCGGCGTCGATGATCAGCGTGCGCTCGCCCAGTTGCGAGAACACCACGCCCAGGTTGGCGGTAATGAAGCTCTTGCCGTCGCCGCGATCGACGCTGGTGACGGCGAGGGCGCTCTGCCCCGGTGTGCCGTCGAACCAGCGCATCATCAACTGGCTGCGCAGCCCGCGTACTGCCTCGGCGAATGGGGCCGACGGCGACACCGCGGCAACCAGGTTCGACGGCAGGTTCGGGCTCGTTTCGCCCGATGCGTAGCCGAACTGGATCGACAGAGCCTGTTCGACGTCGTCGGGTTTGACGAATCCGAACCCGAGCGCCAACTCCCCGAAGCGCAGATCGCTGGACTCCTGTGCCTTCAGCACGATGTCCACCTGCTCCTGGCCCATTTTTCCGCCCGCGATCAGGATCTCGCCGATCTTCAGCGATCTCCTGGCCTGGGCGACGGCTCTCGACGGCGCCGTGGCAGGCCGCGACGCGGATGTGGGGGGCGGCGCCACCTGTTGGAGTGTTCCCGTGTCTTTCATCGGCTGTCTCTGGGTTTCGGGCTAGTTGCCCAGCCGCAGGTTCGGCGGCGCGATCGTCGGTCCGGTGCTGCCGATCAGGCGTTGTGCGCGTCGGGTGGCCGACGGCGGCAGTACCGCCAGCACCGGCACGGCCACGGCCTGCAACAGGTCGTCGGCATTGCGCACCGGGCGCTTGAAAGCTTCGATCGACAGCGCTGCGAGCAGGCCCAGCAGGAGCCCCACGAAGGCGCCGACCACCATGTTCAGCAACGGCTTGGGCCGCGAGGGTTCGGATGGCTGCAGGGCCGGGGCCAGGATGCTGACGTTCGATTGCGGGGCGTGGCTTTCGATGTTGGTCTGCGTGAGCCGCTGGGCGACCAGGTCGAGCGCTTTCTGGGCCTCGTCGACTTCGCGTTGCAGGCCCGCCAGCTGGTCGTAGTCCTTCTTCAGTCGCAACACGCGGGCGCGTTGGGCATCCAGCGCGGCGCGGATCTCGCTCTCACGTTGCAGGTTCACCGTGGCATTGGCCACGATGCTGCGCGAAACCTTGTCGATCTCCGCATTCAGGCGCGAGCGCAGGGCTTCGACCTCCGCCTGGGCGCTCAGGTACTGCGGGTGATTGGATCCCAGTCGCGAAGAGAACTCCTGCAGGCGCGCTTCGGCTCGCCCGAGTTCCGTCTTCAAGGCCTGCACCAGTGGATTCTGCACCACCTCGGGCATCGACTCGCGGCCCTCGCGCCCGATGGCCGCGCGGCGTGACCGGCTCTCCGTAGTCAGCGTCTGGATCTGGACCAGTTGCGTCGAGAGTTCCTGCAGTCGCTGGTTCTCGATGTCGACGCGACCGTCCATCGCGACGATGCCGTGCGCCTGCTGGAATGCCGACATCTCGGCACGCGCGGTCTTCAGGCGATTGCGGTACTCGGCGATCTGTTCTTCGAAGTACGCGGCGCTCTGCCTGGCGGGTCCGGCCCGAAGCGACAGCGTGGCCTCGAGGTACTTCTGTGCGATCGCGTTGGTGACGTCCGTTGCGCCCTTCGGGTCGCTGCTCTCGTAGACGATCGCCAGTGTGGAACCTTCGTTCGACGGAGTGACCGACAGACGCGTCAGCATGGCTTTGGCCAGCCAGTCGAGGATCTCGCCTTCGCCGTTCGTATCTTTTCGCCACGCCTCCTGGATCTCCGCCCGCTTGTCCAGGCCGAGCTGACGGATCACGCCGTGGATCACCCGGTCGCTCTTGATGATCTCGACCTGCGTCGCCAGGGTACTGCGAACCGACTGCGGCGAGTTCACGGCACCGCCAAGTACCGGGTCGAGCGCCTTGACGTCGACGAACATGACTGCCGTCGGGCTGTACACCTTCGGCATCGTGAAACTGGCGATCGCCGCGGTGCCGAGCGTGATGCCCAGGATCGCGAGAATCAGCGCCCAGCGCGCACGAAGGATTCGGAAGAACATACCCAGATGCATGACAGTCCCCGGATTACGAGCGCACGACGCCCGTCGAAGGCCTCAAGTGTCCGAACTGGTCTGTGCAGGCGCAAGGCACTTCATCACGCCTGTCGGCGGCGTGCTGTGGCCGGGTGCGCACCGCCCTCGGCCAGCCGGATCCCGTTGTGTGCGCATAAGTTAACATGCCCCGCGCATCCGATCCCCGTGGCGGGAACCCCGCTGCAGACTGTCGTTCATGGTCGGCGGCGGCGGCGGACGTATCTCACGTGTTGCCGGTGGAACGCGAGGTACGATGCAGCGATTCGATGCAGACGATCTGCGCATGCCAGTCGTGACGTCCCCCATCCAGATGAAACCGGGAATCGTGTTCGTGGTGATGTCGGCCGTTCACCGGGCCGACACCGTGGATCAACTGGCCCGGGCGCTCGCCCCGCACATCGTTCTGGTTCACCACGATTTCTCCCAGACGCCGGCTTTCGGGTTGACGGCGCCCAACGTTCGCTTCGTGCCCGATCCAAGGCGTACGGGCTGGGCCCACTTCGGGTTCGTGGACGGTATTTTTCATTCGCTGCGGCACGCACTGGAGCACCTCGATTTCGACTATCTTCAGCTGCTCAGCCCGACTTGCCTGCCGATCAAGCCTTTGCGGCACTTCGAGGCGCACGTCAGTGGCGGCGTGGAGGCGCATTTCAGTTGCGTCGACCTGTTGGCGGATCGGGATGCGTTGATGTCGGTCGGGTGGCGCGCATTTACCCCGAGCGGTTCGCTGCGTCACCGGATCATGCGGCGATTGTCGGTCGAATACTTCGGTCGTTCCGCCGGCCGGCGCGAATTGGCCGGTATCTGGTTGCGTTCCGGCTACGCAACCAACGGGCGAGGCAGCATGACGCTCCTCGCCCGCTGCGCGTTGGCTGCCACGGAGGCGCTCAGTCGTCCGGCGGTCGGGCGCCACGTTTTCACCGGGCAGTTCCGCCCCTGGTACGGTTCGACCTGGTTCGGCGCCAGGCGTCAGGCGGTCGCCAGGATCGTCGAGGCGTTCGGAGCCCCGGGCGTGCGCGACTACTTCAGTCGTCTCCTGATCGCCGACGAGTTCCTGATCCCGACCTTGTTGAAGCACGTTGGTGCAAGCGCCGGCCCGTCGAACCACTATGTTCACACCTTTGATGAGGCACATCCGGGGCAGGTTGGCGAGGCTGACCTCGAACGCCTGAAGGCCACGCCCGCCTTTTTCGCGCGCAAGTTCGCCGACGATCCGGGTGCGGCGCTGCGCAGACGCGTTCTGCGGGAACTCGCAGGCATCGGGGGGCCGGGAAGCACGCCGGTCGCCGGGCTTCATCCGGGCGCCGATCGGGTGCCGGAGCCCGTCCTCGTCACGGCGGGCTGTTCGACACGGCAAAGGTGATCGACTCGGCCGGAACGCGCGCCGGGGCAAATGCCACGACGCCGATCAGGAAGCAGATGCTTCGTGCCGTGGTGCCAACGAGATCCTGAAGCAGGGACACGCCCGGGCGGCGAAGGTTCTTGGCGCCGACGTACGCGAGATACAGGCCGAGCCACAGGGGATCCAGCCAGAGCGCGAGCCCGATCGAGGCGAGCAGCACGGCGGTGGCGCGCTGGTGCGACGCGAGGGTCGGCCAGTAGTGCCGGTTCGTGACGTGCCGGCGAAACAGGGCGCCCGGGTACAGCAGGCTGCCGTTGCGGATCATCGGAAGCAGCCTGGCCCATTCGAGATACTCGACGGTGTGGTGGATGGCGATCGGACAAGGCAACGCCAGCGCCAGCACCCCTGCGCGCGCGAGTCTCAGGCCCAGGTCCAGGTCCTCGTTGCACCGGAGTTCCGGTGCAAAGCCCCCGATCCTGCGAAACAGCGCCTGGTCGATCAGGAACACCCCGCCGAGTTCGGGACGATGGTGCCGCATCCGGATGCGATACCGATCCGACGCGTCGCCGACGGGTCTGCCGCTCGGGTCGTAGAGCTTCTCCGGGAGTTGCCCGGTGACCACCGGGTGTACGAGCGCGTGACCCGGGTCGAGGGCTTCGCGAAGAAAGTCTGCATCCACTTCCATGTCGCCATCGATGAAGAACAACACCTTGCCGGCGGCCGTGCGGGCGCCGACGTTGCGCGCGATGCCTGCGTTCATGGCGCCGGTCAGGCTGACGATCCGCACCGACGCGCCGAACAGGCTGCGCACCAGCGGGACCGATTCGTCCGAGGAACCGGAGTCGACGAAGATCACCTCGAAGGATTCCAGCCCGGCCCGGCGCGCGGCGCGAAACACGCTTTCCAGGCACGGGCGCAGGGTTCGGGCCTGGTTGCGTCCGATGGCGATGAACGAGACCGATGGTGCGATGTCGACGTGATCGGGCACTTTCGTGTCACTCCGGAAGTCCTGCATTATCCCCACAGGATGCGTTCCGGAGCGTGATCGAATCACCCGTTGCGGCCCTGGGAGGCGAGTGGATCGCTTCGTCTGCGCCCACAGAGGTTGCCATTGTGGAATACGGCCTGTCGGCCCGGTATGCCTCGTGAGACGATTGTCCGGTTCGTCTGATTCGGGTTTCGCTTTGTCGCAAGGTATCCCCTGGAATCGAACCGCCTCCCCATCGATGAATGTTCCGAAGTGCCCCGGCCGATGAGTCGCGTGGACCCGTACAGCGCAACGCGAATCCGGCGTGGCGCCGCCTACCTGATCGGCGGCAAGGCCCTGACGGCCCTGGCCGGGTTCGGCACCTTCCTCGTTCTGGTGCGCGGGCTTCCGGTGGAGCAGTTCGCCGCCTATTCGATCCTGTTCGGGATGGTGGAACTGGTCGACGGCCTGACCGGCTTCGGTCTCGGCCAGATCCTCTCGCGCTACGTGCCCGAGCTCTACGTCGAGCATCGGCGCGTGGCGTTGCGCAGACTGGTGGGTCTGGCTCTCGCGGCGCGGATTGCGGTTCTTGCGGCGTTCCTGGCAACCGTCTATGCCCTGGCACCCGCGATCGCGCCGCTGATCGGGCTGGCCGACTGGGAATGGGCCCTGCAGGCCTATCTCGCCGTGGTGGTTGTCCGGGTTGCCGAGACGACGCTGTTCGGTGTTCTCGAATCGATGCTGCTGCAGGCGGTGGCCCAACTGGGCTTCGGCGTGGTCACGGTGATGCGCTTTGCGCTGCTCGCGCTGGTGTCGAGCCAGGGCGCGCTCGACCTCGGTCAGGTGATCCTGATCGAGTTGACCACCGACCTCGTCGGGTGCGGGGTGATGCTGATCGGCCTGTTGCGCAAGATGCCGCGCGCCGCGCCCGACGACCCGCTGGACGGGAAGGACTGGGTACGCCAGAACCTGCGCCGGATGCTCGGGTTCGGCGGCAGGGGCTACGTTCAGCACCTGCTGATCCTGCCCTTCGCCGGGTCGACGAACCGGCTGCTGGTGGGCGGCGCATTGGCGAGCGCCGAGGTCGCCCTGTTCGGCTTTGCGCAGTCGGCGATCGACCTGATCGACCGGTACATGCCGGTGAATCTTCTGGCGGGTGTCATCCGGCCGGTGCTGACGGCGCGCTACGTGCGTGATCGGCGCTTCGCCGACCTTCAATTCGCAGCCAACCTGATCTTCAAGATCAATGCCACTCTGATCTGCCTCGCCGCGGTCGTGATCTTCTCTGGTGGCATGCCGATGCTCGATGCGCTGACCCGCGGCAAGTACACCGAGGGCGTGCCGGGCCTGCTGGTGCTGATGTGCGCATTGCTGCTGATGTTCTCGTTGCGCACCGTGCTCGATCAACTCTGCCACGCGCTGGAGCGCAACGGCCCGCTGATCTGGGGCAATGGCCTGATGCTGCTTTCGTTCGTGCCCGGGGTCGCGATGCTGCCGGTCGTGGGCGTCTACGCGCTGCCGGCGGCGAATCTGGCCGGAGCGATGCTCGGCTGCGGCGTCCTGGTGTGGCGCCTGCGCCAGGAAGGATTCGATTTCCGGTTGGACCTCGGGAATCTCGCGCGGTTGCTGGCGGCTTCAGGCCTGGCCATGGGTACGGCGCTCGCAGTGCGCGCGGCCGGCAGTGGATGGTTTCTGGCCGAAGCGGTTGCGGTGGCAGTTTTCGCGGTCGGTCTCGCGGCGGCACGCCCGTTCGGGGCGGCCGAGATCGAGTTGCTGCGCTCGATGGCCGGGCGACCCCGGCCCCGGTGAAGCTGCCGCGTCGATCGTCAGGCGCCGCTTTCGCGGCGAGTCTGCCCCGATGACGAGCGCTGTTCCCGACGGACGCCGTGGCACGCGGCCCGTGAGGCGGTCGATCGCCACGACCTCGCCCGCTCGATCGCCCGGCGCACCCGGCAGCCAAGCCGGTAGTCGATCCGATAGACGAGCGCCAGCCATCGGGTGCGCGCAGGCATCGATGTTGCGTACGACTTCACGAGCGGATTGTCGGCATAGCCGGCGATGTGCGTCGCGATCTTCGCGAATTCGCCGGCGTGGCGCGGGTCCTCCGGCGACGCCCGCACCAGCGAGATGAACACCGTCCGGTACTCCAGGTAGTCCAGTTCTGTGCGGTGGCTCTCGACGAGGCCGTGGCGGGACATGAACTCGACGATCGCGTCGTGCGCCGCGATGTCCGAAAAGAAGTCGATGTCCTTCCGGTTGGTCAGGCTGCCCGGGCGCTGCACGTAGTGCAGGTACGCGCGGTCCAGCTTGGCGACCTTGCGCGCGTGATGGAAGAGCACCAGGTCGAGGAGCCGGTCTTCGGAGTAGTGGATCTGCTCGTCGTATCGCAACTGGTGTTCTTCGAACAGCGCCCGGCGGTACAGCCGCGTGGCCATCCACGAGGCGTTGCGCATGGCCAGCACGTCGCGCAGCACCGATTCCCGGGATGTCCACTCGCTTGCCGGCGGCGACGACGGCCAGTGCAGCGGCGGCTTGCCGGGGTAGTCGTACCAGGCGTCGGAGCCGACGATGTCGAGACCGTCCGCTGTTGCCTTGGCGACCATTTCTTCGAGGCAGGTGTGCTCGAGCCAGTCGTCGGAGTCGAGCAGCAGCACGAATTCGCCGCGCGCGCGATCGAGGCCCAGGTTCTTCGCGCTCGACGGGCCGCCGTTGGCCTTCCTCAGCAGGATCAGGCGCGGTTCGGCGTGCGTCTCGATGCGCGCGGCGGTGTCGTCGGTCGAGCCGTCGTCGACGACGATGACCTCGATGTTCCGTAACGACTGCCCGAGGACGGAATCCAGGCAGCGGTCGATGTAGCCGGCCGTGTTGTAGGCCGGGATGATGACCGATACGGCTGGACCCGGGTTCATGACCTCAATACTCCGGACGGGCGACGAAGTACTCCTCGTCACGGTCGATGGCGCGAATCAGCGTTGGCCTGTTCGGGCCGAAGGCGAGTGCCACCTGTGACGCGTAGACATCCACCAGGCGCAGTTTGGACTCCCGATCCGCAGGCGTCGTGAAGCGTTTCACGGGTCGTGCCGACAGGGTCCGGAGTTGCCGCTGCACGCGCCATGTCCAGTCGCGCCAGAGGTACGGAAATTCATTGTAGAAGCCTACCTGACACCGGTGCACGATCAGATGCTGCAGCAGCCCGTCACGCACCGCCAGATGCTCGGGATGAGCGGAGGCGCCCGGGTGTCTGCCGGTGAGGCGTCGCCAGCGGTACGTGCAGTTACCGGGTCGGTCGGAAAGCCCTGCGCCCGCCGGCAGCAGGCACAGGATCCGCTCGGGCGACGAGGGGCCGGTTGCTTCAGCGTCCTGCGACGCGATGCGCCGCGCCAGTTCGGCCGCGTGTTCCGGGGTGAATTCACCCGGCCCGAAGCCCAGGTGCGCGAAGCGCACGCCGGCCTGGGTCATCGCGTCGCGATCCTCCTGGCGGCGCGTGGCGTGTTCCTGCGCCGGGTCGGTGAAACCAGCTGCCTGCGCCCACCCGGAATCGGATTGCGCATTGGACTGCGTGAACACCGTCAGCACGCGGCACTTGTGCGACACCTTCGACAGCAGCAGCCCGCTGGTCGAGAACGCGGCGTCATCGAGATGTGGAGACACGATGACGATCTCCTGGATCCCCGATCGCTCGACGTACTCGACCATGCTGCCAGTCATCTGGATCCCGGTCACGACCGGGCCGCGCCGCGCGCGACCCGGAGTCGATGCTACTGCGCCGCGCCCCAGGCCGCGTGGTCGACCTCGAGCTGGGCGGCCGTCTTGCCGATCTCCGTCAGAACGAAGGTGGATGCCTGCTGGCTGGTGGTCACGGTGCCGGCGTCGGTGGCTGCCAACAGGTTCTTCAGCGCGGTCGGGTACGTCACGACCATCACGGTCTCCTCGGTGTCAGGCCTCGCCGCGACAGCGGGGCGAACGGTGTCCGATGCTGCGGCACCACGTGCCAGGCACTCTATGCACGTCGCCGTGCGTTTGCCGTGACGCCTTCCACACCTGTGCTTCGAATGGCCTTGTTCGATGGGGCTGCTAGCGCTCGCGCAGTGCCTCGCTCGCCCGGTTCAGCGGCTTGATCAGGTACTGCAGCACCGTCTTGCGGCCGGTGAGCATTTCCACGCTGGCGGTCATGCCGGGGATGATCGGCAAGACCCTGCCGTCGGGGGTGGTGAGCGCATTGGTCTTCGTGCGCACCAGCACGCGGTAGTACGAGTTGGCCTCGTCGGCCACGTCGGCCACCGGCGTGCCGGCGCGGCGCTCGTCGCGCAGCGTGTCGGGACTGATGTGCTCCACCGTGCCGTCCAGCCCGCCGTAGATCGCGTAGTCGTAGGCGCTGATCTTCACCACCGCCTTCTGGCCGGGGTGAATGAAGGCGACGTCGGCCGGCCGCACGTAGGCCTCGATCACCAGCGTGTCTTCGGTGGGCACGATGGTCATGATCTCCTGGCCGGCCTGGATCACGCCGCCGATGGTGGTCACCTTGATGCTCTTGACCGTGCCCTTCATCGGCGAGCGGATTTCGGTGCGCTGCGCGGCGTCGGCGCGCGCCACCAGCGTCTCGCGCGACTGCGCCAGGTCGGCTTCGAACTTGATCAGGTCGGCGGCGGCGTCGGTGTGGAACTTGTTCTGCCGGTCGGACATCTGCAGCGCGAGGTCGTTGCGCTGGCGCTTCAGGCGCAGCAGTTCCACCTCGGAGACCAGGCCGCGGCCCACCATCGGTTCGGTGATCTCGATCTCGCGATCGAGCAGCTTCATGCCGCGGCGCAGCGCCTCGACGCTGTCGTCGAGCGCGCGGCGGCGCGCGTTGAAGGCCTCGGTTTCGCGGCGGATCAACTCGCGCGAGCCGCGCAGCTCGGCCGGGAACTCCAGCCGACCGCCGTAGGCCTCGGCACGCGCGCGCGCCGCCGAGGCGGCCAGCGCGTGCGTCTTGGCCTGCAGTTCGCGCAGCATCGCGGTGGCACGGGTGTCGTCGATGCGTAGCAGCACCTGGTCTTTCTCCACGCTGTCGCCTTCGCGCACCCGCATCTCGGTGAGCACGCCGGGGTCCAGGCTCTGGATCACCTGCTCCCTGCTCGACGGCACCACGCGGCCCTGGCCGCGCGTGACTTCCTCGAGTTCCGAGGCAGCGGCCCACCAGACGAAGCTCGCCACCACCGCGAGCATCAGGGCGATCGACAGGAACACCAGCCACGGGCGCTCGTTGCCGGTCAGTGCCGAGCGGCTCACGACACCGTCTCCGCGGCCGGCACGGTGATGCCCTTCTGCAACTGCTCGACCACACGCGCGCGCGGGCCATCGACGATGATGCGGCCCTGCTCGACCACGACGATGCGATCGACGATCTCCAGCACCTGCGGCCGGTGCGTGACGATCACCAGCGTGCGCTCGCGTCCGCTGCGCGCCCACTGCGCGATCGCGCGCAGGATCTGCTGCTCGGTGCCGGGATCCAGGCCGCTGGTGGGTTCGTCGAGCAGCGCCACCGCCGGGTCGCGCAGTGCCATGCGCGCCAGGCACACCAGGCGCTTCTGTCCGCCGGAAAGACCGAGGCCGTCTTCGCCCAGCGGCATGTCGATGCCGCGCGGGTGTTGCGCGATGAAGCGGTCGAGCCCGAACTGGCGCAGCACTTCGACCAGCCGGTCGTCGTCGCGCGCGCGGTCGCTGCGCGCCATGTCGAGATTCTCGCGCAGCGTGCCGAGGAACAGCCGTGCGTCCTGCGGCATCAGGCCCACCCTGGCGCGCAGGTCGGCCGGATCGATCTGACGCAGGTCGATGCCGTCCAGCGTGACGAGTCCGGCCGCGGGCGTGTACAGCCCTGCGGCCAGGCGCAGCAGCGTCGACTTTCCGCTGCCGGTGCGCCCGAGGATCGCGACCCGCTCGCCGGCGCGGATCGTGAGGTTCAGGCCGCGAAACAGCGTGCTGCCCTGCGGATCGTGGCTGAAGTCCACGCCCGAGAAGACCACGTCGCCGCGCACCGCCTGCAGGTTCAGGTAGCTGCGCTCGGGGTCGCGCTCGGCAGTCTTGTCGATCAGCGCCTGCAGCCCGTCGAAGGCGGTGCGTGCCTGCTGCAGCCGCACCGCCAGGCCGGCCACCTGGCCGAGCGGCGCGATGGCGCGCCCGCACAGGATCACCACGCCGATCAGACCGCCCATCGACAGCCGGTTGTCGTGGATCAGGTAAACGCCGATGACCACCGTCGCCACCGTGGCCAGCTGCTGCATCGTGGACGTGGCGTTGATCACCAGGTTCGACAGGTTGCGCGCCTTCATCGACGTCAGCGCCACCGTCTCGGTGAACCACTCCCAGCGCTGCTGCGCGTGCGCCTGCGCGTTGTTCACTTTCAGCGTTTCGAGCCCCTCGACCGTCTCCACCGCCAGGCCCTGGCGCTGCGAGCTCTCCTTCATCGAATCGCGGATGCTGCGCGCCAGCGGCGCCTGCACCAGCGCGCCCACGATCACCACCAGGACGATCGCCACCAGCGGCACCACCGCGAGCGGCGGGGCGATCGCGGCGATCACCGCAACGAACAGCAGGAAGAACGGCAGGTCGATCAGCGCGGTGAGCGTGGCCGAGGTGAGCACCTCGCGGATCGCCTCGAAGTCGCGCAGGTTGCTCACGAAGGCGCCCGACGACGCGGGCTTCTGGATCAGCTGGATGCCGAGCAGTCGCTGGAACAGGCCGGCGCTGATCTCGATGTCGGCGCGCTTGCCGGCGGTGTCCACCAGCCAGGCGCGCAGCGTGCGCGCCGCGAAGTCGAACACCAGCGCGCCCACGGTGCCGATCGTCAGCACCCACAGGGTTTCGTAGGTGCGGTTGGGCACCACGCGGTCGTAGACGTTCATCACGTACAGCGACACCACGATCGACAGCACGTTGACCAGCAGCGTGGCCAGCGCCACGTGCGTGTAGTAGTGGCGCAGTCCCCACAGCACGCGCCAGAACCAGGCGCGCGCGCTGCGCCGTGCGGGGATCTCCGAGCGCATGTCCGGAGCCGGGCGCGGCGTGAGCGTGAAGAAGTGCCCGCGGTAGGCCTGCTTCAGGTCGGCCGAGTGCAGTTCCTCGGCGCCCGAGACGACGCGGTAGCCGTCGCCATCGAGTGCGGCCAGCGCGGGCAGCCCGGCGCGCTCGAGTTGCGCGAGGCTCGCG
Organism: Burkholderiaceae bacterium; assembly: GCA_021463505.1. Lineage (GTDB taxonomy): Bacteria > Pseudomonadota > Gammaproteobacteria > Burkholderiales > Burkholderiaceae_E > Zeimonas. The sequence continues at coordinate 1,565 of JAJTYR010000039.1, read as the reverse complement.
TCGATGCGCGCCAGGTCCAGACCGCCGGCCGCCAGCGCGCTGCGCAGCGATTCGAGGTTCAGGCGGCCGTCGCGCTCGCGCGTGCACTGCGCCTGCAGCGCGGTGGGCGACAGCGGGCGGCCTGCGAGGCGCGCGAGTTGCGCCACGCCCTGCAGCAGATCCGGAGAGGCGACGTCGTTCATGGTGAATTCCGGTCGAAGCGGGCTGCCAGGCGGCCCAGCGCATATTCCATCCGGTAGCGTGCGAGCGACTTGTCCACGCGCGAAGCTTCGAAGGTCACCTCGGCGGTCGACAACTCGGCGAAGGCGTTGAGCAGATCGAGCAGGTTGCGCCGGCCGATGCGAAACTGCTCGCGATAGACGTCGACCAGTTCCTCGGCCAGGCCGATCTGACCGTGCGACACCGCCTCGCGGCGCTCGGCGGCACGGTAGTCCTGCAGCGCCGAGCGCTGGCGCTCCTCGATCAGCCGCTCCTGTTCGGCCAGCTTCGCACGCGCGCCGACGAGCGCCGCCTGCGAGGCCTGTTCGGCGGCGTTGCGCCCGAGGTCGAACGCGGGCCAGGAGACCACCAGTTGCGTGGCGTTCTCCTTGCCCACCGTGGATTCGACGTCGACCCGCGGCATGCGCTCGGCGCGGGTCACCCGCGTGTCGGCCTCGGCCACCTGCACTTCGCGTTGCGCGGCCTGCACCGTCGGGTGGCTGTCGAGCGCGATCGGCGCGACGCCGGGAGCGGGCTCGGGCAGCACCGGTGGCAGACTCAGTTCGCCGAGCGGGATGCGAGTCGGATAGAAGCGCGCCAGCGATTCGCGCGCCGAGGCGATCTCCGCCTCGCGTTCGGCAATCTGCAGGCGCACCTGTTCGAGCCGCGTGCGGGCCTGCACCAGGTCGTAGCGCCTGCCGACGTCGATCGTCGCGATCGCCGCGAAGTCCTTCACCAGCGCCTCGTGGCGCTCGAGGTTGCGCTGCGTGGCCTCGAGCGTGCGTGCGCCACGCAGCAGGCGCAGATACGAGTACGCGGCTTCGAAAGCGACGTCCTCGCGTGTTTCGAGCTCGCGGCTCGCCAACGCATCTTCGCGCAGCCCCTCACGCTCGATCGTCGCCTCGATCGCCCCCGACGCCCAGACGTTCACGCGCAGCCGCGGCTGCGCCAGGTTGCGCGCGGCGCCGGCGAGCCGGCGTGTGCCGAGCAGGTCGACGGTGGGGTAGTGCAGCGCACGCGCCCGCTCGGTATCGAATTGCGCCACGTTGCGGCTGGACTGCGCAAGCAGGATCGCCGGGTAGGTGGCGAGCGCGTTGCGCACCACGTCGGCGAGCGAAGCGGCCGATGCCGGAGCGCAGGCTGCGAACAGGCCGGCGAAGACGAAGGCGGGTAGCCGCATCTGTGGTCGTGATCGTCTGTGAATGCGCGGTGTCGGCGCATGGCGGATCGGGCGGGCGCTACCGTCGGCGCTGGCATCTCCGCAGGCTAGCGGCCGCGCGGGCCATGCCGGCGACTGCCTGCATGATCGGGCGTGGCGGCCCGATGCCCGGTTGCGGGCGATGGTAACAGGTTGCGGCGGCGCGACA
>JAJTYR010000038.1 GCA_021463505.1 Burkholderiaceae bacterium | reverse complement strand
GCTCGCCGGCGAGCGGCTGCCGATCGCCGATGCGCTCTTCGCCGGTGCCGTTCTCGCCTACGACATGTTCTACGCGGCGCGCGAAACGGCGTTCGTCGCGCAGGCTCGGGAGGGTGGCTGCGCGCGGGCCTGCGACGGACTCGGCATGCTGGTCGAGCAGGCCGCCGAGTCGTTTTTCGCCTGGCGCGGCGTGCGGCCGCTCACCGCCCCGGTCTACGAGGCGCTGCGCACCGAGCTGGCCGCTGGCGTGGCCTGAGCCGGGCGGTGGCGCGTCGCGCATCGGGGACGACGCGGCTGCGCGTGCTGCGCACTGTCGCACTGGCGGGCGTGCTGGGCGTGACCGCGCTGCTTGCGCTGCAGCTGTGGTTCTTCGCGCACGTGCTGTGGTGGAACTGGTTCGACCCCGGGCAGACGCCGTTCATGCGGCATGAGCTGGCGCGCCTGCACGCAGCCGACCCGCAACGTGCGCTGCGCCACCGCTGGCTGGCCTACGAGCGGATCTCGGTGCACCTGAAGCGAGCGGTGATTGCCGCCGAGGACGCGAATTTCACCGTGCACGACGGCGTCGACTGGGACGCGATCGAACGCGCCTACGAGCAGAACCGGCGGCGCGGGCGCGTGGTGCGCGGGGGCTCGACGATCACGATGCAGCTCGCGAAGAACCTGTTCCTGTCGGGCGAACGCAGCTACCTGCGCAAAGGCCAGGAGCTGGTGATCGCCTACATGATCGAGACGGTGATGCCCAAGCGCCGCATCCTCGAGCTGTACCTGAACGTCGCGGAATGGGGCGTCGGCGTGTTCGGTGCCGAGGCCGGGGCGCGGCACCACTTCGGCGTGTCGGCGGCGCAACTGGGACCCAGGGAGGCGGCGCGGATGGCCGCGATGCTGCCGCGGCCGCGCTACTATGACGCCAACCGCGGATCGTCGGCACTCGCCCGGCGTACCGCCATCGTCGGCCGCTGGATGGGTTCGGTCGATCCTCCCTGAACGGGCCCTCGATCATGGCTGATCAAGAAGCCGACCTGCGGGCTGACCAAGCCGAAGAACGCCCCGACGACACGCCGCCCGCCCCGCAGCCGCGCGATCCCGAGCAGGCGTCGCGCGCGCTGGCCGCGGTCCAGGAACTGCTGCGCCGCCACGACCTGGCGCTGGAGGCACTGACCCGGCCGCGCCAGGGCGAGGTCGAAGTGCGTCCCGAACTGGTCGAGCCGCCGGACGAGCGTCAGCACCTGGACGACCTGCGCGCGCGGCTCGACGAGTTGCATCCGGCCGACGTCGCATTCGTCCTCGAGGCGCTGCCGTTCGAGCAGCGGATGGTCGTCTGGGATCTCGTCAAGGCCGCGCGCGACGGCGAGATCCTGCTCGAGGTTTCCGAATCGGTGCGCGAGTCGCTGATCCGCTCGATGGATCGCGAGGAACTGGTCGACGCGGTCGAGACGCTCGACGCCGCCGACATCGCCGAGCTCGCGCCCGATCTGCCGACCGACGTCGTCGAGGAGGTCCGCCGCGGGCTCACGCAGGAAGAGCGCGAGCAGCTGCGCGCGTCGATGTCGTTCCCCGAGGGCTCGGTGGGCGAGCTGATGGACTTCGAGGCGATCACCGTGCAGCGCGGCTGCACGCTCGACATGGTGCTGCGCGATTTGCGCCGGCTCGAGGAACTGCCCGATCACACCGACCAGGTCTACGTGGTCGACGAGCGTGGCGAACTGGTCGGCGCACTGCCGCTCGACCGGCTGCTGATCAACCAGCCCGACGTGCTGGTCGAGGACGTGATGCGCCGCGACCTGCTGACACTGCAGCCGCTCGAGGAGGCCAGCGAGGCGGCGCATGCGTTCGAGCGCTACGACCTCGTCTCGGCGCCGGTGGTGGATCCGCGCAACCGCGTCATCGGCCGCGTCACCGTGGCCGAGGTGCTCGACCTGATTCGCGAGGAGGGTGAGTCCGAGATGCTCGCGAAGGCCGGCCTGCGCGACGAGGAGGACCTGTTCGCGGGGGTCTGGGCGTCGGCGAAGAACCGCTGGCTGTGGCTGGCGCTGAACCTGTGCACGGCGTTCTTCGCGTCGCGCGTCATCAGCGCCTTCGACGGCACGATCGAGCGTGTGGTGGCGCTCGCCACGCTGATGCCGATCGTCGCCGGCATCGCCGGCAATTCGGGCAACCAGACGATGACGCTGATCATCCGCTCGATCGCACTGGGGCAGGTGACGATGTCCAACGCGCGCCGGCTGCTGCTGAAGGAACTCGCGATCGCGGCGCTCAACGGGCTGGTCTGGGGTGGCGTTGCGGGGCTGGTCGCGTGGCTGCTGTATCGCGACACGCCCTACGGCGTGCTGCTCGGGATGACGATGACGCTGGCAATGGTGCTGAACCTGCTGGTCGGCGCGCTGATCGCGCTGGCCGTGCCGATGGTGCTCGAGCGCTTCGGCCGCGACCCGGCGATCGGCTCGTCGGTGTTGCTCACGTTCAGCACCGACAGCATGGGGTTCCTGATCTTCCTGGGGCTGGCGACGCTGCTGTTTCGCTGAGCCGGTGCCGCGCGCTGCCGCGGCCTTCGAGTGCCGCTGCAGTGCTCAGCTGCGCGGCCGCGTGCGCGCGCTGACCTCGCGCAACCGGTGCACCAGCCACGCCGCGAGCGCGGCCGCGGCCAGCGCGGCACAGAATGCCGCGACCTTCGACTCGCTGCGGCCCAGCAGCAGGGTCAGCACGACAAGGAACGCGGTGAAGCCGATCAGGCCGTTGGCGAAGCCGCGCAACAGGCGGATGGTCGCCGTCCGGCCGTAGACGGGCAGGGTGAAGCTGGGCAGGATGCTGCCGGTGATGGGGAACGCCAGCAGCAGGCCGCTCACGCGCGCCGGCAGCGTGTCGGCGCCAAGCAGGATGATCGCGGCCAGTATCACCGCGGCTGCCACGCGCAGCGCGATCTCGCTGCGCGGCACGTCCACGCCGCCGGCCAGGGGGGGCGCCCGCGGCAGGATCGCCAGCGCCACGAACGGCGCGGCGATGCCGGTCAGCGCGGGCGCCGGCCACGCCGGCGCGGTCACGATCGTGCCGACCGCGGCGAAGGCCAGCGCGGCGCCTGCCAGGCATGCCCACCAGGGCAGGCGGTGCGACAGCCAGGCGAAGGCGACGATGTGCGCGATCGCGGCGGGCACACTGGCCAGCGTCGCGGTGCCGATCGCCGCCACGCGGGCCGGCTCGTGGTCGATCAGCAGGCCGCCGATCACGGGTGCGGCGATCAGCGGCAGGCCGGAGAGCACGCCCGAGATCGCGTGGCCGAAACGGCGCGCGGCAAGCGAGGCGAGCAGGATCGAGGCCGGGACGAGGGCGAGTTTCAGCAGCAGCATCGGCAGCGATCGCATTGCCGAACCGACCGCGCGGTTTACTTCGCGAACTTCCTGAACTGCGGCTTGCGCTTCTCGAGGAACGCCTGCACGCCTTCGCGCGACTCCTCGGTGTCGTAGTACAGCTTCAGAGCGTACATGCCCAGCCCGGCGATGCCGGCCTGGTGTGCGGTGTCCATGTTGAACGAGCGCTTGGCGATGGCGATCGCGGTCGGGCTCTTCTCCATGATTTCGTCGCACCACTTCTGCACTTCGGCGTCGAGCTGCCCGTGCGGCACCACCGCGTTGACCAGTCCCATCGCCAGCGCCTCGGCGGCCGGGTAGCGCCGGCACAGGTACCAGATCTCGCGCGCCTTCTTTTCTCCGACCACGCGCGCCAGGTAGGCGGTGCCGTAGCCCGGGTCGACCGAGCCCACTCTGGGGCCGGCCTGGCCGAACACCGCCTTTTCGGAGGCGATGGTGAAGTCGCAGATCGTGCACAGCACGTTGCCGCCGCCGATCGCGTAACCCTGCACGCGCGCGATCACCGGCTTGGGCACGTCGCGGATCGCGGCGTGCAGCTCCTCGATCGGCAGGCCGATCGTGCCGCGGCCGTCGTACTGGCCCTCGTGCGCGGACTGGTCGCCGCCGGTGCAGAACGCCCGGTCGCCGGCGCCGGCGAGCACGATCGCGCCGATCGCGCGATCGTAGCCGGCGCGGTTGATCGCGTGGATCAGCTCGTCGCAGGTGCGGCCGCGAAACGCGTTCATTTTTTCGGGGCGGTTGATCGTGATCCAGGCTGCGCCGTTGCGCACGTCGTAGAGAAGGTCTTCGTAGCTCATCGGGGTCCGTCGCGATGGGGTTGCGGGCCGGTCACGCCTCGTGGTGCGCCGGGGCCACGAAGCTGCCGCTCCTGCCGCCGTGCTTCTGCAGGAGGTGCACGCGATCGATCACCATGCCGCGATCGACCGCCTTGCACATGTCGTAGACGGTGAGCAGGCCGACCTGCACCGCGGTGAGCGCCTCCATCTCGACGCCGGTCCTGCCGTCGCACTCGACGGTGGCGGTGCAATGCACGGCGTTGGCCGCTTCGTCGACGTCGAAGTCGACCGCCACCCGGGTGATCGGCAGCGGGTGGCACAGCGGAATGAGCTCGGCGGTGCGCTTGGCGCCCTGGATCGCCGCGATGCGCGCCACGCCGAGCACGTCGCCCTTGTTCGCGGTGCCGTCGCGCACCAGCGCCAGCGTGGCCGGCAACATGCGGATCGTGCCGCGGGCCACCGCCACGCGATGCGTGACGGCCTTCGCCGCGACGTCGACCATCCGGGCACGACCGGAGGCGTCGAAATGGGTGAGCGGGTTGTCCGGTGCGTTTCGCGTGGCTCTGGTCATGGTGTGCTTCCGGTCGCGACTATGATAGCAACCCCCTCTCCGGATTCGCCCGATCCGCCGTGTTGCCGAGTCGCACCGTGTTGTCGCGTTGCCTGGCGGCCTTGCTGGCCGGCGCGTTGTCGCTCGCCGCGCCGTGCGCGCGCGCGCAGGTCGACAACCTGCCCAGGCTCGGCGATGCATCGGCCGACGAAATGACGCCGGCCACCGAGCGGCGCATCGGCGAGTCGATCGTGCGCGAGATGCGCCGGCGCGGACTGGTCTACGACGACGTCGAGATTGCCGACTACCTGAATCGCTTCGCCGCGACCCTGACGGCGACGCCGCCGGCGGCCGGGTACGACTTCGGGTTCTTCCTGGTGCGCGACGGCACGCTGAACGCGTTCGCGCTGCCGGGTGGCTACATCGGCGTGCACACCGGCCTGATCGTGGCGGCGCAGTCGGAGTCCGAGCTCGCGTCGGTGCTGGCGCACGAGATCGGCCACGTGACCCAGCGGCACCTGGCGCGGATGCTCGCGCGCGAGCGCCAGACCTCGGTGGTGATGCTCGCCTCGCTGGTGCTCGCGGTGCTGGCCGCGCGCTCGAACCCGCAGGCGATCGGCGGACTCGCCTCGCTCGGCAGCACGGTGGCGCAGTCGCAGATGCTCAGCTTCTCGCGCGACGCCGAGCGCGAGGCCGACCGCGTCGGGCTCGACATCCTGCGCCAGGCCGGGTTCGACGCCAACGGCATGGTGGCGTTCTTCGGGCGCCTGCAGCAGGCCGGCCGTCTCTACGAGAGCAGCGCCCCCGAATACCTGCGCACGCACCCGGTCACCTCCGAGCGCATCGCCGACATCCAGAGCCGCGTCGGCGAGACGCGCTACCGGCAGCGTTCCGACAGCGTCGACTTCCGGCTCGCGCGCGCGAGGCTGCGCGCGCTGTCGGACACCACGGTCGACGGTTTGCGGCTCACGCGTGCGCAGTTCGAGCGGGCCGTGCGCGAGCGCACCATCGACGATGCGGCCAACTGGTTCGGGCTCGCCACGGCGGCGAGCGCGGCGCGCGACTGGGCGGGCGCGCGCGAGGCGCTCGCCGAGGCGCGCCGCAGGCTGCCGGGCGGGCATCCGTTCGTCGAGCGTCTGGCCGCGCGCATCGAGCTCGATGCCGGCGATCCGGCAGCGGCGCAGGCCGTCGTCGAGGCGGCGCTCGCGCGCTTTCCGTCGTCACGGGCGCTCACGCAGATGCGCGCGGTGGTGCTGCTCGCACGGCGCAACTTCGCTGCGGCGGTTCCGGTGCTGGAGGATGCGCTGAAGCTGGATCGCGGCGACGCCGGCCTGTGGCGGATGCTGTCCGAAGCCCAGGGCGGCCTGGGCCAGGCCGCGCGCGCACATCGCTCGGCCGCCGAACAGTACGTGTTGCTGGGCGCGACGCCGGCGGCGATCGAGCAATTGCAGCTTGCGCAGCGCGCCGGCGGGCTCGATTTCCAGACGGCGTCGCAGGTGGACGCCCGGCTGCGTCAGCTCGAGGCGCAGTGGCGCGAAGAGCAGCGCGAGCGTCGCGAGAACCGGCGCTGAATCAGGGCCGTGGCGGCGTCACGCCGCCGTCGCGCGTGCCCTCAGTGCAACACGTTCAGGCCGGCGCTCGTCGGCGGGTCGCCGGAACCCGGGCCGGAATGGTGCAGCAGGATGCGCCAGCCATTGGCGTGCTTGATGTAGACATTGGTCGTCACGCAGCAGACCAGTTCCTGACCTGTCCGGCCGGCGACGACGACCTGTTCGACCAGGTTGTGCACCGCGAGCATCGCGCCTGTGAGCGCGCGCACCTCGTCGACGTGCACGTCCACCCCGCCACCCGCGAAGATTGCCGCCCACGAGGCGCGGATCGCGTCCAGTCCGATCAGGCGCTGGTGGCCCGGGTGCACGCACATCACCTCGTCGTCATCCGCCCACAGCGCCATCATCGCTTCGAGGTCGGCGCGCCGCATCGCGTCGTAGAAGGCTTCCTCGGCGGCTTCGGCGGTGGAGAGGATCGGGGCGCGGCGCATTGCCTGGGTCCGTGGCGGCAAAACCCGCAGTGTATGCGGTCCGCGCCGACCGGCTCAGCGCAGCGGGCGCGTGCCCGCCAGATCGAAATGCATCGCCCGCGACAGGCTTTCGAAGACCAGGGGTGGTCCGATCCGGTCCAGGCAGTCGGGGTCGCCCTGCGCACAGGTGGGGTCGATGCACGGCGCATCGCAATCGGGATGCAACCACTCGACGCGCGCGCGCGGCGAGCGCGGCGGGTTGTGGCGCGGGTCGCCGGCGCCGAAGATCGCCACCTGGGGTCGGCCGAAAGCGGCGGCCAGGTGCATCAGTCCGGTGTCGCCGGAGACCACGCCGCTGGCCTGCGACAGCAATGCGATGGCTTCGCCCACCGAGGTTTCGCCGACCAGGTTGTGCAACGGCAGCCCTGCGAGCGCGGCGATTTCGGTGGCCGCGGCGCGGTCGCGCGCCGAGCCGACCAGTATCAGTTGCGCCTCGGGCCACTCGTCGGCGAGCAGGTTCGCCAGCGCGGCATAGTGCCGTTTCGGCCAGTGACACCGTGCGTGGCTGGTGTCGGGACACAGCACGATCAGCGGCGCGGCAGGATCCAGTGCAAACCGGGTGCACACGGCCTGCTCGAGTGCTGCGCGGCGCTCGAGGCGGGGGGCAGGCAGTCCGCCCGGGAGCGGTTCGCGCGGCGTGAACGCCAGCCGTGCGTAGTGTTCGACGCGCGGCAGCGGCCCCGCGGGTTGTGGCTCGTGGATCCGGGTCAGCAGCCACCGGTGCGCGTCGCCGCGGCAGCCGATACGCTCGGGGATTCCGGCGATCAGGGTGGCCAGCGCCGAACCCGGCGGGTCGCCAAGCAGGTAGGCGCGGCGATAGTCGCGCGCGCGCAGCCGCCAGCCAAGCCGCCAGCCACGGGACAGGCGCGTCAGGCGCGGCTGCGCCGCGGACGTGTCGAGCACTTCGCCCACTTCGGCCATTGCGCGAAACACGGGGGCGATGCGCGGCGGACACAGCACGTCGATCTGCAGCGCCGGATCGCGCCGACGCAGCAAGGCCAGAAGCGGCTGCGCCATGACGGCGTCGCCGATCCGGATCGGAGCGATCACGAGCGCGCAGACACTCATGCGGGAATCCCGGCCGGGCACATTCTGGTTCTCTGGAGGGATCGTACGCCAGAGCGCCATTGTGGCGAGTACGCGGGCGTCACACGCCGACTTTGTTCACGCCAGCCCGATCGAAGCGCCCGGGCCGGGCGGCGCCCGCCCCGGGGCGTGGAGGATCAGTGAGACTCTGGCGTGCCGGTGGCCAGCCGGTAGACGGTGCTGCAGTAGGGGCATTGCGCCGCCTCGCCGTGGGTCACGTCGAGGTAGACGCGCGGATGCGACGACCACAACGGCATCTTCGGGTTGGGGCAATGCGCCGGCAGATCGGTCGCGTCGAGTTCGACGATGCCGCGCGGGGGCAGGTCGGCCGCGGGATTGCTCATCGCGTGATTTCCTTCGCGCACGCTCAGACCGGCGTCAGCCACTTCGCGTAGCGCTCGTCGCGTCCGCCGACCGCGTCGAAAAACACCGCCTGCAGCCTGCCGGTGACCGGGCCGCGCTGTCCCTCGCCGATCTGGCGGTCGTCGAGTTCGCGGATCGGCGTGATTTCGGCGGCGGTGCCGCTGAAGAACGCCTCGTCGGCGCAGTACATCTCGTCGCGGGTGATGCGCTTCTCGCGCACCTCGATGCCGAGGTCGCGCGCAATGGTGATGACCGAGTCGCGGGTAATGCCCTCCAGGCACGAAGCGAGGTCGGGCGTGTAGAGAATGCCGTTGCGCACGATGAATACGTTCTCGCCAGCGCCTTCGGAGACGTAGCCCTCGGTGTCGAGCAGCAACGCCTCGTCGTAGCCGTGCGCCGTGACTTCCTGGTTGGCGAGGATCGAGTTGATGTAGTAGCCGCTCGCCTTGGCGCGCACCAGCGAGACGTTGACGTGGTGGCGCGAATACGAGGAGGTCTTCACGCGGATGCCCCTGGTCAGACCTTCCTCGCCGAGGTACGCCCCCCAGGGCCAGGCCGCCACGGCGACGTGGATCGTGTTGCCGCGCGGCGAGACGCCGAGCTTCTCCGAGCCGATCCAGGCGATCGGCCGCAGGTAGCACGACTCGAGCGCGTTGGCGCGCACCACGTCTTTCTGCGCCTGCACGATCTCGTCGAACGAGTGCGGCAGCTTCATCTGGAAGATCTTCGCCGAGTTGAACAGCCGGCGCGTGTGCTCCGGCAGCCGGAACACCGCGGTGCCCGACGGCGTCCTGTAGGCGCGCACGCCCTCGAACACGCCCATCCCGTAGTGCAGCGAGTGGGTGAGGACGTGGATCCGGGCGTCGCGCCAATCGACCATCTTGCCGTCGTACCAGATCTGACCGTCGCGGTCCGCCATCGACATGGAAGCTCTCCTGTTTTCGCGCGCAGCCGCCCATTCTAGCGAACGCGTCGCCGGGCGCTAAACTGCGGCCCTCATGTTCGCCACGCTGCGCTTCCAGATGGGCCTGCTGACGCTGATGCAGGCGCTGCTGCTCACCAACAACGTCACGCTGATCGCGGTCAACGGGCTGGCGGGTCTGCAACTGGCCGACAACAAGCTTCTCGCGACCTTTCCGGTCACCGGCTACGTGCTCGGCGGCGCGGTCTGGGCGATGCCGGCGGCGGCCGTCATGCGCCGCTATGGCCGGCGCGCCGGCTACACGGCCGGCTCGCTGGCGGCGATCGCGGGCGCGGTGCTCGCCTGGCACGCGATGACCATCGGCAGTCTGTGGCTGCTGTGCGCCGCCACGTTCGTCTGCGGCCTGTACAACGCGTTCGGCGCGAGCCTGCGCTTCGCCGCGGCCGACGTCGCCGACACCTGGCGCCCCGACTTCCGCGCGCGGGCGATTTCGCTGGTGCTCACCGGCGGCATCGCCGGCGGCGTGATCGGGCCCGAGGTGTCGAAGTGGTCGCGCGAGTGGTTGCCGACGCAATTCGCCGGCACCTACCTGACGCTGGTCGGGTTCGCGGTCGCTTCGCTGCTGCTCGCGCAGTTGCTGCGACTGCAGGCGCCACGGCAGTCCGCGGGGGCGGGCCTGGCGCGCCCGCTCGCGGAAATCCTGCGCCAGCCGGCCTGCTGGGTGGCAATCCTGTGCGCGGCGCTGTCGTACGGCGTGATGAACCTGCTGATGGTGGCCACGCCGCTGGCCATGGAAGTGTGCCGCCTCCCGTATTCGTCGGCTGCGCTGGTGATCGAGTGGCACGTGATCGGCATGTTCGGGCCGGGGTTCGTCACCGGCTCGCTGATCGGCCGCTTCGGCGTGCTGCCGGTGATCGTCGCCGGCTGCGTGCTGATGCTGGGCTGTGTGGCGATCGCGCTGTCGGGCGTCGAACTGATGCACTTCGTCTCCGCGCTGATCCTGCTCGGCGTCGGCTGGAACTTCATGTATACCGGTGCCTCGACGTTGCTCACCAGCACTTACCGGCCGGCCGAGAAGAACAAGGTGCAGGGCTTCATGGACGCCTGTGTGTTCACCGTGATGATCACGAGCTCGGCGTCATCGGGTGCGCTGCTGTTCGTGAACGGCTGGTCGATCCTGAACCTGCTGTCGCTGCCGTTCGTGCTGGCCGCGATCGGGCTCGTCGCCTGGCTGGCGCGGCGTGACGCCCGCACGCCCGGCGCCGGGTCGATCGCAGTGTGAACCGGCCTTAACCGAACACCGCCTCCCAAAGGGCGATTACCGCCTCGCGCTCGGCCGCCACTGCGGCCGGCGCGACCCGCGCATACGGCGCGTCGTCGAGCTTGAGCTGGTGCTGCAGCCGGCGGTAGCGCCGATAGGCGTCGGCGCAGTGCGTCGCCAGTTCTGCGTCGATCAGCCCGCAGGCGGCCGCGCGTCCGAGCAGCGCGATGTTGCCGGCGTTGTCGAGCAGGGCGGGGTGGTCGCACGCGTGGCCGAGCACCAGGTACTGCACCAGGAACTCGATGTCGACCATGCCGCCGCGGTCGTGCTTGAGGTCGAACGCTTCGCTGCGGTTCGGATGACCGTCGTGCATCTTGCGGCGCATCGCGAGCACCGCGCCGCGAAGCGTGGCGAGGTCGCGGCGCTGCGACAGTGCCGCGCGGCGGATGGCCTCGAAGCGCTCGCCGATCGCGCGCTCGCCGGCCGAGAAGCGCGCCCGCGTGAGCGCCTGGTGCTCCCAGACCCAGGCCGACTCGCGCTGGTAGGCGTCGAACGCCGACAGCCGCGAGACCAGCATGCCGGCGGCACCGTTCGGCCGCAGCCGCAGGTCGATCTCGAACAGCAGGCCGGCCGCGGTGCGTGTCGACAGCCAGCCCGAGAGCCGCTGGGCGAGCAGCGCATAGGCCTCGGGCGCGCGCTCGTCGTCGTCGTCGTAGAGGAACACCAGGTCGAGGTCGGAGGTGTAGCCGAGTTCCTTGCCGCCGAGCCGGCCGTAGGCCACGGCAGCGAAGCGCGGCGTGTCGCGAAAGCGCAGCCTGAGCGTCGCCCAGACCAGTTCGATCGCCAGCCCGAGCACCCGGTCGGCCAGTTCGCTCAGGTGGTCGGACACGCGCTCGACGGTGAGCCGCCCGGCGAGGTCCTGGGTCATCAGCCGGAACACCTGCGCGTGATGGGCCTCGCGCACGATGTCCATCTGGCGCTCGACGTCGGGCTCGCCATCGTGGCGCGCGGCGTCGACGCGCTCGCGCAATTGCTGGCTCCAGTCCTCGTAGTCGGGTTGTTCGAGCAGTTCGTCGTCGAGCAGTTCGTCGAGCACCACCGGGTGCTGCATCAGGTAGTCCGCCGGCCACTTGGCCCAGTCGAGGATCCGCAGGACGCGCCCGAAGGCCTCCGGATACTTGCCGAGCAGTGCCACGTAGCCGGGGCGGCGGCAGACGGTGTCGAGCAGGTCGACCAGGCGCACCAGTCCGGCATCGCCGACACCCTTGTGGACCGCGGCAGCGAGCAGGCGCTCGATGGCCGCCCGTGTCTCGGGGCGCGCCGCGCCATAGCGCGGGCCGGCGCGAAACGCCTCGAAACGGCGGCGCACCTCGGCGTCGAGTCCGTGCTCGCCGGCCTCCCCCTCGGCTGCCGGTTCCTCGCCCCCACCCTCGGGGGCCAGCAGGCGGTCGAAGACCCCGGCCACCTGCTCGGTGCCGGCAGCGATCGCGTGATCGAATTCGTCGCGCTCCAGGCGCAGCATCGCGGCCACTTCGTCACGTTCGACGCCATCGTGCGGCAGGCGGTGCGTCTGCGCGTCCTCGCGGTACTGCAGCGCGTGCTCGGTGCGGCGCAACAGCCGGTAGGCCTGCACCAGCGCCTGCGATTCCCCGGCGGGCAACAGGCCGCGATCGACCAGCGTGGCCAGCGTCTCCACCGTACTGCGGCTGCGCAGCGCCGGGTCGCGACCGCCGCGCACGATCTGGAACAGTTGCGCAATGAATTCGATCTCGCGGATTCCCCCGCGGCCGAGCTTGACGTCGATCGCGTCGGGATCGCGGGCCGTGCGCCGCGTCACTTCGCCGCGGATCTTCTTGTGCAGCTCGCGCAGCGCCGTGAAGGCCTCGTAGTCCATGTAGCGGCGGTACACGAACGGCGTGACCACGCGCTCGAGCGCGGCTTCGTCGTCGTGGCGCGCCGCTTCGCCCGCGAGGCCCGAGTCGGCGATCACGCGGCCCTTGAGCCAGGCGAAGCGCTCCCACTCGCGGCCCTGCGCATAGAAGTACTGCTCGAGCATGCCCAACGAGACCACCAGCGGGCCCGAATCGCCGTTCGGGCGCAGCCGCGTGTCGACGCGGAACACGAAGCCATCGACGGTGTATTCGGCCAGCAACTCGATCGTGCGGCGCGCCAGTCGGTGCATCCATTCGCTGCTGGCGAGCCGACCCTGGCCCGTGGTGCCGTGCACGCCGTCGGTGTCGCCGTCCTCGCGATAGACGAACACCAGGTCGAGGTCGGACGACACGTTCAATTCGTTGCCGCCGGCCTTGCCCATGCCGACGGCCAGCAGATCCTGCGGGCGTTGCTGGCGGTCGCGCGGCAGGCCGTGACGCGCGGCGAGTCCGGCGGCGGCGCTGCGCAGCGCCCTGGCAGTCGCCAGCCCGGCGAACGCGGTCATCGCCGCGCAGACTTCGTCGAGCGGCGCAACGCCGCCCAGGTCGCGCTCGATCAGCGCCAGCATCAGCCAGGTGCGTGCGCGTCGCAGCGACGCGCCGGTGTCGTCCGGCACCGCCACTTCGGCGGCCAGCCGGGCGATCGCCGCGGTGTCCAGCGGCTCGCGCGCGAGCGCGGCGAGCCGCGCGCGCGTCGCCTCTTCGCCGAGGTTCGCCGACAACGACTGCAGCGCGCGCCGGAACCAGGCGGAGAGCCGCTCGCCGTGGAACTGCATGGTGGCTGGTCCGAAAGGTTATGCTTGAGCGGGATTGTCGCTCATGTCCTTGCCGCTTCCTTCGAACCCCACCGGAATGCCCGTCGATCCCGCACGGGCGGGCGTTGCCGACGCCGTGCGCGACGGCGGGCGCAAGCGCTGGTTGCGCCGTGCCGGGGTCGTGCTGCGCTGGAGCGCCTGGGCGGCGTTCGCGTCGATCGTCCTGCTCGGGGCGTCCTGGCTGGCGTTGCGCTACTACGTCTGGCCCAACCTGGACCGATGGCGACCCGCGATCGAGAGCCGGATCGCCGCAGCGGTCGGCCGGCCGGTGAAACTCGGCGCACTGACGACCGGCTTCGAAGGCTTGCGTCCGCGTCTGGTGGCGCAGACGGTCTCGATCGACGACGCAGACGGCCAGCAAGCCTTCGCTGCCGCCGAGATTCGTGCCGTGCTGTCGCTGCGCGCGCTGGCGACCGGCAGGCCTGCATTGGCGCAGCTCGAGATCGATGCGCCGACGCTGCGCATCGAGCGCATTGCCGCGCGACGGCTGCGGGTGGTCGGTGTGGACGTCGACCTGGATACGCCCACGGCGCTCGAGGTGTGGCTCGAGCGGCTGTTCGCGCAGCGTCACGTCGAGTTGCGGCACGCGCAACTGCACTGGCACGACCGGCTCTCCGGGGAGTCGATGGTGCTGCAGGACATCGACGTCGCGCTCGGCTCGGACGGACGCCTGCATCGGGCTGCGCTGAGGGCAGCGGTACTGGGCGACCTCGGGAGCGGCGTGGATCTCGCGCTCGAATTCCGCCGACCCGCGTTCGCCGGGGCTGGTGCCTGGCGCAAGTGGCAGGGCGACGCCCGTGCCGGCGTCGCGCAGATCGATCTTGCGGCCCTGGCGCGGCACCTCGGGCAGTGGGGGATCGCCGCAGCGGCTGCCGCGGTTTCGGTGCGCGGCGGGCAGGCGCGGCTGAGCGGCCGGATGCACTTCGAGGGCGGGGCCGTGGCCGACGCCCGACTGGAGTTGGCGGCGAACGGCGTGGACGCAGAGATCGACGGCCAGCCGCTGCCGCTGCGCACGCTCGCCGCCGAGGCGCACGCGCGCCGGCAACCCGACGGCAGCACGCTGGTCGCCGTGCCGGTGCTGCACGTGTCGGACGCGCAGGGATGGTCGCTGTCGGCGAGCCCCGAGGGCTCGACGCTGCGGCTGTCGCCGCTGGGCGTGCCGGTTGCGGCACGGTTGGCGCTCGATCGTTTCGCGGCGGGCGAGATGGCGGGCCTGCTCGGCCGGCTGCCACTGCCCGAGGCGTTGCGTGCCGGTTTCGCGTCGACGCACGTCGACGGCATCGTCGAGCGGCTGACGATCGACTGGGCGAGCGACGGGGGCGCCGGGACACGGCCCGGCGGGCGCTCCGACGGACCCTCCGGGGAGCGCGCCGACACGGGGGCACGGGCGCCCGCCCAGTTCGGCGTCGAGATGGCATTCGAGCGACTGAGCTTTCGCCGGATCGAGGCGCTGCCGCGTCCCGGCGAGTTGAAATGGCCGGGATTCGCCAACGTCTCGGGCAGCGCCCGGCTCACCGAGCGCGGCGGCCAGGTCTCGCTGCACGGCCGATCGGCCGTCCTGCGGTTCCCCGGGCTGTTCGCCGAACCCGAGGTGCCGCTCGATCGGCTCGAGGCACAGGCCCGCTGGACGCTTGCACCGCCGCCGGCCGACGGGGCGCCCGCGCAGGTCGATCTGATCATCGAGCGCTTCCGGTTCGCCAATGCCGATGCCAGTGGCGAAGTCAGCGGTCGTTATCGCAGCGGCGGCAAGGGCGCGGGTGTGGTCGACCTGAAAGGCCGGCTGCAGCGCGCCGATGCGGCACGCACCGCGCGCTACCTGCCGCTGGAGATTCCCGAGGAGGTGCGCCACTGGGTGCGCGATGCAGTCCTCGCGGGCCGCTCGAACGACGTGCGCTTCGTGCTGGCGGGCGACCTCGAGGACTTCCCGTACCGTGACCCCGCCAGCGGCGAATTCCGTGTCGAAGCGAGTCTCGTCGACGCCACGCTTGCCTATGCGCCCGGATGGCCGGCGATCGAAGGCATCCAGGGGCGCCTGCGCTTCGAGCGCGCCGGCATGGAGATCGAAGCCCGCTCGGGTCGCGTGTGGGGCGTCGCACTGGCGCCCACCCGGGCGCGCATCGTGGAGTTCCACGAACCGCTGCTGCGCATCGAGGGCAGCGGGCAAGGCCCGGCGCAGGACATGGTGCGCTTCGTCAACGAGAGCCCGCTGCGCGCGCGCATCGACGACTTCACGCGCGACGTGGCGATTGCCGGTAGCGCGACGCTGCGCCTGGCCTTCGAGATGCCGCTGGACGACATCGACGCGACACGGGTTCTGGGCAGTGTGCAGCTCGCGGGCAACGATCTCGTCCTCGACCGGACGCTGCCGCGCTTCGAGCGCGCGGCAGGCCGGCTCGAATTCACCGAAGATCGGCTGGCCTTGCGCTCGATGACGGCCACGCTGCTCGGCGGGCCGCTCAGCGTCGAGGGCGACACGCCCGAGCCGGGCCGCTTCCTGTTGCGCGCGCGCGGGACCCTCCCTGCCGAGGGCATCGTGCGCCTGGCCGACAACGTGCTCACGCGACACCTGGCCGGTGCGGCCCGCTATCGTGCCGAAGTCGACGTGCGCCGGCGAGCCGCAACGCTGACGGTCGATTCCGATCTGGAGGGGCTCGCGAGCACGCTTCCGGCGCCGTTTGCCAAGGCGGCCGACGTGAAGTGGCCGCTGCGCATCGAGTCGCGGCCGGCACCACCGCCCACGCCGGCAGATCGACCGGCGCGCGACCTGCTCACGGTGAGTCTGCGCGACGACGTGCGACTGATTTTCGAGCGCGAGCGCGATCCCGGCTCGGAGCAGTTCAGGGTGCGGCGCGGCGCGTTCGCGGTCGCCGAAGCCCCCACGCTGCCCGATGCGGGCTTTGCGGTGCTGCTCAGGACATCGGCGATCGATCTCGACGCGTGGAACGCGCTGCTCGGCGACGACTGGCTCGAAGGCGTGCGCGCCGGCGCCGCGGACAGCTTCTCGTTGATGCCCGACACCGTTTCGCTCGTGGCCGGCACGGTGGAGGTGGCCGGCAAGGCGTTGCACGAGGTCGTGCTGGGTGCCTCGCGGGCCGACGGCTTCTGGCGCGCCAACATCCATGCGCGCGAGATCGACGGTTACTTCAGCTGGCGCCAATCGCGGCCGGGCGAGACGCACGGCACGCTTTTCGCGCGCTTTGCACGTCTGGAGATCCCGCGCAGCCGCATCGACGACTTCGAGGCGCTGCTCGAGACAACGCCGCAGGCGTTGCCGGCGCTGGACGTAGCGGCCGAAGAACTGATCCTGAACGATCGTCGGCTCGGCGCACTGGACGTCGCGGCGGTCAACAGCGGCAGCGCCGCCGCGCCCGTGTGGCAACTTCAGCGCCTGCGCATCCGCAATCCGGCGGCAACCCTGAACGCCAGCGGCAGCTGGCAGACCCACCCGGGCGTGGTGCGGCGCACGACCGCGCTCGACTTCGATCTGCAGATTGCCGATGCCGGCGCGCTGCTCGGGCTGTTCGGCTTTCCGGGGACGGTGCGCGGCGGCAGCGGGAAGCTGGGTGGCCAGGTCAGGTGGGTGGGCTCGCCGCTGCGGCTCGACTACCGCAGCCTCGGCGGCGAGTTGTCGATCGACCTCGGCAAGGGCCAGTTCCTGAAGTCCGATCCCGGACTCGCGAAGCTGATCGGTGTGCTGAACCTGCAGTCGCTGCGCAGGCGCCTGGCGTTCGACTTCCGCGACGTGTTCGCCGATGGTTTCGCGTTCGACCGCATTGGCGGCAACGCCCGGATCGATGGGGGCCTCGCGCGCACCGAGGACTTCGCCATGCGTGGCGTGACCGCCCAGGTCGGCATCCGCGGCCAGGCCGACATCGAGGCCGAAACCCAGGCGCTGGTCGTCGAGGTACGCCCGGAGCTCAATGCCGCCCTCGCTTCGCTGGCCTACGGGGCGCTGGTCAATCCCGCGGTCGGGCTGGGTTCGCTGGTCGCGCAACTGGCGCTGCGCGAGCCGCTGCAACAGATCTTCTCGTACGAATACGAGGTCACCGGCCCGTGGAGCGACCCGCAGGTGAGCGCACGCTCGCGGCGGCCCGCAGCGGCGCCGGCCACGCCACTGAATTGACGGAGGCATCCATGCCACAGGTTGAAGATGCGACGCACGCGCACGCGGCATCGGCCGGGCCGATGCTGCGGGTCGCGGCAGTGCAGATGGTTTCGGCGGCCAACGTGTCGGACAACCTGGCGCGCGCCGAGCAATTGATCGGCACGGCGGCAGCGGCCGGGGCGCGGCTGGTGGCGTTGCCCGAGCACTTCGCGCTGCTCGGGCACAGCGAGCGCGACAAGCTGTCGATCCGCGAGGCCGACGGCAGCGGGCCACTGCAATCGTTCCTGTCGGGGCAGGCTGCCGCGCACGGCATATGGCTGATCGGCGGTACGCTGCCGCTGGCGAGTGCGAATCCCGGCAAGGTGCTCAACAGCTCGCTGGTCTACGGTCCCGACGGCCGCCGCGTGGCACGCTACGACAAGATCCACCTGTTCGGCCTGGACCACGGCAGCGAGCGTTTCGACGAATCCGCGACGATCGCGCCGGGACGCACGCCGGTGGTGTTCGACCTGCCCGCGCCAGCTCGGGAGGGCGTCGCCGGACCCGCCTGGCGCATCGGCCTGTCGATCTGCTACGACCTGCGCTTTCCCGAGTTGTACCGGGCGCTGGCGCCAATCGACCTGCTGCTCGTGCCGTCGGCATTCACCTTCACGACCGGCAGCGCACACTGGGAGGTGCTGCTGCGCGCGCGCGCGATCGAGAACCAGTGCTACCTGCTGGCGCCCGCGCAGGGCGGCCAGCACGAGAACGGGCGGCGCACCTGGGGTCATTCGATGCTGATCGATCCCTGGGGCGAGATCGTCGCGCAGCGCACTCCCGACGGGGCGGGGATCGTGGTCGGCGACGTCGCCGGCGCGCGACTGCGGCAGGTGCGGGCCAGCCTGCCGGCCCTGTCGCACCGCGTCATGTAGCATGCTCGCGATGAAACCTGCAGAACCCGTTTTCGCGCACCTGGCGATCGCCCGATCGGTGCTGCTCGAGCCGTACGGACTCGACGAAACTCACCTCGGCGCAGCGCTGGCCGAGATCTTCCGCCATCGGGTCGACTACGCCGATCTCTACTTCCAGTTCACCCGCAGCGAGGGCTGGAGCCTCGAGGAAGGCATCGTCAAGTCGGGCAGTTTCTCGATCGACCAGGGGGTCGGCGTGCGCGCAGTGTCGGGCGACAAGACCGCGTTCGCCTACTCCGACGTCATCGGCGCCGAAGCGCTGATGTCGGCGGCGCGCGCCGCGCGCACGATCGCCACGCGCGGCGCCGGGCGGGTGAAGGTGGCCGGCGCGCTCAGCCCGGCGGCCGGCCGCGCGCTCTATGCCGCCGAAGACCCGATTCCGCGCCTCGAGGCAGCGGCCAAGGTGGCGCTGCTCGAGCGCGTCGAGCGGATGGCGCGCGCCAGGGATCCGCGCGTCAAGCAGGTGATGGCGGGCCTGGCTGCCGAATACGACGTGGTGCTGGTGGCGCGCTCCGACGGGCGGGTGGCCGCCGACGTGCGGCCACTGGTGCGCGTGTCGGTCACGGTGATCGCCGAGCAGGCCGGACGGCGCGAGCAGGGCCACAGCGGCGGCGGCGGGCGTTTCGACTTCGGCCGGTTCGACGACGCGCGGCTCGCCGGCTACGTCGACGAGGCGGTGCAGGCTGCGCTCACCAACCTCGAAGCGCGGCCCGCGCCGGCTGGCACCATGACGGTGGTGCTCGGCCCCGGCTGGCCCGGCGTGCTGCTGCACGAGGCGGTCGGCCACGGTCTCGAGGGCGACTTCAACCGCAAGCGTTCGTCGGTGTTCGCCGGGCGCATCGGCCAGCGCGTGGCCGCACGCGGGGTCACCGTGGTCGACGACGGCACGCTGCCCGAGCGGCGTGGCTCGCTGAACGTCGACGACGAAGGCAATCCGACGCAGCGCAACGTGCTGATCGAGGACGGCGTCCTGAAGGGTTACCTGCAGGACACGCTGAATGCGCGGTTGATGAAGGCGCCGGTCACCGGGAACGGTCGTCGCGAGTCGTTCGCTCACCTGCCGTTGCCCCGGATGACCAACACGTACATGCTCGCCGGCAGCCGCGATCCCGCCGAGATCGTCGCCTCGGTCGAGCGCGGCCTGTACGCGGTGAACTTCGGCGGCGGGCAGGTCGACATCACCAACGGCAAGTTCGTGTTCTCGGCTTCCGAGGCCTGGTGGGTCGAGAACGGTCGCCTGCAGTACCCGGTCAAGGGCGCCACGATCATCGGCAACGGGCCCGACGCGCTCACGCGCGTGACGATGATCGGCAACGACCTGCGGCTCGACGCCGGTATCGGCGTGTGCGGCAAGGACGGGCAGAGCGTGCCGGTCGGCGTCGGCCAGCCGACGCTGCGCATCGAGGCTCTCACCGTCGGCGGGACCGCCTGATGTGAGCGAGCCGGCCGCATCGGCGCTGGCTGCCGGCGACTCGGGCGACGGCGGTCGTCATCGCCGCGGGTGGCGCGTCCTGGGGGTGGTGCTGGCGGTGCTGGGCGTCTACGCGCTGCTCGGTTTCGTGGTGGCGCCGCGCATCGCGCAGGGCCAGCTGACCGAGCGGCTGGCCGCGGAACTGGGGCGCCCGGTCTCGATCGGCGGCGTCCGGTTCAATCCGTTCACGCTGGTACTGCGCGTGCACGACTTCAGCGTCTCCGAGCCCGCCGGAGGCGGCGAGCTTGCCGGCTTCGCGCAGTTCGAAGCCGACGCTTCGTGGCGCTCGCTGTACCGGCTCGCGCCGGTGCTGTCGTCGATCGTGCTGCACGAGCCGCGCCTGCACCTCGCGCGCGACGCCACGGGCCGCACGAACATCCAGGATCTGCTCGACAAATGGGCTGCGCGGCCGCCGTCGCCGCCCGGTCCGGCGCCCCGCTTCTCGATGACCAACATCGTGGTCGATGGCGGTCGGTTCGTGTTCGACGACGCCAGGCTGGACGAGCGTCACGAGGTCACGGGCGTCGTGCTGCGTATACCGTTCGTCTCGAGCCTGCCGGTCGACGAAACGGTGCACGTCGAGCCGAGCCTGCGTGCACGCATCGACGGTGCTGCGCTCGGGCTGGACGGGCGCGTGCTGCCGTTCAGCGCCACGCACGAATCGACGCTCGACCTCGATCTCGACGGCATCGACCTGGCCCGCTTCGTCGGTTACGCGCCGGCGGCGCTGCCGTTCGAGTTGCGCTCGGCACGGCTGGAGTCGGCGCTGAAGCTGGTGTTCTCGCAGGCCGAAGGTGCCGCGCCGTCGATCGCGGTGACCGGCAGTGCGAAGCTCGCCTCGATCGATCTGCGCCAGCCCGGCGGCGCGCCGCTGCTGGCCGCCGAGTCGATCGCCGCCGAGGCGATCTCGCTCGCGTGGCCGGCGAACCGGTACACGATTGGCCGCGTCACGGTCGACGCGCCCTCCGCCACGGTCGTGCGCAGGCAGGGCGAGCGACGTTTCCTCGAGCCGGTGCTGGCGGCGATCGAGCGCGATCGGGGCGCCGCCGCGACGCGGGCCGGGCCTGCCAACGCGGCTGCGCGGTCCGCCGGCGAGCCCGCCGCCCCGGCGACCCCGGCGACCCCGGCGACGGGGCCGCAGTGGTCAATCGACGAAGTCGTGCTCGCCAGGGGTCGGCTTGCGTTCGAGGATGCGCAATTCCTGCCCAAGCCGCTGCGGCTGGACGCCAGCGCAATCGAGGCGACGCTGCGCAGGCTCGCCAGCGACCCTGCAGTGCCGGCGGATTTCGAGCTGGTCTTCGCGCTGGCTGGCGGCGAGCACGCGAAGCTCTCGGGCACCGCGTCGTGGCAGGAGGGCGCGGTCGATGCGCAGGCGCAGTTGTCCGGCATCGCGCTCGCTCACTGGTGGTGGATGGCCGAGCCCGTACGGTCCATCGACGCGGTCGGCGGCCAGCTCGCGCTCGACGCACGGGTGCGCGTCGAGCCGGTGCGTGACGGTCCCACGGCGATTCGCGTGGACGAGGGTTCGGCGAGACTCGTCGATCTCGCACTGCGCCAGCGCTGGGACAAGCGCACGCTGCTCACGTTGCCGCAATTCGATCTCGACCAGGTCTCGATCGACTTCGCGCAGCGCCGGATCGCGCTGGGCACGCTGGCGGCGCGTGCGGGCCAACTGCTGGTACGTCGCGACCGGGACGCGCGCTGGAACCTGCAGCAACTGCTGGCCGACGACCGGAGCTCTGCGAGCGCGGCCGCAGCGCCCGAGGCCGGCGCAGACGGTGCCGCGGCCGGCCCGGCGCGTCCCGCGACCCGTGTCGGCGCCAGTGCCGGCGAGGCCACGCCGCCGTGGACGATTTCGCTCGGCAAGCTCGCAGTGAGCGGCTTCGGCGTCGACCTGCAGGACGAGCGCGGCGGCAAGGCTGCGCAACTGCGTGTGAGCGCGATCGACATCGGGGCCAGCGGACTCTCGGGCGCCGAAGGCGCGCCCGCGGCGAAGGTCGAACTGCGGGCGCGGGTCGATCGCCGCGGCACGCTGTCGCTGGCTGGCGAGCTCGGCCTGAAGCCGTTGGCTGGCACGCTGCGCGTGGCCGCGCGCGATCTGGTGATCGTGCCGCTGCAGCCGTATTTCAGCGAATACGTGAACCTGCTGGTGTCGAGCGGCTCGGTCAGCGCCGGCGGCAGCCTGCGCTTTGCGATCCGCGAGCAGGCCGCGCCGCACATCGGCTGGAAGGGGCGCGTCTCGATCGCAGACTTCGCGGCCGTTTCGAAGGAGGCGAACGACGACCTGCTGCGCTGGCGGTCGCTCGCCTTCGACCAGGTCGACTTCGATTCAGAACCGCTGAAGGTCGATGTCGGTGGCATCGTGCTGGAGGACCTCTACGCGCGCGTGATCCTGAGCGCCGAAGGTCGGCTGAACCTGCGCGAGTTGCTGGTCGATCACCGGGCGGCGCCCGCCGCAGCACCCACCGAGGCGCCCGCCGCAGCACCCGCGTTCCGCGCAGCATCCGGCGCAGCATCCGCGTCCGGCGCCGCGCCAACCGAGCCGCCGGCGCAGCGCAAGCTGCGCGTGGGCGGCGTGCGCCTGGTCAATGGCAACATCGACTTCAGCGACTTCTTCGTGAAGCCGAACTACTCGGCCAACCTCACCGGCATGAACGGGCAGGTGTCGCAGATCACGCCGGGCCAGGCCGGCGACCTCGAACTGCGCGGCCGCGTCGATCACACCGGCAGCGTCGAGATCCTCGGCAACGTGAACCCACTGGCCGATCCGCTGTCCCTCGACCTGAAGGCCAGCGCCAGCGACATCGACCTGCCGCGCCTGTCGCCGTATTCCGGCAAGTACGTCGGCTACGGCATCGAGAAGGGCAAGCTGTCGGCGAAGGTTTCCTACAGGGTGGAGGACCGGCAACTCAGCGCCGAGAACAACATCGTGCTCGACCAGCTCACGTTCGGCGACAAGGTCGAGAGTCCCGACGCGCTCGAGCTGCCGGTGCTGTTCGCGGTGTCGCTGTTGAAGGACCGCAACGGCGTCATCGACGTGAACCTGCCGGTTAGCGGTTCGCTCGACGACCCGCAGTTCAGCATCGGCGGCATCGTGTTGCGGATCATCGGCAACCTGATCGTCAAGGCGGTCACGGCGCCGTTCGCGCTGATCGCGAATCTCGCCGGTGCGAGCGGCGCCGAGTTGTCGTGGATCGGCTTCCAGGCGGGCAGCCCGGACCTCGACGCCGCGGCACTCGACAAACTCCAGTCGATCGCCCGGGCGCTGACCGATCGGCCGGGACTGAAGCTGGATCTCGCTGGCCGCGCCGATCCGGTCGCGGATCGCGAAGCGCTGCGCCGACTCGCGCTGCAGCGCGTGGTCAAGGCGCAGAAACTGAAGGAGACGGTCAGCGGCGGCGGCGACGTCGCGGCCGTCGACAAGGTGCAGATCGATCCGCAGGAGTACCCGAAGTACCTCGAACTGGCGTGGCGTGCTGCGAAGTTCGACAAGCCGCGCAACGTGATCGGGCTGGTGAAGTCGCAACCGGCGGCCGAGATGGAGCGGATGATGCTGGCGCACATCGGAGCGAGCGACACCGAGCTGATCGCGCTGGCCAACGCGCGTGCGCAGCGCGTGAAGGACTGGCTGGCCGACTCGGGCAAGGTGCCCGGCGAGCGGATGTTCATCGTGACGCCGCGGCTCGGCGCAGCCGCGTCTGCCGCCGAAGGCGCCGCGCGGGAAGCGCCCCCGGCCGGTGCTGCGCCCGCCGCGCGCGCAGCGCCCGCGACCGGGTCACCGCGGGAAGCGCCACCGCTCTCCCGCGTGGATCTCTCGCTGAAATAGGGCGGCGGCTCAGGCGAGGCCGGTCACCGGCAACGCAGCGCCATGCACCGCGCGGGCCTCGTCCGAGGCCAGGTACGCGATCACGTTCGCCAGGTCCTCCGGCGCCACCCAGCGGGTCGGGTCGGCGCCGGACATCGCTGCACGATTCTCCGGCGTGTCGATGATCGTCGGCAGCACGCAGTTCACGTTGATCGCCCTGTCGCGCAGTTCCGCCGACATCGTCTCGGTGATGCGCATCACCGCCGCCTTCGCCGCGACGTAGGCGCCCATCCGGGCGACGCCCTTTTGCGCCGCGAAGGCGCCGACGTTGACGATGCGTCCGCCGCCCGCCGCGATCATTCCCGGGACCACGGCGGCGCTCGCGTGCAGCATCGTGCGCACGTTCAGGTCGAACATGGCGTTCCAGTCGTCGTCGGCGGTTTCGTATGCACACGTGCCCATCCGGAACCCGCCGGCCAGGTTGCACAGCACGTCGATGCGCCCGAAGCGGGCGAGCGCCGCCCCGACCATCGCCGCGACGCCCGCTGTGTCGAGCAGGTTCACCGGCGCGAGCATGCGCCGCGCGTCGCCGTCGCCGAACGCGCGCCGCAGCGGCTCGGCGCGCGAACCCACCAGCACCAGCGTCGCGCCGCGCGCTGCGAAGACCCGTTCCACCGCGCGGCCGAGGTTGCCCGAGGCGCCGGTCACCATCACGCAACGATTGTCGAACTGCATTGCATTGCCCTCCCGATGGCGTCTTTTACCCGATCCGCCGGAACGTGCCCAGTGCGGGCCTCGCAGGCCCGATTGCTCCGGGCGCACAGTCCCCTGCAACATGGGTCGCCAGTCGGACCGCCGCGTCACGCGCGAACGCATGCTGCGGGAGTTCGAGGTGTCGGCCTCGACGATCAGGCGCGACCTCGCCTTCCTGCGCGAGGGCCTGAACATGCCGATCGCCTGGGTGGGCGACCAGGCTGGCTGGCGACTCGATCCGCAGCAAGGCAGCGATACCAGGCAGTACGAGATCCCGGGACTGTGGCTCACGGCCGACGAGATCGAGCGCTTCTTGATGTCGGCATTCGGTGGGCGTGATGGTTCCGAGCCACGGACGCCGTTCGTCGACCAGCGTCGGCGGGCACTCGAACCCCGACCAGACCCGCTGAATGTGCCCACGGGCCCTGGAACGGCGGCAGCGTCGGTGCTGCCCTGGCTTTGGAAGCGTGGCTGGCGCGCTGCGGGAAACCATGTGGAGCCCGACGATGACACGCTCCGCCGACGGGTGCTGTGCCTGCCCATGCGTGGCCACGGTCACGTTGCGCCGAAATGCTCGGTCACCTTCGCCGAAACACGCGCCGAGACTGCGTTCGCCGATTTACGGGCGCCCACCGCCGCCGGAGTGAGTCGAGAGGCGGCCCTGCGAAACACCGGAAACTGCGCCAGTGCCCGTTGGCGACCGACGATTTTTCTGCAGCCGGTTCGCATTCTTTGTTATCGGGCCCCAACTTCGGGATCTTCGGTGGGCCGCCACACGCTGGTATGGAAAAGACTGTCCGACCGACGCCGACTTGCAGGCCCGCCGATCCGGCCGTACACTGCGTTCATGTTGCAGCGCATCGCGTTCCATTTTTACTTCTTCGGCTTTTCCTGCCACCGGCGGGACGAGTCGGGAGCGCGTTCGCAGACCTGAAGCCACGAACCGAATCCGATGAAGCCGCCGGCCCCGTCCGGCGGTTTTTTTTTGACCCCCCCACCGCGAAATCCTGTCCACCATGCGCCACACCACCGACGACCTGCGAATCCGCGAGATCAAGGAGCTCGCGCCTCCCTCGCACCTGCTGCGCGAGTTTCCGACCAGCGAGCGCGCCGCCGCCACGACCTACGTCACGCGCCAGGCGATTCATCGCGTGCTGCACGCAATGGACGACCGGCTGGTGGTGATCGTCGGGCCCTGCTCGATTCACAATCCACAGGCCGCGCGCGAGTACGCCGGGCGCCTGCGCAGCGAACGTGAGCGTCTGGCCGCCGACCTGGAGATCGTGATGCGCGTCTATTTCGAGAAACCGCGTACCACGGTGGGGTGGAAGGGGCTGATCAACGATCCCGATCTGGACGACAGTTTCGACATCAACAAGGGGCTGCGCACCGCGCGCGAGTTGCTGCTCGACATCAACGAACTGGGCCTGCCGGCGGGCACCGAGTTCCTGGACATGATCACGCCGCAATACATCGCCGATCTGATCGCCTGGGGGGCGATCGGCGCGCGCACCACCGAATCGCAGGTGCATCGCGAACTCGCCTCCGGGCTGTCGTGCCCGGTCGGCTTCAAGAACGGCACCGATGGCAACCTGAAGATCGCGCTCGATGCGATCAAGGCCGCCTCGCAGCCGCACCACTTCCTGTCGGTCACCAAGGGCGGGCACTCGGCGATCGTTTCGACCAACGGTAACGAGGACTGTCACATGATCCTGCGCGGCGGGCGCAAGCCGAACTACGATGCGGCCAGCGTCGAGGCAGCCTGCCGCGAGGCGGCGGCGGCGGCCCTGGCGTGCCGGCTGATGATCGACGCGAGCCACGGAAACAGCCAGAAGAAACCCGAGAACCAGCCCTCGGTCGCTGCAGCGATCGCCGCGCAGGTGGCTGCGGGGGACACGCGCATCTGCGGCGTGATGATCGAGAGTCACCTGCAGGCCGGACGCCAGGATCTGGTGCCGGGCAAGCCGCTGGTCTATGGGCAGAGCATCACCGACGCCTGCATCGGCTGGGACGAGACGGTCGAGGTGCTGGACGCACTGGCCGAGGCGGTGCGCAGCCGGCGGTTGAAGGCCGAAGAATGAGACGATGGCGCGTCGCAGGCCCGCCACCTGTCGGGAAAACGCCGACGCGCGACCGCCGTGACGCCCGCTGTACGCTGGATGGTGCGGGCGGCGTGCTATAACCGTCGAAAAACGGGAGGTAGCCATGGAAGCGGTCAAGGGTGCGAGCGCACCCCAGGCAGCGGCGACCGCGGCCGGTCCGGTCAGGCGCACGCCGCACGAGCGGCTGCTCGCGCTGGGCCTGCGCCCGGTCGGGCGCGCCAGCGAATTTGCCGAGCAGATCCACGGGTTGATGGCCCAGACGCCGCTGTTCTCGGGGCTCGACATCCACGAGACGCGCAAGCTCGGCGGGTTCATGTACGTCTACGAAGCGGCGCCGGGCGTCACCGTCATCAACGAGGGCGAGGCGGGCGACTTCATGATGCTGCTGATGCAGGGGATGGTCGACGTGCTGCGCCGCAATCGCTACAACTATCCGTCGCGGATCGCGGTGGCGCACTCCGGGCATTCGCTCGGCGAGATGTCGATGTTCGACGGCGAGCCGCGCTTCGCCTCGTGCGTCACGCTGGAGAACAGCCGCATCGCGGTGCTCACCCGCGATTCGCTGATGCTGGTGCTCGGCGAGGAGCCGAAGCTGGGCAACAAGATCCTGTTGAAGCTGGTGCAGTTGCTGTCCGAGCGGCTGCGCCAGACCAGTGCCAAGCTGGTGAGCTACCTCGAAGCGGCGCGCGATACGTAGGCCGGCTCCTATCGCGGGCGTCCCTTTTCCCACATCACGTCGGCGACGCCGGCCTCGCGGTTGAGCACGCGCGCCAGCACGAACAGCAGGTCGGACAACCGGTTCACGTACTGCCGGCAGACGGGCCGGATCGCCTCGTCGCGCCCCAGCGCGACGATCGCACGCTCGGCCCGGCGGCACACGGTGCGCGCTACGTGGGCCAGTGCCGCCGGCCGCGAGCCTCCCGGGAGCACGAACTCCTGCAGCCGCGGCAGGTCGGCGTTGTATTTGTCGAGCAACTCGTCGAGTCGCGCCACGCGGTTCTCCGGCAGGTTCTCCAGACCCGGAATGCACAGTTCGCCGCCAAGGTCGAACAGATCGTGCTGGATGTCGGTGAGCGCGCTGCGCACCCCTGCGGGCAGGGCTTCGACCTGCAGCAGGCCGATCGTGGAATTCAGTTCGTCCACGCTGCCGATCGCGTCGATGCGCCGGCTGTCCTTGCCGGTGCGGCTGCCGTCGCCCAGGCCGGTCGAACCGTCGTCGCCCGTGCGGGTGGCAATCTTCGACAGTCTGAATCCCATGGGCGGCTCCGTCGAGGGCAAGCGATGGCGCAGTGTACCGCCGGGGTGATTACCGACGTCGTGAAGCACGGTTTCGTCCCGGCGCGCACGCCCGAGCGGTCTAGAATCGCCAGAACCCCGGAGCCATCGATGAACCACCCGCAAGCCTTTCCCGCCGGCCTGAAGCGCCCGCTGCCCGAGACTCTGGCGAGCGCACTGCGTGCGCGCTTCGGCGAGCGCTTCAGCACTGCCGCCGCGGTGCGCGAGCACCACGGGCGCGACGAATCGCCGTTTCCGCCCACGCCGCCCGACGCGGTGGTGTTCGCGCACTCCACCGGGGAGGTCGCCGAGGTGGTCGCGCAGTGCCGTGCACACAAGGTGCCGGTGATCCCCTATGGGGTCGGCTCGTCGCTCGAAGGGCATCTGCTCGCGGTGCAAGGCGGCGTGTCGATCGACGTCTCGAAGATGAACCGCGTGCTGGCGATCGATGCCGAGGACCTGACGGCCACGGTGCAGGCGGGCGTCACCCGCAAGCAGCTCAACGAGGAACTGAAGTCCACCGGGCTGTTCTTTCCGATCGACCCGGGCGCCGATGCGACCCTCGGCGGCATGGCGGCCACGCGCGCCTCGGGCACGAATGCGGTGCGCTACGGCACGATGAAGGAGAACGTGCTCGGCCTCACCGTGGTCACCGCCGAAGGCAAGGCGGTGCGCACCGCGCGCCGCGCGAAGAAGTCGTCGGCCGGCTACGACCTCACGCGGCTCTATGTCGGCTCGGAGGGCACGCTCGGCGTGATCACCGAGGTGACGGTGCGCCTGTACCCGGTGCCCGAGGCGCTCTCGGCGGCGGTGGTGAGTTTCCCGAGCCTGGCGCAGGCGATCGCCGCGGTGATCCAGGTCATCCAGCTCGGCGTGCCGGTGGCGCGCTGCGAGTACGTCTGCGAGCACGCGATCCGCGCGATCAACGCCCACAGCCACACCACGCTGCGCGAGGCGCCGACGCTGTTCTTCGAGTTCCACGGCAGCGAGTCGTCGGTGAAGGAGCAGGCCGAGACTGCGCAGCAGATCACGCGCGAGCACGGCGGGCAGGACTTCGAATGGGCCACGCGCCCCGAAGACCGCACGCGGCTCTGGACTGCCCGCCACAACGCGTATTTCGCCGGAATCCAGATGCGTCCCGGCGGCCGCGCGATCACGACCGACACCTGCGTGCCGATCTCGCGGCTGAGCGATTCGATCACCGGCACGCAGCGCATCCTCGACACCGCGAAGTTCCCCACGATGATCGTCGGCCACGTCGGCGACGGCAACTTCCACGCGATGCTGGTGATCGACCCGGACGACGAGCGCGAGATGGCCGAGGCCGAGCGCCTGAACGACGCGATCGTGCGCCTGGCGCTGTCGATGGACGGCACCTGCACCGGCGAGCACGGCGTGGGCCTGCACAAGATCGGCTTCCTCGAAGAGGAGGCCGGTGACGACGCGCTCGACCTGATGCGCCGGATCAAGCGTGCACTCGACCCCGAAAACATCATGAACCCGGGGAAGATCTTCCGGACGTGAATCTGCGCGCCCGCGGTGCCGCAAGTCACGGCCGGCGCGGGTGCGACGGCGCAGGCACGGCACGAAGGCACGGCAGCGAAGCGAGTCCTTCTCGACACGCACGCGTTCCTGTGGTGGGTCGAGGGCGATCGCTCGCTGCCCGCGAGGCCACGCGCCGTGATCGCCGATCCGGATACCGAATGTCTGTTGAGCATGGCGAGCGCGTGGGAAATCGCGATCAAGGTGGCTCTGGGCAAGTTGAGGCTCGCGGTGCCGGCCAGGCGGTACCTCGTCGAGCACGTGGCCGCCAACGGCTTCAGGATGCTCGACATCGGGATCGCGCACGTCGACCGCATCGAGACGCTCGAAAGGCATCATGGCGACCCGTTCGACCGTCTGCTCGTTGCCCAGGCGCTCGAAGAGGCCGTGCCGATCGTCACGGCCGACCCGGTATTCCGGAAGTACGGCGTACGGCGTATCTGGCGATAGGGTGCACGCCGCGGTTCAGCGGTGCAGGATCCGGCTCAGGAACTGCTTCGTACGCTCGTTCTGCGGCGCTTCGAAGAAGCGCACGGGGTCGTTCTCCTCGACGATCTCGCCGCGGTCCATGAAGATCACGCGGTCGGCCACCGCCCGGGCGAAGCCCATCTCGTGGGTGACGCACAGCATCGTCATGCCTTCGCCGGCCAGCATGATCATCGTGTCGAGCACCTCCTTGACCATCTCGGGGTCGAGCGCCGAGGTCGGTTCGTCGAACAGCATGATCGACGGGTTCATGCACAGCGCGCGCGCGATCGCCACGCGCTGCTGCTGGCCGCCGGAGATCTGTCCGGGGTACTTGCCGGCCAGTTCGGCGATGTGCACGCGTTCGAGATAGCGCATCGCGATCGTCTGCGCCTCGGCCATCGGCTTCTTCAACACCCAGACCGGCGCCAGCGTGCAGTTCTGCAGCACCGTCAGGTGCGGGAACAGGTTGAAGTGCTGGAACACCATGCCGACGGTGGCGCGCACCCTGTCGATGCTCTTCAGGTTGTCGCCGAGTTCGATGCCGTTGACCGTGATGCGGCCCTGCTGGTGGGGTTCGAGCCGGTTGATGCAGCGGATCAGCGTCGACTTTCCCGAGCCCGAGGGTCCGCAGATCACGATGCGTTCGCCGCGGGCGACGCGCAGGTCGACGTTGCGCAGCACCTGGAACTCGCCGAACCACTTGTTCAGGCCCTCGATCAGGATCGCGGGTGCGCCGGGTGCCGCGGCGTCGCGGGAGACCGCTGCGGCGGGGCGGGCGAAGTCGCTCATGCGCGGTTCCGGGGATCCGAAGGAAGGCGGGCGGTCTGCGTGAACAGGTCCGGGTGCGCTCAGTGTCGCTCGCCGCGCGCGAGGCCGCGCTCGAGCCACTGGCTGTACTTCGACATCGCGAAACAGAAGGCCCAGTAGACGACGATCGAGAACAGGAACGCCTCGATGAAATACTTCTTCCAGGCGAAATCGGTTTCGACCGACTTCTTCACCGCGTACGCGAAGTCGTAGATCGCGATGATCACCACCAGCGAAGTGTCCTTGAACAGCGAGATGAAGCTGTTGACGATCGACGGAATCGCCACACGCAGCGCCTGCGGCAGGATCACCAGCGCCATCGACTTCCAGTATGGCAGGCCGAGCGCCTCGGCAGCCTCGTACTGGCCGCGCGGCACCGCCTGCAGCCCGCCGCGCACCGCCTCGGCGAGGTAGGCGGCGACGAACAGGATGATCGCGATCTGCGCGCGCAGCAACTGCTCGATGCGCAGGCCCTCGGGCAGGAACAGCGCGAACATCACCGACGCCATGAAGAGCACGGTGATCAACGGCACGCCGCGGATCACCTCGATGTAGATCACCGCCAGCGAGCGCACGATCGGCAACCGCGAACGCCGGCCCAGCGCGAGCAGCACGCCCAGCGGAAACGCGAACGCCACGCCGAAGATCGCCAGGATCAGCGTCACCGGCAGGCCGCCCCACTGCTCGGTGCGCACCGGCGCGAGGCCGGCG
The DNA here is from genome assembly GCA_021463505.1 of Burkholderiaceae bacterium. GTDB lineage: Bacteria > Pseudomonadota > Gammaproteobacteria > Burkholderiales > Burkholderiaceae_E > Zeimonas. Next base: position 4,559 of record JAJTYR010000038.1, on the reverse strand, counting down.
CCGCCACCCATCAGCCAGAACGAGACTGCAATGCCCGATGCCCAGACCCCCACGAGCCAGGCCCGCCAGGCGCGCGGCATCGCCGACACCAGCAGCAGCGCGCACAACACGACGATCACGATCGCCGGCCGCCACTGCTGGTCGTACGGATAGACGGCGAACAGCATGAAGCGGAACTTCTCGACGACCACTGCCCAGCAGGCGCCCTGGCCGCGCACGGCATCGCAGGCCGATGCCGGGGCGTGGCCCCAGACGGCGTCGAAGACCAGCCAGCGCAGCGCCGGCGGCAGCGCCCAGCCGAGCAGGGCCAGCATCACGATCGTCGTGACGGCGTTGGCCGGCGACGAGAACAGGCTGGCGCGGATCCAGGTGATGGTGCGGGCCCGGTTCAACGCCGACCCCTACCGCTCGACCAGGCGCGTACGCGCCGCGTATGCGTTCATCAGCAGCGAGATCGCCAGACTGATCGCCAGGTAGACCGCCATCAGGATGGCGATGGCCTCGATCGCCTGGCCGGTCTGGTTCATCGTCGTGTTGGCCACTGCCACCAGGTCCGGATAGCCGATCGCCACCGCCAGCGACGAGTTCTTGGTCAGGTTCAGGTACTGGTTGGTGAGCGGCGGGATGATCACGCGCAGTGCCTGCGGCATCGTCACCATGCGCAGGCGCTGGCCAGGTTGCAGCCCGAGTGCCATGGCTGCCTCGGTCTGTCCGTGCGGCACCGACAGGATGCCGCCGCGCACCACTTCGGCGACGAAGGCTGCCGTGTAGGTGGACAAGCCGACCACCAGCGCGATGAATTCCGGCGACAGCGATCGCCCGCCCTGGAAGTCGAAACCGCCGAGGAGCGGCAGGTCGAGCGCGGTGGGCGCGCCGCCGGCCAGCCACGCAGCCGCCGGCAGCACGAGCAGCAGCGCCACCGAGGGCCACAGCACCGGCCACTGCGCGCCGGTCGCGCGCTGGTGGCGCGCCGCGAGCGCACGCCAGGCGAGCGCCAGCGCGACCGCGGCAACGACTGCCCAGCCCGCGGCGCTCCAGCCTGGCGCGGCCAGCGGCCATGCGTAGCGCAGGCCGCGCTGGCTCAGGAACGCCAGATCACCGAAGGCGATCGCTTCGCGCACCGGCGGCAGCAGTTCGGTGATCAGGCCGTACCAGACGAACAACTGCAGCAACAGCGGGATGTTGCGCATGAACTCGACGTACCCGGAAGCCAGCCGCGCCACCAGCCAGTTGCCGGACAGCCGGGCGATGCCGATCAGCGTGCCGAGGACCGTGGCGGCGACGATGCCCAGCGCCGACACCCACAGCGTGTTCAGCAGTCCGACCAGGAACGCGCGGCCGTAGGTGTTCGACGGGTCGAAGGCGATGGTCGACTCGGCGATCTCGAAGCCGGCTTCGCGCGACAGGAAGCCGAAGCCGACCTGGATCTGGCGCGTCGACAGGTTGTGCAGCGTGTTGGCGACCAGGAACCAGCCGACGGCGACGACGCCCGCCAGCAGCAGCAGCTGGTAGAGAACGCCGCGGACGCGCTCGCTCGCGAACATCTGCGATCCGCCCGATGAGCGCGTGCCGCGGGGTCGTCCGTTGGGTGAACCGCTGAACCGGCCCCGGGCGCGGCGGCGCCTGCGCTCAGCGGATCGGCGGCGCGTACATCAGGCCGCCGTCGCGCCACTGCGCGTTGACGCCGCGCGCGATGCCGATCGGGGCGATGTTGCGCTGGTACATCTCGCCGTAGTTGCCCACGGCCTTGATCGCGCGCACCAGCCAGTCGTTGTCCAGCCCCAGCCCCTTGCCGATGTCGCCCGAGGCGCCCACCAGCCGCTGGATCGGCGGCTCCTTGCTCTCGGCCTTGAGCCGGTCGACGTTGGTCGAGGCGACCCCGTACTCCTCGGCCTCGATCAGCCCGAACAGCGTCCACTTGACGATCGTGAGGTACTCCCAGTCGCCGCGGCGCACCAGCGGGCCCAGCGGCTCCTTGGAGATCGCCTCGGGCAGGATCACGTAGTCATCCTTGTTCGCCGCCTTCAGCCGCGTGGCCGCCAGCCCCGAGATGTCGGTGGTGAACACGTCGCAGCGACCCGAGAAGAACGCCTGCTCCACCTGCTGCAGCTCGTTGACCACCACCGGCCGGAAGTTCATCTTCTTCGTGCGGAAGTAATCGCTGAGATTCAGCTCGGTGGTCGTGCCCGGCTGCACGCAGATGGTGGCGCCGTTCAGTTGCGTGGCGCTCTTTACGTTGGCCGACTTCCTGATCATGAACCCCTGGCCGTCGTAGAAGATCGTGCCGGCGAAGACCGCGCCGAGCGTGGCGTCGCGGCTCGCCGTCCAGGTGGTGTTGCGCGACAGGATGTCGACTTCGCCCGACTGCAGCGTGGTGAAGCGGTTCTGCGTGTTGGTCGGCACGAACTGCACCTTGTTCGCGTCGCCCAGGATCACCGCGGCCACCGCGCGGCAGAAGTCGACGTCGATGCCGTGCCAGACGCCCTGGCTGTCGGGGGCCGAAAAACCGAGCAGGCCGCTGTTCACGCCGCAGCGCAGCGCGCCCCTCTGCCTGATCGTGTCGAGTGTCGGGCCGGCCGAGGCCAGCGACGGGGCGAGCAGCGCGGCCGCCGCGAACAGGGCGGCAAGACGGATCGTCTTCATGTCGGGAATCCTCCTCCTGGACGATCGCACGAGTCTACGCACAAGGCCGATCGGCGGCGTCGAGGGGAAACCCCGAGGATGCGTTCGCGGTCAGCGCTTGTAGCGCTTGGGCACGAACGGCAGCGGCGCCGGTGTCACGGCCGGGCGGCGCTCGCGCACCGCGGCGCGCAGCGGTGCGCGCGCGGCCTCGTCGAGCGCGCCGCGCTCCACGCGGGCCAGCATCACCGGGTGGCCGAGCGTCGGCGAGACGGTTCCGCTGGTGACTTCGCCCACGACGCGGTCGTCGGGCGTGACGATCGCCGCGTGCGCGCGGATCGGCACGGTCTCGTGCGACACCAGGCCGGCCAGCCGGCGCGGCGTGCCTTCGGCGAGTTGCGTGAGGATCGTCGCGGCGCCCGGAAAGCCGCCGGCCTTCGTGCCGCCGGCGCGCCGCGACTTCGGGATCGCGAAAGCCAGGCCCGACTCCACCGGCGAGGTCGTGGCGTCGATGTCGCTGCCGTGCAGCGGCAGACCGGCCTCGAGCCGCAACGTGTCGCGTGCGCCCAGTCCGGCCAGCTGCACCGCCGGATCGGCGAGCAGCCGTCGCACGATCGCCTCGGCCTGCGCGAGTGGCAGCGAAATCTCGTAGCCGTCCTCGCCAGTGTAGCCGGAACGGGTGGCGAAGCAGTCGGTGCCGAGCAGCCGCAGCGTCGCCGCCCGCATGAAGCGCAGCGACGCCGCGGCCGGATCGAGCGTGGCGAGCGCTGCTTCGGCAGCCGGACCCTGCAGTGCGATCAGCGCCGCGTCCACCCACTCGATCTGCAGCTTCGGGCAGTGGTCGCGCAGCTGGCGCAGGTCGGCGTCGCGGTTGCCGGCATTGACCACCATGCGCACTTGCGCGCGCGCGCCGTCGACCAGGTGCACCAGCATCAGATCGTCCTCGATGCCGCCGCGCGCGTTCAGCAGCAGCGAATAGCGCTGCACGGCATGCGCCCAGCCTTCGAAGTCGACCGGCAACGCCGCTTCCAGCTGGGCATGCAGCGTTGCCGGAAGGCCGTCGGCCGCGCGGATGTGCAACTGGCCCATGTGCGAAACGTCGAACAGGCTGGCACGCTCGCGCGTGTGCAGGTGTTCGGCCTTCAGCCCGGCCGGATACTGGATCGGCATCTCGTGGCCGGCGAAGGCGCCGAACTTCGCGCCGTGCTCCGCATGCAGCGCATGCAGCGGAATGCGCCGCAGGCTTTCGTTCGCGGGTTGGCTCATCGCGTGCTCCCTTCGTCGGCGCCGTCGGTCACCGGCGGGCAGGTGCAGACCAGGTGCCGGTCGCCCGCGGCGTTGTCGATGCGCTTGACGCTCGGCCAGAATTTCGCCTCGCGCACCCAGGGCAGCGGGAACGCCGCCTCCTCGCGGCTGTAGCGGTGCGTCCACTCGCCGGCGATCTCGGTGGCGGTGTGCGGCGCGCCCTTCAGCGGATTGTCGTCGCGGTCGAATTCGCCCGACGCGATGCGCTGCAGTTCGCCGTGGATCGCCACCATCGCCTCGCAGAAGCGGTCGAGCTCCGGCTTCGACTCGGACTCGGTCGGCTCGACCATCAGCGTGTCGGGCACCGGGAACGACAGCGTCGGCGCGTGAAAGCCGTAGTCCATCAGGCGCTTGGCCACGTCTTCGGCGCTCACGCCGTAGTCGGCCCTGAGGTGGCGCATGTCGAGGATGCACTCGTGCGCGACCTCGTCGTTCTGGCCGCGATAGAGCACCGGGAAGTACGGTGCGAGCCGCTGCGCCACGTAGTTGGCGTTCAGGATCGCCACCTCGGAGGCCTTGCGGATGCCCGAGGCACCCATCATCCGGATGTACATCCACGAGATCGTGGTGATCAATGCGCTGCCGAACGGCGCGGCCGACACCGCCGCGTCGCCGGCCGCGGCGCGCGCGGCCGC
>JAJTYR010000037.1 GCA_021463505.1 Burkholderiaceae bacterium | reverse complement strand
CGCGCGCACGCCACGACGCGCGGCGTGAACGCCTCGCCCGGTGCGAGACGCGGCACGACGAGCGCAGGCACGCGGTGATCGAGGCGGCGCTGCGGCGCGCGCGCGAGCGCGCCGGCGCCGGGGGGCGCCGTTGAATCCGGCACGGCGCGCCGCGATCTTCGCCCGCCTGAAGGCGCTGAACCCCAGGCCGGCCACGGAGCTCGAATTCGGCACGCCGTTCGAGCTGCTGGTCGCGGTGATCCTGTCGGCGCAGGCCACCGATCGCAGCGTCAACCTGGCGACGCGCGAACTGTTCCGGGTTGCCCGCACCCCCGCGGCCATCACCGCCCTGGGCGTCGAGGGGCTGGCCGAATACGTGCACACGATCGGGTTGTACCGTTCGAAGGCGAAGCACATCGTGCAGACCTGCGTGATCCTCCTGGCTGCGCACGGCGGCGAGGTGCCGCGCACCCGCGAGGCACTCGAACGCCTGCCCGGGGTCGGACGCAAGACGGCCAACGTGGTACTCAACGTCGCGTTCGGCGAGCCGGTCATCGCGGTGGACACGCACGTCTTCCGCGTGGCCAACCGCACCGGACTGGCCACCGGGCGCACGCCGCTGGAAGTCGAGCACCGCCTGATGCGCTTCGTGCCACGGCAATACCTGCACGACTGCCACCACTGGCTGATCCTGCACGGCCGCTACATCTGCAAGGCGCCCAGACCCGAATGCTGGCGCTGCCCGATCGCCGACCTCTGCGACCATCGCTTCAAGACCCCGGCACCCGCTGCAGCCCGCGGAGCCCCTGCAGCGCGTCGCCGCGGTGGCGCGCGCCCCTGAGAAGCGCCTGCGAAGCCGCGCATTTCTGTTACCCTTCGCAGCGCGTTTCCTGCGCCCGCCGCTCCCGTCCGGCCGGGCACCCAACCGCCCGGGAACTCCGCATGTTCGGACGCCTGATGCCCCGCGAGGGCAATTTCTTCGAACTGTTCGACCAGCACGCCCAACACATCGCCGCCGGCAGCCACGAACTGGCGCGGCTGATGACCGACTACGGCGACATCGCGGCGCGCCGCCAGCACATCGACGCCATCGACCGCGCCGAGAAGGACGCCGACAAGGTCACGCACGAGACGGTGACGCTGCTGCACAAGACCTTCATCACGCCGTTCGACCGCGACGACATCCACAGCCTGATCACGAAGATGGACGACATCCTCGACCTGATCCAGGACGTGGCCGAGTCGGCGATGCTCTACGACCTGCAGCGCATCTCGCCGGAAGCCCAGCAACTCGCCGAAATCAACGAGATGTGCTGCGACCGCGTCAAGGCCGCGGTGAACCTGCTCGACAGCATGGAGAACGCCGAGGCGATCCTGAAGCTGTGCACCGAGATCGACCGGCTCGAATCCGATGCCGACCGGGTGATGCGCTCGGCGATGTCGAAGCTGTTCCGCGACGAGAGCGACGTGCGCCAGCTGATCAAGCTCAAGGCCATCTACGAACTGCTCGAGGCGGTGTCCGACAAGTGCGAGGACGTCGCCAACGTGATCGAGGGCGTCGTGCTCGAAAACGCATGACCTCGCTGCAGATCAGCTTCACGGTGCTCGCGTGCCTAGTCGCGCTGGCGCTGATGTTCGATTTCATGAACGGCTTTCACGACGCGGCGAACTCGATCGCCACGATCGTCTCGACCGGCGTGCTCAAGCCGTACCAGGCGGTGGCGTGGGCGGCGACCTTCAATTTCCTGGCGCTGTTCATGTTCGAGCTGAAGGTGGCGGCGACCGTCGGCAAGGGCATCGTGGATCCCGTGGTGGTCGATCACGTGGTGATCTTCGGCGCGCTCGCGGGCGCGCTCGCCTGGAACGTGATCACCTGGCGCTTCGGCATCCCGTCGAGCTCTTCGCACGCGCTGATCGGCGGGCTGATCGGGGCGACGATCGCCAAGTCGGGCACCGGCTCGCTGCTGGGCAGCGGCATCGGCAAGGTGGCGCTGTTCATCGTCATCTCGCCCACGCTCGGCTTCGTGCTCGGCTCGGCGCTGATGCTGGGCGTGTCGTGGGCGTTCTTCCGCTCGACGCCACGCGGCACCGATCGCTGGTTCCGGCGGCTGCAGCTGGTGTCGTCGGCGCTCTACAGCATCGGCCACGGCAGCAACGACGCGCAGAAGACGATGGGCATCATCTGGCTGCTGCTGATCGCCGCCGGCGCCAGTTCGGCCGCCGAGCACCATCCGCCCTACTGGGTGGTGCTGTCGTGCTACCTCGCGATCGGCCTGGGCACGCTGTTCGGCGGCTGGCGTATCGTCAAGACCATGGGACAGAAGATCACCAAGCTCAAGCCGGTGGGCGGATTCTGCGCCGAAGCCGGCGGAGCGATCACGCTGTTCATCGCCTCCAGCTTCGGCATTCCGGTGTCGACCACGCACACGATCACCGGTGCCATCGTCGGCGTCGGCTCATCGCAGAAATTCTCGGCGGTGCGCTGGGGGCTGGCGGGCAACATCGTCTGGGCCTGGATTCTCACCATTCCGGCCTCGGCCGCCATGGCGGCACTCGGCTGGTGGGCCGGCTCACGGTTCCTGTAGCCGCAGGCGCAGCCCGTGAAGCCGCAGGCCGGACCTTTGTGGCTGGAGCTGCCGCCGCTGTCGGCGCAGGCGCCACGTCGCCTGCTCGCGTTCCTGCACGGTGCCGGATCGAGCCCCGGGATCTTCGCACCGGTTGCACGGGCCTGGCAGCTGAAGTTCCCCGGGGCCACGGTCGCCATCCTCGAGGCGCTGCGCGGCAGCGCGCTGCATCGGGGCAAGGACTGGTTCGACAGCCGCGGCGTATCAGCCGATCGACAGCCGCGGATCCAGGGCGCCTGCGCGATCGTGGCGCAGCGGCTCGAAGCGCTGCAGCACGCCACCGGCCTCGACGGCGCGCGCACGGCCGTGGTGGGCTTCTCGCAGGGCGCCACCCTGGCGCTCGAGCTCGCCCGCTCGCACGCAGGGCTGGCGTCGATCGTCGTCTCGTACGCCGGCCAGCTGGCGCGGCCGGTCGCGCCGCACGAACGCATCGCGCCGACGATCCATCTGCTGCACGGCGAGTTCGACAGCCTCGTGCCGGCGGTGCACGCCGAGCGCGCCTGGCGTGGGTTGAGCGCCGCCGGCGCGGACGTCACGCTGGACATCGCCCCCGACGAAGCGCATTCGATCGGCCAGACGATGATCAACCTCGGCACCCGACGCGTGCTGCAGACGCTGTTCCGCGGACGAGTGCGGCGCCTGCCCGGCGCCGCCGTCCTGCATTGATCGCGTGGCCGTATCGATCCATCGCCCGGGCCGCTCTGGCCACCGGGCACTCGACAGGAGGTTTTCGCCATGAACCGTGAAGTCGTCGTCGTCAGCGCCGTGCGCACCGCAGTGGGAACCTTCGGCGGCAGCCTGAAAGACCATTCGCCCACCCAACTGGGCGCGATGGTGGTGTGCGAGGCGGTCGCCCGCGCGGGGCTGGGCGCCGCCGACATCCACCACGTCGTGTTCGGCCACGTGATCAACACCGAGCCGCGCGACATGTACCTCGCGCGTGTGGCCGCGCTCGAAGGCGGCCTGTCGCAGGAAGTGCCGGCGTTGACGCTGAACCGGCTGTGCGGGTCGGGGATGCAGGCCATCGTCTCGGCCGCGCAGGCGATCCTGCTGGGCGACGCCGATGCAGCAGTGGCCGGCGGCGCCGAGGTGATGAGCCGCGGCCCCTACTCGATGCCTGCGGCGCGCTGGGGCGCGCGGATGGGCGATGCGCGCGTCATCGACATGATGACCGGCGCGCTGCACGACCCGTTCCAGAACATCCACATGGGCGTAACCGCCGAGAACGTGGCGAAGAAGTGGGGCATCTCGCGCGAAGACCAGGACGCGCTCGCCGTCGAGAGCCACCGCCGCGCGTCGCTGGCCACCCGCGAGGGGCGGTTCACTTCGCAGATCCTGCCGATCGAGATGAAGTCGCGCAAGGGCACGACCGTCTTCGCCACCGACGAGCACATCCGCCACGACGCGACGATCGAAGGCATGCGCAAGCTCGCACCGGTGTTCGTGAAGGAAAACGGCACGGTGACGCCGGGCAACGCCTCGGGCATCAACGACGGCGCGGCCGCGCTGGTGCTGATGGAGCGGCGCGCGGCCGAAGCACGCGGCCTGGCGCCGCTGGCGCGGCTGGTTGCGTACGCGCACGCCGGCGTCGATCCGGCCTTCATGGGAATCGGCCCGGTGCCGGCCTCGCGCAAGGCGCTCGAGCGTGCCGGGTTGAAGGCGCACGGGATCGACGTGATCGAGGCCAACGAGGCGTTCGCAGCGCAGGCGCTGGCGGTGACGCGCCAGCTCGATCTCGACCCGGCACGGGTGAACCCGAACGGCTCGGGCATCTCGATCGGTCACCCGGTGGGCGCAACCGGCGCGCTGATCACGGTGAAGGCCCTGTACGAACTGCAGCGCACCGGCGCGCGCCGTGCGCTGGCCACGATGTGCATCGGCGGCGGCCAGGGCATCGCCGCGATCTTCGAGCGTCCCTGAGGCCGTCGCCGCGCCCGCTTCTTGCGATCGCGCTCCTGGCATTCGCTTCGAAATGTAGCGTTTTGCCTCGTGGAACGCGTTCCACAAGCGAAAACGCATCGATTCGAAGCGAGAGCGCTCGAAGTGGCAGCGCCCGGCACCGGCGCCGGTGCCGACGCGTCCGCCTCAGGCGCGGGCGGGCTGGGCGGCGCGCGGCGCGCCGAGCGGACGCTGGTCGATCGGCGCGTGCACCAGGGCAGCGAACATGCCGAAGGCGATGATCATCGCCCAGGCGTAGTCGTAGTTGCCGAACAGGTCGAAAAACCTGCCGCCGAGCCAGGCACCCAGGAAACTTCCGATCTGGTGGCCGAAGAACACCACGCCGCCGAGCAGGCCGAGGTACTGCACGCCCCAGCGCTGGCCCACCAGCGCATTGGTGAGCGGCACCGTGGACAGCCACAGCAGACCGATCGCGGCGCTGAACAGGTACACCGACAGCGGGCTGAGCGGCGCCAGCAGGAACAGGCCAATCACCACCGAGCGCGCGACGTAGATCCCTGCCAGCAGCCATTTGCGCGACAACGTCTGCCCGAGCACTCCCGAGGCGAACGAGCCCGCCACGTTGAACAGGCCGATCAGCGCGACCGCGGCGGCGCCGATGTTGGCCGACATGCCCTTGTCGAGCAGGTAGGCCGGCAGGTGCAGCTGGATGAATACCACCTGCAATCCGCAGACGAAGTAGCCCCAGAAGATCAGGTGGAAACTGCGGTCGGCGAGCGCACCGCGCAATGCGTCGGCCAGGCGCAGCGGCCCGGCGCGCGCCGCCGCCTCGTGCTCGCCGCGCATGCCCAGCGCCAGCAGCAGGATCGCCGCGACAACCGCCGCGTGCACGAACAGCGCCGCCTGCCAGCCGATCGTGGCGATCAGCCTGCCGGCCAGCGGCAGAAACAGGAACTGGCCGAACGAGCCGGCGGCCACGCCGACGCCGAAGGCGAAGCTGCGCTGGCCGGCAGGCACGATGCGCCCGAGCGTCGCCAGCACGATGCCGAACGAGGTGCCGCCGATCGCAATGCCCATCACCACGCCCGCCGACAGTGACAGCGCGGCGCCGCTCTCGGCCCAGGCCATGCCGAGGAAGCCCGCCACGTAGAGCACCGCGCCCAGCAGCAGCGTGCGCATCGAGCCGTACCTGTCGGCCATCGCCCCGAGGAACGAGCCACCCAGCCCCCACATCAGGTTCTGCAGCGCGATCGCCAGCGAGAAGGTCTCGCGCGACCAGCCACGCGCCTGGGTCATCTCCGGCAGGAACAGGCCGAACGACGAGCGCACACCGGTGGAGACCACGAGGATCGCGCAGCCGAACAGCAGCACCGGCAGGTACGAGGGCGCCTTGCGCGCCGCGGTGCCTTCCCCCATCAGGCGAGCGCGTGCAGCGCGCGGCGCGCCGCCGCGATGGTGGCGTCGACGTCGGCATCGGCGTGCGCGCCCGAGAAGAAGAACGCCTCGACCGGCGACGGTGGCAGGTAGACACCCTCGTCGAGCATCCGGTGATAGAAGCGCTTGAAGCGCTCGACGTCCTGCTGCTGGACCTGCGCGAAGCTCGCAGGCGGCGCCGCCAGCATGTACAGGCCGGCCAGCCCGCCGCAATGCTGCGCGCAAAACGCCACCCCTGCCTCGCGCGCCGCCGCGTTCAAGCCTTCGACGAGCCGCGCGCAGCCGGCGTCGAGCCGCCCGAAGAAGCCAGGCTCGGCGATCAGGTCCAGCGTTGCCAGCCCCGCTGCCATCGCGATCGGATTGCCCGACAGGGTGCCCGCCTGGTAGACCGGACCCAGCGGCGCCATCAGCTCCATGACCGCCGCCGGGCCGCCGATCGCGCCCACCGGCATGCCGCCGCCGATCACCTTGCCGAACACCGACAGGTCGGGCACCACACCGACCCGTTGCTGCGCACCGCCCAGCGCCACGCGAAAACCCGACATCACCTCGTCGAACACCAGCAGCGCCCCGTGTTTCGAGCACAAATCGCGCAACCCGGCGAGAAAACCCGGAGCGGGCAGGATCAGATTCATGTTGCCGGGCATCGGCTCGACGATCAGGCAGGCAATGCGTTCGCCGTGCGCGGCGAACAGCGCCTCGACGCTGCCCAGATCGTTGTACTGGGCAACCAGCGTGTGGCGCGCCAGATCGTCGGGCACGCCGGCCGAACTGGGCGTGCCGAAGGCCAGGGCGCCGGAGCCCGCCTTCACCAGCAGGCTGTCGGCCGTGCCGTGGTAGCAGCCCTCGAACTTGATGATCGCGTCGCGCCGCGTGTAGCCGCGCGCCAGGCGCAACGCCGACATCGCGGCCTCGGTGCCCGAACTGGTGAAGCGCACGCGCTCGACCTGCGGGAACAGCGCACAGATGCGCTCGGCCAGCTCGCTCTCCATCACGTTGGGCGCGCCGAACGACAGGCCGTGGCGTGCCGCGCGCTCGACCGCCGCGAGCACGCGCGGATGGGCATGGCCGGCGATCATCGGACCCCAGGAGCCGAGGTAGTCGATGTAACGCCGGCCCTCGACGTCCCACAGGAAGGCACCCTCGGCGCGATCGATGAAGCGCGGCGTGCCACCGACGGCGCGAAACGCGCGCACCGCCGAGTTGACGCCGCCTACGAGGACTTTGCGGGCGCGTTCGAATTCGGAGAAGTTCGTGCTCATGCGGCGGGCTGCATCCGGAGGCTCGTGGTGAAGCGTACGATCTTAATGGATGCCGTCCCCCGCCGGCTCCCGCGGCCGCGGCACGAACCCGGGCAATGCGGGCCCCGGCAGGCTCGCGTGCGGCTCAGGGCGCGTCACGTTCCAGAAAGCGCCGCACCCGCTCCTGCGTCTCGTGCAGCGCCAGCAGCGCGCCGCTGCCTTCGAGCTCGGCCTCGTAGCCGTCCACGCGCGCGTCGAGCGCCGCCCCGATGCAGCGCTTGCTCTCGCGCAGCGCGGCAACCGGCAGCGCGGCGATGCGCGCGGCGATTTCTCCGGCCAGCGTGCGCAACTGCGCCGCCGGCGCATGCCACTGCGCCAGCCCGAGCCCGGTCGCCTCGACGCCCGGCACGACTTCGGCACCGAGAATCAGCCGGCGCGCGATCGCTTCGCCGCAGACGCGCGTCATCCGTTGCGTGCCTCCGGCCGCGGGCAGCAGGCCGAGGCGCGCTTCGGGCAGGCCGAGCCGCGCCTCGTCGGCCACCACCCGCAGGTCGCAGGCCAGCGCCAGCTCGAAACCGCCACCGAGCGCCGGCCCGCCGATCTCGGCCAGCGACACGCGGGGGCTGCGCTCGATGCGCGCATACACCTGCTGCAGCCGCCGCGTGAAATCGACCATCGCGCGGCGTCCCTCGGCGGTGGCGAAGCGCTGACGCATGAAGTCCAGGTCGGCGCCGGCGCAAAAGACACGCTGCCCGCTGCGCATCCACAGCACGCGCACCTGCTCGTCGGCCTCGACCGCGTCGAGCACCCGGTTCAGCCGCCCGACCCAGGCGTCGTCGATGGCGTTCACCGGCGGCCTGCACAGCGTCGCGACGGCGATGCCGCCGTCGATGGTGAGCGTGATCGGCTCCGCGGCTTCGGCCGCGACGCGGTCGGATCCGCAAGCCTTCTCGTTCGACTGATCGTTCGCCATCAGCTTGCCTCTCGGGGTGAATCGGCGGGCAGCGCGGCGCCGCTCGCCGCGCTGCGCTGCGCCGGCGCCGGCGCCGCGGAGAAGTCGCGGCTGCGCCGGCGCAGCGCGGCGAGCGCGGTCTTGCCGCGTCCGGTGAGAAACGGTTCGACCAGCAGCGCGATGCCTTTCGACACGTACCCGGCGAGGTCGAAGCGCTCGCGCATCGCCCAGTGCTTGAGCGCCCAGGCGTGGCAGAACATCACCAGCTGGTAGACGAGCAGGAACTCGTCGATCGGGCGCATGAAGCCGCTGTCGACGCACGCGCGCACGCAGCGCTCGAGCAGCCGGTTGGTGCGCAATTCGGCCTGCTGGATCAGCGCGCGGCGATCGGCGCGCAGCGAGCCGGTCGAACGATAAGTGAGCACCGCGGCCTGGCGCAGTTCGTCGACGATCGCGCAGTAGGCCCAGACCGCGGTGCACAGCCGGTCGACCGGGTGCCCGACGCCGTCGAGCCGCGCGGGAATCTCGGTCTCGTAGCGATCGAGCACGCGCCGCAGCGACAGGAACAGGATGTCGTCCTTGTCGCCGAAGTACTGGTAGATCAGCCCGATGCTCACGCCGCTCGCCTTCGCGATCTGCTGGATCGTCGTGACGTAGTAACCGTGCTCGGCGAACAGGCTCACCGCCGCATCGAGGATGCCGGCGCGCCGCTCCTCGACGAGCTTCGGATCGCTGACCGCGCTGGCGACGTGCTCGGGCGAACTCATCGGGCTGTCCCGGGGCCGCCGTGCTTCAATTGCCCTCGAACTTCGGCTTTTCCTTCGCCACGAAGGCGTTGTAGGCACGGGTGAAGTCCTGCGTCTGCATGCAGATCGCCTGCGCCTCGGCTTCCGTTTCGAGCGCCTGCTCGATGGTCTGGTTCCACTCCTGATGCAGGCACTTCTTCGTCATGAAGTGCGCGAACGCCGGCCCGGTGGCGAGCGAGTTCGCCACGTCGAGCGCCTTCTGCAGCACCTGCCCGCGCGGCACCACGTCGTTGAAGTAGCCCCAGGCCTTGCCCTCGTCGGCGCTCATCGTGCGCCCGGTGTAGAGCAGTTCGCTCGCGCGCCCGTGGCCGATGATGCGCGGCAGGATCGCGCAGGCACCCATGTCGCAACCGGCCAGCCCCACTCGCACGAACAGGAACGCGGTCTTCGTTTCGGGGGTCCCGTAGCGCATGTCCGAGGCCATCGACAGGATCGCGCCGGCGCCCGCGCAGACGCCGTCGACCGCCGCGATGATCGGCTGCGGGCAGGTGCGCATCTCCTTCACCAGGTTGCCGGTCATGCGGGTGAACGTCAGCAACCCGTTCATGTCCATCTTCGTGAGCGGACCGATGATCTCGTGCACGTCGCCGCCGGAGCAGAAATTGCCCCCTTCGCCGGTGATCACGACGGCGCGCACGTCCTCGGCGTACTGCAGCCGGTGAAAGGTGTCGCGCAGTTCGGCATAGCTGTCGAAAGTGAGCGGATTCTTGCGCTCGGGCCGGTTCAGCGTGACGATCGCCACGTTGTCGCGCACTTCCCACTTGAAGTGCTGGGGACGCCACTCGGCCGCTTTGAGCTGGTACATGCTGCAATCTCCTGGATCGTTGCGAGGTGGAGCGGGACGGCCCGCACCGGCACGTGACGGGCACGTACGGCCGGACTTGACTGAATGAACGCTCATTCAGTATCGTAGAGCGGGTTCCCGCAGAAAGCAAGCGTGGCGCCCGACCTCGTCGCGGCGCGCCAGGATCACGCCCGCAGCCACCCGCCGCTGGAGACATCGATGCCCGACCGCAGCCATCTCGCCTGGCCCTTCTTCGATGACGCTCATCGCGAACAGGCACACACGCTCGACGCCTGGGCCGCGGCGCGGCTCGGCGGCGAGCACGGGACCGACGTCGACGCAGCCTGCCGGCGACTGGTGGCCGACCTGGGCAGCGCCGGTTGGCTGCGCTACTGCGCGGCCAGGGCCTGGGGCGGCGCGTTCGATGTCATCGACACGCGCTCGCTGTGCGTGGCGCGCGAAACGCTCGCCTGGCACTCGGGACTGGCCGATTTCGCCTTCGCGATGCAGGGGCTGGGCAGCGGATCGATCACGCTGGCGGGCACCGAGGCACAACAGCGCCGCTATCTGCCCGGCGTGGTGGCCGGAAGCAGCCTGGCGGCGTTCGCGCTGTCGGAGCCCGACGCCGGCTCCGACGTGGCAGCGATCGCGACCACCGCGCGGCGCGACGGCCCGCACTGGGTACTCGACGGCTGCAAGACCTGGATCTCCAACGCCGGCATCGCGGACTTCTACTGCGTGTTCGCGCGCACCGGCGAGGCGCCCGGCAGCCGCGGCATCTCGGCATTCGTCGTCCAGGCCGGTACGCCCGGCCTGGACACCTCGGAACGCATCGAAGTGATGGCGCCGCACCCGCTGGGTACGCTGCGCCTGTCCGGGTGTCGCGTGCCCGCCGACGCGCTGCTCGGCGCACCCGGCGAAGGTTTCAAGATCGCGATGCGCAACCTCGACATCTTCCGCACCAGCGTCGCGGCTGCAGCACTGGGCTTTGCACGGCGCGCGCTCGACGAGGCGCTCGGGCGCGCCACCCGCCGCCGCATGCTCGGGCAGATGCTGTCCGACTTCCAGCTCACGCAGGCAGCGCTCGCCGACATGGCCACCGGCATCGACGCCGCGGCGCTGCTCACCTACCGCGCCGCCTGGGTGCGCGACCGGCTCGGCGAGCGCGGCACCCGCGAAGTGGCGATGGCGAAGATGGTCGCCACCGAAACCGCGCAGCAGGTGATCGACAAGGCGATGCAGATCTTCGGCGGGCTCGGCGTGAAATCGGGGATGACGGTCGAGCACCTGTATCGCGAGATCCGTCCGCTGCGGATCTACGAGGGTGCGACCGAAGTGCAAAAGCTCATCATCGGGCGCGAACTGCTCAGGCAGCACGCGTCGGGGCCGAAGGCGCCGGGCTGACGCTCACCGCGCAGTACTTGAAGCCCGGTATCTTTCCGAACGGGTCGAGCGAGGGTTTCGTGAGCAGGTTCGCCGCGGCTTCCGCGTAGGCGAACGGCACGAACACGCTGCCGGGCGCCACGCCGTCGTCTTCACGCACGCGCAACACGATGCGACCGCGCCGCGAGGCGATCGCTGCGTGTTCGCCCGGGTGCAGGCCGAGCCGCGAGAGGTCGAGCGGGTGCAGCGACGCGGTGGCTTCGGGTTCGATCGCGTCGAGCGCCTGCGCGCGGCGCGTCATCGCACCGGTGTGCCAGTGCTCGAGCTGCCGCCCGGTGATCAGCACGAAGGGCCACTGTTCATCGGGCTGCTCGTCGGCGGGCTCGGGTCGAGCGTGCACCAGACGTCCGCGCCCATCGTCGGTCGGGAAACGATCGACGAACACCACCGGCTGCCCGGGATCGCTCGCGTCGGAGCACGGATACGTGACGCTGTCCTCGCGCTCGAGCCGTGCCCAGCTGATGCCGCGGATCGACGCCATGGCGTGGCGCATCTCCTCGAACACCTCGCGCGGATGCCCGTAGTGCCAGGCAAGGCCGAGGCGACGGGCCATCTGCACGATGATCCAGAGATCGTGGCGCGCCTGGCCCGGCGGATCGAGCGCCTGGCGCGCGAACTGCACCATGCGGTCGGTGTTCGTGAAGCTGCCGGTCTTCTCGGGAAACGCGCTGGCCGGCAGGATCACGTCGGCCAGCACCGCGGTTTCGGTCGGGAAGATGTCCTGCACCACGAGCAGGTCGAGCGCAGCGAGCGCCTCGCGCGCATGGCCGGCATCGGGGTCGGACATCGCCGGGTTCTCGCCCATGATGTACATGCCGCGGATCTCGCCCGCTGCCGCCGCGTGCAGCGTCTCGACCACCGTCAGTCCCGGGCGGCGATCGAGCGGCGCGCCCCACAGTTGCTCGAACGCGGCCGCGGCCCCCGCGTCGCCGACGCGGCGATAGTCGGGGAACATCATCGGGATCAGGCCCGCGTCGGAGGCCCCCTGCACGTTGTTCTGGCCGCGCAGCGGATGCAGGCCGGTGCCGGGTCGTCCGATCTGGCCGGTGACCAGTGCCAGCGCGATCAGGCAGCGCGCGTTGTCGGTGCCGTGCACGTGCTGCGAGACGCCCATTCCCCAGAAGATCATCGACGCGCGGCTGCGCGCGTACAGGCGTGCCACCTCGCGGATGGTCGCGGCGTCGATGCCGCACACCGGAGCCATCGCTTCCGGGCTGTACGGCGCAACCGCTTCGCGCAGTGCTTCGAAACCACGGGTGCGTGCGGCGACAAACGCGTGGTCGACGAGATCCTCGGCGATGATCGCGTGCAGCATCGCGTCGAGCAGCGCCACGTCGGTGTCGGACCGAAACTGCAGCACGTACGCGGCGTGGCGGGCGAGTTCGGTGCGTCGCGGGTCGGCGACCACCAGTCTTGCACCGCGGCGCACCGCATTCTTGATCCAGGTGGCCGCAACCGGATGGTTGACGGTAGGGTTCGAGCCGATCACCAGCACCACCTCGGCGTGGGCCACGTCGGAGACCGGGTTCGAGACGGCCGCCGAGCCGATGCCTTCGAGCAGCGCAGCCACCGACGAGGCGTGGCACAGCCGCGTGCAGTGATCGACGTTGTTGGTCCCGAAGCCGGTGCGCACGAGTTTCTGGAACAGGTAGGCCTCTTCGTTGCTGCCCTTGGCCGAGCCGAAGCCGGCGAGCGCGCCGGCGCCGTGCCGGTCGCGGATGCGCGCGAGCCCGCCACCGGCCAGCTCGAGCGCCTCCTCCCAGCTCGCTACCCGAAACTGCCCGTGCCAGTCGGTCGGCACGCGTTCGAAGCGCGGGTTCTTCGCGGCGCCAGGCTTGCGCACCAGCGGGACCGTCAGCCGATCGGGGCTGCCGACGTAATCGAAGCCGAAGCGCCCCTTCACGCACAGCCGCCCGTGATTGGATGGCCCGTCGCGACCTTCGACGTAGACGATGCGGTTGTCGGAGACGTGCCAGGTCAACTGGCAGCCCACGCCGCAGAACGGACACAGCGAATCGACCTGCCGCTGCGCGGCGCGCGGCGCGGCGCGCACCGCGTCGTCGCCGGCCGCCGCGCCCGCGCCGAGCAGACGCGGCATCAACGCCCCGGTGGGGCACGCCTGCACGCACTCGCCGCAGCCCACGCAGCTCGAGGCGCCCATCGGGTCTTCGCAGTCGAAGACGATCCGCGCGCGCTCGCCGCGCCCGGCGTAACCGATCACGTCGTTGACCTGCGCTTCGCGGCAGGCGCGCACGCAGCGGCCGCACTGGATGCAGGCATCGAGCCGCACCGCGATCGCCGGATGGCTCAGATCGGCTGCAGGCTGCTCGCGCGCTGCGAAGCGCGAGCCTTCGACACCCAGCACCCGTGCCCAGTGCCCCAGCTCGGAGTCCTCGCGGTGCCCACCGGCCGGCGTGTCGGCGAGCAGCAGTTCGACCACCATGCGCTGCGCGGCGCGCGCGCGTGCGCCCGCCGCACTGACCTTCATGCCCGCCGTCGGCGCGCGGCAGCACGACGGCGCGAGCACGCGTTCGCCGTCGATTTCGACCACGCAGGCGCGGCAATTGCCGTCGGGCCGGTAGCCGTCGTAGTGACACAGGCGCGGAATCTCCACGCCGTGGCGCGCCGCAGCCGCGAGGATCGTCTCACCCTGGTGCGCCTCGATACGCCGCCCGTCGAGTTCGAATGCGAGCGTGGTCGCGCTCATGGCCCGGGCTCCGGCCCGCCGGCCAGTTCGCGCGGGAAGTGGCGCAGCACCGACAGCAGCGGGTTCGGCGCGGCCTGGCCCAGCCCGCAGATCGAGGCGTCCTTCATGGTCGCGGACAGTTCGTGCAACAGGGCGGCGTTCCAGTGCCCGCCGGAGATCTCGCGCGCCGCCTTCGCGGTGCCGACCCGGCACGGCGTGCACTGCCCGCACGACTCGTCGCGGAAGAACGCCATCAGGTTGCGCGCCGCATCGGCCGCGCTGTCGTGTTGCGACAGCACGATCAGTGCCGCCGAGCCGACGAAGGCGCCATGCGGCTGCAGCGTGTCGAAGTCGAGCGGCTCGTCGGCGAGCGCGGCCGGCAGGATGCCGCCCGAGGCGCCTCCCGGCAGCCACGCGTACAACGCGTGCCCGTCGGGCATGCCGCCGCAGAACTCGTCGATCAGCTCGCGTGCGCTGATGCCGGCCGGCGCGAGCTTCACGCCCGGATCGCGCACCCGGCCCGACACCGAGAACCAGCGCAGGCCGTGCCGGCCGCGCCGCCCGTGGCCGGCATACCACGCGGCGCCGCGTTCGAGGATCTCCGCCACCCAATCGAGCGTCTCGACGTTGTGCGCGAGCGTGGGTCGTCCGAACAGGCCGACTTCGGCCACGTACGGCGGACGCTGCCGCGGCATCCCGCGCTTGCCTTCGATGGACTCGATCAGTGCGCTCTCCTCGCCGCAGATGTAGGCGCCCGCGCCGCGCCGCAGATGGATCGCGGGCAGTGCGTGACCGGGCACCGGCGGGTCGGCGCGCAAGGCGTCGAGCTCGCGCGCGAGCAGCGCGCGCACACCCGCGTATTCGTCACGCAGATAGATGTAGCAGGCCTCGCAGCCGGCCACCGCCGCGGCGATCAGCATGCCTTCGAGCATCCGGTGCGGTGCACGCTCCAGGCAATGACGATCCTTGAAGGTGCCCGGCTCGCCCTCGTCGGCGTTGACCACCAGCAGGCGCGGGCCGGGCTGGCGCGCCACGGCACGCCACTTGCGCCCGATCGGGAACCCGGCGCCGCCCAGTCCGCGCAGCGCCGAGGCGTCGAGTTCGTCGAGGATCGATTCGCGACTGCGTCGGCCATCGAGCACCTGCCCGAGCTGCCGGTAACCACCGCCCGAGCGGCAGGCAGCGTAATCCTGGGCGTCGGGCAGCGGACATTCGAAGTCGCCGCTGGCCACCGCATCGATGACGGCGTCGGGCGTGGCCGGCGCGATCGGCCGGCGTCCGACCACCGCCACCGGCGCCTGCGCGCAACGCCCGACGCAGGGCACGCGCTGCACGCGCACCCCGCGGCCGAGCCGCTGCGCGAGCGCCGCAAGCAGCGCTTCGGCGCCGCCCAGGCGGCACGGCAGCGAATCGCACACGCGCACCGTCAGCGCCGCGGGTCGCGCCTCGCCTTCGCGCACCGGCTCGAAGTGATGATAGAAACTGGCGACCTCGTAGACCTCGGTCTGCGCCAGACCCAGCCAGTCGGCGAGCGCCGCCAGCAGTGGTGCCGGCAGGCAGCCTTCGGCATCCTGGATGCGGTGCAGGTGCTCGACCAGCAGGTCGCGGCGCGCCGGCAGGCCCTCGAGCAGCTGCCGCACACGCCCGAGTGCCGCCGGGTCGACCTGCCGGCCCTTGCGCCAGCCCACGGGACGCCGGAATTCGTTCGCATGCATGGCGCCGACTGTACCAGCACGCTTCGGTGGCTTCACCGTGTGCGCCATCGCGCAGGAGGGAATTGGCGCAGCGACCGACGCAGCGGCCGGCGCAACCACGAGTGCCGCGATCGCAGCGCCTTCAGAGCGCCAGGTCGACCGTCTCCAGATGCTCGGGAACGCGCGCGCGCCAGCCGAGCTCCTGCCCGATGCGCACGCGCAGACGATCGGCCGCCTCGGGTTCGCCGTGCGTCACGTAAACCTGCTTCGGCGCCGAGCGAAAGCCGCGCATCCAGTCGATCAATTCGTCGCTGTCGGCGTGCGCCGAAAAACCGTCGAGCTGCGTGACTCCGGCGCGCACCGAATGCCATCCACCGTGGATCCTGACTTCGCGCGTGCCGGCCACCAGGTGTGCGCCGCGGGTACCGGGCGCCTGGAAGCCGGCAAACACGACGTGACTGGCCGGATCGGGCAGCAGCCGCTTCAGGTGATGCAGCACGCGACCGCCAGTGGCCATGCCGCTGGCCGAGATGATCACCAGCGGCCCGTGCAGCGTGGCCAGCCGCTTCGATTCGTCCGGCGTGGTGATCAGCCGGGCGGCGCGGTACATGCCGGCGCATTGTTCGGGCGTGAGCCGGTGATCGTGCTCGAAGCGCCGGTACAGGCGCGTCGCATCGACCGCCATCGGGCTGTCGAGGAACACCGGAATCTCGGGAATCTCGCCGCGCTGCTTCAGGCGGCAGAGTGCATAAAGCAGCGCCTGCGCACGCCCGACCGCGAACGACGGAATGAGGATCGTGCCGCCACGCGCCGCGGTCTCGCGGATCACGCGGCCCAGCACCGCTTCCGGGTCTTCGTCGTTGTGCCGGCGGTCACCATACGTCGATTCGACGATCAGCGTGTCGGCCGCCTCCACCTTGCGCGGCGCCCGCATGACCCGGTCGCCCGGGCGTCCGAGGTCGCCACTGAACACCAGCGTGTGATGGCCGCGCTGCAGGCGCACGATCGAGGCGCCGAGCAGGTGGCCGGCAGGCAGGAAACGGCCGCTGATGCCGTCGCCGAGATCGAAGTCGTGGTCGAAGCCGATCGCCAGGAAGCGCGCAAGCGCGCGCTCGGCGTCTTCGGTGGTGTAGAGCGGGCGTGCCGGCGAGTGCTTCGAGTAGCCGTGCCGGTTGGCGAAATCGGCCTCTTCCTCCTGGAGCCGCGCGCTGTCGCGCAGCAGGATCTCGCAGAGCTCGCGCGTGGCCTCGGTGGCGATCACCTGCCCGCGAAAGCCGTCGCGCACCAGCGCCGGCAGGTAGCCGCTGTGGTCGAGGTGCGCGTGGCTGAGCACCACGCGGTCGATCTCCCGCGGCGGCAACGGAAAGTTCGCCCAGTTGCGGTCGCGCAACTTCTTGAAACCCTGGAACAACCCGCAGTCGAGCAGGATCCGGCGCCCCCCCGAGTCGAGCAGGTAGCGCGACCCGGTGACCGTGTCGGCTGCTCCCGCAAACGTGAGCTTCACTGGAAGAAGTCTTTCACGCGATCCATCCAGCCGCGGGTTTGCGGGCTGTGTTTCGGATCCTTCAACGACGCTTCGAGTTCGCGTAGCAACTGCTTCTGCGCGTCGTTGAGCCGAACCGGCGTTTCGACCACCACGTGCGCGTACAGGTCTCCCGGGTAGCTCGAGCGGATGCCCTTGATCCCCTTGCCGCGCAGCCGGAACTGCTTGCCCGACTGCGTGCCTTCGGGCAGGTCGATCTCGGCGCGCCCGTTCAGCGTGGGGATCTGCACCATGCCGCCCAGTGCCGCGGTCGTCATGCCGATCGGCACCTCGCAGTGCAGGTCGTCGCCATCGCGCTGGAACACCCCGTGCTCCTTCACGTGGATTTCGACGTACAGGTCTCCGGGCGGGCCGCCGTTGATGCCCGGTTCGCCGTTGCCGGCCGAGCGGATGCGCATGCCGTCGTCGATGCCGGCCGGGATCTTCACTTCGAGCGTCTTGTTCTTCTTCACGCGGCCGGCACCCTCGCAGGCCGTACACGGCTCGGGGATCACCTTGCCGCTGCCACGACAGGTCGGGCAGGTCTGCTGGATCGAGAAGAACCCCTGCTGCACGCGCACCGCACCCTGCCCGCCACAGGCGTGGCAGACCTTCGGCTTGGTACCGGGCTTCGCGCCGCTGCCGCTGCAGGACTCGCAGGTTTCCCAGGCGGGCACCCGGATCTCCGAGGTGCAGCCGCCGGCCGCCTGTTCGAGCGAGATTTCCATCGCATAGCGCAGGTCGGCGCCCCGATAGACGTTGCTGCGCCCTTGCCCGCCACGCTGGCCGCCGAAGATGTCGCCGAAGATGTCGCCGAACACGTCGGCGAAGCCGCCGAAGCCCTGCCCGCCCGCACCGCCGGCGAAGCCCGCGTTCGGGTCGACGCCGGCGTGTCCGTAGCGGTCGTACGCCTCGCGTTTCGCGGCGTCCGAGAGCATCTCGTAGGCCTCCTTCGCCTCCTTGAACTTCCCCTCGGCCTCCTTGCTGTCCGGATTGCGATCCGGGTGGTACTTCATCGCGAGGCGACGATAGGCCTTCTTCAGGTCGTCGTCGGTGGCGTTCTTCGCGACGCCGAGGACTTCGTAGTAGTCACGCTTGGCCATGTTCAGGCGTCACGCTTGACTTCCTTGAAATCGGCGTCGACGACGTCGTCGTCCTTCGGACGCTTCGCTTCGCCCGCTCCGGCCTCGGGTGCCTCGCTGCCCGCGGCCTGCGCGCCCGCCTCGGCCTGAGCCTTCGCGTACATCATTTCACCGAGCTTCTGCGAGGCGGTCATCAGCGCATTGGTCTTCGCCTCGATCTCGTCCTTGTCGTCGGACTTCAGCGATTCCTCGGCCGCCTTGACCGCTTCCTCGATCTTCGCCTTCTCGCCGGCGTCGATCCTGTCGCCGTATTCCGCGAGCGATTTCTTCACCGAGTGCACCAGCGCATCGGCCTGGTTGCGCGCGTTGGTCAGTTCGACGCGCTTGTGATCCTCGGCGGCATTGGTCTCGGCGTCCTTCACCATCTTCTGGATCTCGGCCTCGGTCAGACCCGAGTTGGCCTTGATCGTGATCTTGTTCTCCTTGCCGGTGGCCTTGTCCTTCGCCGACACGTGCAGGATGCCGTTGGCGTCGATGTCGAAGGTGACCTCGATCTGCGGTGTGCCGCGCGGCGCCGGCGGGATGCCCTCGAGGTTGAACTCGCCGAGCAGCTTGTTGCCCGTCGCGATCTCGCGCTCGCCCTGGTAGACCTTGATCGTCACCGCGGGCTGGTTGTCGTCGGCCGTCGAGAAGGTCTGCGAGAACTTCGTCGGAATGGTGGTGTTCTTCTGGATCATCTTCGTCATGACGCCGCCGAGCGTCTCGATGCCCAGCGACAGCGGCGTCACGTCGAGCAGCAGCACGTCCTTGCGATCCCCCGACAGCACCGCGCCCTGGATCGCCGCGCCCACCGCCACCGCCTCGTCGGGATTGACGTCCTTGCGCGGCTCCTTGCCGAAGAACTCCTTGACCTTGTCCTGCACCTTCGGCATGCGCGTCATGCCGCCGACCAGGATCACGTCGTCGATGTCGGACGCCTTCACGCCGGCGTCCTTCAGCGCCGTGCGGCACGGCTCGATGGTGCGCTCGACCAGTTCCTCGACCAGCGCCTCGAGCTTCGCACGCGTGAGCTTCATGTTCAGGTGCTTCGGGCCCGACGCGTCGGCCGTGATGTACGGCAGGTTGAAGTCGGTCTGCTGGCTCGAGGACAGCTCGATCTTGGCCTTCTCGGCCGTCTCCTTGAGCCGCTGCAGCGCGAGCACGTCCTTCGACAGGTCGACGCCCTGCTCCTTCCTGAACTCGCCGATCACGTAGTCGATGACGCGCTGGTCGAAGTCCTCGCCCCCGAGGAAGGTGTCGCCGTTGGTCGACAGCACCTCGAACTGCTTCTCGCCATCGACGTCGGCCATCTCGATGATCGAGATGTCGAAAGTGCCGCCGCCGAGGTCGTAGACTGCAACCTTGCGATCCTTGCCGCCGCCCTTGTCGAGGCCGAACGCCAGCGCCGCCGCGGTCGGCTCGTTGATGATCCGCTTGACGTCGAGACCCGCGATGCGCCCGGCGTCCTTGGTCGCCTGGCGCTGGCTGTCGTTGAAGTAGGCCGGTACGGTGATGACCGCCTCGGTCACTTCCTCGCCGAGATAGTCCTCGGCGGTCTTCTTCATCTTGCGCAGCACTTCCGCCGAGACCTGGGGCGGCGCGAGCCTGCGATCGCGCACCTGCACCCAGGCGTCGCCGTTGTCGGCCTTGACGATGCCGTACGGCATCAGGTGGATGTCCTTCTGGACCTCCTTCTCGTCGAACTTGCGGCCGATCAGCCGCTTGGCCGCATACACCGTGTTGCGCGGGTTGGTGACCGCCTGCCGCTTGGCGGGCGCGCCGACCAGGATCTCGCCGTCCTCCATGTACGCGACGATCGACGGGGTGGTGCGCGCGCCCTCGGAGTTCTCGATCACCCGGGGCTGGCCACCCTCGATGATGGCGACGCACGAGTTGGTCGTGCCCAGGTCGATGCCGATGATCTTGCCCATGTTGTCGATTCCTCGAAGACGGAAATTGTCTGGTTGGCAGATGTGTTGCGACGCGCGAAATTCAAGCGGATACGGTCGGCGTCCGTGAGTCGGCCAGGCGCCTGCTCAGCCCTGGACGACGGTGACCAGCGCCGGGCGCAGCACCCGGTCGCCGATCAGGTAGCCCTTCTGCAGCACGTGCGCGACGTGGTTCTCCGCCAGCGGCGGCTGCGTGGCGGCCGCCGGCACCGTCGAGATCGCCTGGTGGCGGTTGGGATCGAATCTCTGGCCCTGCGGATCGATTTCGGCCAGCCGGTGCTTCTCGAAGGCGGACACGAGTTGCCGCAGCGTGGCCTCGACCCCCTCCTTCAGATTGTCCACCGTCGGGGTGTCGGCCTTCAGCGCCATTTCGAGGCTGTCCTTCACCGGAAGCAGGCTCTCGGCGAACGCCTCGATGCCGTACTTGTGGGCGCGGGCGACCTCTTCCTGCCCTCGACGGCGCACGTTCTCGAGCTCGGCGACGGCCCTCAGATACTGATCG
Organism: Burkholderiaceae bacterium; assembly: GCA_021463505.1. Classification (GTDB taxonomy): domain Bacteria; phylum Pseudomonadota; class Gammaproteobacteria; order Burkholderiales; family Burkholderiaceae_E; genus Zeimonas. The sequence goes on along the minus strand of JAJTYR010000037.1, from coordinate 15,099 downwards.
CGCAGCTCGGCGACCTGCGTCTGGCTAGCCGCCAGGCGACCAGCAGGATCCGGCCCGGTTTCCGGAGCGGCTTCGGCCGCTGCCTCGGGGGCCGGCACGCTGCCGGCATCGTTGGTGGTAGCGGGTCGTTCGTGTTCCGGCCGATCCGGCATCTCCCGGTTCATCCCGTGATTCTCCCAGCGAAATCAAAGCATTGCAGGAACTCACCGCATGATGCCGCGGCGCGGTGGCCTCTAACTGGAGGCGAATCCGGCGATTTCAACAACCTTCAGGCCGACAGCGGTTAACCTTGGGCCTGGCCCCGCCATGAGGGCCTCCTACCCGACCAAGGAGCAGCGATGGGACTCATGTCGTTCATCAAGGATGCCGGCGAGAAACTGTTCGGACGCGGCGAGGCGCAGGCAGCCCAGGGCGCCGACAAGGCAGCCGCGGCCAACGCCGCCGCGGGCAAGGCCATCGAGGATTACATCGCTTCGATGAAGCTCACTGCCGACGGCCTGAAGGTGGACTTCGACGGTGCCAACGCCACGGTGTCCGTCTCGGGTGCCGCACCCGACCAGGCCACGCGCGAAAAGATCCTGTTGTGCTGCGGCAACGTGGCTGGCGTGAGCAACGTCGTCGACAACATGTCGGTCAGCAACCCTGCGCCCGAAGCGCAGTTCCACACCGTGGTGCGCGGCGACACGTTGTCGAAGATCGCGAAGCAGTTCTACGGCAATGCCAATGCCTACATGCCGATCTTCGAAGCGAACAAGCCGATGCTGACGCATCCGGACAAGATCTATCCGGGGCAGGTGCTGCGGATCCCGCCGAAAGCCTGAGCGACATCGCGTCATCGGCCGGGCGGGCGCGTCGGCCAGCCCGACAGATGCTGGCGCGCGAGCGCGGCCAGCGCGTCGATGAACTCCGGCGCTTCGTTCAGGCAGCCGGGATACCGCAACTCGCGCCCGCCGGCCGCGAGGAACGCGCGCCGCGCCTCGATCGCGATTTCCTCGAGCGTCTCGAGACAATCGGCGACGAATCCCGGGCAGATCACCTCGACGCTGCGCACCCCCGAGCGTGCGAGTTCGCACAGCGTGGGTTCGGTGTACGGCTGCAACCATTCGGCGCGGCCGAAGCGCGACTGGAACGTGAGCACCCATTCGTGCGGCCGCAGGCCGAGGCGTTCGGCGAGCCGCTGCCCGGTGGCCAGGCACTCGAAGTGATAGGGATCTCCCAGGTCAAGCGTACGCCTGGGCACGCCGTGAAAGCTCATGACCAGCCGCTCGGCGCGTCCGTCGCGCTCCCAGCCCCGCCGCACATGGGCCGCCAGCGCATCGATGTAACCGTCGTGATCGTGAAACCCGCGCACCATCCGCAGTTCCGGCAGGTTGCGCCACCCGGAGAGCTCGCGTGCGACCGCATCGAGCGCCGTGGCGCTGGTCGAGGCGGCGTATTGCGGATACAGCGGCAGCACCAGCAGCCGCCCGACGTTGCGTCCGCGCAACTCGCGCAGCACCGCCGGAATCGACGGATTGCCGTAGCGCATCGCGAAAGCGACGTCGAGTTCGTGCCCGAGGGCGCCGAGCGCGCCGCGCAGCAGCACCGTCTGGCGGCGCGTGTGCACCAGCAGTGGCGAGCCCTCGTCGGTCCAGATGCTGGCGTACTTGCGCGCCGACTGCGCGGGGCGCGTACGCAGGATCACGCCGTGCAGGATCGGCAACCAGAGCAGCCGGGAGATCTCGACGACGCGCGGGTCGGACAGGAACTCGCGCAGGTAGCGGCGCAACGCAGCCGGCGTCGGCGCGTCGGGGGTACCCAGTTGCACCAGCAGCACCGCGGCGCGCGTGGCTGCCACGTGGTCGAAGCGGTGGGCCGACGAGGAACGGGTCACCAGGCGTCTGCGGGCGTCGGGCGGGACGGGGCCGGTGACCCGCGGCTCAATGATGGCTCAGGGCCGACGAGACCAGCCGGGCCGTGATGTCGACGATCGGGATCACCCGTTCGTAGGCCATCCGCGTGGGACCGATCACGCCCAGCGTGCCGACGATGCGGCCGTCCGCTTCATAGGGGGCGACCACCACGCTGATCTGGTCCATCGGAACCAGCTCGGATTCCCCGCCGATGAAGATCTGCACGCCCTGCGCACGACTCGACGCGTCGAGCAGTTGCACCAGGCTGGTTTTCTGGTCGAACAGGTCGAACAGCCGCCGCAACCGCTCCATGTTGTCGGAGAGGTCGGCCAATCCGACCAGGTTGCGTTCGCCCGAGATGACGACCGGCTCGGTGTCCTCGGTGAGTGCCCGGTTGCTGGCCTCGACCGCCTTCTGCATCAGCGCGGTGATGTCGTCGCGCAGCGACGCGAGCTCGGACTGCAGCCGCGCGCGGATGCTCTCGAAGTCGAGTCCGGCGAAATGCGCATTGATGTAGTTGGCCGCCTCGACCAGTTGCGACGGGGTGTAGTCGCGCTCGGTGGACAGGACGCGGTTCTGTACGTCGCCATCGGGGGTGACGATGATCAGCAGGATACGCCGCTCGGACAGCCGCAGGAATTCGACCTGGCGAAACAGCGACGCCCGGCGCGGCGTCATCACCACCCCCGCGAAGTGCGACAGGCTCGACAGCAGCGACGCCGCGGCTGCAAGCAGGCGCTGCGGCTCGTCGGCCTGCAACCGGCCCTGCATGGCGCGGGTCTGCTCGCCGTGCAGCGGCTCCACGGTGAGCAGCGTGTCGACGAACAGCCGGTAGCCACGCGGGGTGGGAATGCGTCCGGCCGAAGTGTGCGGGCTGGCGATCAGACCGAGCTCTTCGAGGTCGGCCATCACGTTGCGGATCGTGGCGGGCGACAGATCGAGCCCGGAGTGGCGCGACAAGGTGCGCGAGCCCACCGGCATGCCGTCGGCGATGTAACGCTCGATCAGGGTCTTCAGCAGGGTCTGCGCACGTGAATCCAGCATGTCCTCATTGTATGGGCAGCCGGTGCGGACGCAAGCGGGGCCACCGCGGGGCGACGGCGCCCGGCAATCCGGCCCGGCCCCGCGGCCGAACGCGGCCCGGCAACAGGGCCGGGATTCGCGACGTGCGGCTTATGCTCTAATTGCCGCGATGAAGAAGCGGTTCAACCGAGTGGCGCTGGTCAGTCGCCCGCAGACCGAGAGCGTGGGTGGCACGGTGCGCGAGATCGCGACCTTCCTGCGCCGGCGCGGCGTCTCCGTGCTGATCGAGGAGCGCTCCGCAGTGCTGCTCGGCGCCTCCGAATCCGAGACGGCGGGCCTGGAGCGCATCGGCCACGAGGCCGACCTCGCCGTGGCGATCGGCGGCGACGGCACGATGCTCGGCGCGGCACGCGCGCTGGCGCCACACGAGGTTCCGCTGGTGGGCATCAATCACGGCCGCCTCGGCTTCATCACCGACATCGGCCTGGACAGCTGGGCGCAGGCGCTGTCGTCGATCCTCGAAGGCCACTTCGCCGCGGAGGAGCGCACGCTGCTCACCGCCCGCGTGGTGCGCGACCAGGAGGTCATCTGGACCGAACTGGCGCTGAACGACGTGGTGGTCAGTCGCTCGTCGCGCGCCGGCATGATCGAGTTGCAGGTACACGTCGACGACCTGTACATGTACAGCCAGCGCGCCGACGGCCTGATCGTCGCCACCCCCACCGGTTCGACGGCGTACGCGCTGTCGGCCAACGGGCCGATCCTGCACCCGCAGCTCGCCGGCATCGTGCTGGTGCCGGTGGCGCCGCAGTCGCTGTCGAACCGCCCGATCGCGTTGCCCGACGACGTGACGATCACGATTCGCGTGGTCGAAGGTCGCGAGCCGCGCGTGGCCGGCGACATGCAGGTGTTCAGCGACCTGCAGGTGGGCGACGACATCATCGTGCAACGCGCCGGCTTCAGGACCACCTTCCTGCACCCGCCCGGCTACAGCTACTTCGCCACGCTGCGCGGCAAGCTCAACTGGCACGAACTGCCCCACCTGCAGACGACCCAGCGCTGAGACCGCTGCAGCCGAACCCCGCGCACCCGCCGCCTTCGCCGATGCTGCTCAACCTGCGCCTCGAAGACTTCGTCATCGTCGACGCAGCCGAGCTCGATTTCGGATCCGGCTTTACCGTGCTCTCGGGCGAAACCGGCGCCGGGAAATCGATCCTGATCGATGCGCTGTCACTGGCGATGGGCGGGCGGGCCGATGCCGGCGTCGTCCGCGAGGGGCGCGGCCGTGCCGACGTCGCCGCCGAGTTCCGCAGCGACCCGGTGCTCGACGCGTGGCTGGCCGAGCGCGAGCTGCAGGGCGATTCGGGCACTGTGCTGCTGCGCCGCCTGGTCGATGCCGACGGACGCTCGCGTGCGCTGGTCAACGGCCATCCGGCGACCGCAGCGCTGCTGCGCGAGATCGGCGAGCGCCTGGTGGACATCCACGGCCAGCACGCGTCGCAATCGCTGCTGCGCGCCGACGGCCAGCGTCAGCTGCTCGACGCCTGTGCCGGGCTCGACGGCGAACGACGCGCGCTCGCCGAAGCCTGGTCGTCGTGGCGCGCGGCGCAACGCGAGCTCGACGTCGCGGAGTCGGGCCAGCGCGAGCTTGCGCTCGAACGCGAGCGTCTTGCCTGGCAGGTCGGCGAACTCGAACGGCTGCGGCTCGCGCCGGGCGAATGGGAGGCACTCGGGGAGGAACAGAAGCGACTCGCGCACGCCGCCGCGCTGATCGAAGGCACGCGCGGCGCCGCCGACGCGCTGGCCGACAGCGACGACGCGCTGTCCCGGCGGCTGCACCGGGAGGCGCAGAGACTGCGTCCGCTCGCAGCGATCGACGCCCGGCTTGGCGAGGCGCTGGCGCTGCTCGACAGCGCGGCGATCCAGATCGACGAGGCCGCCTCCGCGCTGGCCGGCCACGCCGAACGCATCGACCTCGACCCCGAGCGCCTGAAGCACATCGAGCAGCGCATCGGCGCGGTGTTCGAGGCGGCGCGCCGGTTGCGAATGCCACCCGAAACGATCCCGGCCACGCTCGATGCGCTGCGCGAGCGCCTGCGCGAACTCGACGCGGCGCAGGACGTCGAGAGCCTGCGCGCCAGGGCGACCGTGGCTCGCGGGCGCTACGACGCCCTGGCGACGCAACTGTCCACCGGGCGGCGCAAGGCGGCGCGACGCCTGGCCGACGGCGTCTCGCGTCACATGGCCCAGCTCGGCATGGCAGGCGGCAAGCTCGCCATCACGCTCGAGCCCGGCGAGCCTTCGGCCTCGGGCATCGACGCGATCGAGTTCCGCGTCGCCGCCCACGCCGGCGCCACGCCGCGGCCCCTGGCCCGGGTGGCCTCGGGCGGCGAGCTGTCGCGCATCGGCCTGGCCATCGCGGTGATGGCCGCACAGGCCAACCCGGTGCCGACACTGATCTTCGACGAGGCGGACGCCGGCGTGGGCGGCGCGGTCGCCGACGCGGTGGGCGACCTGATGCGCCGGCTGGGCGGCAGCCGTCAGGTGCTGTGCGTCACCCACCTTGCGCAGGTCGCGGCGAAAGCGCACCACCACTACCGCGTGACGAAGGACAGCGTCGATGGGCGCGCGGTGAGCCGGATCGAGGCGCTCGACCGCGGCGCGCGCGTCGAGGAGATCGCGCGAATGCTGGGCGGCGCCGAGATCACCGCGACCACGCGCAAGCACGCACGCGAGATTCTCGCGCAGGCGTGAGGGCAACGGGGGAAACCCGCGGCAGGCGCCGCGGCGCGGGCGGGCGCGTCAGCCGCGCCGGTATTCGCAGTCGGGCTTGATGCAGTTGCCGTACAGCGACAGCGCGTGATCCTGCAGCGCAAAGCCGCGCTCCCTGGCGATCGCGTGCTGGCGCTTCTCGATCTCGGCGTCGTAGAACTCTTCGACGCGGCCGCACTGCAGGCAGACCAGGTGGTCGTGGTGCTGGCCCTGCTCGAGTTCGAACACCGCCTTGCCCGACTCGAAGTTGCTGCGCTTGAGCAGCCCCGCCTGCTCGAACTGCGTGAGCACCCGGTAGACGGTGGCCAGGCCGATTTCCTGGTTCTCGGCCAGCAGTTCGCGATAGACGTCCTCGGCGCTCATGTGCCGCTGCTTGCCGTTCTGGAAGATCTCGAGGATCTTCAGGCGCGGCAAGGTGGCCTTCAGGCCCATACTCTTCAGTTCGGTGGTGACGGACATGCGGCTCGACAGGGCGGGGAAGGTCCGGGGGGCGAGAAAGTTCCCGTCGTATGATAACGGTTTTCAAACGCATCCAGTCGCGACCGGCACCATGAACGAGGTTTTCACCCGACGTCGTCGACGCGCCATCGGAGAGCGCCCCGCCGCGTCGACGGGCGCGTCCTGGCTGCTGTCCGTCGTGCTGGCGACAGCGCTGGTCGCCGGCGGCTGCGCGCAACGCGACCCGAATCGCAGCGGCCTGTTCGAGGCCTTCCGCACCGACCTGCCCCAGGGCAATTACCTCACGCAGCAAACGCTCGACCTGGTCAGGGAGGGCATGACACGCGAGCAGGTCCGCTTCGCGCTCGGCACGCCGCTGCTGCACCACGTGTTCCATCCCGATCGCTGGGACTACGTCTTTCGCTACCAGTTCCCGAACGGGCGCGCCGAACTGCGCCGCGCCACGATCGTGTTTCGCGACGATCGCGTCGCGGCGATCCAGGCCGAGGCACTGCCCGCGAAGGAGGACCCCGCCGACCCCGCCCTGCCGGGCTACCGCCCGCCGGCGCCGGAGCCGCAATCGTGATGCGCATCGCGATCGCCGGCGCATCGGGCCGCATGGGCCGGATCCTGATCGAGGCCGTGCTCGACGCGCCCGATGCGCAGCTTGCCGGTGCGCTCGACGTGCCCGGCAGCGCTTCGATCGGGCGCGACGCGGGCGAGTTCTTCGGGCGCGCAACCGGCGTCACGATCACCGACGACATCGACGCCGGGCTCGCCGGCGCCCGGTGCCTGATCGACTTCACGCGCCCCGAAGGAACACTCGCGCACCTGCGCGCCTGCACCGCCCGCGGCGTGGCGATGGTCATCGGCACCACCGGCTTCGACGACGCGGGCAGGCGCGCGATCGCAACGGCCGCCGAACGGGTGCCGATCGTCTTCGCACCGAACATGAGCGTCGGCGTCAACGTGACGCTGAAGCTGCTCGAGCTTGCGGCGCGTTCGCTCGCCACCGGCTACGACATCGAGATCATCGAGGCACACCACCGCCACAAGATCGATGCACCATCGGGCACGGCGCTGAAGATGGGCGAGGTGGTCGCCGGCGCGCTCGGCCGCGACCTGCGCGAGGTGGCGGTCTACGGGCGCGAAGGCGTCACCGGCGAGCGCGATCCGTCGACGATCGGCTTCGCGACGGTGCGCGGCGGCGACATCGTCGGCGACCACACGGTGCTGTTCGCCGGCATCGGCGAGCGCGTCGAGATCACCCACCGCGCGTCGAGCCGCGTCACCTATGCGCACGGCGCGCTGCGCGCCTGCCGCTTCCTGTCCGCACGCACCAGCGGCCTGTTCGACATGCAGGCCGTGCTGGGCCTGCACGGCTGAGCATCGGCTCTGCGCACAACGGTCACTGCGGCGCGAACGCCGGCCGGTGCCGCATCTTCGCACGCAGCGCCTCGCACGGATCCTCGCGGGCCGCCGACGGCGTGAGCGCCGCGAAGTCGTAGCGCCGGGCGCGCGCCCGCGCGGTGCCAGCCCCGTCGTCGTCGCCATCGTCGCCGTGCGCCCCGTCCGCTTCGAGCAGGCCGATGCTGAACACGCGCCCCTCCGGCGCCAGTTTCGCCAGGTAGCGCGGCACGCCGATGTCGCGGCGCAGGTGACCATTGCCGGCGAGCAGCACCACCGGCAGGCCGCTGCGGCGCTGCGCGTCGACGATCGCGCGGGCCAGCTGCACATCGCGGCTGCGCTGGGCCGCAGCCATCGGCGCGATCACCGATTCGGGCAACAATCCGCAATGGCCGTCGCGGACCGAAGCTTCCAGCGCGCGCTGCTCGGCGACCCCCCAGCCGTCGGGCAGCAGATCCGCGGGCGCGCCACCGCGCGCCACCGCCACGGTCTGTGCACGCGAGAAGTTGGCCGCGACCAGCGGCAGGTCGTGTTGCAGCGCGAACTCGACGACCGGACGGTAGTACTCCCAACGCCAGCCGCGGAAGTCGAAGCCGCCGGCCTCGGCGAGGCTGCGCGCCCGCTGTTCCGGCGATGCGCTGCCAGCGGCCGCCGCATCGGCGGCGCGCACGCGATCGAGGGCTGCCTGGTTCGTGGCGTCCAGTTGCTCGAGCGCGATGGCGAAGCGGTGGTGCGCGGCGAGCGATTCGAGCCAGCGCAGGCGCAGCCGGTGCTGCACGGGGTTGTCGTGGACCTCGCCGATCAACAGGTAATCGGCGTCGAAGGCGGCGGCCGGCAACGCCGTAGCGGGCGTGCCGGGCAGCGCGGCGCATGCCACCAGCACGGTGACCAGCGTCAGCAGCGCGGCCGATATCCGGCCAGATGGTCCATGAAGCCCATTCATCGGCACCGTGCCCGTTCGAAAGCCCATGCGCATTGTTGCAGACCCGTGGCCGGCGCATTTGGCCTTCCCGGCGCCGGCCGCGATAATTCCGCGATGGACGCATACCGGCTGTCGGCGGCGGGCAGTGCACTGGCGTTGCACGTTGCCCTGCTCGCGGGCGTGCTTTCGTTCGCCACCGCTCCCGCGATACGATCATCGCCGGAGCCGGTGCAGGTGGTCCTGCTCAGCACGCCGCAGCCGCTGCCGGTCGTGCGCGCACCGACCCGTCCCGCCGCCGAGCCACCGCGGGCCGCGCTGCCCGAGCCGACCGCGGCCACGCCCGCGCCGGAGCCCGCCCGGCCGGTGCCATCGCGGGCGCGCACGACAACCGCCGCAGCACCCGCGCCGACGCGCTCCGCGATGGCGACGCCGCCCAAGCCGCCTCCCGGGCCGGCACCGCCGGCCGAGTCGGCACCGATCCCGATCCCGATCCAGCCGGCGACACCATCGCCATCGAACGCCCCGGCCACCCAGGGTGGCGCATCGGCTCCGGCGAGCGCCGCCGCGGGTCCGGCGACAAGCGCCCCGGTTGCCGTCGCACGCGATGCCGTGCGCCACGCCGCGCGCAGCGCACCGCACGTCGATGCCACCTGGAGCGGCAACCTGCCGCCGCCCTACCCGGGGATGGCGCGACGCATGGGCGACCAGGGTGAGGTCAGGCTGGACGTGCACGTGGGCGCCGACGGCACGGTGACCGAGGTGCGGTTGCGACAATCCAGCGGTTCGACGCTGCTCGATCGCACGGCGATCGACACGGTCAGGAAATGGCGCTTCAAGCCGGCCATGGTCGACGGCCAGCCGGTGGCGGAGTGGTATCACGACTGGCGATGGGTCTTCCGACTCGAAGGGTGAGGGAACACGCGATGCAGGATCGACAACTCGGCTTGATGCACTTCTGGCAGTCCGGCGACGTGGTCACGCACACGGTCGCCTGGCTGCTGCTGGCGATGTCCGTCATCAGCTGGTACTTCATCCTGTCCAAGGCCTGGAGCGCGTGGCGGTTGCGGCGCGGTGCGCGCGCCGCGCTCGAGCAGTTCTGGAACGCACGCTCGATGGACGAGGCGCTGGCCACGCTCGAGCGCGCCGACGCCGAGCGGGTGTTCCTGCCGCTGGTGCAGAAAGCACGCGCGGCCGCCGCGATGCAGCCCGACAGCTCGCTCGCCGCGTCGATCGACCGCGACGAGCTGATCACGCGCGAGATGCGCGGCGAGATCACGCAGGCGTCGGCGCGACTCGAGAGCGGACTGGCATTCCTCGCCTCGGTCGGCAGCACCGCGCCCTTCGTCGGGCTGTTCGGCACCGTCTGGGGCATCTACCACGCGCTGCTGGCGATCGCCGCGAGCGGCCAGGTGATGATCGACAAGGTGGCCGGCCCCGTTGGCGAAGCACTGGTGATGACCGCCGCGGGGCTGGCGGTCGCGATCCCTGCGGTACTCGCCTACAACGCGTTCGTGCGCGTCAACCGCATCGTGCTCGCCGAGCTCGACGGCTTCGCGCACGACGTGCTCGCGCTGGTGATCACCGGGCGCAGGCTGAAAGACCACGAGGGCGATTCGCTGCGCAGCGCGGTCGCACCGCTGGCGACCAGCCCGATCGTGCGCTGACGCACCGAACCACCCAGTCGGGGAGCGACACGATGGCATTCGGCGGACTCGATTCCGGCAACCACCCCCAGCCGATGGCCGAGATCAACACGACACCGCTGGTCGACGTCATGCTGGTGCTGCTGGTGATCTTCATCATCACCGCACCCCTGCTCACGCACGCGATCCGCCTCGACCTGCCGGTGGCCCAGGCGCCCGTGGCGGCGCAGGAACCGGAGACCGTCACGCTGTCGATCGATGCCCGCGGCGCGCTGTTCTGGAACGACGAACCGGTGGCCGGCATCGACGCACTGGGCGAGCGCCTGCAGCAGGCGGCCACGCGCCGGCCCCAGCCCGACCTGCACCTGCGCGCCGACCGCGACACGCGCTACCAGCGCATCGCCGAAGTGATGGCCCGTGCGCAGCAGGCGGGCATAGCGAAACTGGGCTTCGTCACCGACCCGCGCGATCGCGAACGCGACACCGATCGCTGAGCCGCCGTCGGGCGGTCACAGCGTGAAGCGCAGCGCGCCGACCAACGCGGCCGGCGCGCGGACGCCGCCTGGTTCGCGTCCGTTCCAGGTGTCGCCCGCGGGGATCGCCACGGCCGAGTCGGACAGCGCGAGCAACTGCTCGCCGAGCACCCGGTACAGGCTGTCGTCGAAGCGCATCGGTTCGACCGGCGCCACCGGCTCGCCGTTCTCGACCCAGAGCGTGGCGAAGCGCGTCATGCCGGTGGCGCGGCAGGCCGCGCGATCCGAGTAGTTCAGGTACCAGAGATGGGCGATCGACACGCCGGCACCGAGTGCCGCCAGCGCCTGTGCGGTCGGCAGCGTGCCCGAGGCGACGCAGGCGGCGCGCGGACGCTCGTCCTCGTCCGCGCCGTTGCCCCGGACTCCGAACTCGCGCGCGCTGCGCGGCGACACCAGACGGTGCGCGGGGCGCCCCGCCTCGAGCAGGGCGATGCGCTCCGGGCGTTCGAAGCCATCGTCCTGGAAGCGCGGCACGCCGAAGGCGTGCGCCTCCTCGGACAGCGTGAGCATCGAGGAGAAACCGGCCTCGCCGCGCGCTGCGCGCATCAGCGGCGACTGGCCGCTGCGCCAGGCGCGCTCGGAAAAACCGCCCCAGCCGAGCAGCCCGACCAGTTCGGCCAGCGCCTGCGGTGCGAGCAGCACCCGGTAGTGGCCGGGCACGAGCCGCCGCGGCGGCCGACGCAGGATGCGCACGCGTTCGCGCGCCGCACGGATCGAGCCCTGCAGCGACGCGGCGTCCCAGCGCCCGGCGAACCAGTGATCCTTGACCGCGCGGTCGTCGCCCGCCTGCACCGAGAAGTCGAAGCTCGACCAGGTCGTCTGGTGGTAATGGCGATGTCCGAGACTGCTGGCGAGCGCGCGCACCACCGGTCCGCCCGCGTACAAGCCGACCAGGTCGTCGTCACCGGCCGCATCGAGAATCGCGTCGATCGCCGCTGCAGGATCGGGGGTGTCGCCGTCGTCGATGTGCTCGCTCTCGTGCGCCAGCGGCTGCCAGCACGCCCAGGGATCGGACGGCCACTGTGCGACCGCGATGCGCAACCCGGCGAGCGCGCCGGCGAGCAGCGCATCGATCCGTTCGTGCTCGCCGAGCGTGCAGACGATGCGCCCCTGCCGTCCCCCATCGAGCAGCCGCAGCCCGACGGTGACGCGCTCCACGGTGCCCGCCTGGCGCACCCGGGCGCGGTTCAGCCGCACGAAGTCGCTGCGCTCGCCGCGCAGGGTGCCGAACAGGATCTCGCTGCGCGTGGCCGCCGACGAGACGAAGCGCGCCAGCGACGCGAATTGCGCCGCGAACAGGGGATCGGCCGTCATGCGCGGGCCCCGGGTGCGCGAGACGGATCGCCGCGCCTCACGCTTCACCTCCGAACACTTCGACCGCGCGGAACAGGCATGCTGGCGAGGCATGGCCGACGCGCACCAGTTGACCCGGCTCGCCCTTGCCGCAGTACGGCGTGCCGAGCACCTGCACCGTGCTGCGATCGCCCACCGCCGCCAGGCTGCGCCAGAAAGTGGCCGAGATGCCGCGGTAGTTCGGGTTGCGCACCAGCGCGCCGAGCCGCCCGTTCTCGATCAGGCGCGCCCACTCGCAGCCGAACTGGAACTTGTTGCGCGAGTCGTCGATCGACCACGATGCGTTGGTCTGCATCCAGATGCCGCGCTCGACCGACGCGATCATCGCTTCGAGCGTGGCATCACCCGGTTCGAGATTCAGGTTCGCCATCCGGTCGATCGGCGCGCGTTGCCAGCCGCTGGCACGCGAACACGCCACGCCCTCGATCGGCCAGCCAAGCGCACGTGCGCGCGTCTGCGACAGCGTGCCACCCAGCGCGCGCAGCAGAATGCCGCCCTCGATCAGCCGCCGCGGCTGGGCGACGGCACCGTCGTCGTCGGCCGCGTAGCTGGCGAACTCGCCGGGCACGCCGGGATCGAAACTCACGTTCAACAGCGGCGAGCCGTAGCGATAGCGGCCGAACATCTCCGGCACGACGAAGCTCGTACCGGCGAAATTGCGCTCGTCACCGAGAATGCGGTCGAGCTCGAGCGGGTGCCCGATCGACTCGTGGATCTGCAACATCATCTGGTCGGGCGACAGCAGCAGGTCGCGCCGGCCATCGGGGCAGCTGGCCGCGCCGAGCAACTGCAACGCCTCGTCGGCGATGCGTGCGCCGCCCCCCACGATGCCGGAGTCGCACAGTGCCGAGGCGCCGCCCTGCCGGCAAAAGCCGTTGTACTGCCCGCCCAGCGTCCGGGTCTGCGAACGGTGGTCGTCGACCGCTGTCGCCTCCAGATTGGGCTCGACGAAGCGGAATGCCTGCTCGGCGGCGAGCGCGCCGTCGATCCACAGACGCTGGCGCGTTTCGGTGGCACGCAGGCTCGCCGACCAGTGGCGCACGCGCGCATCGGTCGACATCGCCGCGGCCTCGGCCTGCAGCAATCCGATCAATTCGGCACGCCCCGGCAGCGGATCGTCGGCCGGTGCCCGGCACGCAGGCGTGCCCGGCTGGGGCCACGGTGCGTCGGCCAGACCCAGGCCGCGACCGCGCGCGGCGCGCGCCCACTGCAAGGCCCGCCCGGCGGCTGCCTGCAGGCCGTGCGCGCCCAGGTCGGCGGTTGCGCAATGACCGATCTCCCCGTCGAGCCAGACCGAGACCATCGCGCCGCAATCGATCGACAGTCGTGTCGGCTGCACGACGCCGCGCGTCACCGCCAGTGTTTCGTGCCGCTCCTCGACCATCCGCAATGCCACGCGCGCACCCGCTTGTGCGATGCGCGGGAATTGCGGACCGTCTGCCGGGGACACCTCGCCGACCCGCCTGCCCGAGCCGGTGTGCTACGCGCGTGCCGTCCCCGACGCGGCGAGCCACCCCAGCAGCGGACCCCAGGTCGCGCGGTCGCGATCGATGCGCGACGAAGGCAGGTCGAACAGCGTGAGGCCGTGCGCAGCCAGGTGAACGTAGTTCTGCGTGTCGCGCACGTAACCCGCTACCGGAAGGCCGAGTCCGCTGACGAAGCGCGCCAGTTCATCGGCGGCGCGCGTGCGCGTATCGACCCGCATGCCGACGATGCCGACGGCTTCGCGAAAGCGCCGCGCATCGTCGAAGACCGCGCGCAGTTCGTCGAGAAAACGACGTGTGGTGAGCACGTCGAACATCGATGGCTGCAGCGGCACCACAATGCGATCGGCCACGCGCGCCACCTCGGACAGCCGCTTGCCGGTGATCTGCGCGGGCGTGTCGAGCACGACGTGCGTGACACCGCGCGGCGGCCGGGCGACCTCGCCGTTCATCTCCCAGGTTTCGATCGGTCGCGCACCTGCCGGACGAAGATCCAGCCACTGTCGTGCCGATTGCTGGCGATCGAAATCGCCGAGCATCGTGCGTTTGCCGCTCGAGGCATAGAAACCGGCGAGGTTGGTCGCAAGGGTGGTCTTGCCGACACCTCCCTTCGGATTCACGACGGCTACGACAGGCATGTGGCGGTCTCCACGACGGGTTGGTTGACAACGCGATGTTAGCAAACGAACGCGCGCACGGACGACATTCACGAGTCGTGCACGCGGATCGTGTGGCACTGGCGTCACGCTGCACCGGGCGCGCGTGTCACGGAACTCCACGCGCCGCATCGATCACCGCGCACATCTGTTCGAGTGCATCGAGCACGCGCGGGCCCGGGCGCTCCATCGTCGCAGCGTCGAATGCCGCGAAGCGCGCCGGGCCGCGCGGCGCGAGCAGACCGCGCTCGCGCCAGAAGCGCTCGGAGCGCCTGCCGTCGGTGGCCAGCACCATCGCCGGGCGCGCCGCGATCACCGCCTCGGGGTCCACGTGCGGCGCGGCGATGGTGCCGTCGGACAGCACGCTCGCCGCGCCGCAACTGCGCACCGCGTCGGCGATCACGTCGTGCTCGCCGATGCCGATCAACGGCGTCGACCAGATCTGCACGAACACGCGCACCACAGGCCGCGCGGCAAAGCGCGCACGGATCTGTGCGAGCCGTGCGCGAAACGCACGCGCCGCACCGAGCCCCGCAGCGGGGTCGTCGGACAACTGTGCGAAGCGCGCAAGCGTGGCACCGACCTCGTCCAGGGTGCGTGGCTCGGACACGAAGACTGCGAACCCCAGGTGCGCGAGCCGCGTGACGAGCGCCTGCGGTGCACCGGCCCCCCAGATCACCACCAGGTCGGGGGCGAGCGCGAGCAGTTGTTCGATGTCGGGTTGCGGGTAGGCGGCCACGCGCGCCAGCGAGCGTGCTGCCGGCGGATAATCACTGTCGGGATCGACCGCCACCACCTTGCGTCCGGCGCCGCTGGCGAACAGCAGTTCGGTCGCGTGAGGCGCCAGCGAAACGATGCGTGCCGGCGCCGTCCGGAGCACGACGACGCGCCCGCGATCGTCCTCGAGCCGCAGCGGCGACTTCGACGGCGACAGCGACGGCGTCGCGGCTGCCGCGGCCGCCGTGGCCACTGCGGC
>JAJTYR010000036.1 GCA_021463505.1 Burkholderiaceae bacterium | reverse complement strand
CGGGGCGCGGACGCGTTCGGGCTCGGGCGCGGCGGCCAGGCGGCGCGCGGCGAAGTACTCCTGGAGGAGCTGGTGGAAGAACTGCACGGCCTCGTGGGGCGTGTCTTCGTCGAGCACGCCGAGGTCCAGCGCGGCGCCGAGGACGGCCTCGGCGTCTCGTTCGTCGAGCAGGCCGACGGCGGTGGCGTACGGGACGCGCACCTGGGCGGACCCGGCGCCGGGGTGCCGGTCTTGCATGCGGTAGGCCAGCTCGGCCAGGGCGGGGATGAGGCGGCCGTGCTCGGGCAGGGCGTGGGGTGTCGGCCAGGCGTCGTGGGCGACGGCCGACACGCTGGCGGCGAAGGCGTCGTCGGCGAGCCGGTCGGCAAACGCGAAGCCCCCGTCCCCGGACACGCAGGTCACGCCGCGTTCGAACACCACGCCTTCGCGCCAGCGAAACAGTCGCACCGGCATCGCGTCGAGCACCTCGTTGGCCACCACGACCCCTTCGATCCGCTCGGGCAGCGCATCGAGCCACTCGACGCGACCGGCGAGGGTCGGCACGCGCGCCGTCAGCGTCTCGCGCTGGCGCACACGCAGCGGCGCCGAGAGTTCGACGATGCGGTAGCGCTCGGGCGTGGCCCCGAGCGCATCGAGCGAGGCGAGCAGTTGCGCGGCCAGCACCCCCGAGCCGGCGCCGAACTCGACGATCGTCGCCGGCGCCGCATCGAACCAGTGCGCACTCTGCGCCGCCAGGCACTGCCCGAACAGCGGCGACAATTCGGGCGCGGTCACGAAGTCGCCATCGGCACCGAACTGGCGGCTGCCGCCGGCGTAGTAACCGAGCGCCGGCTCGTACAACGCCATCGACATGTAGCGATCGAAGCCGATCCAGCCGCCAGCGCGGCCAATCGCACCGGCGATGCGCCCCGCCAGTTCGCGCGAGGCCTGTGCGGCCGCTGCCGCCGGCGCTGGCAGGCTATCGGCGCTCGCCACGCCCCGACGCTCCCGGGGATGACGCCGCGTCGTGCGCACCCGGCGAGCCGGCGGCCGCCAGCAGTTCGCCGACGCGGTGATCCTTGCGTTCCCAGATCTCGTGCAGCCACGCCTGCACCCGTTTGCGCAGCTTCGAATCGCCCATGAAGTCGCCACTCGCGAAGCCCGCCGGAATCGGATGGCGCTCGACACGCACGACGATGCGCGCGACGTCACCGCGCAGGAACTCCCAGAACGTGGGCACGCCGCCCGGGTAGACGATCGTCACGTCGATCATCGAATCGAACCTGTCGCCCAGCGCGGCCAGCGACAGCGCGAGTGCGCCGGCCTTCGGTTTGAGCAGATGGCGGTACGGCGAGCGCTGCGCCGCGTGTTTCGCGGCGGTGAAGCGCGTGCCTTCGACGAAGTTCATCACGCTGGTGGGCACGAGCGCGAACTTCGCGCAGGCACGCCGTGTCGTCTCGAGGTCTTCCATGCGCTTTTCGGGGTGCTTCCTCAGGTACTGTTCGGAGTGCCTGCGCATGAACGGGAAGTCCAGCGCCCACCACGCCAGCCCCATGATCGGCACGTAGATCAGCTCGCGCTTCAGGAAGAACTTGAGCAGCGGGATGCGCCGGTTCAACAGGTGCTGCAGCACGAAGATGTCGACCCAGGCCTGGTGGTTCGCGCAGACCATGTACCAGCCGCGCCAGGCGAAGCCCTCGAGCCCCGCGACATCCCAGACGGTGCGCTGGGTCAGCCGCATCCAGCCGCTGTTGCCGGCAATCCAGCGCGTGGCAACACCGTTGAGCAGCGGGTCGATCGCGGCGCGCACCGGCGCGAACGGCAGCGCCAGCTTCACCAGCGCCAGCGCGAACAGCAGCAGGCACCAGAACAGCGTGTTCGCCGTCAGCATCAGGAACGCCACGACGCCGCGCGCGATCGGTGGCAGGAAGCTCAACATACTCGCCGGTGCGGTGAAATGGGGATAGCGGTGGTGCGCCCGGGGATCCCGGGGCGATGCGGCGATCGTACCAGTCCGGCCAGCCACCCGGATGCAATGCATTAAACTGCCGACGCTTCGCCTGACCCCTTCATTGACCTCCAGATGGAAACGGACTGCGTCGTCCTCGTCACCGGCGCGGCCCGACGCATCGGCGCCGGGATCGCACGCCACCTGCACGCGCTGGGATGCAGCGTCGTGCTGCACTACCGGCACTCGGCCGACGACGCCCGGCAGCTGGCCGCGTCGCTGAACCGGTCACGCGCCGACTCGGCGCTGGCGATCGCTGCCGATCTCTCCAGTGCGCACGCATGCGCCCGCGTGGTCGACGAAGCGGCGCACTGGAAGAACCGCCTCGACGCGCTCGTCAACAACGCATCGAGCTTCTACCGCACTCCGCTGGGCAGCGTCGATGAGCGGCAGTGGTCGGAACTGGTCGACGGCAGCCTGAAGGCGGCGCTGTTCGCCACGCAGGCGGCGGCACCGTGGTTGCGCCTGCGTGGCGGCGCGATCGTCAACCTCTGCGACGTGCACACCGAACGCCCGCTGCCGCAGTTTTCGGTGTACACCGCCGCCAAGGCGGGCATCGTCGCGCTCACCCGGGCTCACGCGCTCGAACTGGCGCCGCAGGTGCGCGTGAACGCGGTCGCCCCGGGCTCGCTCGACTGGCCCGAACAACCGGTGTTCACCGATCGCGAGCGCCGCGCCGGCGAGGCTGCCATTCCGCTGGGCCGGCTCGGCACCGGTCACGACGTCGCCCGCGCCGTCGAGTTCCTGCTGTTCGGCAACGACTACGTCACCGGCCACGTGCTGAACGTCGACGGCGGCGCCAGCCTGGTCTCGCACTGGGTCGAGCCGCGCTGAACCGGGCGCGGCACCTTTCGCACCGGTCCATCATGCAGGACACGTTCCACGACTGTTACCGCATTCTCGTCGAAGGGATCGAGATCGACTGCTTCCTGGGCGTGTACGAGCGCGAGCAGGCACGGCGCCGACCGGTGGTGATCGAGGTCGAGCTGTACGTGCCGCACGCGGCGAAGATCTCGCGCCGCGACACGCTGTCGGAGACGGTCAACTACGAACGCGTCGTCGAGACGGTCGAGCGCATCGTCGCCGAGCGCCGCTTCAAGCTGGTCGAGACGCTGTGCGCCGAGCTCGCCGACGACCTCGCGCGACTGCCCGGCCTGCGCGCACTGAAGGTGTCGGTCACCAAGCCGCAACCGCTGCCGCGCGCGCGCGCGGTGCGCGTCGAGGTCTGGAGGCATCCGTGAACGCGATCGACCCGCCGGCCACGCGCCGCGAGGAAAAGCTCGCCTACGAGCGCAACAAGCTGCACAAGCGGCTGCTGCGCCAGGCCGGGCAGGCGATCGCCGACTTCGGGATGATCGAGGCCGGCGACCGGGTGATGGTCTGCCTGTCCGGCGGCAAGGACAGCCACGCGCTGCTCGACCTGCTGATCACGCTGCGCAGCCGCGCCCCGGTGGCCTTCGACCTCGTCGCGGTCAACCTCGACCAGAAGCAGCCGGGGTTTCCGGCCGACGTGCTGCCGCGCTACCTCGCGTCGCGCGGGGTGCCCTTCCACGTCGAGAACCAGGACACCTATTCGATCGTCACCCGGGTGATTGCGCAGGGGCGCACGCTGTGCTCGCTGTGCTCGCGGCTGCGCCGCGGCATCCTGTATCGCGTGGCCGACGAGCTCGGCGCGACGAAGATCGCACTGGGCCACCATCGCGACGACATCCTCGAGACCTTCTTCCTGAACCTGTTCTTCGGCGGCAAGCTCGAGGCGATGCCGCCCAAGCTCGTCTCCGACGACGGCCGGCACATCGTGATCAGGCCGCTCGCCTACGCGAAGGAGGAAGATCTCGCCGGGTTTGCGCAGTGGCGCGAGTTCCCGATCATCCCGTGCAACCTGTGCGGCTCGCAGGAAAACCTCAAGCGCCGCGAGATCAAGCAGCTGCTGCGCGACTGGGAGCGGCGCTTTCCCGGGCGCGTCGAGAACGCGTTCGCGGCGCTCGGCCGCCTCACGCCTTCGCACCTGATGGACCGCGAGCGCTTCGACTTCGCGGGCCTGCGCGCCACCGGCGAGCCGATGCCCGGCGGCGACATCGCGTTCGACGCCGATCCGGCGCTCGATGCGCCTGTCCGGCCGCCCGATCGCGACCCGCCCTGAGAATCACGCGAACGCGCGATCGTCGATGCCGAGCCGGGCACGCACACGCGCGAAGCTGCCTTCGGCGTCCGCGATGTCGAAGAAGACTGCATCCAGGCCCGCCGCACGCGCACCCTCGACGTTGCGTGACTGGTCGTCGACGAACAGCGCGCGCTGCGCAGCCACACCGAGCGCCCCGAGCGCAGTGCGGTAGGCACGCGGATCGGGTTTGAGCACGCCGCTGTGCGTGGCGTCGACCAGCACGTCGACCTCGCGCAGCAGATCGAGCCGATCCATGAAATCGCGCCCCCAGAACAGTTCGAGTTCGTTCGAAACCACGCCCACGCGCAGGCCGGCGGCACGCGCCGCCCGGACCGTGCGCCGCGCCGCCTCGCGCACGATCCGATTCGGGTCCGTGCCGCGAATCGCCCTGTGGAAGTCCAGCGGCGTCCACGCATCGTGGCCCAGCATGCGTCCGACTTCGGCCGCGCGCAGCGCCCAGTAGTCGCGCTCGCTCAAGGCACCGGCGGTCATCTTCTGCCACAGGGAATCGCCGTCCGGGTCGATCGGGCCGCGCCAGTCGAGCGTACCCGGCGCCAGGCCGAGAACCGCCTCGTTCTCGCGCTGTCGCTCGAAGACCGAGATCGAGATCACGTTGCCGAAGTCGAGCAGCAGGGCATCGAACCGAAGCCCGCCGCTGCGGCCGGCCGGGGCTCCGGAAGCGTGCGTGTCATTCGGGCGGCCGGCGTGCATCGATCTTTCCACGAGGTGACGGCATGCGGCCCATCATACAGGCCGCGCGATCTTCGCCAGACGGCGCAACAGGCCGACGAACGCCGCCGACCACGCGAGCAATGCCACGCCGAGAAACACCGGCGGCAGGAAGCCCAGGAAATCGAACCCCATCGCGCGTGCCATCTCGTGCGTGCTCGCCGCGTACATCCCGAGCGGAAACACCGCGCCCCAGTACAGCGGGTCGTAGCGCAGCGGGAAGCGCTTGTAGACGTAACGCCAGACGCCCAGGACCAGCAGCATCGGGATCCACCAGGTACCGGTGGCCCAGTAGAAGACGGTGAAGCCCTTCAGGAACGGCAGCAGCGAACGCAGGAACGGCGCGTCGGGCGCGTTGACGATCAGCAGCGAGCCGGCGAGCGTGGAGATTGCCATCGCCCCCATGTTGATCCAGTACGGCGGTGCGAGATCGCCCGGCGAGAACGGGAAGAAGGTGTAGCGATAGAAAATCAGCGACATCATCCAGATGTAGAGCATGCCACCCCACAGCCACATCGACAGCGCGAAGAAGTTCAGCTCGAGTTTCCACGGCTGCTCGATGTGGGTCGCGAGCAGCGCGCTGAGCACCGCGATCGACTGCGTGGCGACCACCGCGAGCAGCCAGCCGCCGGTGATGCCGCGGTCCAGCGTCGGCTTGACCTCCTTGATGGTGAAGGCGGTGAACACCGTGTAGGTGAGGCCCACCCACAGGATCAGGGCGAGCACCCACAATGCCACCGCAACCCGGTACGCGTTCGCCAGCAGCGCGCACTGGCTGCCGAGCACCGCAGTGCCGGCAACCGTGGTGAAGAAGCCCGGCCCGCGCAGGTGATCGACGAGATCGCCGAAGAAGCGCCGTCGATGGCGCAGCATCCGCAGAACGCTGAGCACCCACAGCACGATCCACGCGAGCGCATTCAGGCCGAACAGCACGGCCGCGACCACCTGCAGGCCGAGCTGCTGCGATGCGAGCGAGACGATGCCGGTCGCCATCACCAGCGCGAAGTACGCCGGCGACAGATCGTCGAGCCCCGCGAGCAGGCCCGGGCGCCCGCCACTCATCACCGGCCGCGCCAGCGGCCCGACAGGCGCCCGCCGTAGCGATACGCGATCCAGCCGCCGGCCAATCCGCCCAGGTGCGCGAAATGCGCCACCCCGGTGGCGGTGCCGGTGACGCCGAGCACCAGTTCGAGCCCACCGTACAGCAGCACGAAGACGCGCGCCGGCAGCGGAATCGGCGGAATCAGCAGCATCACGGTACGGTTCGGAAAGACGATCGCGTAGCCGGCGAGCATCGCGAACACACCGGCAGAGGCACCGATCACCGGCACGCCCGGGACACCGAACGCGACGACCACGACAACCTGCGCGAGCGCGCCGATCACGACACCGCCGAAGTAGCCGAGTGCCAGGCGCGCGGCGCCCCAGACCCGTTCGAGGTCGGCGCCGAACATCCACAGCGCGAACATGTTGAACAGCAGATGCGTGAGGCCGGCGTGCAGGAACCCGTAGGTCACCAGCGTCCAGGGCATCGACCACAACGCGACCGGATCGCCGGGCCACAGCGCGAACCACTCGATCAACAACGCGCCGAACGCACCCTGCGCGAAGAAAGCCGCGAAGTTGGCGATGATCAGCCACTTGACGAACGGAGGAAGCATCGTGCCCTTGCGCCCGGCGCGAGGCTCAGCGGCCGAAGATGCCGCGGAGCGTGTCGATGGCGCGACCCGCGCCGCCGGGAAGGCCCGGGATCGACGACGTCGCATCCTGCGCATTCTGCGCGTCCTGCGCGTCCTGCCCGGGCGCGGGCGCACCGGGCTGCTGCGCCCGCGATTCCGGCACCCGCCGCGAGGCGGCAGGCATGTCGACACCCAGCATCGCCATCGTGCTCGCCTTCACCCGCACGCGCGCGCTCCACTCCGGCTCCCACGGCGTGCGCGGATCGCTCGGGCGTGGCGGATGCGCCAGGTTCAACTCGCTGCCCCAGGCGATCATCCGCAACATCGCACCGCCTTCCCTGGCCGACGCGAAGATCCCCCTGGGCACCGCGCAGTGGGTAGTCGCCGGCCGCAGCAGCACCTTCTCGGCCAGCCAGCGATCGATCGTGGCATTGGACAGGTAGTCGAACAGGCCCATCCCGGTGTCCGGGGTCTCGGCCGAGCTCCACAGCACCAGGTCGCGTCCGGCGCTGGCCAGCGCGTGCAGGAAATAGGCGCGCGCGTTGCGCACGACCGGCCACTGCAGCGCAATGCTGTCGGCGAGCGCACCGCTGGCGCCCAGTTCGATCGCCGGCATGAAGTCCTGCGCCGGGCCGATCGCGAACTTCATGCTCGCGGGAACACCCTCGCCGCCGATCGCGTGGTCGCCGGCCAGCGAGGCGCCGCGCGGCACCCTCGCGCGGTTCTCCTCGTTGGGCCAGATCGAGTAGCCGGGCGCGACGCGCGCGCCGCGATCGGGCGCGTAGCGGCCGGCAAACGCCCGGCCGAACGCCTGCGGGTCGGCACTGCCCAGTTCGATGACGCGCGGCTGCCCGGCGCGCACCGCCTCGCCGCAGCCCCAGTAGATCAGCACGCGGCCGGTCGGCCGCTCACGCAGGTCTTCGGTCACTTCACCGGGTTCGCGCTCGCCGCGCGGCTGCGCGACCAGCGGCACCAGCGGCAGGCGCTCCCCCATCTGCATGCCCGGCGGGATCGAATGCGACGCCTGGCTGCCCGACGGCTTGTTGCGCGTGTACAGCGCGAGATCGAGCCAGCGGCCCGGCGCCATGCCGCGGGCGTTGCCGTAGTGATTGCTGCCCGCCGCTGCGCCGCCGCCCATGAACCCGGGCAACCCCGGCATCCCCGGTATCTCGGGCATCTCGGGCATCCCCGCCATCGAATGGGTCGCGACGTCGATCCAGTACTGCGCGATCGGCGGCTTGACCACCTGCTGGGCCGCCGCACCCGCAGCGAAACCCGTTGCGCATCCGGCGGCGGCGAGGCAAGCGAAGCGAAGCGACGGTCTCATGGACGGACTCCGGCAGAAAGACGCCACGATCATATCCCGCCGCAAGGGCTTCGCGACATCGCTCCAGCGCGGGGTGCGCGCCCGCCCAACGCGTGGGCGGTCGCGGCCCGCGGGTTCGGTCCGGCCGGTCCGGCCTAGAATGGCGCGTCCGCTCCGGGCCACCCTGCTCCGGGCCATCCGTTCCCCCACGCCTTGCGCACCACCCGACTTATCCGCATCGTCTTCGTCGCCTGGCGTCACGGGCTGGACGAACTGGCCGCCTCGGGCGCCGCCGCGACCACCGGCTCGCGCTGGGCGCTGGCGGCGGCGCGCGTGCTGCGTTTCGGCCGGCGGCTCGACGCGCCGCGCGGCGAGCGGTTGCGCCGCGCGCTCGAGAGTCTGGGGCCGATCTTCGTGAAGTTCGGCCAGGTGCTGTCGACGCGGCGCGACCTGCTGCCGGCCGACGTCGCCGACGAGTTGGCGCGGCTGCAGGATCGCGTGCCGCCGTTCCCGGGCGAGCTCGCGGTGCGCGAGATCGAACGCGGTCTCGCCCGGCGGCTCGACGAACTGTTCGACGACTTCGACCGTGTGCCGGTGGCATCGGCGTCGATCGCGCAGGTTCACCTGGCGCGCCTGAAGGACGGCCGCGAAGTGGCGGTGAAGGTGCTGCGCCCGAACATGGCACCGGTGATCGACCGCGACCTCGCGCTGCTGCGTACCGCCGGCAGCCTGCTGATGCGCGTGTCGGCCGATGCGCGCCGGCTGCGCCCGCTCGACGTGATCGACGAGTTCGACAAGTATCTGCACGACGAACTCGACCTGATCCGCGAGGCGGCCAACGCGAACCAGCTGCGGCGCAACTTCGCGGGCTCGCGCCTGCTGCGCATCCCCGAGATGCACTGGGACTGGTGCGCCACCAACGTGCTGACGATGGAGCGCATGCACGGCTTCCCGATCGGCCAGATCGAGCGCATGCGCGAGGCCGGAATCGACCTGAGACTGCTCTCGCGCGACGGCGTCGAGATCTTCTTCACGCAGGTCTTCCGGCACGGCTTCTTCCACGCCGACATGCATCCGGGCAACATCCTGGTCGGCGGTCCGGGCCCGGACTTCAACCGCTACATCGCGCTCGACTTCGGCATCGTCGGCACGCTGTCCGACTTCGACAAGAACTACCTCGCACAGAATTTCCTCGCCTTCTTCCGCCGCGACTACCGGCGTGTGGCCGAACTGCACGTCGAGTCGGGCTGGGTGCCGCCGTCGACCCGCGTCGAGGAACTCGAAGGTGCAGTGCGCGCCTGCTGCGAGCCGTTCTTCGACCGGCCGCTGAAGGAGATCTCGCTCGGGCTCGTGCTGCTGCGCCTGTTCCAGGCGTCGCGCCGCTTCAACGTCGAGATCCAGCCGCAACTGGTGCTGTTGCAGAAGACGCTGCTCAACGTCGAGGGACTCGGACGGCAGCTCGACCCCGACCTGGACCTCTGGGTGACGGCCAAGCCGATCCTCGAGCGCTGGATGCAGGATCAGCTCGGCGTGGCCGGCTTCAACGAGCGGATGCGCAGGGAATCGGCGCACTGGGGTCGATTGCTGCCCGAACTGCCACGGCTCGCGCACGCCGCGCTCGCCCGGGCCGGACGCAACGAGGCGGATCCGGCCACACGCGCGCTGATCGAAAGACTGGGCGACGACCAGCGCCGTACGCGGCGCCGGCTCGGCCTGATCGGGGCCGCGCTGGCGGCCTTGCTGGCGCTCGAAGCGGCTCGCTGGCTCGGCGGGTAGCGGGCGCGGCGCGGCGCTTTACCGCGTCGGCCAGTTAGGCTACTGTTTCGCCCGCTTCGCCGGACACCCCTCCCCCGACATGCTCACTTTCCTGGTCCTGGTCTATCTGGCGGTCACCGTCGGCATCGGCCTGTACGCGGCCCAGCGGGTGAAGAACGCCAGGGACTACCTGGTGGCCGGCCGCAGCCTGCCGCTGTACATGAACATCGCGACCGTCTTCGCAACCTGGTTCGGCGCGGAAACGGTACTCGCGGTTTCCTCCACCTTCCTGCGCGACGGGCTGCGCGGCGTGGTCGCCGACCCGTTCGGCGCGGCGTTCTGCCTGATCATCGTGGCACTCGTCTTCGCGCGGCCGTTCTACCGGATGGAGCTGCTCACGATCGGCGACTTCTATCGCAAGCGCTTCAACCGCACGGTCGAGATCGCCACCGGCGTGGCGATCACGCTGTCGTACCTCGGATGGACCTCGGCACAGATGGTCGCGCTGGGCATCGTCTTCAACACGCTGTCGGGCGGCGCGATCACGCTGGCGCAGGGCATCGTGCTGGGCGCCGGCGTGGTGCTCGTCTACACGCTGTTCGGCGGGATGTGGTCGGTGGCGTTCACCGACCTGTTCCAGACCGTCATCATCGTGCTCGGGCTGCTCTACATCGCCTGGCTGCTCGGCGCCATGGCGGGCGGCTTCGGCGCGGTGTTCGACGCGGCGGTGAGCGAAGGCAAGCTCGAATTCTGGCCGAAGGCGCAACTGCGCGACTGGATCGCGTTCGTCGCCGCCTGGGCCACGATGGCGATCGGCTCGATCGCCCAGCAGGACGTGTTCCAGCGCGTCACCTCGGCAAAGGACGAGCGCACCGCGATGCGCGGCACGCTGATCGGCGGCAGCTTCTACCTGGTCTTCGCGTTCGTGCCGATGTTCATCGCGGTCTCGGCGCTGCTCGTCGAACCCGAAAAGGTGCGCGCCGTGCTCGCCGAGGAAGGGCTCGACTTCCAGCTGATCCTGCCGCAGCTGATCCTCGCCAGGACGCCGCTGTTCGCGCAGGTGATGTTCTTCGGCGCTCTGCTGTCGGCGATCCTGTCCACCGCCAGCGGCGCGCTGCTGGCGCCCACCGCGGTGTTCACCGAGAACGTGCTGCGCCCGCTGATGGGCGGGCGCGTGCCCGAGAAGCAGATGCTGATGATGCTGCGGATGGTGCTGGTGATCTTCGCGCTGTGCGTGATGATGTTCGCGCTGAACAGCGAATCCTCGATGTTCCAGATGGTGCAGAACGCCTACAAGGTGACGCTGGTGGCGGCGTTCACGCCGCTCGCCTTCGGCCTGTTCTGGCGTCGCTCGACCCCGCAGGGCGCGATGATGTCGATCGTGCTCGGCCTGACCGCCTGGGGCATCATGGAACTGTCGGCGCCCGATGCGTTGCTACCTCCGCAGATCGTCGGCCTGGGTGCGGCCATCTTCGGCATGATCGCCGGCTCGCTCGCGCCGCAGATCGCCGGCGGCCACGGCCACCCCGACGCGGTCAGCGGGCGGCGAGGGCACTGAAGTCATCGGCCAGACCGCGCAGTCGCTCGTGCAGTTGCCGGCGCTGCTCGGGCTGCGCCAGCACGGTGGCCGACAGCGCATCGCCGGCCGCCGCCAGCATCCTCACCTCCCGTTCGCGTTGTCCGGGCAGGTCGCCGACGAAAAAGTGCATCCGCCCGAACTGCTCCGGGCGCAGAGTCCGCGCCAGTGCGGCCACGTCCGGAGCCAGGCGCGCCTGCACCGAGGCCCGGAACGTCGTACAAGCCGGCAGTTGCGTCTGCCGATGCCAGCGATGCAGTGCATCGACCTGCGCCGAAACCAGCTCGCGCTGAGCGTCGTCGAGCCCCGGGTGCCGGTCGACCTGCCAACCGAGCCACATCGGCATCGCGCCATAGCCCAGGCGGATCGACGAACACGCGCTCGCCAGCAGACAGGCGGCACCCAGCGGCAACAGAAGTGGCCAGCGGTGCGTGATAAGCTTTTTGGGAATCACGCTTTCCTTAACTTCCTGAAAAACAAGGGAAATATGAATGTCGTCATCCTCGCTGCCGGGATGGGCAAGCGGATGCGTTCGGACCTGCCGAAAGTGCTGCACCCACTGGCGGGCCAGCCCTTGCTCGCGCACGTCGTCGATTGCGCGCGCAGCCTCGGGGCTGCGCGCATCGTCGTCGTGTATGGCCACGGTGGCGACCTGGTGCCGCGCGCGATCGACGGCAGCGACCTGTGCTGGGCGCTGCAGGCGCCGCAACTCGGAACCGGCCACGCCGTCATGCAGGCACTCGCGCACCTCGACGCAGCCGGCCCCACGCTGGTGCTCTACGGTGACGTGCCGCTGATCCGGCGCGAGACGCTCGGGCGGCTCATCGCCGCTGCCGGCTCCGACAGGCTCGGCCTGCTGACGGTCGAACTGGACGATCCGTCGGGCTACGGCCGCGTGGTGCGCGAAGGCGGCCGCATCGTCCGCATCGTCGAGCACAAGGACGCGGACCCGGCCACCCGCGCGATCCGCGAAGTGAACACCGGCATCCTGGTGGCCCCAACTGCCGCGCTGGCGCGCTGGCTCGGCGCGCTGTCGAACGACAATGCGCAGAAAGAGTATTACCTCACCGACGTGGTGGCGGCCGCGGTGCACGATGGCGTCGAAGTGGCCTCGGCCCGGCCGGTCGATGTCGTGGAGACGCTCGGCGTCAACAGCAAGGCACAACTGGCGGCGCTCGAGCGCGCTTTCCAGGGCCGGCTCGCGCAGCGGCTGATGGACGAAGGCGTGCAGCTGGCCGACCCGGCGCGACTCGACGTGCGCGGTGAACTGACCTGCGGGCGCGATGTGTCGATCGACGTGAACTGCATTTTCGAGGGCAAGGTGGACATCGGCGACGGCGCCAGCATCGGCGCCCATTGCGTCATCCGCG
Organism: Burkholderiaceae bacterium; assembly: GCA_021463505.1. Taxonomy (GTDB): domain Bacteria; phylum Pseudomonadota; class Gammaproteobacteria; order Burkholderiales; family Burkholderiaceae_E; genus Zeimonas. The sequence continues at coordinate 23,504 of JAJTYR010000036.1, read as the reverse complement.
ACACGCGCATCGGCGCGGGCGCGCAGATCCTGCCATTCACGCTGATCGAGAACGCGTCGATCGGCGCGCGCGCGCGCATCGGCCCGTTTGCACGCCTGCGACCCGGCACCGAACTCGGCGAGGAAACCCACGTCGGCAACTTCGTCGAGATGAAGAACACGCGGATGGCGGCGAAGTCCAAGGCCAACCACCTGTCCTATCTCGGCGACACGGTGGTGGGCGAGCGCGTGAACATCGGCGCCGGCACCATCACCTGCAACTACGACGGCGCCAGCAAGCACCAGACCGTGATCGAGGACGACGCGTTCATCGGCAGCGACACGCAGCTGGTGGCGCCGGTGCGCGTGGGCCGCGGCGCCACGCTCGGCGCCGGCACCACGCTCACGCGCGACGCACCCGAAGACAAGCTGACCCTGTCCCGCGCGCCGCAGACGACGGTCGAGTCATGGCAACGCCCGGCGGGCAAGGCCGGCGGCAAACCCGCCGGCAAACCCTAGTACGCCGACCTGGAGACATCGCAACATGTGTGGAATCGTCGGAGCCGTCGCGCAACGTAACGTCGTCCCGATCCTGATCGAAGGGCTGCGCAAGCTCGAATATCGCGGCTACGACTCGGCCGGCATCGCCATCATGAACGGCACGATGGAGCGGGTGCGCGCGGTGGGTCGCGTCGCCGACCTGGAAGCTCGCGCGCGCGAAGCACGCGCCGACGCACCCACCGGCATCGCACACACCCGCTGGGCCACGCACGGCGGCGTCACCGAGAAGAACGCGCACCCGCATTTCTCGGCCGGCGGGGGCATCGAAGTCTCGGTGGTGCACAACGGCATCATCGAGAACCACGAGGCGCTGCGCCGGCGCCTGGCCGGAGCCGGCTACCAGTTCGCCAGCGACACCGACACCGAGGTGATCGCGCACCTGCTGCACAGCCACGTCGCGGCCGGATCGAACCTGTTCGAAGCGATGCAGAAGGCGGCGCGCGAGCTCGAGGGCGCCTATGCGGTGGCAGCGATCAACAAGAGCGAGCCCAACACCGTGGTCGGCTCGCGCAAGGGCTCGCCGCTGCTGCTGGGCATCGGCAACGCGGGCTCGGGCAAGGGGGAGAATTTCCTCGCGTCCGACACCTCGGCGCTGCTGCAGGTGACGAAGTACGTTGCCTACCTCGAGGAAGGCGACGTGGTGCAGATCCGGCTCGACGGCTATTCGATCGTCGATCGCGACGGCCACCCGGTCGAACGTCCGATCGTCGAGAGCCAGCTGTCGACGGACGCGATCGAGCTGGGCAAGTACCGGCACTTCATGCAGAAGGAGATCTTCGAGCAGCCGGGCGCGGTCGCCAACACGCTCGAAATGGTGATGAACGCGGCGTGGCTGTCGGCCGGACTGTTCGGCGCCGAAGCGGCCGAAGTGTTCGCCCGCACCAGGCAGATCCTGATCCTGGCCTGCGGCACCAGCTATCACGCCGGCTACGTCGCCAGATACTGGATCGAGTCGATCGCCGGACTGCCGGTGTCGGTGGAGATCGCCAGCGAATACCGCTACCGCGATTCGGTCGCCCTGGCCGACACGCTGGTGATCACGATTTCGCAGTCGGGCGAGACCGCCGACACCATCGCAGCGCTGCAGCACGCCAGGTCGCTGGGCCTGCGCGACACGCTGTCGATCTGCAACGTGCCCGAATCCGCGCTGATCCGCCAGAGCAGGCTGCGCTTTCTCACCCGCGCCGGCCCCGAGATCGGCGTTGCGTCGACCAAGGCGTTCACCACGCAACTCGCCTCGCTGTTCGTGCTGGCGCTGGTGCTCGCCAGACAGCGCAAGCGGCTCTCGCCGGCACGCGAACAGGAACTGCTCGCGCAACTGCGCCACCTGCCGGCGGCGATCGCGCGTGTGCTCGAGTGCGAGCCGGTCGTGCGCCACTGGGCCAACCGCTTCGCGCCCAAGCAGCACGCGCTGTTCCTTGGCCGCGGCGTGCACTTTCCGATCGCGCTCGAGGGTGCGCTCAAGCTCAAGGAGATCACCTACATCCACGCCGAGGCCTACGCCGCCGGCGAACTCAAGCACGGCCCGCTGGCGCTGGTCGACAGCGAGATGCCGGTGGTCGTGGTGGCCCCCAACGACGCGCTGATCGGAAAGCTGAAGTCGAACCTGCAGGAAGTCAAGGCACGCGGCGGCGAGCTCTTCGTGTTCGCCGACCAGGACACGCACATCGAGCCCGAAGACCGGATCAACATCATCAACCTCGGCGACCACGCCGGCTTGCTGTCGCCGATCCTGCACGTGATTCCGCTGCAGTTGCTGGCGTATCACGCGGCGCTGGCGCGTGGAACGGACGTGGATAAACCTCGCAACCTTGCAAAGAGCGTGACGGTCGAATGACCGGCACGCTCTTTGCGCGAGGTTTACAGCGAAGGCTGACCTGCGCCGCAGGCGCAGGTCAAGGCGCGAAGCGCCGGCCGGAGCTACAAGCCGAGAAACCTGGCGAAATCGGTTACCGTCGAATGAGATGCGGGTGGCCCCGGGTTTCCTGGACGAGGCAGACTGTCTTCCTGACCCGAAGCCGTGTCCTTCGCTCGCGCAGCCGCCGGTTCCTGCCGCGCTGGAAGGGCTCCTGAACGCACGCCCGGCGCTCGTCGGCGGGCTGCAGGCGACGCCACGATCATCACCGGGTGAACCCGCACCGTCGGCGCTGACGGCGTTGCCTGGACAAAACCGATGACCGACGTTGCCCGCATGCCCGCTGCCTTCATCGGCCACGGCAGCCCGATGAACGCGCTCGGGGTCAACCGGTTCACTGCGGCCTGGCGCGATCTCGGCACGAAACTGCCGCGACCGCGCGCCGTACTCTCGATCTCGGCGCACTGGTTCATCGAGAACACGGCAGTCACCGCGATGCCGCGACCGCGCGTCATCCACGACTTCTACGGCTTTCCGCGCGAGCTCTTCGAGTACGACTACCCTGCCCCCGGTGCACCCGGCGTCGCCCAGGAGATCGTCGACGTCCTGAAGCCGGCATGCGTGGAGCTCGACCGCGACAGCTGGGGGCTCGACCACGGCACCTGGTCGGTGCTCGCGCACGTGTTCCCCGATGCGCGCGTGCCGGTGCTGCAGCTGTCGCTGAACGGCGCAGCGCCGCTGGATGACCACCTCGATCTCGGACGGCGTCTCGCGCCGCTGCGCGAGCGCGGCATCTTCATCGTCGGCAGCGGCAACGTCGTGCACAACCTGCGCCGGATGAACCCCGCGCTCGGCGACACCGCTTACGCCTGGGGCGAGCGCTTCGACGCCGACGTGAAGACGATCATGACCACCGACCCGGGCCGGTTGCCGTCGATCGCCTCGCATCGCGACTTCGCGCTGTCGGTGCCGACGCCCGAGCATCTCCTGCCGCTCGCATACCTCGCCGGCCTGTGCGACGTCGCCGGCGAGCCCGCGCGTGTCTTCGTCGAGGGCGGCTCGATGGGCTCGATCACGATGACCGGCTACCTGCTCGGCGAAATCGGCCGGCCGGATGCGCGCGTCGACGCTTCCGGGCACTGGCCGTCGGGACCGTCGAAGTAGAAGCCGCGCTCGCGCCCGCACCCCGGGTGCGCTGCCGTGTTCGTGGCATGCTGGTGACGCTGGCGATCCGCCATGCCGGCGCGATGCGTTTCGAGGGTGCGTGCCCGATGTCGTTGTGGACCTTCATGCGTGCCAGGCTGGCCGAGGTGCTGCGCGCCATCGCGCCGCTGGTGGCGGCGGTGTGCGTGCTGCAGGTGACGATCGTGCACGCGCCGTCGTCGTTGTTCCTGCAGTTCCTCGGCGGCGCGGTGTTGGCCACCCTGGGCATGCTGCTGCTGCTGACCGGCATCGAGCACGGCATCCTGCCGATGGGTCGCTACGTCGGCGCCGAGCTGCCGCGCAGGGGCTCGGGGTGGCTGATCGTCGCCGTGGCCGCGGCGCTCGGTTTCGTGACCACGGTGGCCGAGCCCGACGTGCTCGTGCTCGCCTCGCAGGTCGCGTCGATCGACGGCAGCCCGGTCGGTGGGCCGGCGCTGACGTACCTGATCGCGAGCGGCGTGGGGCTGTTCACGGCCGCCGCGCTGTGGCGCATCGCGCACGGGCGGGCGCTGACGCGGCTGCTGTCCGTGGCCTTCGCGCTGATGGTGCTGCTGTCGCTGCTGTCCCCGCCGGCGTTCCTGGCCCTGGCCTACGACGCCGGCAGCGTCACCACCGGAGTGCTCTCCGGCCCCGTGCTGCTGGCTCTGGGGCTGGGGCTCAGTGCCGTGCTGGCACGACGCGCCGGCACGCTCGACGGCTTCGGGCTGCTGGGGCTGGCTTCCACCGGTCCGGTGATCGTCGTCCTGCTGATCGGCTGGTTGCGGTGAACGGGGCCGCGCTGCTGCAATTGCTGGCCGAGACGGCGCGCAGCGTCGTCGTTGCAGTCGTGCCGCTGGTGCTGGTCTTCCTCGCGTTCCAGGCGCTGCTGGTGAAGTTGCCTCCACGCGAGGTGGCGCGAATCCTGCGGGGCACGCTCGTGGCCGCGCTCGGCCTGTTCCTGTTCATCGCCGGCGTGAGCCTGGCCTTCCTGCCCTTCGGTGCGCTGATCGGCAAAGCCGTGGCCGGCCTGCCGCATCCAGCCTGGATGCTGGCCATCGGCCTGGTGCTCGGCTTCGTCACGACCTGGGGCGAGCCAGCGGTGCGCATCCTGGCCGACGAGGTCGAGGATGCATCGGGCGGCTCGATCCGCCGCGGGCTGGTGCTGACCACGATCTGCGCCGGTGTCGCCGTTTCGGTGGGGCTGGGCATGCTGCGCATCACGCTGGACATCCCGGTCGCCCATCTGCTGCTGCCGGGCTATGCGCTGGCTCTGGTGCTCATGCACTTCAGCGACAAGGCCTTCGTCGCCATCGGCGCCGATGCCGGCGGCGTAGCCACCGGGCCGCTGGCCAACAGCTTCCTGCTCGCGCTGGCGCTCGGCCTGGCCGCGGGCGACGAACAGGCCGATCCCCTGCTCGACGGCCTCGGTCTGGTCGCGCTGATCGCGCTGGCCCCGATCCTGTCCGTGATGCTGCTGGGCCTCGTCATCCGATCGCGCACACGGCCCGCTCCTTCGTCCCCGGGAGATCACCCATGAACATCTCGCTGATCGTCACCATCGTCCACAAGGGCTGGGGCAGTACCGTGCTCGAGGCCTCGGTCGCCGCCGGCGCGCGCGGCAGCACGGTGCTCGGCGGCCGCGGCGCCGGCATCCACGAAAAGGACAAGCTCTTCGGCCTCGCGATCGAACCCGAAAAGGAGATCGTTCTCACGCTGGTGCCTGCGGCGCGCGCCGACGACATCCTCGCCGCCATCGTGCAGGCCACCGACCTCGACGAGACCGGGCGCGGCATCGCCTTCGTGCTGCCGGTCGACAGGGTCGTCGGAGAAGCGCACCTGCACGGGCCGTCGGCTCCATGACCCGGAAGCGGGCCGGCGCCGGACCATGCCGCAGCCGGCGCCGTGACCACTGGCTTACCATGTGCGACCCACACGCGGAATTGCGGTGCTGACCGACCACGACATCTACCTGTTCCGTGAAGGCACGCACGCGCGCCTTCACGAGCACCTCGGCTGCCATCCGCACGCCAGCGGCCACGGCGTGCAGTTCGCGGTCTGGGCGCCGAACGCGCGCGCGGTGTCGGTGGTCGGAGACTGGAACGACTGGCGCGGCGGCGCCGACCCGCTGCAGCCGCGCCGGGACGGCTCGGGCATCTGGGAAGGCGCGGTCGCCGCGGCGCGCCCCGGCCACGCGTACAAGTACCGGATCGTTTCGGCCGCCGGGGCGACGCTGCCCGACAAGAGCGACCCGTTCGCGTTCCACTGCGAGGAGCCGCCGCGTACCGCGTCGCGGGTCTGGCCGCTCGACTATCACTGGGGCGACGATGAATGGATGGCCGCACGCCGCGCACACAATGCGCTCGATGCGCCGCTGTCGATCTACGAGGTGCACGCGGGGTCGTGGCGGCGGCGCGGCGATGGCGGCTACCTGACGTATCGCGAACTGGCCGAGGCGCTGGTGCCCTGGGTGCTCGAGACGGGCTTCACGCACGTCGAGTTGCTGCCGGTGACCGAGCACCCGTTCTACGGATCGTGGGGCTACCAGACGACGGGCTACTTCGCGCCGACCGCGCGTTACGGCACGCCCCAGGACTTCATGTACCTGGTGGACCATCTGCACCGCCACGGCATCGGCGTGATCCTCGACTGGGTGCCCTCGCACTTCCCCACCGACGCGCACGGGCTGGCGCAATTCGACGGCACGCACCTGTTCGAGCACGCCGATCCGCGCCAGGGCTTCCACCCCGAGTGGAATTCGAGCATCTTCAACTACGGGCGCCACGAGGTGTCGGCGTTCCTGCTGTCGTCGGCACTGTTCTGGCTCGGGCGCTATCACGTGGACGGGCTGCGTGTCGACGCGGTGGCATCGATGCTCTATCTCGACTACTCGCGCACCGGGGGCGATTGGATCCCCAACCGCTACGGCGGACGCGAGAACCTGGAGGCGGTTGCGTTCCTGAGGCGGCTGAACGAGGCGGTCTACCGCGATCACCCCGACGCGATCACGATCGCCGAGGAGTCCACTGCCTGGCCGATGGTGTCGCGCCCCACCTGGTCCGGCGGACTGGGCTTCGGCATGAAGTGGAACATGGGCTGGATGCACGACACACTCGCCTACGCACGCGAAGATCCGGTCCACCGGCGCCACCACCACGACAAGCTCACTTTCTCGCTGTGGTACGCGTTCAACGAGAACTTCGTGCTGCCGCTGTCGCACGACGAAGTGGTGCACGGCAAGGGATCGCTGATCGGCAAGATGCCGGGCGACGACTGGCAGAAGTTCGCCAACCTGCGCGCGCTCTACGGCTACATGTGGACGCACCCCGGCAAGAAGCTGCTGTTCATGGGTGGCGAGTTCGGCCAGCGACGCGAGTGGACCCACGAGGGCGAGCTCGAGTGGTGGGTGGCGTCGATGCACGGACACGACGGCGTCAGGCGCTGGGTGGCCGACCTGAACCGCGCTTACCGCACCGAACCGGCGCTGCACCAGCTCGACTTCTGCGCCGACGGCTTCCAGTGGGTCGACTTCAGCGACGCGCAGCACAGCGTGATCGCGTTCCTGCGCCGAGCGCGCGGCGACGCGCCGGCGCTGCTGGTGGCCTGCAACTTCACGCCAGTGCCGCGCACCCGATACCTGCTCGGCGTGCCGACAGCCGGCCGCTGGCAGGAGATGCTCAACAGCGACGCGCACGCCTATGGCGGCGGCGGCTGGGGCAATCTCGGCGGCGTCGACGCGGCGCCGCTGCCCCGCCACGGGCATCCCTGGTCGTTGTCGCTGACGCTGCCGGCGCTGTCGATCGTCGTGATGAAGGAGGCCGCAGATGGCTGAACGTCCGTGGCCAGGCCGGCCGTATCCGCTGGGCGCCAGCTGGGACGGCGAGGGCGTCAACTTCGCGCTGTTCGCGGGCGAGGCCCTGCGGGTCGAGCTGTGCCTGTTCGACGAGCAGGGTCGCAACGAGATCGAGCGCATCACACTGGACGAGTGCACCGACCAGGTCTGGCACTGCTACCTGCCGCAGGCCCGCCCGGGCCTGGTCTACGGCTACCGCGTGCACGGGCCCTGGGAGCCCACGCTGGGGCTGCGCTTCAACCCGCACAAGCTGCTGCTCGACCCGTACGCGCGCGCGGTCACCGGCACCGTGCGCTGGCACGACGCGCTGTACGGCTACACCCGGGGACACGCGCGCGAAGACCTGTCGTTCGACCGGCGCGACAGCGCGCCCTTCGCACCCAAGGGCCGGGTGATCGAGGCTGCGTTCAGCTGGGGCGGCGACCGCCGGCCGGACGTGCCGTGGAACGAGACGGTGATCTACGAACTGAACGTGCGCGGCTTCACGATGCGCCACCCGGACGTGCCCGAGGCGTTGCGCGGCACCTATGCCGCACTGGCGCAACAACCGGTGATCGACCACTTCAGGCGCCTGGGCGTGACCACGCTCGAGCTGATGCCGGTGCACGCGTTCGTCGACGAACGCCCGCTGGTCGAGCGCGGGCTGCGCAACTACTGGGGCTACAACACGCTCGGCTATTTCGCGCCCGAGGCGCGCTACAGCGCATCGGGACGCGTCGAGGAATTCAAGTCGATGGTCAAGGCGCTGCACTCGGCCGGCATCGAGGTGGTCATCGACGTGGTCTACAACCACACCTGCGAGGGCAACCACCTCGGGCCGACGCTGAGCCTGCGCGGCATCGACAACGCCGCGTACTACCGGCTCGATCCGGCCCAACCGCGTCTCTACACCGACTACACCGGCTGCGGCAACACGGTGAACCTGGTGCATCCGCGCACGCTGCAACTGGTCATGGATTCACTGCGTTACTGGGCCCAGGAGATGCACGTCGACGGCTTCCGCTTCGACCTGGCACCGGCACTGGCGCGCGCCGCCGGTGGCGTGGAGAGCTGGAACAGCCTGTTCGACGTGATCCGCCAGGACCCGGTGCTCAGCCACGCCAAGCTGATCGCCGAGCCCTGGGACGTCGGTGCCGGCGGCTACCGCGTGGGCAACTTCCCGGTGGGCTGGGCCGAGTGGAACGACCGCTACCGCGACGGGATGCGCACCTACTGGAAAGGCGATGGCGGCGCGATCGGCGAGTTCGCGCGGCGCCTGACCGGCTCGAGCGACCTGTACGGCCGCTCGGGCCGGCGCCCGCACGCGAGCATCAACTTCGTGACTTCGCACGACGGCTTCACGCTCGCCGATCTCGTCTCGTACAACGATCGCCACAACGAGGCCAACGGCGAGAACGGCGCCGACGGGCACAACCACAATCTGTCGTGGAACTTCGGCGTCGAGGGACCCACCGACGACCCGCAGGTGCGCGCACTGCGGGCGCGCCAGCAACGCAATTTCCTCGCGACGCTGCTGCTGTCGCAGGGCGTGCCGATGCTGCTGGCGGGCGACGAGATCGGGCGCACGCAGCGCGGCAACAACAACGCCTACTGCCAGGACAACGAGATCTCCTGGATCGACTGGACGCAGGACGCGGAACGCGCGTCGCTGCTCGCGTTCGTGCGGCGGCTGATCCAGCTGCGCCGCGACCACCCGTCGTTCCGGCGGCGCGATTTCTTCCAGGGTCGTCCGCTGCGCGGCGGCGGCGTCAAGGACATTCTCTGGCTGCGTCCCGACGGTGCCGAGATGAGCGACCACGAATGGGAGCGCGAGCACGCGCGCAGCCTCGCGGTCTATCTCGCCGGGGACGGACTCAACGAGGTCGATCGTTGCGGACGCGCCGTGCGCGACGACGACTTCCTGATGCTGTTCAACGCGCACGACGGGAACACCGATTTCGTGCTGCCGCCGCTGCCCGGCGAACCGTGGCGCTGCGTGCTCGACACCGCCGGCAACGACGGCGACGGGTGCCGCCCCGGCACCAGCGACGCGACCGGCGCCCGCGACGGCGCCTGGCCGGCCGGGGCCACCCGCACCTTGCACGGGCGCGCGCTCGCGCTGCTCACCCGCCCCGCGTCGCTGCCATGAGCAGCGCGCGCGAGCGGCTGAAATGGCTCGCCAGCGCACACGGCATCGAGCCGGGCTTTCACGACATCTGGGGGCGGCACCACGAGGCGCCCGAGGCCACGCTGCGCGCACTGTTGCGCGAACTGGGCGTGCCGGCCGACAGCGCCGCCGACGTCGATCGCGGGCTGGCCGCCACGCACCGGCGCTACTGGTGCCGCCTCGCCGAGCCGGTCGTCGCGGTGGCGGCGGGTGCCGCACCGCTCGAGGTGCTGGTCAGGATCGCGCGGCGCGGAGCCGGCGAGCGCATCGCCTGGGACCTGCGGATCGAAGCGGGCGAGCCGGCCGGCGGCGACGCGGACATCGACGCGCTCGCACTGCGCGAGCGCAGCGAAGTGGCGGGTGTCGTACACGAGGCACGCACGCTGGCGATCCCGGTGACGCTGCCCCCCGGCTACCACCAGCTCGAGCTGCGTGCGGGCGAAGCCGCCGCCCGCGTGCTCGTCCTCGCCGCGCCCGCCACCTGCTACCAGCCGCCGTGGCTCGCCGGCGATGCGCGCGTCTGGGGCTGGTCGGTCCAGCTCTACGGACTGCGCTCGTCGCGCAACTGGGGCATCGGCGATCTCGGCGACCTGCTCGACCTGGTGGACCTCGCAGCGCTGCGCGGGGCCTGCGCGATCGGCCTGAATCCGCTGCACGCGCGCTTTTCGCACGACGCGCAACGCACCAGCCCGTACGCGCCGTCGTCGCGATTCTGGCTCGACGTGCTGGCGATCGACGTGGAGGCGCTCGACGATTTCGCGGAATGCGCGGCGGCGCGCGCGCGCGCAGACGCACCGACGTTCCGGTCGCGGCTGGTGGCGCTGCGCGCGGCGAGCCTGGTCGATTACGCAGGCGTCGCACGGGCCAAGCACGAGGTGCTGCGCGAACTCTACGCGCACTTTCGCGGTTGCCACCTGGCACACGACACGCAACGTGCACGCGATTTTCGCGCCTTCCAGGCGCGTGCCGGTGACACGCTGCGCCGATACGCGCGCTTCGAGGCAACGCACGCGGCCGACGCGATGCACGACGCCGACGCGGCGTTGCCGCAGATCGAATACCACGAGTACCTGCAGTGGCAGGCCGATCTGCAGCTGGCGCGGGTCGCGGCACGCTGCCGCGAGCGCGGCATGGCGATCGGTCTGTACCTGGACCTCGCGGTATCGGTCGACCGCGAGGGTTCGGACGTCCGGTCGTTCCCCGGCTGCTACGCCGCAACCGCGAGCGTCGGCGCACCGCCCGACGACTTCAACCTGTCGGGCCAGGACTGGGGCCTGCCGCCGTTGCTGCCGCAGGCGCTGCGCGAGTGCGGCCACGAGCCGTTCGTGCTCGCGTTGCGCGCGAGCATGCGTCACGCCGGCGCACTGCGCATCGACCACGTGATGGGGCTGATGCGGCTGTACTGGGTGCCGCCGGGCGCCAGCGCACGCGACGGCGCCTACGTACGCTATCCGCTCGACGAGCTGCTGGCGATCGTGAAGCTCGAGAGCCTGCGTCATCGCTGCGTGGTGATCGGCGAGGATCTCGGCACGGTGCCCGACGCGGTGCGTGAGGCGCTCGCGCGCGCACGGGTGCTCTCGTACCGGCTGCTTTACTTCCAGCGCGACGCCTCGGGCGGGTTCCTGCCGCCGCAGGACTACCCGCGCGACGCGCTGGTCGCGATCGGCACGCACGACCTGCCGACGCTGGGCGGATGGTGGCAGGGTCGCGACATCGCACTGCGTGAAAGCCTGGGCCTGTTCCCCGACGAAACCACGCGGGACCGGCACCGCCGCGAGCGTGCGCTCGACCGCGTGCGCCTGCTCGATGCGCTCGTGCGCGCGGGCCGGTTGCCCGCGGATGCCGACATCGAGGCGCTGGCGCAGGGCCCGCTCGCGGCCGCGCTGATCGAGGCGATCCACGGCTGGCTCGCCGCCTGCCCGTCGCGACTGATGATGGTACAGCCCGAAGACTGGCTGGGCGTCGTCGAGCAGAACAACCTGCCGGGCACCGTCGAGGAACACCCGAACTGGCGGCGCAGACTGCCGCTCACCGTGGACGAACTGCGTGCCGACCTGGCCGGCGCGCGCCTGGCGGCCACGCTCGCGCGCGAACGGCCCTGAATCGGGGTCGTGGACGCCGCCCGGCCAGCCGCAGGATCGCGCCGGCGTCCGGCTGAGCGACAATGCGGGCTGTGCGCGCCGGATCGGCTTCGCGCTCCACCAGGAACCCCGCTTGTCCGACTCGCCCTCCAGCGCACACGAACCCGAAGGGCCGGCGCTGCCGCAGGCCGCGTTCGCGCCGCTGGCCGATCCGGTCTTCCGCATGCTGTGGGTGGTGTGGTTCACCGCCAACGTCTGCATGGCGATGAACGACGTTGCGGCCGCCTGGCTGATGAGCACGCTCACGACCTCTCCGGTGATGGTCGCACTGGTGCAGACCGCGGCGACGCTGCCGGTGTTCCTGCTCGGCCTGCCCAGCGGCGCGCTCGCCGACATCCTCGACCGGCGGCGTTATTTCGTCGTCACCCAGTTCTGGGTGGCGGTCACCGCGCTGCTGCTGTGCCTTGCGATCATCACCGACGCGATCAATCCCACGCTGCTGCTGATGCTGGTGTTCCTCAACGGCATCGGGCTGGCGATGCGCTGGCCGGTCTACTCGGCCATCGTGCCCGGGCTGGTGCCGCGCGTGCAGCTGCCGGCTGCGCTGGCACTGAACGGGCTCGCGATGAACGCATCGCGCATCGTCGGTCCGGTGTTCGCGGGCGCGTTGATCGCCGGTGCCGGCACCGAATGGGTGTTCGTGATCAACGTCGTGCTGTCGGTCATCGCTGCGTTCCTGATCCTGCGCTGGAAGACCGTCGAGGAGCCCAGCGCGCTGCCCGGCGAGCGCTTCATCGGTGCGATGCGGGTCGGCGTGCAGCACGTGCGCCAGTCGGTGCCGATGCGTGCGGTGCTGGTGCGGGTGATGACCTTCTTCGGCCAGTCGACCGCGCTGATCGCACTGCTGCCGCTGGTGGCGCGCGGCATGCACGGCGGCTCGGCCGGCACCTACACGCTGCTGTTCGCTTCGCTTGGCTTCGGTGCGATCCTGTCGGTGTTCCTGCTGCCGCGGATGCGCCACGCGCGCTCGCGCGACCAGCTGATCCGCGACGGCTCCGTGGTCCAGGCGCTGGCGATGGTCGCCGCGGGCATCTCCCCCAACGTCTACGTTGCCGTGCCGGTGATGATCGTCGCCGGCATGGCGTGGCTGACGGTGGCCAATTCCATTTCGGTGGCCGCACAGCTGGCGCTTCCGAACTGGGTGCGCGCGCGCGGCATGTCCACGTTCCAGGTGGCGCTGATGGGCGGCGCCGGCGCCGGTGCCGCCGTCTGGGGTCAGGTCGCCAGTCTGACGAGCGTGCGCATCAGCCTTGCGCTCGCGGCGCTCACCGGCGTGGCGGCGTTGTGGCTGACACGGCACTACCGGGTCGAGGGTGCCGTTCCGGAGGACCTCACGCCATCGAAAGACTGGAAGGTGCCGGTGACGGCGCTGCCGGTGCAGCCCGACGCCGGGCCGGTCATGACGACCATCGAGTACCTGATCGATCCGGCGCGTGCCGCGGAGTTCCGCGCGGTGATGCACGAGAGTCGCAGCAGCCGGCTGCGTCAGGGGGCGCTGTCGTGGGAGCTGTTCCGCGACACGAAAGATCCGGGGCGCTTCGTCGAGTACTTCGTCGACGAATCGTGGGTCGAGCACCTGCGCCGCTTCGACCGCGTCACCGCCTCCGACGTCGCGCTGCGCGCGCGCCGGCTGTCGTTCCATCTCGGCGAAAAGCCGCCGGTGGTGACGCGCTACATCGCCGAGCCGGTGCGACGCGACTGAGCCAGCGCGCCCTCGCCGGCCCCGGTGCACAGCCGATTCCCCGGTTTCACTGGGCTAGAATCCGGCTCGTGACCCGCCGCCGATCGCATCGACGCACCGCCTGGATCGCCTGCCTGGCCGTCCTGACCGGCGTGCTGACGCCATCGATCGGCCAGCTCGTCACCGCGACTCGCGGATCCCCGCTGCTCGTGGCAGAGCGGTGTTCGGCCCACCCGATCGGGCGGACCGTGATCCGCGTGCCGGTCGCTGCCGATGGCGCTCCCGCGACGCCGCCCCCCGGCCCGACCGGGCGCAACACCCCGGGTTTCGCGCATTGCCCGGCCTGCCCCGGTGCGGCCGACCCCGGCGGCCCGCCACCGACAGCCGCACCGTCGTTCGTGGCCGCCGTCGTGCCGGGTCGGCCTCTGCCGGTCCTTGCCGCTGCGCCCACCGGCGCTGCGCCCGCACGGACCCCGGCGAATCCACGGGCACCGCCCGCCAGCGCCTGATCCGCTTCGATCCCGACTTCCCGACATTTCCGATCTTCCGACACGAGGGGTGCGCGCCGCCGCCGGTCGTGCGCACCCACTGCCAGCGCCCCGGGCCAGACTCCGGGACGCGAAAGGAACCCGAACATGAAACGCCTGCTCACTGCCTCGATTCTCTCGCTCTTGCTTGCCGGCACCGCTTTCGCGCAGGTGACGGTGTCCGACCCCTGGGTGCGCGCGACCGTCGCCGCGCAAAAGGCCAGCGGCGCATTCATGACGCTGACGGCCACACGCGACGCCCGCCTGGTGGCGGCGCGCTCGCCCGTGGCCGGCGTGGTCGAGATCCACACGATGGCGCTGGAGAACAACGTGATGCGGATGCGCGCGATCGATGCGCTGGCCCTGCCGGCCGGCAAGGCAGTCAAGCTCGAATCGGGCGGCTACCACTTGATGCTGATGCAACTGAAAGGCCCGTTGACGGCCGGCGAGACGGTGCCTCTCGAACTGGTGTTCGAACACTCCGACCAGTCCCGCGAGACAGTATCAATCAAAGCCGAAGTGCGTGCGCTCACTTCCGGACACGGTGCGATGAAGCATTGACGCTGGCGGCCGCCGCAGCACCGATGCGGCGGGCCGGCGTGCCGCTCGTGCGTGCCCGAGCGGACTTGTCCGGGTCGGGTCCGGCCATTAAGATGCATCTCGTTTGACTCTTCGAGTCCGGCCGACATGAAGCCCGTTCCCGCCCGTACCGTACTCGTACCGCTGCTCGAACCGCAGGGCGCATCCGCCGCGCCGCGCGGCATCGCGCTGCTGCGACTCGGCTTCCGGCCGTTCTACCTGCTGGCTGCGCTGTTCGCGGCGCTGTCGGTGCCGCTGTGGATCGCGCAGTACGCGGGCCTGCTGCCGGCGCCGGCGCCGTTCCCCGCAATGCTCTGGCATGCGCACGAAATGAGCTACGGCTTCGTGCTGGCGGTGATCGTCGGCTTCCTGCTCACTGCGGCGCGCGTCTGGACCGGCCTGCCCACGCCCACCGGCGGCCATCTCGCGGGGCTGGCCGCACTGTGGGTGGCCGCGCGCGTCTTCAACTATTTCGGACCATTACCGGCGGCGATACTCGCCGATGCGGCCTTCCTGATCCTGCCGATGATCGCGCTCGGCCTGGTGCTGGTGAAGGCGCGCAGCGATCGCAACCTGTTCGTGCTGGCCGTGCTCACCACATTCCTGATCGCGAATACGCTGTTCCATCTTGCGGTGGCGGAACGCGTCACCTTCGCACCGATCATCGCGGTGCATTTCTTCGTGTTCACCGTGATCATGCTGATCACGGTGATCGGCGGACGCGTGATCCCGTCGTTCACCGCCAATGCGCTGCGCGGCATCTGGCAGTTTCGTAACCGCTGGCTCGACGCGCTGTCGCTGGCGGGCACCGGCGTCGCACTGCTCCTGGTGCTGGTCGGCGCCCCGGTGGCGCCGACGGTGGCGGCCTGCATGGCCGCGGCCGCACTGCAGGCATTGCGGCTGGCGGGCTGGAATCCGTGGGCGGCGCGTCAGCAGGCCCTGCTGTGGATCCTGCACGTCTCGTACGCGTGGATTCCACTGGGCCTCGTGCTGCTGGCCGGCGGTGTCGCCGGCGAGCTGCCGATGTCGGCGGGCATCCACGCGCTGACCCTCGGCGCCATCGGCGGGCTGATCATCGGCATGATCACGCGCACTGCGCTCGGCCACACCGCACGGCCGCTGAAGGCCGGACGCATCGAAGTGGCGGCCTACCTGCTGGTGCAGGCCGCAGCACTGACCAGACTGTTGCCGATGCTGGTTCCCGAGCTGCCGTACCTGCCGTGGGCGACGGCGGCCGCCAGCGCCTGGAGCCTGGCGTTCGCGCTTTATTTCCTGAAATACGCGCCGATGCTGGCTGCGCCCCGGCTCGACGGCCGCGACGGCTGAGGCGCGTCCGCGGCGCACTGCCGGTGGCACGCATTCGCCACCGGTTGCGGTATCAGGCGGCGTCAGGCCGCCCTGCGTCGCATCGAACCGGCGGCCTCGGCGGGCGCGTAGTCGAACTCCAGCCGGCTGAGCGCGCGCTCGAAGTGCTGGCGCTGGGCCACCGCGTGCTGCTCGAGCCGCCGCCCGCCCCAGACGCCGGCGAGCTGGTTCGGCGAGATGCCCTGGATTTCGCTGCAACCCTGGTTCTGCGGCCGGATGGTCACCGCGCACAGCATGTAGAGACCCACCCGGCGATCCGCGCGCGACGCCGCCTGCATCGTCGGTCCGTGGTAGGCGTACAGGGCCAGCGATGCCGGCCGGTCGTCCTGATCTTCACCTTCGGGCTGCACCGAACCGGCGACGACGAAACCCTCGCGCTCGAGTTCGCGGCGCAGCAGCGCACTGGCGCGCTCGAGGGGCAGATCGATCGTGAAACGTACGGGCAAGGCTTCCACCAATCACTCCCTTCATCGAAGTCGAACCGTGGATGCGATCTTGCCGATCGCGACTTAGGGCAGGCTTAAGGTCGCCAGCGTCTCAGGGTCAGTGCATTGGTGACGACGCTGACGCTGGAGAGCGCCATCGCCGCCCCGGCGACCACCGGACTCAGGTAGCCGAGCGCGGCCAGCGGAATGCCGATCACGTTGTAGACGAACGCCCAGAACAGGTTCTGGCGGATCTTCGCGTAGGTGCGCCGCGAGACGTCGATCGCCGCCGGCACCAACGCGGGATCGCCGCGCATCAGCGTGATGCCCGCGGTGTGCATCGCCACGTCGGTGCCGGTGCCCATCGCGATGCCCACATCGGCGGCCGCCAGCGCCGGAGCGTCGTTGACGCCATCGCCGACCATCGCGACCACCGGAGTGCCACCGGTACCGGGCACGCGCAGCGAGCGAATCGCCTCGGCCTTCTGCTCGGGCAGCACCTGCGCCCGGACCTCGTCCAGGCCGATCCTGCGTGCCACCGATGCCGCCGCACCCGCGTTGTCGCCCGTGAGCAGCACCGTGCGAACCCCGAGCCGGTGCAGCGCGGCGATCGCATCGGCCGCACCCGGCTTGATCGCATCGCCGAAGGCGAACAGACCGAGCGCCCGCGGCCGCGCATTCGCACCGGCACCGTCATCGGCCCGTGCTGCATCCCCCGCAACATCTGCTTCGTCCGCCGCTTCGCCCGCTTCGCGCGCCTGGCCTGCCGGGCCCGAGCCGATTGCCTGGCGCGCGCCGGCGCGTGTCGGCGCGACCGCGACGAACGAGACGGTTCGTCCATCGGTCTGCTGGGCCGTCGCGAAGGCCGCAAACTCGGTCAGGTCGACCCCGCGATCGGCCATCCAGGACTCGCTGCCGATGAACACCTCGGCACCGTCCTGCGGCAGCGTGGCGCTGACCCCGCGACCGGCAACCGCGCGGATGCCGGACACCGGCGGCAGCGCTGCGCCTGCCGCCTCGGCATCGAACGCGCGCTGCACCGCCTTCGCCAGCGGATGCTCGCTGCCATGCTGCACAGCCGCCGCCAGCGCCAGCAGCGCAGCGCGATCGACCCCGGCCGCCGGCTCGGCGGCCAGCAGCGTGGGCTGCCCGAGCGTCAGCGTGCCGGTCTTGTCGAAGGCCACCGCGCGCACCGCATGGGCCAGTTCCAGCGCCTGCGCGTCCTTGATCAGGATCCCGTGGCGTGCCGCCACGCCGGTGCCGGCCATGATCGCCGTGGGCGTGGCCAGGCCGAGCGCACACGGACACGCGATGACCAGCACCGACACCGCGTTGAGCACCGCGCGCGTCCACTCGCCGGTGCCCAGCCCCCAGCCGAGCAGGGTGAGCAACCCGATGCCCAGCACCACCGGCACGAATACCGCGCTGACGCGGTCGACCAGCCGCTGGATCGGCGCCTTCGCCGCCTGCGCGTCCTCGACCAGGCGGATGATGCGCGCCAGCACGGTCTCGGTGCCGATCGCCGCGGTGCGCAGGCGCAGCAGCCCCTCGCCGTTGATCGAGCCGCCGGCGACCCGGGCGCCCGGGCCTTTCGAGACCGGATTGCTCTCGCCCGTCAGCATCGACTCGTCGACGTGCGTGAACCCGTCGACGATCTCGCCATCGACCGGAATGCGCTCGCCCGGGCGCACCAGCACCTCGTCGCCCAACGCCACCTGCGCGATCGGCAACTCGAGCTCGCGCGCGCCGACGACGACGCGCGCGATGTCGGGGCGCAGCGCCTGCAGGGCGCGGATCGCGTCGACGGTGCGCCGTTTGGCACGCGCTTCGAGCCACTTGCCGAGCAGCACCAGCGTGATCACCACTGCCGACGCTTCGAAGTAGTAGTGCGTGTCGTGGCCGTCGCCGTGCGCAAGCCATTCGTAGACGCTCAGGCCGAACGCGGCGGAGGTGCCGATCGCCACCAGCAGGTCCATGTTGCCGCTGAGCGCGCGTGCGGCTTTCCAGCCGTCGCGGTAGAAGCGTGCACCGAACACGAACTGGACCGGCGCCGCCAGCAACAATTGCCACCCGCCCGGGAGCATCGGGTCGATGCCGAATGGCGCGGCAAACATCGGCGCGGCCAGTGGCAGCGACAGCAGCGCCGCGCCCGCAACCCACCATCCGCCGCGATCGGCGCGCACCGGCATCGCCGGCACGCCCGCGACGGTGTCGGTGTGCACGCGCGCCTCGTAGCCGGCCGCCTCGACCGCGGCGATCAGCTCGCTGACGCGCACCGCACCCGGCGCGATGCGCACGCTCGCCACCTCGGTGGCGAGGTTGACGCCCGCGTCGGCGACACCGTCGACCCTGCGCAGGCTCTTCTCCACCCGCGTCGCGCAGGCCGCGCAGGTCATTCCGCCAATGTCGAGCGCAAGCATGGTCGCCGAGAGGTCGGCCTGCGCGGCAGCTTCGCTCATGTGCTAAAAAGCCTCATCGGTGAACCCGGGGAGCCCCAGTATGCCCACCTTCGACGTCCAAGGCATGACCTGCGGTCATTGCGTGAAAGCCGTGACCGCCTCGATCCACGAACTCGACCCGGCGGCGAAGGTCGACGTCGACCTCGCCGGCGGCATCGTCAAGGTCGAGTCCAGCCGGCCCGCCGACGCGATCGCCAGGGCGATCGTCGAGGCGGGCTACGAAGCCAGGCCGGTCAGCTGACCGCCAGGCGCCGGGCCGACGGCGTGGCTTTCTTCGGCAGCGTCAGCGTCAGCACGCCGTTGTCGTACTTCGCCACGGCCTTCGATTCGTCCAGTTCGGCGGCGAGCGAGAAACTGCGCGCCACCGCGCCGTAGTAGCGCTCGCTGCGCAGCACGCGCTCGCCGTCCTTCTTCTCGGACTCGCGCTTGACCTCGGCGCTGATCGAGACGCGATTGCCGTCGATCTGTACCTGGATATCTTCCTTCTTCACGCCGGGAATCTCGGCATTCACCGTGTATTCGCCGTCGTTCTCCTTGACGTCGACGCGGATCTCGAGCGCTTCGGCACCCGCCGCGCGTGCCGGCTGGAAGAAGCCGCGGAACAGTTCGGGGAAGACCTCGGCGAACGGGTCGTAGACGGAAAGTCGGGTCATGGCAACACTCCTGCAATGGATGACGGCCGGCGCCTGCTGCCGGCCCGTTCCCGTCAAATGAGTGCTCGGCGGGCCGATTTCAAGCCGGTGCCGGCCAGCGTGAATGGTGCGGCACGCGGAAGGGCGGGCAGCTTGATCCAGCGCAAGGACAGGCCTGCGGATCGGCCGCCGGCCGCCAGCGACACCTGCGATCGCTGCCGGCGCGCGTCAGACGCGCTCGATCAGCGTGGCGATGCCCTGACCGACGCCGATGCACATCGTGGCCACCGCGAACCGCCCGCCGCCACGGTGCAACTGATTGACCGCGGTGAGCACCAGCCGCGCACCGGACATGCCGAGCGGGTGGCCGAGCGCAATCGCCCCGCCGTTCGGATTCACCTGTGGCGCGTCATCCGTCACGCCGAGTTCGCGCAGCACCGCGAGGCCCTGCGCCGCGAACGCCTCGTTCAGTTCGATCACGTCGATCTCGCCGATCGAGCGGCCGGTCCGGGCGAGCAGCTTCTTCGTCGCCGGCACCGGGCCCATGCCCATGATGCGCGGCGCGACGCCGGCCGTCGCCATCGCGACCAGGCGCGCGCGCGGCGTCAGGCCGTGGCGCTGCGCCGCCGCCTCGCTGGCGAGGATGATCGCGGCCGCGCCGTCGTTGACCCCCGACGCATTGCCCGCGGTCACCGTTCCGCCCGGCCGGACGATCGGCTCGAGCCTTGCGAGCGCCTCGGCGCTGGTCTCGCGCGGATGCTCGTCGCGCTCGACCACCAGTGGCTCGCCCTTGCGCTGGGCAATCGTGACCGGCACGATCTCGCCGGCAAAAAAACCGCTCTTCTGCGCAGCCAGCGCGCGCTGCTGGCTGCGCAGTGCCATCACGTCCTGGTCCTCGCGCGACACCGCGAATTCGGCCGCGACGTTCTCCGCGGTCTCGGGCATCGAATCGATGCCGTATTGTTTTTTCATCGACGGATTGACGAAGCGCCAGCCGAGCGTCGTGTCGTAGACGGCGTTGCTGCGCGAGAACGCCGAGTCGGCCTTGGGCATCACGAACGGCGCGCGCGACATGCTCTCGACGCCCCCGCCAATCCCGAGATCGATCTCGCCGCAGCGGATCGCCCGTGCCACCATGCCCACGGCGTCCATGCCCGAACCGCACAGCCGGTTCACCGTCGCGCCGGGCACTTCGGCCGGGCAACCGGCCAGCAGCGCGGCCATGCGCGCCACGTTGCGGTTGTCTTCGCCCGCCTGGTTCGCACAACCGAGAATCACTTCTTCGATCGCCCGCGGGTCGAGCTTCGGGTTGCGCGCCAGCAGCGCGCGCAACGGGATCGCTGCCAGGTCGTCGGTGCGCACGCGCGACAGGGCGCCGCCGTAGCGGCCGATCGGGGTGCGCACGGCGTCGCAGATGAAGACTTCGGTCATGTTCGCGTTCCTCGGTGAATGGATGGCCCGTGCTGTCGCGCGCCGCCTCGGCGCAATTGTAGGGCGTCGTCGTCGGACGCTGGCGGTGTACCGGCCTCTCGTCGATCATCCGCGCGCCCGGCCCGCCTGCGCTGGCGCGGGGCGATCGAGCCCGACCACCTGTGGCTTGAGCCACCGCAGCAGCGCCAGTCCGGGCAGCGCCGCACCCACCGTGAACACGAAGAACGTCGGCCACCCGAGCGCCTCGACCATGACCCCCGACGCCGGTCCGACGTAGACGCGTCCCACGGCCGACAGCGCCGACAGCAGCGCGTACTGCGCCGCCGAGAAGCGCCGGTCGGTGAGCGCCATCAGGAACGCGACGAAAGCCGCGGTGCCCATGCCACCGCACAGGTTCTCGAAGCCGATCGCCGCGGCCATCAGCGCGTAGTCCTTCGGCAGCACCGACAACAGCCAGTAGCCGAAGTTGGACACGGCCTGCAGGACTCC
This sequence comes from Burkholderiaceae bacterium, assembly GCA_021463505.1. Lineage (GTDB taxonomy): Bacteria > Pseudomonadota > Gammaproteobacteria > Burkholderiales > Burkholderiaceae_E > Zeimonas. The sequence goes on along the minus strand of JAJTYR010000036.1, from coordinate 2,203 downwards.
GAAGAGCATCAGCGAGCCGTAGAGCGGGCGCCTCGCGAGCCATGCGCCACCGGCGAGTGCGCCGACGATCGTCGCCGCCAGGCCCAGTACCTTGTTGACGGCGCCGACCTCGGTCGCCGTGAAGCCGGCCCCGCGAATCAGGAAGGTGGTCGACAGGCTGCCGGCGAATGCATCGCCGAGCTTGTAGAGCACGATCATCGCCAGCAGCACCGCTGCCCGCTCGCGAGCGAAGAACGCGTCCCACGGCGCGAGAAACGACGGAAAGCCGGCGCGGCGCGCTGCCTGCAGGGCCGCGAACATCGCCGCCAGCAACATCACCGTGTCGGCACCCAGCGCAACGAAGCGCCCCGTGCCGAGCAGTTGCCATGGCAGCTGTCGCAACAGCCAGAACGTCCCCGCGCCGGCGACCACCATCGCGACGAAACCGACCAGCTCGCGACGCACGCCGCTCTTCGAGGACGCCACCGGCGGGGTCGCCGGCGCCCACAGCGTGATCGCAGCCATCAGCGCGAACAGCGCCGCCATCGCGCGGAACATGCCGGGCCAGCCGAGCCACTGGTCGGCGAGGATCAGCGCGAGCCCGCCGGAGACCAGCATGGCCAGGCGGTAGCCGAGCACCGACACCGCGGCGCCGGCGCCGCGCTCGTTCTCGTGCAGCAGGTCGGTGCGATAGGCATCGAAGACGATGTCCTGCGACGCCGACAGGAACGCGATCGCGACCGCGCAGGCACCCACCGCGGCGACCGAGGCCTTCGGGTCGAGCGTGGCCATCACGAAGCACAGCGCGGCCAGCCCCAGCTGCGTCACCACCAGCCAGCTGCGGCGCCGCCCCACCAGCGGCGGCTCGAAGCGGTCGGCCAGCGGCGCCCAGACGAACTTGAAGGTGTACGGCAATCCCGCCAGCGCGAAGAAGCCGATGGTGCGGATGTCGAGCCCCTCGACGGTCAGCCAGGCCTGCAGCGTGCCGGCCGACAGCGCGAGCGGCAGGCCGCTGGCGAACCCGAGCAGCAGCATCGCCGCGATGCGGCGGTTGCCGAACACCTGCAGGAGGGGGCGAGTCGCTCGGGTCACTGGGCGGGCAGTTTACCTGCCGGCGCTGCCGCGCTTGCCCGGCGTACGATGCGACCACCCGACGCCGATCCGCCTGCGCATGCCCGAAGCCCCTCCATCACCCGCCCAGCACCACTCGACGATCGAGGACGTGCTCGCGTTCCTGTCGGCCGCGGTCCTCGCGGCGCTCGGCATTGCCGTGTTCGAGCGGGCCGGCCTGATGACCGGCGGAACGACGGGCCTCGCGCTGCTGCTCACCTACCGCTTCGGCCTGCCTTTCGGCGCTGCGTACGTGCTGGTGAACCTGCCGTTCTTCGCGCTGGCGCTCTGGCGCATGGGCTGGCGGTTCACCGTCAGGACGGCGGTGGCGGTCATTCTGCTTTCTGCGATCACCGAGTTCCAGCGTCCGTTGTTGCCGCTTGGCGCGGTGCATCCCGCCTGGGCAGCGCTGGTCGGCGGCCTGCTGCTCGGCATCGCCTTGCTGATCCTGTTCCGGCACCGCGGCAGCCTGGGCGGCTTCAACGTGCTGGTGCTGTATCTGCAGGAGCGCTTCGGCTGGCGCGCGGGCTGGGTACAGCTGGCGATGGACGCGGCGATCCTGCTGGCGTCACTCAGCGTGTTGACGCCGTCGATCGTCGCACTGTCGCTGATCGGTGCCGTAGCGCTCAACCTCACGCTGGCCGTGAATCACCGGCCCGGGCGCTATATGGCGGTCTGACCGCCGGCACCGCGTGCCGGCAGCCCGATGAGCACCCTCTGGCCTTGCCCGCCCAGCCCATACGTCGACAGCAGTCGGCTAATACCCGGCAAGCAGCAGCTTGATATCGGCAGCAATTGCATCAGCGGCTTGCCCATAACGAATGACAAGGCGCAGGCGGCCCGTGGGGTCAAAAACGTAGCTGTCGGTCGAATGATCGATGGTGTATCTGTCCGGTGCCGTGCCGGAGGCTTTCTGATAGAAGATCATGAAGTCCCTGGCCACCTGGGCCGTAGCCTCTGCATCGCCGCGCAGACCCACAAAGCTCGGGTCGAATGCCGTCACGTAATGGGAGAGAGAGATGGCGCCGGAAATCTGAACACGGCCCAAAGTGGAAAAGCTGCTCCGATGGGCGAGGATAGAGCCCAGAGAAACAGGAGCACAGAGCATGAGCAG
>JAJTYR010000035.1 GCA_021463505.1 Burkholderiaceae bacterium | reverse complement strand
AGGCGGGCGCGAGTGGTCGGAGTACACCTGGCGCGGTGACCAGGCGCCGGGCCAGCCGTTCGTGCACGGGCTGCAGACCTCCGACATCGATCTGAACGACCTGCGCTTCACCAAGTTCACGGTGCAGGTGGGCAAGAACCTGATCGAGAACAAGATGCCGGAGGCCCACTGGCTCACCGAGATCATGGAGCGCGGCGGGCGCATTGCGGTCATCGCACCGGAATACAACCCCACCGCGACGAAGGCCGACTACTGGATCTCGGTGCGCCCCGGCCTGTCCGACACGGCGATCTTCCTCGGCGTCACCCGGTACCTGATGGAGAAGGGCTGGTACGACAAGGCCTTTGTCGAGCAGTTCACCGATTTTCCGCTTCTGGTGCGCACCGACACGCTCGGGCGCCTCAAGCCGGAGGACTTCCTCGCGGGTTATCGCGCGAAGGACATCTCGCGTGGTCCGAGCTTCACCATCCAGGGCCTGACTGCCGCACAGCGCGAACGCCTGGGCGACTACGTCGTGCGTGACGCGAAGACACAGACCTTCAAGGCGATCTCGCGCGACGACGTGGGCGGCAGACTCGCGGCGCTCGGCGTCGGGCCCGACCTCGCGTGGCAGGGAAGGGTGAAGCTGACGAACGGCGCCGAAGTCGAGGTCATGACCGTGTGGCAGATGTACAAGGTGCACCTGCGCGATTACGACCTCGACACGGTGAGCGACATCAGCGGCGCATCGAAGGAACTGATCGAGCGACTGGCGAAGGATTTCGCACGCCGCTTCTGGGATCCGGACTTCAAGGGCAAGCCGCGCGAGGCCTATCCGATCGCGATCCACTACGGCGAGGGCATCAACCACTACTTCCACGCCACGCTGCACAATCGCGCGGTCATGCTGCCGCTCATGCTGGTCGGCAGCATCGGCATCCCGGGCTCCGGGGCACACACCTGGGCCGGCAACTACAAGGGCGCGCTGTTCCAGGGATCCCCCTGGTCCGGACCCGGTGTGGGGGGCGCCTACGTGCGCGAGGATCCCTTCAACCAGGTGCTCGACCCACACGGCAGGATCGGGCCGCAGAACATCCGCGAACTCGAGCACGGCGAGGAGATGAGCTACTGGGGCTTCGGCGAGCGCCCGTTCATCGTCGACACCCCGGAGGCGGGGCGCAAGGTGTTCACCGGCAAGAGCCACATGCCGAGTCCCACCAAGGTGATGTGGTACAACAATGCGAACCTGCTGAACCAGGCGAAGTGGATCTACCACCTGCTGGTGAACGTCAACCCGAAGATCGACCTGATCATCGACCAGCAGGTGGAATGGACCGGTTCCGCCGAGTACTCCGACGTCGTCCTGCCGGCCAACACCTGGCTCGAATTCCAGACCCTGGAGTGCGGCGTCTCGTGCTCCAACCCGTTCCTGCAGATCTGGGGCGGGGACGGCATCAAGCCGGTCTACGATTCCCGGGACGACGGCATGATCTTCGCGATGGTCGCGGAAAAGCTCTCCGCCCTCACCGGCGACAAGCGCTTCCGCGACCACTGGAAGTTCATGCTCGAAGGCAAGCCGGAGGTCTACATCCAGCGGGTGCTCGACAACTCCACGACCACGAAGGGCTACACGGTCGAGGACATCATGGCCGGCAAGTACGGCGAGCCGGGTGCCGCCCTGTTGCTGTTCCGCACCTATCCCCGGGTGCCGTTCTACGAGCAGGTGCACGACAGCATTCCGTTCTACACCGATACCGGCCGGCTCAATGCCTACACCGACATTCCCGAGGCGATCGAGTACGGCGAGAACCTGGTGGTGCACCGCGAGGCCCCCGAAGCGACGCCCTACCTGCCGAGCGTCATCGTCTCGACGAGTCCCTACATCCGGCCAAAGAACTACGGGATCACCCCGAAGATGCTGCAGGAGAAACTGCTCGATGCGGACTTGCGCGCCGTGGCCAACAACAAGCTTTCGTGGCTGCAGGTCAAGCAGACCACGAACCCGTTGTGGGAGCAGGGCTTCCGCTTCTTCTGCATGACGCCGAAGAGCCGCCACACCACGCACTCGTCGTGGGCGACGGTGGACTGGAACTGGATCTGGAGCAACAACTTCGGCGACCCGTACCGGATGGACAAGCGCCAGCCTGGCGTCGGCGACTGGCACGTTCACATGAACCCGCAGGCGGCAAAGGATCTCGGCATCGAGGATGGCGACTACATCTACGTCGACGCGAACCCGGCGGACCGGCCCTACGCCGGGTGGCAGTCATCGGACCCGCGCTACAAGGCCTTTCGCCTGCTCACGCGGGTGAAGTACAACCCCGCCTATCCGTACGGCGTGGTCATGACCAAGCACAGCGCCTGGATCGCCACCGAGCGCACCGTGCTCGCCCACGAGACGCGGCCCGACGGGCGGGCGCTGGCAGCCGACACCGGCTACCAGTCGAACTTCCGCTACGGCTCGCACCAGAGCGTGACGCGCGGCTGGGCGCCGCCCATGCACCAGACGGACAGTCTGTTCCACAAGAAGGCGGGCAGCATGTCGTTCGTCTTCGGCTTCGACGTCGACAACCACGCTGTCAATACCGTGCCGAAGGAGACGCTGGTGCGCATCGAGAAGGCGCAACCCGGTGGGCGCGACGGCAAGGGGGCGTGGGAACCGGTGGGTACGGGGTACACCCCCGGGCACGAGAGTGACGTCATGGCCCGCTATCTCGCCGGCGGGCTGACCCGGGTGCGGGGCAAAGCATGACGAAGCCGGCTGGAATCGAAGATCCGATGGAACTGGTGGGCGTGCCGGTGCCGGGTGGCGATCCGTGCACGATGGCCGAATGCCTGGTGGAGGAGTATCTGCTGCTGGGCTGGGACGAGCGGCAACTGATGCTGCTGTTCACGCGCCCCTGTTTTCGCGTCACCCACCGTATCTACCTGGAAAAGGGCGAGGCATACGTACACGCACTGATCCGGAAAGTGCGCGCCCGGTGGGTGCGGGATGCCAGCCGTGGGGAGTCGCTCGATGCCTGACGTCTACAACTGGCAGCTGGGCCGCAAGATGCAGTATCCGCATCGCGAAGCGCACCCGCGCTCGCAGTTCGCGTTCGTCTTCAACACCAACCGCTGCATCGCCTGCCAGACCTGCACCATGGCGTGCAAGTCCACCTGGACGTTCTCCAAGGGCCAGGAGTACATGTGGTGGAACAACGTCGAGACGAAGCCTTACGGCGGTTATCCGCAGTCCTGGGACGTCAAGCTGCTGGCGATGCTCGACGCGGCCCATGCGAAGGCCGGTCGCGAACCGGCCTGGGGCGAGGCGAAGGCCGGGAGCGCCGCGACGCCCTACGGGACGTACGATGGCCTGACCATTTTCGAGGCCGCGCGCACGGCCGACCAGCGCGGGGAAGTCGCGGTGGGCTATGAGCCCACGGACGAGGAGTGGCGCTTCCCCAACTTCTACGAGGACGCCGCCACGGGTTCCAGGGACCAGCGCGCCAGCCACAATCTTGCGCCGGCCACGCTGCCCGAGCACGCGACCTGGTTCTTCTACATGCAGCGCCTGTGCAACCACTGCACTTACCCGGCGTGCCTCGCCGCCTGCCCGCGCGGAGCGATCTACAAGCGCCCCGAGGACGGCATCGTGCTCATCGACCAGGGTCGCTGCCGGGGCTACCGCAAGTGTGTGGCGGGGTGCCCGTACAAGAAACCCATGTTTCGCTCCACCACCCGCGTGAGCGAGAAATGCATCGCCTGCTATCCGCGCATCGAGGGGCAGGACCCGCTCACGGCGGGCAAGCCGATGGAAACCCGCTGCATGTCGGCCTGCGTCGGCAAGATCCGGCTCCAGGGGCTGGTTCGCATCGGCGAAGACGGGGGTTGGGCCGAAGACCGCAGCAACCCGCTTTATTTCCTGGTCAAGGTGGAGAAGGTGGCACTGCCGCTGTATCCGCAGTTCGGCACCGAACCCAACGGCTACTACATTCCGCCGCGCTGGGTGCCGCGGGCGTACCTGCGGCAGATGTTCGGGCCCGGGGCCGACGCGGCGGTCGAGCGATACACCCACCCGTCGCGCGAACTGCTGGCGGTGCTGCAGTTGTTCCGGGCCTCGCAGACGATCGTCTACAGGTACGAGATCGTCGAGGGCAAGAAGGTCTTCGAGGCCACGATCGACGGCAGGAAGTGGGAGATGTTCGACGACACGGTCATCGGCTTCGACAAGGACGGCAGGGAAGTCGCCCGGGTGGCGGTCGAAGAACCGAAGTTCGAGCGTCCGGCGAAGCACTACAACTCGATCTAGGAGGCGAAGTCGCGATGGACGCGAACGGGATCATGGCCAGATCGAACGCGCGCAGCCAGGTGTATGCGTTTCTGGCGCTCGCGCTGTCGTATCCGGACGAGCGGCATCCGGACTCGCTCGGGGAGCGCTACGATCCGTTGCCGGACGGCATGGCGATCCTCGGCGATGCCTCCACCGGGGAAGCGGTGGAGGCGCTGCGGCCGGCCATGGTGGCGCTGAGCGCAGCTTCGCTCGCGGACGGCCATACGCGATGCTTCGGTCATGCCATGTCGAAGGATTGCCCGCCGTACGAGGCCGAGTACGGTCAGGCGCACATTTTCCAGAAGACGCACACGCTCGCCGACGTCGCGGGCTTCTACCGGGCTTTCGGACTGGACCTGGCTGCCGACTCGCACGAGCGCGTGGACCACGTCAGCGTGGAGCTCGAGTTCATGCACTTCCTGTGTCTGAAGGAGGCCTACGCGCTGGCGAACGGACATCCGGCGGAACAACTCGCGTTGTGCCGTGAGGCACAGCGCGAGTTTCTCTGCGAGCACGTCTGCCGCTGGGCTTTCGGATTCGCGCGCCGCCTGTGCGCCAGGGCGGGCGACACCGTGTATCAGGATGTGGGCCGGTTGCTCGCGACCTTCCTCGAGGCGGAGTTGCGGGCGCTGGGCTCGAGACCCGACGACGTGGCGGGCCCGGACATGATCGAGGAGGGGGCGCAGACGGAAACCGCTAACGGGGCCGACCCCAGGTGGAACTGCCAGTCCTGCCATGACCGTGAGGCAATGCGATGAACAGGAGCGAGCCCCGGGAGCAACGCCGGCGCCTGCTTGGGGCGCCCCTCGCCGCGCTTGCAGGCTCGCTGCTGCTGCCAGCGCGTCGTGCGCACGCGCAACAGAAGGCGACGCTGTTGGCCAGGGTCGTGACGCGGGTCCCGGCGGAGCCGGAGGACCCGGCATGGCAGAGCGCGGATGCCCTCGACGTACCGCTGTCGCCGCAGGCGGTGGTCAAGCCGCGACGCTACAAGGCGTCCATCGCCGGCGTGGCGGTGCGCGCGCTGTACGACGAGAACCGGCTCGCGCTGCGGCTGGAATGGCGGGATGCTGCGAGCGACGCGATGAAAGGCGGCACGAGCGCGTTCCGGGATGCGCTCGCGCTGGAGTTCCCTTCGAATCCGAAGACGGGCATCCCGTTCTTCGGCATGGGAGAGCCCGACCGCCCGGTCACCATTTACCAGTGGAAGTCGGACTGGCAGCCGGCGCCGAACGACGACGTCGACGAGCGGTACCCGAACATGACGGTCGACTGGTATCCGTTCTCGGGGCGTGGTCCAGGCGAAATCGCCGAGCCGTCGGACTACGCCAGCAAGGACGGCGACAAGGCGTTCCTGACCTCCTGGGCAGCCGGCAACACGCTCGCCGATCCAGCGCTGCAGGCGCAGCGCTCGGTGGAAAAGCTGCAGGCGCGCGGGTTCGGATCCATCGCCGCAGCGGCGCCGGACCGGCAGGACGGCGAAGCCACGGCGGTGTGGAAGGACGGCGCGTGGATGGCGGTCGTCAGCATTCCGCGCGCCCAGGAGCAATTCACTTTCGCGCGCGGACAGACCGTCCCGGTGGCGTTTGCAGCCTGGGATGGCGCGCAGCGTGAGCGCGGCGCAGAAAAGGCGATCTCCACCTGGTATTTCCTCAGCCTCGAGGAACCGGTCGGCGTCGTCACCTACGCAGCACCGCTGCTGGCAGTGGCCGGCGTGGCCGCAGTCGAACTCGCGGGTCTGCGCAGATTGCGCGCGCGTCGCGGCGCCCAGACTGGCGGCGCTTGAGCGCCGCCCGCGACGAAGCGGGAGGCACGCGTCGTGGATGCGCCGTTGGCTACGCCAGCACCTGCGCCAGAGCCTGCGCCGCAACCTCCCTGCATCGTCTCGTGGAACCTGACGGGCCGGTGCAATCTCGCCTGCGCGCATTGCTATCTCGACGCGGTGCAGCGCAAGACGCAGGTGCGCGACGAGCTGGATACGCAGGACGCGCTCGCCGTGATCGAACAGCTCTCGCGCATGGCGCCTGGCGCCATGCTGGTGCTGACCGGCGGCGAGCCGCTGCTGCGACCGGATCTTGCGCAGCTGGTCGAGGCCGCCGCCGTCGAACTGATGCCCGTCGTCGGCACCAACGGCACCCTCCTCGATGCGGCACGCGCCCGGACTCTGGAGCGCGCGGGGGCCGCGGGCGTGGGGATCAGCCTGGACTCGTCGACGCCGGCATTCCACGACCGGCTGCGAGGGGTGCCGGGTGCGTTTGCCGGAGCGCACCGCGGCATCGCAGCGGCGCGCGAGGCCGGGCTCGCGATCGTGGTACAGACCACGGTGTTCGAGGACAACCGGGGCGACCTCGCCGCGCTCGCGGCGTTCGCGGCGCAGGCCGGCGCCATGGCGTTCAACGTCTTCTTCCTCGTATGCACCGGGCGCGGCGTGACCCAGACCGATCTCTCGCCCGGGAGTTACGAGGAGACGCTCGGTGAGATCGTCCGGCTGCAGGACCAGCATCCCGGTCTGAAGATCCGTGCCCGCTGCGCGCCCTGGATGCGCCGGCTGCAGGGCCTGCACGCGGGCGAAAGCGGCGGCGGCTACGCCGACTGGTCGAGCGCGTGCCTCGCAGGCCGGCGCTATTTCCGCATCACCCCGCAAGGGCGGGTGACGCCGTGCCCGTACGTTCCGACGCCGGTCGGCGATCTGCGGGTGCAATCGCTGCAGCAGATCTGGGCCGATCATCCGACGTTGCGTGCGCTGCGCACCGGGTTGCCGGGCGGCAAGTGCGGCGGATGCGATTTCCGCTCGAGCTGCGGCGGCTGCCGTGCACGGGCGCTGGCAGAGCACGGTGATCTGTTGGCCGAGGATCCGAAGTGCGCCTACGTGCCTGCACCGGGGCGTGTGCCGGAGGCACCACCGCCGACTGCCGCGCGCCCGCGCGTGGCCTGGGCGCCGGAGGCGACCGCACGCCTCGCGCGGGTGCCGGCGTTCCTGCGCGGCAAGCTCGAGGCGCTGCTCGAAGAACGAGCCGCGAGCCAGGGGGTGGCACGGATCACTGCCGAGTTCGTCGCCCGACACCGTCCACCGGCCGCGATCCTGGACCGCCTGCGCACTCGCGTCGGCACACGCGAGCCGGGCGCCTGACGCGCCGTGCGGGAGAGGCGTCCCGTAGCGAACGAACTGCACGAAGCACGCACCGGGCTCGTCGCACAGGCGCCGGCATCCGGGCTTCTCCAGTAGACTTGGCCTGCATCGGCGCGTGCAGCGACGCGGCAGCTACGAGGTGACGTTCACCGCTGCGTCCCGTCGCGCCGGGAAGACGATCGAAGCAGGGCGGGATCGAATCGATGGCAGGCATGCAGCAACGACCCAATCTCATCTACATCGTCGCCGACGATCTCGGCTTTGCCGATCTCGGCTGCTATGGCGGGCGTGCGTCCGGGTTCGGCCCCGTTTCGCCGCGGATCGACGCGCTGGCGGCCGGTGGCCTGCGCCTCACCGACGGGTATGCGAACGCGCCCGTCTGTTCCCCGACGCGCTTCGCGCTGATGACGATGCGCTATCAGTACCGGCTGCGCGGCGGCATGGAAGAACCCATCAACAGCCGGACCCGGGGCAGCACGACGCTGGGACTGCCGGCGGAGATCCCGACGCTGCCTTCGCTGCTGCGTGACGCCGGCTATGCCACGGCGCTGATCGGAAAATGGCACCTGGGCTACCCACCCGCTTTCGGGCCGCTGCGCTCGGGCTACGACGAGTTCTTCGGCATCATGGCCGGCGGCGTGGACTACTTCACCCACTGCTCGAGCCGCGGCGACCACGACCTCTACATCGGCGAGCAGGAACACCGCGAGGTCGGCTATCTCACCGACGTGCTGTCGCGCCGTGCCGTGGGCTACGTCGAGCGCATGGCCGCGCCCGCCCGCGCCGGTCGCCCCTTCTTCCTCAGCCTGCACTACACCGCGCCGCACTGGCCCTGGGAGACGCGCGACGACGAGGCGGTCGCCGGCGACGTGAAGGACAACCTGTTCCACCTGCACGGCGGAAACATCCACACCTACCGCCGCATGATCCACCACATGGACGAGGGCATCGGCTGGTTGGTCGAAGCCCTGCGCACCGCGGGCCAACTGGAGAACACGCTCATCGTCTTCACCAGCGACAACGGGGGAGAGCGTTTCTCGGACAACTGGCCGCTGGTGGGTGGCAAGATGGACCTCACCGAGGGCGGGATTCGCGTGCCCTGGATCGCACACTGGCCAGTCGTGATTGCACCCGGCAGCACCAGTGCCCAGCACTGCATGACGATGGACTGGTCGGCCACGCTGCTGGAACTCGGCGGCGGCCGGGCGCACCCGGACTACCCGCTCGACGGCGTTTCGCTGGCGCGGGTGCTGCGTGATCCTGACCATGGCTTCGAGCGGCCGTTGTACTGGCGCATGAATCATCGTCGCCAGCGGGCGCTGCGCCTGGGTGACTGGAAGTATCTGAAGGTCGACGAACACGAGTACCTGTTCGAGATCCCGGCCGATGCACGCGAACGCGCCAACCTGGCCGAGCGGCATCCGGAGCGTCTCGCCGCGTTGCGCGAGGCCTGGTTGCGCTGGGACGCCACCGTTCCGGCCATCCCGGAGGATGCGACGGTGAGCGTCGGATACTCGTACAGGGACATGCCGCAGCGTTGAGCCGCAGCGTTGGGCGAACGGACCTGGATGAATCGACGATGAAGCTGATCGACACACTGCAGGACGAACACGTACTGATCGATCAGGTGCTCGGATCCCTGCGCGCGTATGTCGACGGACTCGTCGATGGAACCGCGGATCCCGATGACGGCAGGCGGTACGCCGCGTTCTTCACCGAGTTCGCCGGCCGTTTCCACCACGATCGCGAGGAGCGGGTGTTGTTCGCGGCGCTGGTGACGGAGACCGAACTTCCGGCAGACCGGGGGCCGGTGCACGCGATCACGCGCGAGCACGCCGAGATGGAGGCGTGGTTGCACGAGATGACGCCGCTCCTCGAAGGCGGGCCGCAGTCGGAGGACGATCGCGTCCGGCTTCGGGCCATGGCGACACGCTACTCGCACGCACTCTGGCGCCACATCGATGCGGAAAACTCCGTCCTCTACCCGGAGGGCGTGGAGCGGCTTCGCCGGAGCGGCATTCGCGATTTGCCGGACCGGGCGATGAGCGAGGCAGAGTCGGCCGCCCGCGAGCGCGTCGTGGACCTGCTGGTTCGCCATCCGCCGCTCGAGGACCCGGTGCTCGCACGCGGTGACGGTTGTTTCATGTGCCGCGCCTACGGCGAGACCTGCAACGGACTCGAGGCCGAGTGGTGGACCGAAGTCGAGTGGGAGGACTTCTTCAACCGGTGATGCGAGCGCCTGACCGTCATCGACGAGCGCCACGTGCTTGCCGATGACGATGAGGTGTCGTGCATCGAACGCGGCAGTGTCATCGATTGCGCAAGCCTGTCATCCGGGGCCCGGAAATGTCCATGACGCGCGTTGCACCCGCTCAGGCGTTTTGCCTCCAGGGAGGCGAACCGGGATCCGATCGACCTCGCGTTCATCGAGGCGGCGTGCGAACGCGGATTGCTGGCGACAGCGGTGCGAACGCTGGACTTCGTTCCGTTCTCGCCCGACACGCGCCGAACCGAAGCGCGCATCGAGATCGACGCAACGCCCGTGATGAAGGGGGCCTGGCGCGTCGTCGCCGAGGCGTGCAGAGTGCACGCGGATGAGCGGCATGCGACAGGCTTTCGCATTCCAGACGCTGCTTTGCTTTGCACTGTTTTCGCTGACGTCAATCCGTGAACGACGCCCTTTCCGGGCATCGGTGCCCGGCTGGCCGCTGACGGTCGCCATGCTCGCAGATGCCGGCTTCGGTACCCTGATCGGAATCCACGGTCTGGCAGACCTGCGGCCGGTACCATTGTGGATGACCGCAACCGTCGTGGTTTTGCCGGCGTGTGTTCGCTGGGGCTGAATGATCGCCTCGAAGTGCTCTTGCTGGCGCGCCGCTGAGCGGTTCCTGCATCGTCCCGACGCTACTCATCCAGTCATGTACATCCCGTCGCACTTCGCCGAAACCCGCCCCGAAGAAATGCATCGCATCATCCGCGGACATCCGCTCGGTGTGCTGATCGCACAGGGACAGGCAGGGCCCGAGGCGGATCACATCCCCTTCGAGTTCGACGCCGACCGTGGCGCGCACGGCACGCTGCTGGCGCACATCGCGCGTGCGAATACGTTGTGGCAGCGTTGCCCCACGGGCACGCCGGTCATGGTCGTCTTCCGCGGTGCACACGCCTACGTTTCGCCCAACTGGTACCTCACCCAGCACGAGGCGCACCGCCAGGTTCCCACCTGGAATTACGAGGTGGTGCACGCCAGTGGCACGATCGTCGTGCACGACGACGACAGGTTCGTTCGCCGCCTGCTTGCGCGACAGGTCAACCGGCACGAAGCCGCCGAGCCGGTCCCCTGGAAGATGGACGATTCCGAATCCGCTTACGTCGAGAGCCTGCTTCGCAACGTCGTGGGCATCGAGATCGCGGTCACCTCCCTGGTTGGCAAGGCCAAGCTCAGCCAGAACAAGGAACCACGCGATCGTCTGGCGGTTGCCGCCAGGCTCGATGCGCGTGGCTGCCACGAGCTGGCCAGTTCGATGCGCCGGGCGCGATGACCAGCGCGCGCGCACCAGCAGGCCGGAACGGTCTGCTCGAATCAGCTTCGCGACGCCCGAGCTTCTGTGGAAGGTGCTCACGGCCAGGCGCCGGGAACTCCTGAAGGCGCTTTGTGGTGCGGGTCCCGTCTCCATCCGCGAAGCTGCTCGCCGCGTCGACAGGGACGTCAAGGCGGTTCACGGCGACGTCACGGCGCTGCTCGGTGCCGCAGTACTCGACCGCGCGGAAGGAGGAGGAATCGTGTTCCCCTGCGAAGCAGTCAAGGTCGAGTTCCTGCTCCGTGCTGCATGGCGCATTCGCACGATGCGATGCCTGACCGTTCGCCGGGTCGGGCACCGCACCTGGTCACCGGCGACGCAGACGAACGGGTAGGGCGCCGCGCGTCGCTGCCGCAACGGCGCCGCTCTTACCGGCGAAGATCATCGAGCAGAGACGCCGCGACGGCTTCTTCGGCGATGCTCACGCCGTGCTGCGCCATCGCCGGGGCCAACGTTTCGTCCCAGATCGCCGCCACCGCTGGTGCGTCATCGAGGTCGCGGCGCAGCCGCGGCGCGCCTTTCGCTGCCGCCTCGTAGTCACCGGCGCGCAGCCGCCAGGGACGCGCGCCGAAGCTGCGGATCGTCCAGTTCGCGATTCGCAGGCCCGCCCAGTCGAAATCGCCGTGATAACGCAGCCCGGCCCCTGCGCTGGCGAGCTGCGAGAGCAGCGTGCGCTGCGCCGCCGCCGGCATGCCGTCGGTGCAGACCAGCGGAGCGCAGCGTGCGCCGAGTCGGTCGGCCGCGATCGCGACCAGATTCGGGTTCTCGCAGACGAAGACCTCACGCGCGGCCACATCGAACGCAGGTGGCGAACGCAGCAGCCTGCGTAGCGACAGGTAAGCGGGTTCGCCGTCGGCGGCGAGCCGGTGTTCGGGGGGTCGCACCGGCAGGTTCAGGAACAGCGCAGGCCGGGCGAGCTCATTGACCATGACCCCCGCGCGCGCCCAGGTGTCGCGTGCGCGCTCTTCCGGCGCTTCGTCGTCCGGATCCGACGCCCGCCGGATCGCGCCCGGCTCTGCCTGCCGCCAGGCGGCCAGCACCAGCGTGGCCACCGCTTGCCCGGCGTCGAGCGCGTGCGCGTCGCCCAGCGTCTCGGCGGCGAGCTGCGCGCGGGGCAAGCCTTTTGCCGGCAGCCGTTGCAGCACGGCCTCCGTGTGTTCGATCAGACGCATCGCGTGATCGGCGTCCTGCCGCGCCAGGCGCTTGAGCAGGCCGAGTCCGGCCGGTGCCTGCAGGAGGCCCCCAAGGCCACTGTGCCGACATCTTCCCGGCATGGTCGACCAGCGCGCCTGCGCTGCGGCGCGCATCGCCGCCCGATGCACGATCGGGCCGTCGAGGCGCTCGAGCGCGTCGCGCAGCGACGCGGCCACTCCGGCTTCGCGCAGCGTCGCGTCGAGTCGCGCGAGGTCGATGCGCATCGATTTCGCGGGGCGCGGCGGCGCACCAGTGAGCAGCGCAAGCGCTTCATATTCGCTGGCGCTCAGTTCGGCAATGCGCAGCGTGGCAGGCGACTCGTCCGGGTCGAGTCGCTCGAAGCGTGCGCGCAGGCGCCCACGCAGCGACGCCAGCGTGTTGGCGCCCAGCAGCGCCTGCAGCCGCGGATCCGGCGTGTCGCTCATGCGGGGGCGAACCGCCGATCCGGATCGGCCTCGCGCCGCCGCGCTCGGCCGTCCCAGGTCCAGCGCGAGACGAACACCGCGTCGACGCCCTCGCGCCGCTGCAGCTGGCAGATCGACACGCCTGGCAACTCGGCGTAGCAGCCCCATTCGCGCTCGCTGGTGAGGACGAAGTCGAGGTCGAACTCGTGAATCAACCCCATGCAGTGCGCGCGCGCCGCGTCGTCGATTCCGGCGAAGGCTTCGTCGAGCAGCATCAGGCGCGGCGTGTGCGGGTTGGCGCCCTGGCCGTAGAAGCTCGCGATCGCGGCGAACAGCGGCACGGTCAGGCCGAGCGCGCGCTCGCCGCTCGACGCCGGGCCGGAGAGCTTGCGCCACTGGCCGTCCTGCAGGCGCTGCACGCGAAAACGATGCCAGCGGCGATAGTCGAGCGCGCGCGCAAGCTGCTCGATGAGGCTGCCGCCACGCTCGCTGCGCCCGGTTTCGGCGTCGGCACGTTCGCGCTCGGCGGCGATGCGTTGCTGCAGCATGTGGCCGACCACGCGCCGATCCTCGGCCGACCACAGGTCGGCGCTGGTGTTCAGCAGCCTCGCTCGCGCGGCTTCGAGCCCCACCGGCGCGCCTTCGTCTTCGACGAGCGGCTGCCATTGCAGCCGGTAGCGCACGCCGGTGGAAGTCGGCCGCTTGTGCAGCTCGCGGTTGATCGCCTCGACCTGCTTCTCGGCGGAGCGCAACAGGCGCTGCACTTCGGAGGCGATCTCGGCCTGGAGGTGATTCTCCAGCACCGCGCGCTCGCTGGCCGAGAGCAGTTCGCTGCGCTGCGCGACGTCGTCGGCCAGTTGCGCCGCCAGGCGGTCGGGACGCTCGGCGCGATGGTGATAGACGATGCGCACGACGAAGCCCCAGTCGGTGGCCTCGGCCGGTGCCTGGTGGCCGAGGGCACTCAGCGCGCGCTGCAACTCCTGCAGGTCTTCGGTGACCTGGCGCTGCGCGCGGCTCCAGTTCGCTTCGTCGTCGACGACATCGGAGAGCGCCTGCTCGACGCGCCGGGCGAGGGTCAACGCGGGATCCACGGTCCACGCACTGCCCGGATCGGGCACTTCGATGCCAGGCACCGCCGAGTGCAGCAGGCTGCTTCGCGTGAAGTGCCTCAGGCGTTCGACGGCGGCCGCGCGCTGCCGCGAGCGTTCGTCGAGCGCGTGCTCGGCGATCTCGGCCCTTGCGCTCGCGCTCGCGCGCGCCTCGCCGGCGGCTTGCCGTGCTTCGATAGCGGTGCGCAGCGCCGCGTCGGCGGCGCGAACCGCCTCGCGTGCGTCGGCCAGTTGCCGCAGCAGCGTCTCGACCTGCGCGCCGACGGTCTCGCGCAGCACGTCGAACCGCGCTTGCGCCTCGTCGGCTTCGATGCGCGCTGCGGCGAGCGACTCCTCGCGCAGTTGCCACTGGCTTCGGGCGTCGGCTTCGCGCGAGCGCTGCGCGAGAAGATCGGCGTGCGCTCGGCGCCATTCGTGCGCGGCCTGCACGAGCGCGAACTGTGCATCGACGAAGCGCTGCAGGGCCTGCTCGATCGCGGGCAACGCTTCGGCTTCGGTCGGCAGGCGCAGGTCCTTCGCGTCGCGATCGAGCGCCTCGCGCGCGGTCTCCTGCTTCTGCTCGGCCTCGCGGCATTGGGACTCGGCGCTGTCCAGGCGCGCGCGTGCCGCCTGCACTTCGCGCGCGCAGGCAGCGGCTTCGAGCATCGCCTCGCGCCATGGCTGCTCCGCGGGCGCGGTGCGCCATTCGTCGCGGGCCTGCGCGCGCTGCGCGTCGAGCTCCCCGAAGAGGGATTCCATTTCGCGCTGGGCGGTGTCGAGCTCGCGCAGCCGCAGGCCGATTTCCCCGAGGCGCCGGCGGCGCGCCGCGGCGCGGGCAGCGTGGCCGATATGACTCGCCTCGGGCTTGCTCCATGCCCCCGCCAGCGTGCCGATGCGGAAGCGCCCGTCGGGGCAGACCCAGGCTTCGGCAGTCTCGGGGTCTGCACTGCCGCAGGCAACGCCGGCGAGCAGCGCATCGACCGTCTCGGCCGGTACCGGCGAATCGGCGGGAACGGACGCGCGCAACCAGTCGGCGAGCGACGGTCCAGGCGCCGCAGGGCGGCGAACCCACTGGCTGTCGCGCCACACCGGCGCGCCCTCGACCGAAAGCCGCGCGCCATCGTGGGTGACCCAGGCGTCGAGCAGGCCGGATGCTTCGAGGGCGGCTTCGATCCCGGCGCGCCCGTTTGCAGCGACGTGCTCGCGAAAGTCGATCAGCTGCCACAGCGGCGCCCCGACGACTGCGCTACGGGCGTCGGGGTCGCGCGTGTGCGGCGCGGGCGGAGCGCTGTCGGCGCCGGCGCTCAGGCGCTCGCGCTCGGCTTCGAGCGCATCGCGTTCGGCGCGCAACGCGTCGCGTTGCACCCCGAGCTCGATCTGTCGCGCCGCGTGACGCTCGCCGACGCCGCGCTGCGCTTCGGCGAGCGCGTGCCGCGCAGGGTTTTCGCCCTCCGGGCGCTGCAGCCACTCGATGAGCAGTCCGAGCGGTTCGACGCTGTCGAAGCGCAGTTCGACCAGCCGGGCGCAATGCGAACTCCAGTCGTCGACGAGCGCCTGCGCTGCACACTCGACCGCGGCGTCGACCGCATCCCGGCGCCCGAGCGTCCCTTCGAGTTCGGCATGGCGCTCGCTCTGCGCCTGACGGCGAAGCGTGAGCACCGAGGTGGCCTGGCGCAGCTCGTCGTGACGGCGTTGCAGCACCGCGATCTGCCCGCGTCGCGCGGATGCGCTGGCGCGCAGCGCCGCGGCCGCCGTGTCGCACTCGCGCGAAGCGAGTTCCGCAAGCGCGCCGGGCGCAAGCACGCACAGTGCGTTCTCCGCGAACTCGGCGCCGACGCCTGCGTCGTCCGCTTCGCGCGCACCCTCGCAACGTTGCCCGATCAGCGCGCGCTCGGCCCCCGTCGCCCGCTGATCGGCATGGACGGTCGCCTCCCGCTCGCGTTGCAGGCGCTCGCCTGCATCGTCACGGGACTGGCGCTCGCGCTCCACGGCAGCACTGCGGAGTTCGGCGTCGCGCTGTGCGCCCTCGAGCCGGTTGGCGTCCTGCATCGCGGGATCGGACTGCAGCGTTTCCTGCCGACTGCGCTGCGCCGCCAGGGTGCGTTCGGCCTCGTCGTGCGCGGCCTGCGCCTGCACCTGCGCAGCCTGCGCGGCCTGCAGGCTCGCCTGTGCCCGATTGCGCTCCTGGCTCGCGTTGTCGAAGTCGGTCTGCGCCTGGCGCAACTCGCGCGCCTGTCGGCGGCTGAGCATCCCGGCGTAGACGCGATAACGCCGGTCGAAGCGCTCGACCGCCTGCGCCAGTTCCCTGATCTCGTCGAGTTGCCGGCGGTCTTCCTCGAGCCGATCGAGGGCTTCGGCGACGTCGGTGAGGAGTTCCTGCGGCATCGGTGGCAGCGCTTCCGTGAGCGCGTGCGACAGGCCGGCTTCGTCCGGCTTGCGCGAGAGCTGCGGCTGGCGCAACTGGATCAGCGTGTCCATCAGTGCGTCGTAGCGGCGCGCACCGAGGTGAAACAGGCGTTCGTCGACGGCGCGCCGGTACGCTGCCGCGCTATCGAAGACCTGCCCGCGGCCTTCGATCGCTTCGCGCAGCCGCTCGCGCGCGAGCACGACGCGCTGCTCGTTGACGAGCCACAGGTCACGCCCGATGCGCATCGCGGCGTCGACTGCGTCGGCGCGATCGGCCGCGTCGTCGATCACGAAGAACCAGTTCTCGACCTGCGCCCGCCCGGCGACCGCCGACAGCCCCGCGCCGAGCGTGAGATAGTGCGGGCAGCCGTCGGCAGCGAGCCGCCCGAACTCGATCCACGTGTAGCCGGTGCGTCGCGGGTAGCTGTCGAGGAGAAGGTTCCACGACATCTTCTTGCTGCTGTCGCCGTCGGGCTCGATGCGCGACGAGCGCAGCTGCGCATCGAACAGGAACGGCAGCGTCAGCGACAGCACCTTCGACTTGCCGGTTCCGTTGTTCCCGCGCAGCAGCAGGTGGCCGTCGTGGAACCAGAACTCCTCGCTGTCGTAGTGAAACAGCTCGACGAGGCCGATTCGCAGCGGCTGCCAGCGTTCGCGCAGCGGTCCGGGAAGGGCGGGGCGGGCAGGCGCGGCTGCGGTGCCGGCGATGCCCTCGAGCTCGTCGCTGCGTTCGTTGCGAGGCATCGGGTCGGCGCGCATCGGTCAGAACAGCGCCCCGGTGCTGCCGGCCGCGTCGGCCGGCACGCGCTGCACGAGTTCGGCCTCGCCCAGCGCGAAGCGCGCGATCGCCGGCAGTGGGCGCGCGCGGCCGTCCTCGCGCGCGACCAGCTGCAGCTTGCCCAGGCGCTCGAGCACGAGCTGGGCGAGCTCGCGTTCCGCGCCCGGCTCGCGAGCCGTCTTGCGCCAGAAGCGTCCGTAGCGATCGGTGGCGTCGCGCAGGAACGCCGCAATCGCCTCGTCGGTGAGCGCGCCGCGTTCGCCCGCGCGCATGCGGCTCGCCAGGTGCTCGGCGACGAGCAGGGTGGCATGCGCATCGGTGCCTTCGGCGGGCATCGCCACGTCGCTGAGCGTGCCCGCTTCGTCGGTCAGCGCCACGCCCTCGGCACGCTGCTCGGCGGCAAGCCCGGTCGCATCACACAGCCGCGCCGCCATGGGGCCGCGCTGATTGACGAAATAGGCCTGGGCGTCGGCATCGAGCGAATCGGTGTAGACGACCGGGTCGTCGAGCAGGCGCCGCGCGAGTCGGTGGCGCAGTGTGGTGCGGCGGGCCTCGTCGCTGTCGGCAAGGTGCTCGGCGGCGAGCGAGTGCAGCCGCTCGTCGAGCGAGGCCGGGCTTTCGCCGGGCGCCCAGGTCGACGGGCCACGCACGGCGGCGAGCACGCCCGACAACGCGCGGCGCCGCACGTCGTAGAGCGCATCGGCGCGTGCGCCCCCGTTCTCGTTCACGAACCCGTCCTCGTCGCCCGCCACCCGCCGAAGCACGCCGAGCGCGAGCAGCGTGCGGCAGACCACGACCAGCTCGCGCCGTTGCGCGGCGGTCTTCAGCGTGAACTCGAAGCCGCGCGCGGCCAGCGCAGGTTCGGCGGCCCACTGCATCACGCGCTCGCCGAGCAGCTGCAGCGTGATCTGCGGGTCGGCGCGCTCGAGGACCGCGCAGGCGAGACAGAAGAGGATGTAGCGGCGCCGGTCGTAGCCGGGCAGGCCGCGCGTCGCGTCGCCCAGGTCGGCGGGCCGCTTGTAGAGCCGTGCCCCGTCGCGCGCCACGTGCAGCATCCAGCCGGTCTCGCGCGCGAACCATTCACGCAGCGCCTCGGCGTGTCGCCGCACCGCCGGGAACTCGGCATGTTCCGGGCTCATCAGCGGCTGCATCAGCAGCGCGCGCAACGCCATGCGCTGCTCCTCGCGTTGCTGGCGCGCCTGAAGTTCTCCGATGCGCTGGCTCGCGACGGGCTCGCTCCTGCGCCGGCTCGCCAGCGGCGCGCCGGGGTATCGGCTCGTAACGGTCTTCGCGCGCTGCGTCATGCGAAATCCTCCGCCGGGGTGATCGTGAGCCGGTGATCGCGCCCGGCGAACACGCCGAGCGGCGTTTCGATGCGCGCGTGGCTGTCGGCTTCGAGCGGCTCGAGCGTGATTCGCAGCAGCCCGTCGCCGGTCAGCCGCTCGACGGGCGTGTCCGGTCCGCATTGCTCGGCCAGCGCTTCGCCGAGCAGAGTCAGGAACAGGGCGAAGGCGTGTGCGTCGAGCGCGCCGAGTTGCGAGAGTCGCAGCGTGCGACCGGTGGCGAGGCGCCGGCGCGCTTCGTCGGCCTGGCGCGACTCCTCGGCGATCTGGCTCGCCATCAGCGCGCGTTCGGTGCTGCGGTCGCGCACGCGTGCAAGCGGGCCGCGCGGCGCGGCCTCGCCGTATTCGCGCAGGCGCG
Source organism: Burkholderiaceae bacterium (assembly GCA_021463505.1). Taxonomy (GTDB): domain Bacteria; phylum Pseudomonadota; class Gammaproteobacteria; order Burkholderiales; family Burkholderiaceae_E; genus Zeimonas. The sequence goes on along the minus strand of JAJTYR010000035.1, from coordinate 17,519 downwards.
GGTTGATCCGCAGCGGTGGCGCCTCGGTCCAGGACGCGCTTGCCGGCAGGCTCTCGTCGTCGGGCGCGCCGAGGGAGAAATGCCGTGCCGGGTTCAGCGCGAAGGCGGCGCGGGCGAGGCGGTGCGCTGCGTCGTCGTCGACGCATTCGGCGAACCATCCGGCGAGGATGCGGAAGTCGGCCGAGCGGTCGCTGCGTCCGCTGCGCCGTTCGTTCAGCGTCGCGATTGCCGCGAGCAGCTGCGGGATCGCTGCACGCGCGCGGGCGCGCAGCAGTTCGGCCTGCGGCGGTTCGTTACCGGCGGGCAGGAACCAGCGGCACAGCCCCTGCCAGCGCTCGCGCCATGCGTGATGGCGGCGAAGCTGCTCGTCGTGCAGCCCGCGGCTGTCGCCTGGCGCCGCGTCGCGCGCTTCGCGCTGCGCCACCCGCTGCAGCGGCGCGTCGATGCGCGGGGCCAGCGCCAGCAGGTTTCGCGCAATGGTGTCGGAGCGGCGGACGAGGTCTCCCATGAAGCGCTCGAGGTAGTCGATCAGCCGGCGCTTGTAGTCGAGCACGGCGCCCGCTTCGGCCTGCTGCAGTTCGATGCTGCGCGCCACCGCGGCCATGAATGCCTGCGCGTTTTCGGCCAGGCTCTCGAAGACCCGAACGAGGTCGCGCAGGATCTCGTGGGTTTTCGCCACGTCGACCGTGTCGCCCGCCGCGTCGTCCTTCAGCAGCAGGTGCAGCGACTGCAGCCGGCTGGCGATGTCCTCGAGCGCCACGGTCTGCAGTTCGGCGCGGCGCTGCAGCGTCTGCAGGAACACGGCGAGCCCCGCCTCGACCGCCTCGCCGCCGTGCGAGAGCCGGTACAGGAAGCGCGCCCGGTAGAAGTCGGCGAGGCTCGCCACGCGCGCCGTATCGTGCTGCGATTCGAGGTTGCCCCATTCGGCGAGCTGGGCGAGCGCGGCGTTCACGTCCTCGATGCGCGGCGGGCCGTCGGGCCAGAGGGCCTCGGCGAGCACTTCGTCGGGGCGCAACTGCAGCCGGTATTGCCGCTTGGCGGCAGCGAACACGTCGAGGATGCAGCGGTAGAACGCCGCCTTGTCCGCGCTCAGGTGCCGGAACAGTTCGGCCGATGCGGTTGTGATCTGCATGCGAATTTCATCGATCCGACGCTGGCAGCCTGGGCGGGCGGATCAGGCTTTCGGCAGGAATGCCGAAGCGCTCATGCAGACGCCAGATCATGTTGAGCGTCAGAGGGCGCTTGCGGGCGAGGATTTCATAGACTCGATTCAGGCGGCCGATGGCCGGCACCAGGTCTTTCGGCGTCAGTCCGGCCTGTTCCATGCGGAACTTGATGGCCTCGACGGGATCGCGGAGGTCGATCGGGAAATGCCTGGCCTCGTATGCCTCGACCAGTGTCAGCAGGATCTCGAAGCGATCCCCATCCGGCGTGTCGGGTTCCGGTTCGTTGTCGAAATACGCCGACACCTCACGGAGTGCAGTCTTGTAGTCGACATCGGTGCGAATGGGACGGATTTCCACTTCCGTGCTCCAGTTCGACGGGGTCGGCGTCGATCGCGTCGTATTCGGCGTGCGTGCCGACGAATTCCACGTAGACGGCCTGGTAGCGATACGCCACCGAGACCACCAGGCGACAGTCGTTGCCCTTGATGTCGATGACGACTCGCCGGTTCTTCAGGATGCTGGCACTGCGGTACTGATTCCTGACGTCCGCAGGTTGATTCCAGATCGCCTTCCGTACCTCGTCCGTCCACGATTTCAACGATTGCTCGGCATCGGGGTTCCTCGCCCAGAAGGATCGCAAACGGCTGACTGCGATGACTCGCATGGTCCGAAGTATAGTCCCGAAATGGGACCAGTGACCAACGAATCGCGATGCGTGGGCCGAGATTCGGCACACCGGGGTGTCTCATCTCATGCTCCTCGATCAGCGTCAGTACCGCCCGTGCGCCCCAGCGCTGCACGACGTCGAGGTCCGCGTCGAGGTCGCGCGCCCAGGAGCGGCTGAAGACGCTGTCGCCGCGCTTGCCGGGGCACAAGGTCAGGCCGGCCATCCCGCCGGCAGCAGCCACGGGCAACTCGGCGATGCGAAGCGGATCGGTCTGGCTGGTTCGTGGGGCAAGTGTGGTCGTGGCGCAGCGTCGTGAGGCGCACCACCCCGTCCTTGTGCCGGCACGACAGGTCGGCCCAGGCAGGGCACCCGATCACGCGCTGCACGTGCGCCTGGCGGGCCGCCTCGTCACCGGGCACCCGCGGCGATAGCCCCGCTGTGCACGCCAGGAACTGTTCCAGAGCCTCGATGCCGTCGAGCCGCGCTGCTTGCATGTCGATCACCATCTCCCGATGATCGACGACCCACCCCGGACGACCGCTTCGGACTCATCTCATATTGAAAAGACGCGGGCTTGCATCAGGTACCGAGAGTATCTGCAATGTATCTACATTCGATGGAGGCGGTCGTGCGCGTCGAAGTTCAGAAGTGGGGCAACAGCGCCGCCGTGCGTATCCCTGCGCCGGCGCTGAAGGATGCCGGCATTCGAGTTGGCCAGAGTCTCGGGTTGCGTGTCGAAGGAGGCAAGCTGGTTCTGGAACCGGCAACCGAAAGCCTCGAAGACCTGCTGGCGAGGATCACGGCGGAAAACCGCCATGGATTGGCACTCGAAGGGCCTGCCCGAGGAGCCGAGGTGTGGTGAAGGCGGCGCGCGTTCCCGAGCGCGGCGACGTCGTCTGGCTCGATTTCACGCCTCAGGCGGGCCACGAGCAAGCGGGCCGCCGCCCGGCTCTCGTGCTCTCGCCAGCGGTCTACAACAGCAAGAGCGGATGGATACTGTGTTGCCCGGTCACCAACCAGGCGAAGGGCTATCCGTTCGAAGTGACGGTGACGCCTTCGACCGGCAAGGTCACCGGGGTTGCCCTGGCTGACCGGGTGCGATGTCTCGATTGGCGTTCTCGAAGCGCGTCGAAGTTCGCGTCGGTCACGACACAGTGCGCTCTGGACGTGAGTGCGAAAGTGAAGCTTCTGTTGCCGTGATCGACGTTGCTGGCGCCCGACATCGGCGATCGCTGCAATGGTCGAAGCTCTCGGAAGTTCATCTCCGAGGGGGCAGGCCGCGGTGTAACTCACCCTGGCGCTTCGCCCCTGCGCGGCGCGGGCTCAGGCAGCTTTCGACGCCTCGAACGCCAGGCGCAGACCCTTGCCGCGGCCGAGATACTGATCGCCTCGTGGGCTGATGACCACCGCCCGATGCGCCGCCGGGTCCGTGAAGTACCGCCAGCCGTGGCCCGCGTCTCCCTGGGCTGCGATGTGCGTCACCTCGCGCATGGCCGGGTCCAGGGCGGGTGCTGGCGGCCTGGCCTGCCACGCCTGCACGATCGGGTCGAGCGCGAGCGACGCGCCGGAGACACCCAGCACAAGCGCCAGCGTGCCCGTGCTCAGCGCGAGCCAGCGGTGGATCTGCCGCCAGCCCATCTGGCCTCCCGCTCGCCTACCGCAGTTGGAAGGTCAGCGCCCGGATGCACTGCTTGCCGGGCTGCGGCTTGCCGGCGTTGGCGCTCGCCAGCGGCACGCGCACTTCCGACGGGCTGTCGCGCAGGTGCTCCACTGCGGCGTCGACGCGGATCTCGTAGCCGGCGTCGATCAGAGCGTCGGGCAGGTTCCTGTAGTACCTGGCCTTGCCGCCGGCTACCCACAACGTGCCGGCATAGCCGCCCTTCGCGTCGGCAAGGTAGACGGCGAGGCAGGTGTGGTTTCTGATCACGAGTCGATCCTTTCCAGAGGAAGCGGTGAAGAGCTCGGCCGCGCTGCGGCAATGTGCGCAGGCCACATGCGTTGCAGGGTGTCATCGCGCATGACGTGGTGGTGAAACAGCGCGGCGGCAGCGTGCAGGCCGATCATCCAGTAGCCGAGTTCGCCGATGAACTCATGGATGTCTTCCAGGCTCCCGCCCAATGCCCTGTCCGGTGCGATCAGCGCGGGCAGCTGCAAGCCGAAGAACGTGATCTCCTTGCCTGCCGCGCTCAGCGTGAGCCAGCCCAGCAGCGGCAGCACCAGCAGCAGCGCATAGAGGGCCGCGTCCATGGCCAGGGCCGATCGCCGTTGCCAGGACGGCGGCGCGGGGGTGATGGGCGGCGCGTGCAGCGCCAGTCGCAGAGGCAGACGCACCAGGACCAGCCCGAACACAGTCAGACCCAGCATCGAGTGCCACGTCTTCATCCACTCGCGCGCATCGCTGCCCTTGGGATAGAGACCGTGCAGTTCGATCGTCGCGTATACGGCGACCAGCAGCAACAGGGTCAGCCAGTGCGCGCCGATCAGCAGCGGGTGATAGCGGTGTGCCCGTGTATTCATGCGTGCCTCTGGCAGTCGGTGGCGATGAGTCGTTGCGGAGGGTCCGGCCTGATGCCAGGCTCGCAGGCATTCTGCAAAGCCCGCCATGAACCGACGCTGAAAGGGGCGTTCAGCTGCCGTTCGCCTCAGCGCGCGCAGGAATCGCGTCCACGACAGCGCGCAAGACCCTTCGTTGCCGCCTGGTGGTGCTGGGCCTGCGGCTCGGTGCGCCTGCGGCCGGCCCATTGCTGCACGCCGGGGAGAGCGACGATGAGTCGGGCACAAATCGATCGGTTCGGCACGCGCGCGAACTGCCATCGGTTCGAGGCCAACCGGTTCCGGTGGATGTTGGTCGCGTCGGGGTCGCTACGAGCCTATGCGTCAGCCGGCCGTCGATCCCCGTTCAGGTGGGGGAGTCCGGGTAGCGTGAGTGGAGGAGTTCGGGTGGCCGCCGGGGCTCACGATCGCTCTCACGGGCGCCTGAGGCCAGTGAGCGCGAACGCCGGGAGGTCCGCTGGATCCTGGTGGGCGGCACAGGGTTCGAACCTGTGACCCCTGCCGTGTGAAGGCAGTGCTCTACCGCTGAGCTAGCCGCCCCTGGAGGAGGGAGGCGCAATTGTAGGCAAATCCGCCCCCCCGATCAAACTTCAGGCCCTTCGGTCCCTCTCATCCCCGCTTCCAGACGATGCACCGGTTGTTCGCCGGCATCGCCCGGTCGTCCTTCAGCACGAAGCCCGCGGTGTTCGCGAGCGCGTCCACTTCTTCGAAGTCGCGGATGCCGCGCTTCGGGTTGGCACTGTGCAGCGCTTCGTCGAACTGTGCGTTGCTCTGGCTGGTGTATTGCCCTTCGTAGTTGAAGGGTCCGTAGACCACGAGCAGCGCGCCGCGCTTCGTGAGCCTCGGCAGCGCGGCGAACATGCGCTCCACTTCCTTCCAGCCCATGATGTGCAGCGTGTTGGCGCTGAACACCGCGTCGTAATCGCCCGCCGGGGTCGGGCCGTTCACGTCGTAGACGATCGGCGCCGGGACGTTGGCCAGCGCCGCCTCCTTCAGCCACAGGCGGATTCCGGGAAGGTTCTCGGCCACGTCGGAGGTTTGCCAGCGCAGTCCGGGCAGCGCGCGCGCGAAGTGCACGGCGTGCTGGCCGGTGCCGCTGCCGATCTCGAGCACCTGTCTGCGGTCGGCGAACCAGTCGCGCAGCACCGCGAGGATCGGTTCGCGGTTGCGCTCGCAGGCGGGCGAAAACGGCTTCTCCATGGCTTCAGAGCAATAGCGCCTGGACGGTCCAGAAGTAGATCAACAGGCTCAGCACGTCCTGGATGATCGTGGCAATCGGGCCGCTGCCGAACGCGGGGTCGCGGCCGGTGCGCGCGAGCAGCCACGGTAGCGCAAATCCGATCGTCGTGGCGCAGGCGCTGGCCGCGAGCAGGGCGACGGCCACGGCCAGCGCCAGGTGGGCGTCGCCGAACCACCACCAGACCGGGCCCAGCGCCAGCAAAGCGAGCGTCACGCCGATCAGCAGGCCGGTGCGCAGTTCGCCAGCCAGCAGGCGGGCGAGCGGCAGGCGGCTGAGCGACAGGCCGCGCACCGCGATGGCCTCGCTCTGCGTGCCCACCGCATCGGCCAGGTAAACGATGCCGGGGACGAAAAAAGCGATGGCCACGCGCGCCTGCAGTGTCGCCTCGAAGCTGGCGACGATCAGGGTGGCGAGCATGCTGCCCACGAGCCCCACCAGCAGCCACGGCAGGCGGTCGCGCGCGCGCCGGGTGGGCGGGGCCTCGACCGCTTCGCGTGCTCGCATGTCGCGCGCGCGCATCTCTTCGGGACCGATGCCGGCGAGGCGGTGCAGGTCCTCGACGTGCTCGCGGCGCAGCACTTCGAGCAGCGCGAGCGGCGGCACGACACCGGCGAAGCGGCCGTCCCGGTCGACCACGGGCATCGAGGTCAGGCCATGCTGGATCGCCAGCGACGCGATGTGCTCCTGATCGGTGCCGAGGCGCACGGTGGGCACCGGCGCGAGCGCGATGTCGGACAGCGCCTGGTCGGCACGGGCCTGCAGCAGTCGGGCGAGCGTCACCAGGCCGACCAGGCGACGCTTGCTGTCGAGCAGGTAGACTGCCTCGGCCGAGTCGACCTGCGCGCCGCTGGCCAGCCGCTCGCGCAGCGCACCCGCCAACTCGTGCGGCGACGCTTGCAGCACCTGCAGCACCCGGTGCCCGGCCGCAGTGTCCGGACGAATGGTCGGGGGTTCGACCTGGCGCGCAGGCGGCCAGGGCTCGCCCTGCGGCAGCGGCTTGCCTGGCGCGTCAGGTGCAGGCACGGCCGATGCCTCCGATGCAGGCGAGGGCGGCGCGCGGCGTCACGCGGGACCGCTCGCGTAAAATCAGCCGTCTCTCCTGCCCTCCGGATACCCGCGACATGGTTCGCACGCGCTTCGCTCCCAGCCCGACCGGCTTCCTGCACATCGGTGGCGCGCGCACCGCACTGTTCGCCTGGGCGTTCGCGCGTCACCACGAGGGTACCTTCATCCTGCGCATCGAGGACACCGACGTCGAGCGCTCCACTCCGGAGGCGGTGCAGGCGATCCTCGACGGCATGCGCTGGCTCGGCCTCGATGCCGACGAGGGTCCGTTCTACCAGATGCAGCGGATGCCGCGCTACCGCGAAGTGATCCGCAAGATGCTGGCCGACGGCAGTGCGTACCACTGCTGGTGCAGCCGGGATGAACTCGAGACGATGCGCGCCGAACAGGAGGCGCTCGGCCTGAAACCGCGCTACGACGGACGCTGGCGGCCCGAGACCGGGCGCACGCTGCCGGCGCCGCCGGCGGGCGTCGAGCCGGTGGTGCGTTTTCGCAACCCGGCCGAGGGCGCGACCGCGTGGAACGACACCATCAAGGGCCCGATCGCGTTCGACAACAGCGAACTCGACGATCTCGTGATCGCGCGCTCCGACGGCACGCCCACCTACAACTTCTGCGTGGTGGTCGACGACTGGGACATGCGGATCACGCACGTGCTGCGCGGCGACGACCACGTGAACAACACGCCGCGGCAGATCAACATCCTGCGCGCGCTGGGCGCGCCGGTGCCGCAGTACGGCCACCTGCCGATGATCCACGGGCCCGACGGGCAGAAGCTGTCGAAGCGCCACGGCGCGGTGTCGGTGATGCAGTACGACGAGGACGGCTACCTGCCTGAGGCGGTGGTCAATTACCTGGCGCGGCTCGGCTGGAGCCACGGCGACGAGGAGATCTTCTCGCGCGAGCAGTTCGTCGCCTGGTTCGACGGCTCGCACGTGAGCCGCTCGCCGTCGCGCTTCGATTTCGACAAGCTGCGCTGGCTGAACCATCACTACCTCAAGGCGGCGGCCGACGCTGATCTCGCGGCACGGGTGCTGCCGCGGCTGCGCGCCTCGGGAGTCGAGCCTGCGCCGGGCGCGGCCGACCTCGCCGCGGTCTGCGGGCTGCTGAAGGAGCGCGCGCAGACGCTGAACGAGCTGGCCGAGATGGCGCACATGTTCTACGTCGAGCCGTCGATCGCACAGGCCGACCGGGAGAAGCACCTCGATGCGGCGCCGCCCGCACTCGGGCCCGCGCTCGCCTCGCTCGTCGCGCGGCTCGCCGGCGGCGACTGGACGAAGGACGCGATCACCGCGGCGCTGAAGGCAACGCTCGCCGAGCACGGGCTGAAGATGGCGCAGCTCGCGATCCCGATGCGGCTGAAGGTGTTCGGCACGACGCAGACGCCGTCGGTCGATGCAGTCCTGGCGGCCATGCCGCGGGAGACGGTGCTTGCGCGCTTGCGCGCGTAAGGGGGGGTGGGCAAGGGCATTGCGCCCGACGGGTCATCGACCTTTCGTTCGATTGACGGCACGGCTACTTTCTGATGACATATGCATCTGTATATGCCAATCGGAGTCAGGGGGTGACGCATGCAACGTGAACGCACTGCCAGGCTCTTCATGAACAACCGCAGCCAGGCGGTCCGGCTGCCCAAGGAGTTCGAGTTCTCGGTCAGCGAGGTCTACGTCCATCGCGAAGGCGAAAAGATCGTTCTTTCGCCCCGGCCGAGCAGTTGGCACGCCTACCTCGCCGAGGGACCGGTGGCTCCGGATGACTTCATGGAAGGCGTCGAGGATCTGCCGCTGCAGGAACGCGCGCTCTGAAGTTGCGTGGGCCAGCCGTGTACCTGCTCGACACCGATACCTGTTCGTACGTGATGAAGCGTTCCAACGCGGCGCTGCTGGATCGGCTCTGCGAAGTTCCGATCGAGGAGCAGGCGATCTCGGTCATCAGCGTCGCCGAATTGAAGTTCGGCGTGCGGCTGTCGTCGCGCCCGGATCAGGCGTCGGCGGCGTTCGAGGCATTCGTGCGCCATCTCGTCATTCTCGACTGGGGTGGCGATGCGGCAGATCACTACGCGGATATTCGGGCTGATCTTCGGCGTCGCGGAGAAATGATCGGGGCCAACGACTTGCTGATCGCGGCGCACGCGCGCGCGCTGGACGCCACGCTCGTGACGAACAACGTGCGCGAGTTTCGACGCGTGAGGAAGCTGAAGCTGGAGAACTGGGTCCGTTAGAATCACCGTTTCAGCATGAGGGCTTCCCCGATGTCCGGCAGCACGTTCGGTCGCCTGTTCACCGTCACCACGTTCGGCGAATCGCACGGGCCCGCGATCGGCTGCGTGGTCGACGGCTGCCCGCCCGGCATGGCGCTGTCCGAGGCCGACATCCAGCCCGACCTCGACCGCCGCCGCCCGGGCACCTCGCGCCACGTCACGCAGCGGCAGGAGCCCGATGCGGTGGAGATCCTCTCGGGCGTCTTCGAAGGGCGCACCACCGGCACGCCGATCGCGCTGCTGATCCGCAACCAGGACGCGCGCAGCAAGGACTATTCCTCGATCGCTCGAACCTTCCGTCCCGGCCACGCCGACTACACCTACTGGCACAAGTACGGCGTGCGCGACCCGCGCGGCGGCGGGCGCTCGTCGGCGCGGCTCACGGCGCCGGCGGTGGCCGCGGGCGCGATCGCGAGGAAATGGCTGCGCGAGCGCTTCGGCACGCAGATCCGCGGCTGCATGACGCAGTTGGGCGAGGTGGTCATTCCGGTCACCGACTGGTCGCAGGTGCCGAACAACCCGTTCTTCGCTGCCGACGCGAGCGTCGTGCCGAAGCTCGAGGAGGTCATGGACGCGCTGCGGCGCACGGGCGACTCCTGTGGCGCGCGGGTGCGCGTGGTGGCCGACAACGTGCCGGTGGGGCTGGGCGAGCCGCTCTACGACAAACTCGACGCCGACATCGCCTACGCGATGATGGGCATCAACGCGGTCAAGGGCGTGGAGATCGGCTCGGGCTTGGCGTGCGTGACGCAGAAGGGCAGCGAGCACGGCGATGAGCTCACGCCCGAAGGCTTCGCGACGAACCACGCGGGCGGAGTGCTCGGCGGCATCTCCACGGGCCAGCCGATCGTCGTGGAACTCGCGATCAAGCCCACGTCGAGCATCCGCGTGCCCCGGCGCTCGATCGACATCGACGGGGCGCCTACGACGGTGGAGACGCTCGGACGGCACGATCCCTGCGTAGGCATCCGGGCGGCGCCGATCGCCGAGGCGATGCTGGCGCTGGTGCTGATCGACCATGCGCTGCGCGACCGCGGGCAGAACGCCGAAGTGGCGGTGGCCACGCCGCGCATCGCGGGGCCGGCGCCGCACGGCGCGCGTTGAGCGCGGGCGGCATCGGCGCCGCCGGCATCAAGGCGCTCTTTCTTGCCTACTTCACCTGGGTCGGGCTCTTCTCCCCGTACCTGAGCCTGTACCTGGCCGCGATCGGACTGACGATCGCCGAGATCGGCGTGCTGCTGGCGGTGCCGCAGGTGCTGCGCATCGTGGGGCCGCCGTTCTGGGGCTGGATGGCCGACCGCAGCGCCAGCCGGGTCGTGTTGCTGCGGGTCAGCGCGGTGGGCGCGCTGGCGGGGGCGCTCCTGCTGCCGCTGGCGGGCGATCGCTTCGCGGCGCTGCTGCCGGTGCTGGCGCTGCTGTACTTCATGACCGCGGCGCAGATGCCGATCGGCGAGACGATCGCGATGCACGCGTCCGGCGGCGACGCGGGACGCTACGGGCGCATCCGCATCTGGGGCTCGGCGGGCTTCATCGTCGGCGTGGTCGCGATGGGGCCGGTGCTCGACACCTGGGGCATGCGCACGCTGCCGTGGTGGACGGCGGCGATCATGCTCGGGCTGGTGGCCAGTTCCTGGCCGATGGGCGCGGTGCCCGCGCCGCGAGCCGGGCCGCCGGCGATGCGGGTGCGCGAGCGGCTGCGCCAGCCGCGGGTGCAGGCGTTCCTTGCGTCGGCGTTCCTGATGCTGTTCGCCCACGCGGCGCTGTACGCGTTCCTGTCGCTGTATCTGGCGCTGCTCGGCTACAGCAAGACGGCGATCGGCCTGCTTTGGGCCGTGGGCGTCGTCGCCGAGATCGCGATCTTCTGGGTGCAGCGTCGCCTGTTCGAGCGTTTCGGCGCGATCCGGCTGCTGCACGCGAGCCTGTGGGTGGCGGCGCTGCGCTTCGCATTGATCGGCCTGGCAGCGACCTGGCTGCCGGCGCTGGTGCTCGCGCAGTTGCTGCACGCGGTGACTTTCGGCATTCACCACAGCGCCACGGTCGCCACGCTGCAGCGCTGGTTCGAGCCGGCGCAGCACGCGCGCGCGCAGGCGCTCTACGTGACCGTGGGTTACGGGCTGGGCGGCGCACTGGGCGTGCTGGTGGCGACTGCAGTCTGGTCCGCGGTGTCGCCGTCGGCCGCGTTCATGGTGTCGGCAGCCGCCGCGGCGCTCGGCGGCTGGGTGTTCCGACGCTGCCGCGAGCCGATGGGCGAAGCGGGCTGCGCCGACGGCTGAGCTGCGGGTCGTCCGGCCTGCGGTACCTCCAGCCAGGTCGTACCTGCGGCATGTCCCCCCGACCTCGGGGTGTCCGGATTGGCCCCTTGCGCCGCGCTTTGCGAGAATCGGGCGGATCGAAGAGGCGGCTGCAGCGGCCGCCAGCCCTGGGAGAACGATCATGAGAGGAATCCGGATCGCCGCAGCCGCGCTGGCCGCCAGCGCCGTGCTGCTGTCGGGCTGCCAGTCGGTGAAGACGACCAGCCCCGGCGCGGTGGGCATCGAGCGCACGCAGCGGATGTCTTCGATGGTCTCCGAGGCCGACATGCGCCAGCAGGCCGAGCTCGCATACCGCGAGACGCTCACCAAGGAGCGCCAGAAGGGTGCGTTGAACGCCGATCCGGCGCTCACCGCGCGCGTGCGCGCGATCACCAACCGGCTGATCCCGGCCAGCGCGGCGTTCCGTCCGGAAGCGGCGCAGTGGAAGTGGGAAGTCAACGTGATCCGCTCCGACCAGGTGAACGCCTGGTGCATGCCGGGCGGCAAGATCGCGGTCTACAGCGGGCTGATCACCAGGCTGAACCTGAGCGACGACGAGATTGCCGCCGTGGTCGGCCACGAGATCGCGCACGCGCTGCGCGAGCACGCGCGCGAGCGCGCCTCCGAGCAGATGGGCGCGCAGGTGCTGATCAGCGGCGCATCGATCCTGCTGGGTACCGGACAGGCGGGCGCCGACCTGGGCGGCGTGTTCTACAAGGCCTTCTTCGGGCTGCCCAACAGCCGGTTGCACGAGACCGAGGCCGACCGGATCGGCGTGGAGATCGCAGCGCGCGCCGGCTACGATCCGCGCGCGGCGATCACGCTGTGGCAGAAGATGTCGCGGGCCTCGGGCGCCACCGATGGCCCCGAGTTCCTGAGCACGCACCCTTCGGCCGACACCCGACTGAAGGATCTCGAGGTCTATTCGGCGCGGGTGATGCCGCTGTACGAGCAGGCGCGGCGCCGATAGCACGCATGGCATAATTTCTGCATGTCGATCGCACCCCGCACCCTCTACGACAAGCTCTGGGATGCCCACGTCGTCCACCAGGAAGACGACGGCACCACGCTCATCTACATCGACCGTCACCTGGTGCACGAGGTCACCAGTCCACAGGCGTTCGAGGGGCTGAAGCTCGCCGGGCGCAAGCCGTGGCGGGTCGCGGCCAACCTGGCGGTGGTCGATCACAACGTGCCCACCACCGATCGCTCGCAGGGCATCGCCGACCCGATCTCGCGGCTGCAGGTCGAGACGCTCGACGCCAACGCGCGCGAATTCGACATTCCGTATTTCGACATCCGCGACCGTCGCCAGGGCATCGTCCACGTAATCGGCCCCGAGCAGGGTGCGACCTTGCCCGGCATGACGGTGGTCTGCGGCGATTCGCACACCAGCACCCACGGTGCGTTCGCCTGCCTCGCCTTCGGCATCGGCACTTCCGAGGTCGAGCACGTGCTTGCCACGCAGACGCTGGTGGCGAAGAAGATGAGGAACATGCTGGTGAAGGTCGATGGCGCATTGCCGCGCGGCGTCACCGCGAAGGACGTGATCCTGTCGGTCATCGGCCGCATCGGCACGGCCGGGGGCACCGGCTACGCGATCGAGTTCGCCGGCTCGACGATCCGCTCGCTGTCGATGGAAGGCCGGATGACGATCTGCAACATGGCGATCGAAGCGGGTGCGCGTTCGGGCATGGTGGCGGTCGACGACAATACGCTGAGCTATCTTCGCGGTCGGCCGATGGCGCCGGCCGGCCCCGACTGGTATCGCGCCGAGGAGTACTGGCGCACGCTGCGCTCCGATCCCGGCGCGCGCTTCGACCTGGTCATCGACGTCGACGCGGGCCAACTGAAGCCGCACGTCACCTGGGGCACGTCGCCCGAGATGGTGGTGGCGGTCGACGAGCGCGTGCCCGATCCGGACAGGGAAAGGGATGCGGTCCGCCGCGAGGGCATGGAGCGCGCACTGCAGTACATGGGCCTGAAGCCGAACACGCCGATCGGCGACATCCGCGTCGACAAGGTGTTCATCGGCTCGTGCACCAATTCGCGCATCGAAGACCTGCGCGAGGCCGCCGCGATCGTGCGCGGCAAACACAAGGCCTCGAACGTGAAACTGGTGATGGTGGTGCCAGGTTCGGGCCTGGTGAAGAGGCAGGCCGAGGCCGAGGGGCTCGACCGTATTTTCCGCGACGCCGGCTTCGAGTGGCGCGAGCCGGGCTGCTCGATGTGCCTGGCGATGAACGCCGACCGGCTCGAGCCGGGCGAGCGCTGCGCCTCCACCTCGAACCGCAACTTCGAGGGCAGGCAGGGTGCGGGCGGACGCACCCACCTGGTCAGTCCCGCGATGGCGGCTGCCGCAGCCATTGCCGGGCATTTCGTCGACGTGCGGCGCATCTGATCGAAACGAGAGGCAACGATGAAGCGAATCATCTCCGCCGTGCTGGCCGGCGCTTTCCTGCTGTCGCTGGGCGCCTGCAACACGATCGCCGGCGCCGGCAAGGACATCGAGAAGGCCGGCGAGACGATCCAGGGCGCGGCCAGGAAGTAGCGGCGCGAGGGCAAAGCGGTCATGCGAAGCTTCACGGTTCACCGCGGCCTGGTCGCGCCGCTCGATCGGGCGAACGTCGACACCGACGCGATCATCCCGAAGCAGTTCCTGAAGTCGATCAAGCGCAGCGGCTTCGGGCCGAACCTGTTCGACGAATGGCGCTATCTCGATCGCGGCGAGCCGGGCATGGACAACAGCCGCCGGCCGCTGAACCCCGACTTCGCGCTGAACCAGTCGCGTTACCAGGGGGCGTCGATCCTGCTCGCGCGCAAGAACTTCGGCTGCGGCTCGTCGCGCGAGCACGCGCCATGGGCGCTGGAAGACTACGGTTTCCGGGCGATCATCGCGCCGTCGTTCGCCGACATCTTCTTCGTCAACTGCTTCAAGAACGGGCTGCTGCCGATCCGGCTGTCCGAGTCCGACGTCGGCTGGCTGTTCGACCAGGTCAATGCGTTCAGCGGCTTCGAACTCGTGATCGACCTGCCGGCGCAGCAGGTGCGCACCGTGGACGGCGCGCGCAGCTTCGCTTTCGACATCGACCCGTTCCGCAAGGAGTGCCTGCTCGGCGGGCTCGACGAGATCGGCCTCACGCTCGAGCACGCCGACGCGATCCGCGAATACGAGAGCCGGCGACTGGTCCAGCAGCCCTGGCTCGCCAACAGGCTGGCCGATTGACGCGCGCCGGGCCCGCGGACGTCTGGCAGGAATCGACCGAGACGGCTCGGCCGGGGAACCGGGCCGGGCCGTTTCTCGTGCAGAACATCGAACAGGATTTTCCGACATGAAGATTGCAGTGCTGGCCGGCGACGGCATCGGGCCGGAGATCACCGCGCAGGCGGTGCGCGTGCTGCAGGCGCTGGCCGCCGACGGCCTGTCCGTCGAGCTGGAGTACGCGCCGGTGGGCGGCGCCGGCTACGACTCGGCCGGCGATCCGCTGCCCGAGGCCACGCTGAAGCTGGCCGGACAGGCCGACGCGATCCTGTTCGGCTCGGTGGGCGGACCGAAATACGACACGCTGCCGCGCGCCAAGCGCCCCGAGCAGGGGCTGCTGCGGCTGCGCAAGCATTTCGACCTGTTCGCCAACCTGCGTCCGGCGATCGTCTACCCCGAGCTCGCGCACGCGTCGACGCTCAAGCCGGAGGTGGTGTCGGGGCTGGACCTGCTGATCCTGCGCGAGCTGACCAGCGACATCTACTTCGGCCAGCCGCGCGGGGTGCGCACCAACGAGAACGGCGAGCGCGAGGGTTTCGACACGATGCGCTATACCGAAAGCGAGATCCGGCGCATCGCGCAGCTGGCGTTCGAGACCGCGCGCAAGCGCCAGCGGCGGGTGTGCTCGGTCGACAAGGCCAACGTGCTGGAAACCACGCAGTTCTGGCGCGAGGTGGTCACCGAGGTGCACGGCCAGTACCGCGACGTCGAGCTCACCCACATGTACGTCGACAACGCGGCGATGCAGCTGGTGCGCAACCCCAGGCAGTTCGATGTCATGGTCACCGGCAACATGTTCGGCGATATCCTGTCGGATGAGGCGTCGATGCTGACCGGCTCGATCGGCATGCTGCCGTCGGCGTCGCTCAACGCGCGCGGCTTCGGACTGTACGAGCCGATCCACGGTTCGGCGCCCGACATCGCCGGCAGGAATCTCGCCAACCCGCTGGCGACGATCCTGTCGGCGGCGATGCTGCTGCGGCATTCGCTGCACCAGGAGGCGGCGGCGCAGCGCGTCGAGACGGCGGTGCGCAAGGTGCTGGCCCAGGGCTTTCGCACGGCGGACATCGCCGAGACCGGCAAGCGCACGGTGGGAACGAAAGAGATGGGCGACGCGGTGCTCGCGGCGCTGTAGGCACGATGCAGCCGGCCGCGGGCGCCGGCGATCCGGGAGTGATGTCATGTTGAAGGTCGGAATGGTCGGGTGGCGCGGAATGGTCGGTTCCGTGCTGATGCAGCGCATGCGCGAGGAGAACGACTTCGCGCACGTCGAGACGGTGTTCTTCAGCACCTCGAATGCCGGGGGCGCTGCGCCCGAGGTGGCTAACCTCGGCGAGCGCACACTGCAAGGCGCCGGCGACATCGACACGCTGAAGAAGATGGACGTCGTGCTCACCTGCCAGGGCGGCGACTGGACCAACGAGGTGTACCCGAAGCTGCGCGCGGCGGGCTGGAACGGCTACTGGATCGACGCGGCCTCGGCGCTGCGAATGAAGGACGACGCGGTCATCATCCTCGATCCCCTGAACCTGCACGTGATCAAGGACGCGCTGTCGCGCAGCGGGCGCACCTTCGTCGGCGGCAACTGCACGGTCAGCCTGATGATGATGGGCCTCAACGGCCTGTTCCGCGAGAACCTGATCGAGTGGATCAGCGCGATGACCTACCAGGCGGCTTCGGGCGCCGGCGCGCAGAACATGCGCGAGCTGCTCGCGCAGATGGGCGCCGCGCACGCGGCGGTCGCGCCGCTGCTGGCCGACCCGGGCTCGGCGATCCTCGAGATCGACGCGAGGGTTTCGCAGGCGATGCGCGCGCAGGCGTTCCCGACCGAGCATTTCGGCGTGCCGCTGGCCGGTAGCCTGATTCCGTGGATCGACAAGGATCTCGGCAACGGCACCTCGCGCGAAGAGTGGAAGGGCGACGCCGAGTGCAACAAGATCCTCGGGCTGCCGGCATCCGGGCCGGGCCATATCCCGATCGAGAGCTTGTGCGTGCGGATCGGCGCGATGCGCTGCCACAGCCAGGCGCTCACGATCAAGCTGCGCCGCGACGCGCCGCTCGACGAAATCGAGTCGATCGTGGCTTCGGGTAACCAATGGGTGCAGTTCGTGCCGAACACGCGTGAGGCGAGCATTCGCGACCTCTCGCCGGTGGCAGTCAACGGCAGCCTTATGGTGCCGATCGGGCGGCTGCGCAAACTGTCGCTGGGCACCGGTTATCTCAGTGCGTTCACCGTCGGCGACCAATTGCTGTGGGGCGCAGCCGAGCCGTTACGGCGCATGTTGAGGCTGTTGGCATCCTGAGCGTCTCACCGGGTGGTGGCGAGCCGCCGCTGGATGATCAGCAGGCGCCGTTTGTCACGTCGCAGCCACGGGGCGAACCTCGGCCACTTCCTAAGCTTGCACCGGTAAGTAGCTGATGTTAGCCTCGAAAAATCGCTTCATGCCAGTGGGGACAAGCGTGGAATCGACGCACGTAAAGCCGGCCGGACGGCGCCGAAAAGGCACTCCGACAATTCTCGCGGCGGCGATCACGGCGGCGCTCGCGGGCACGCTGCCCGCTGCGGCCGACGCGGCGGGCCTGGGCCGCCTCACGGTCCAGTCGGCATTGGGACAGCCACTGCGGGCCGAAGTCGAGATCACTTCGGTCGGCAGCGACGAACTCGGTAGTCTCAGCGCGCGGCTCGCCTCGCCCGAAGCGTTCAGGCAGGCCGGTCTCGAGTTCAATCCGGCGCTCACCGGGTTGAGATTTGCGATCGATCGCCGCTCCGATCGTTCCGCGGTGGTGCGCATCAGTTCCGGACAGCCGATCAACGAACCCTTCGTCGACCTGATGGTCGAGTTGAACTGGGCGTCGGGCAAGTTCGTCCGTGAGTACACCTTCCTGCTCGATCCACCGGAACTGCGCATCGGCCGCGAATCCGTGGCCGGCGGACCCGCGACGCAGCAGATCGTGACACCCAGCGTTGCGGCGGCGCGCAGTCCGAGCGCGCAGGCCACCCCGACGGTCGCACCC
>JAJTYR010000034.1 GCA_021463505.1 Burkholderiaceae bacterium | reverse complement strand
TGACGATCTCGATCGTCGAGCAGGTCACGCGAACCAGCCACACGCCGACACGCGCGGAGGTGCGGGCGCGCGACCGGTACTACGACTCCTTTCGCGTCGGTGCCCGGGGAGAGTATCCGAACATTCCGCAGTTCGATTGGCACCCCACCGGACGGCTGACGCTCACGGTGGGATCGTGGCCGTCACGGAAGTGGAACGACACGGAACGCAGCCTCATCGACTCGCGCCTGCACGGCATCGTCGCTGCCATCGCCGGCCTGGCCGAAGCGAAACGCGCGAAGGAGGAGGAAGAGGAGCGCCGCCAACGGACCTACGAGGAAGCGCGCGCCCGATACGAAGCGCAGGTGCGCGCGCGCAACGAAGAACGTCGCCAACTGCGCGCCCTGTTTCACGACGCGAGCCGGCTGCAGCGCGCAAACCGCTTGCGCGAGTTCATCGCCGCCGTCGAGGACCGAGCACGCCGCGACGGCGATCTCACGCCCGAGAAGAAGCACTGGATCGAGTGGGCCAGAGCAAAGGCTGACTGGCTCGATCCGCTCGTTCGACGAAGCGATCCGATCCTGGATGCGCCGGAGCCCGAGGCTCCGAGTTACTGGCAATACTGAGCCCGCTCCGATCTCCGATCCGTCAGCGGCACCATTCCAGAAGCTATGGCCAGGACGCTGGAAGCGACTCCTGCTCCACCGCAATCCGGTGCACGGATACCCATTGAGCCGGCGCATCCCAATTCCACCGGGCGCAGAGCTTCTCGATCATCGACACCTCTGCGTTCGCGAGTGCACGTCGAGACGAAACAGAGTCGAGACGCGCGACATCTGGGCTCATGGCGTGCAGTTCGACGCGTCGCCCTACCTCTCCGGCACAAGCGGCCAGGTGGTCGGCAATTCGGAACCCGCCCGCATCAATGTCGCCCCAGTGGAACACCCCGGCCTCGACTGGCAGCGACGTCAGCAGCAAGCGATACACGCGCTTCCACGAAGGACTGGGCATGCCACCGGTGTAGAGGAGGACCGCGGCGGGCATGTGCAGACGCTGTCCGACCAACTCATGAAAGGTTGTGAGGTTCTCGACCGTCAACAACAGGGCCACGCTTTCACAGGATGCGAAGCCCGTAATCGCCGACGGCGGAAAGCCAAGATACGGCGCGTCAATCGGGACATGCTGGGCGCCGACGCGTACCTGAAGCGCGCCACTGATCAGAAACGTCGGCGGAAACTTGACGAGCCCAAGCTCATTGAAGACGTCTTCCGGATCGCGGACTGGGGCCGCTACCTCACCCTGGATCAGGACATCGATGGGTGCGGAGAGCTGTTCGACACGCTTGCTGTCGCCCGTCAGCTGCGCGCTCAACCTGCGCACCGCCACATCAGTCGCGATCTGCGCACGGCAGTGGGACACGACGGCGACCGCATACGTCCATGCTTCGACATCCTCTGGACCAGTACCGCGGACCTTCGCGCCTCGACGCCAAGACGCCAGCACCTCCTTCAGCACCGGGTATTCCGTCAAGTGGGGCCCGAGATGCTGAGCGGCCCTGGCGACCGCATCCCATCGCGGTACCACTCCCAAGTGCCGCGCAAGCGCCTCACGATCCAGCAGCTGAACTCGGAGGACTTGATTTCGTTCGCCCGCTCGTCGGTCCCACTCGATGCTGATCGCTCCGTCGCGTTCGGCGAGCAGGAGGTCGCCATGGCAAGCCTCCTTCTCAGCATGCGTGCCGATGGCCGAATAGGCGGGTAAGGACTCGCTGGAGAAGCGCAGACCGATGTTGCGGCCATCCTCGCTCCTCCCCGACGCGTTCTCCGCTCTACGCAGGAGCTTCAGCAGCGCCTGGCCGGCTACCGGGTTCATGCCGGGCTACCGAACTTCACCGCCATTTGCTCAACGAGTTGCGGATTGCGACTCGGCATGTCGGTTTCAAGGAGCCGTCGGGCGTCTTCCTTGACGATCACCTCGCTCGTGAAGACATCCGATCCAAAGCGATCGAGATCGTAGTAAGAGTCGAGGACCGGCACCAGCTTCCCGACGTCCGCATCCGGCGCCGCCATGACGAGTTGCAGACCGAGCGATCGCAGGAACTGCGCCGTGACGTAGGCGTTCTGGGCATCGAAGCCGTGGAACGCCTCGTCGATGATCATCACGGCCGTGCCCTCGTGCGGCTCCCCTGCCTTCAGGCGATAGGCATTGGCGAGCGAAGCGCCCGCGATGACGTAGAAGGGCACCAGGTGTTCGCCGTTCGACCCCACGCCGAGCCGCTTGCTGAGCGAATCGACTTTCTTGTCGCCGACGCGGATCTCGAGGTCGAAGTTGAACAGGAGTCGATAGTCTTCGAGCGGGTTATTGGCCTTGTCGGCGCCGGTCTCGCACGCCTCGAGGAACGAAACCAGCTTCTTCTGGACATCGTCGGCCGCCTCGAACAAGGGCGAGGACCCCGACTCCAGAAAGGCGCTGCTCTGGATGAGCTCGTATAGCGCCTTGTGCGCGAGCGCGGGTGTGGCCACGAATCGGTACTTCTCGCCGCCGGTAAATTCCGGGCACGCACGGAGAATTCTGTTCAGATCATCAATGTCGTGTTCCACACGCTTGATCGCCTCGCGCATGCGGTAGGCAACGTCGGCACGGAATGACTGGTTGGCGGCCTCGCGCGCCGCCTTGGCCTCCTGCTCATATTCCACCAGGGTCGAAGCGGTGAGCTTCTGGACATGGTTCCGAACCCACGTCGCAGCCTTTCGCCAGTCACTTCGCTCTTCGACGAGGTTGATCGACATCTCGTTGATGAATGCCGTGAACTCGGCCTTTGCATCCGACTCCGACTTGACGATCCGGTCGTTCGCCCGCCTTGCTTCAGTCTCCAGGAACGTCAGGGCCGCGACAGGACCCTCGGCTGAGTCGATTTCGCGCGCTCTGTCATAGGTGGTCGCTGCGGCCTCCACGTCATAGTCGACATCCTCCGTCGCGGCGCCATACCGCGTCTGAAGATCAGTGAGGTCGCTCTGCGCCTTGCCCAGATTCGTCCGCGTTTCCTCAAGCGCACCCCCTCTCTTTCCTCGAGTCTCGCGCAGTTCCGTCAGCGCTCGCTCGAGATCGTCGGCCGCACGCTTCGCGGTGTCGACTCGGCCCTTGAGCTCCACGAGGTGGCTCGGCAGGTCGATCGTGGTCGGGTCCGGTGTGTCGTCCAGCGAACGCTTCGCGTCTTGCAGTTCGTCGAGCGACACACGAATGCGCTCTGGCGTGACGTCGCGCAGGACACTTGTCACGCGGTTCGTCGCTTCCATGGCGAGCCGCACTCCGTTCTTGGCCTCGCCGTCCGCCCGGGTTGCATCCAAGACCTCCGCTCGCAGAGCCTCGCGCTCTTCGCTCGAAATGCGAGCACCCAACACCCATTCCGACGATGCCAGTAGGCGGATTCTTCGCGTTCCACCGTTGGCGCTCAGCATGCCGTCGCGCGTCAGAGCGCGCTCATGTCGTTCAAGCTCCTCCTCGGTGTCGACCTGGCGCATCTGCCCCAGAAGGCGACGCAGGTATGTCAGCGCGATGCTGTTCGAGCTTTCGAGGAGCGATGCCACGGTCGTTGCGTCGTAGCTGCGTTTCAGGTCATCGCGGATGTGCGATGGCTGCACGATCGTGACCTCGAACAGCGGGCGAGGTGCAGTTCGAAGCAGGCGGACCGCTTCCCGTTCCCGGCCGTAGGCAACGACGAGGGCATGCCGGTTGCGGCCGAGGAACGACTCGATCGCGGACTGCCAGGACGAGTCCTTGACACTGACGACGCTGCCGACCGTGACGCTTTCGATGCCAGCAGAGCGAAACATCGCCATCGCCGCAGCGACGTCGCCCGAATCCGTCAGGCGGATACCCTTCTCGGCGGCCTTCGCCCGCTCCGTCGCACTGGCGAGGCGCTGGGCAGCGAGCGCCGCGCGCTCGTCGAGCAGTTGCCGAAGACTTGAAAGATCCCCGGCTGCCGCGCTGAGCGCCGTGAGTGCTTCGTCAAACGCGTCGGAGTCCGGCAGGGTTCCAGCGCGCGCCCGCGCCTCCCACTTCGCGACGAGACGCCCAATCTCCGACAACGAGGCGGCGTCGGAGGCGTGGCTGATGCCCTGTACAGATTCGAGCGCATCCCGCACTTCCAGAACGAGCCGCTCCACCGCCCGCCGGCAAGTCGTCACGCTGGTCTGCAGGGCGGCCCTGAGCTGACGCGCGTGCTCGGGGTTCTGGGAGGCGGGATCCGCGTTGTAGGCGGCCAGGAGCCTCTGATGTTCCTCTCGCGCCGCCTCCATCCGGCGCGTGCCCTCGTCGATGGAT
This sequence comes from Burkholderiaceae bacterium, assembly GCA_021463505.1. GTDB lineage: Bacteria > Pseudomonadota > Gammaproteobacteria > Burkholderiales > Burkholderiaceae_E > Zeimonas. The sequence goes on along the minus strand of JAJTYR010000034.1, from coordinate 31,920 downwards.
TTCGCGAGCGTGTCAATCTCGCCGGACAGTTCCCGCTCTCTCGACAACAGGTTGCTGACGCGTTGGTCCGCCGACTCTACTTGCAGAAGAAGCCGCACTGCGTTCGCGACGGCGCGAGTCCGGTACTGCGCTGCGACGCTGTGGAATCGCTTGTCGATGTCCGTCAGACGCGCGATTTGCTGCTTGACCTCCTCGATCTGAAGAACGAGCGAGCGCACGGTCTTGATGTGCTTCAAGGTCCCCTGCTTGTCGATCGGCTGTGCGTCGACAAGGTACCCGCGCAGGTAGTCGTTGACGCTCTGGATGCCCTTCAGCCGAAGACTCTGTGCGAGCGCGCGGAGGAACTTGTCCTTGTCGATCGCACGGCCCTTGTGTTGCAGCACGTGCAGCAGTTCGTTCAGGTACGTCTCCGGCTTCGCCGTCAGCGTGGGAGTCCGTCCAGCCTGCCTGGCAAGCCTGCGTGCCAAGGCCTCGAAGGTCGGCCAGTCCAGAGGCGCCTTGCCCCCATCGTCGAGCGCGCCAAGATGATCTTCCAACGCCAGTCGAACGCCCGGCAGGATGTACAAGCCGAGGGTTCGATGGTTCTTGTCGGTCGCCACAGAATGAAGACAAACGCCCGCGCTGACGACGTCGGCGGCGGACTCGCCCTCGAAGATCAAGGTGATGTACGAGAGCGCCTCGTCCCGTTTGCGAGCCAATACGCCCTGATCCCCCTCGCCAGAGCGCATCGTGCCGAGCGCATAGTCTCGGACCGAGCGATGGTCTCTGTGCACCGACTGGGCATTGAAGTGCATGTGATTGCCGTGCGCGCCGACGAGGGCGATCTGCACTGCATCTGCGAGGCTCGTCTTGCCAGCCCCGTTAGGCCCCAAGAAAGCCGTTCCACCGCGGCGGAGGTTGAAGGTCTCGTAGTCCCAGAACGAGAACTGCACGAGATGCAGGGCGCTAAGCGTCTTCACGTGCGGCCTCCTGTGCGCTCGCGACGCCATCGCCCGAGGGATCGCTCGACACCAACGCGGACTTCAGATGTGCGCCAAAGCGGCCGACGGCGTGCTCGCTCAGCACCTCGGCGATCGCCGGAAGAATCGCGACCGCGAAGGGCTGGGGATCACCCTCGGGCGTATCGATCAGACGAGCCAGTCCGCATCGCGCGGCGGTCTTCACCAGGCCCTTCACCACGCCCTGATTCTTCGTTTCCAAGGTGCGTCCGGTGATCGAGCGGTACGTGGCGACCAGCTCCTCGATCCCTACGATGGCGTCACCCTCGTCGGTCAGTTCGCCGGTACTGCCACGCAGGTGGTAGAGCTGTCGCAGCACGAGAAGAAACAACGTGTCCTGGGTGTCGAGCGGCGTGAGCTTGACCGTTTCTGGAACGACGTAGCAGAAGGCCAGGCGCTCGTTGAAGCCGAGTCGAAGACCCATAAGCTCCACGGCCTCTTCGAAATCGCGACGGTGCGCCGAGACGATCCGAAAGGCCGTGCTCTGATGGTTGAAGCGGGCATACAGGCACTGCTGCGCGATCAACTGGTACAGCGACTGCTTGAAGTCGTCGACCGTATAGATCCCGTCGGATGCCTCCGCCAACGATCGCCAGTTACGTGGCATCTCGATCTCTCCGAGTGACCTGGAAGTTGGGAACGTTGAAGTACTCCGTATCGGCCCGACTGCCGGCGATCAGCGAGACTTCGAAACCAAGGCTGCGCAGAAGCGGATTGCGTCGCACCGCGGCGGGGTTGCGGGAGCTGATGGCGGCGAGACGCATGAGCACAAGGTAGGAAACGGCATCGGGGACGCTGCCGACCGGGAGGTCTTGCGCAGTAACCCGCGCTCCCGGCGATAGGTACTCGGCGATGTAGCGGCGCACGGCGGCCGGCGCGGTATCGCGATGGGCGATCATCGCTTTGCGCAGGAAATGGACGGCCTTCTCGTGAGGTGTCATCTCCCTCTTGCGCAACGCCGTGCGTTTGGGAACCGGCGGCGGCTCGACCGGAAGCCTCAAGCGGTTGTCGCCGACCACGGGCGATGGCGAAAGAAGTCGACCCTCGAGCGGAACGCTGCGCTCGTCCGCGGCGACGACGGCGCGCACCGTGTCCGCGATCACCTCCTCGATTCGCTCCGAGGCCTTCAATCGATAACCGAGGTAGGCGACTGCGCGCTGTGTTGCGGCGTCCATCACTCGGTCCATCCGATCGAGGAACTTCTCGACGTCGAGGAGGCGCCGAAAGCGCTGTACATCGCGCTCCAGAAGTTCTTCCTCCTCACCGGGCCGGTTGCCGGGAAGCTCCGCATAGCCCTGCAGCAATGCGACGCGCGCCGGACCCTCCAGGGCGACCGCGTTGACGAGCTCGATGATTTCGTAGCGCAGTCGCAGCGGATGGTTCTCGGTGCGAAGCTGCTTGAAGTCACGAACGTAGAGCTCGCTGATGTGCTCGCTGAAGAACCGTCGGACGAATACTGGCGTCTCGGCCTCCTGCGTGAGCTCCTTCATCAAGTCGCGGACCCGAAGGGTGGTCGCGTTCAGGGAATTGATGAGCCGCACGCAGAGCTGCGCTGCACTCACGAAGCCTCCCGCCTGGCCTCTCGGGTCCTGCGAAACGCTCTTGAGCTGGTTGTAGACCAGGAGGACGTTGCCGCCGAAGAGCTGAGGTCCTTCCGTGACGAACTGCTGGATGGTGTCGAAGAACCGCGCAACGACAGGCCGCATGCTCACGAAGCGACGCAGCCCAACCCGCTCCTCGGTGAGCCACCCGGTCTCTACAAGACGTGCCAGTAGCTGATTGGCCTGGATCGACAGCGGCGTGGCCACTTCGGGCACGGGATCGTCGCCTTCGTGCTCCCACCCCGCGTCGAGGAGGAAGCGCTCGATTTCCTTGACGATCTGGTCGTGCAGGTACCCGTCAGGGTACGGAGGCACGGCATCCGGGCCGAAGTAGCGATCCGACAACCGTACCATCAGATCCCAGGCGCGACGATTGTTGCGTCCGGTCAGCGCGGCGAAGAGTCCATGCGGGATCCGATCGAAGAGGTTCATGACTTATCCTTGACGCTAATTTATACTACGGACTAAATTAGCTTGCAAGTCAAATTAGCCTGTAGGATAATTTCAGCATGGACTCCGCTGCAGATCGGGTAGCCGACCTCGAAACCGTCCTCCTTTGGGAGGGCGAGATCGACAACTACCGAATTCGGGAGCTGCTGGGCGTCCAAGCCGTCTGGGCGAGCCGGTTGATGGGTGCGCTCCGGAAGCGCGTGGGTGATCGCGCAGCGCGCTCCACTGCACACGCGCCATTGCGCTTGACGCCCGGTCAGCAAGACCGGGAAAAGCGTCAGTCGCCAGACGACTATCTACGCATCGTGGCAGGCGCAGAGCAGCCGGCGGCCCGCGACCCGCTCCTCGAGGACGCGAGACGTGACCTTTCGGTCGTGGCGCCCGAGACCTTCGCCGCGGTCGTGCAGGCCATACGGAAAGGGATCGGCCTGCAGCTCGTCTACCGATCGATGAACCACCCGTCCGGTACCGACCGGCTTGTGTTCCCGCACGCACTCGTCCGAGTGCCACGCCGGTGGCACATGCGCGCCTGGTGTACTGAGCGTCGGGACTTCCGCGACTTCACGCTGGGCCGGGTGGCGAACGCCAGCCTCGTGGAATCGCCAGCGCCAGCGCGTCGATCGGACGACAAGGACTGGAACGAGATCACCACCGTAACGATCGTGGCACATCCCGATCTCACGGCCGAGCAGCAGAGCATGATCGCGGCCGAGTATTTTCCGGGGGCCAGTGCGCGCCAGCTGAGCGTGCGCCGCTGCCTCGTCGGGTACATCGTTCAAGACCTGCGGCTGGCGACCAACGCGGCCAAGCACAAGCCACCGGAGTTCCAGTTGCTCGTCAGCAATGCCGAAAGGCTCGGGGACGCTATCTGGGCCGAGTAGCCGCTGCCCGGTCGCCGGATGACGATCACGCCTCGCGGGGTCGACTCAAGCCGTAGGCCCGCGCGATCCGTTCGGCAATCTCGCCGACGCTGCTGTTGATCTTGAGCGACTTCGGATCGATCGAGCGATCTGCCTCGATCGCGTCGAGGAAGCGGTTCAAGTCCTGCGCGATTCGCTCGACGACTGGTATTCGCGTGTCCGGGGCGAGCAGCTGCGACAGGCGGAGCACGTCGTTCGCGTGCTTGCGAATGTTCTTGGTGTCGATCGGCTCGCCCTTGGACTGGCGTTCGCCGAGGTCGAGCCAGGCGCTCGCCTTGAGCGGAATCAGCCTGTCCTCGCCCACCCACGGCAGGCCGTCGACTTCCCTGCGTCCTGCAAGGATGAACTCGTAGTAGGCATCGTCGAGCAGGATCGCGGACAAGCTCGCGACGGCCTCGTCGACGGGAATCGGTGTGAGGTGACTTCCTTCGGCCAGCTTGATCCCCTCAGGGGCCCGGCAGAACAGCTCGATCATGGCGGGAAAGCGATCATCGGCCGGCTTCTGGAATCGATAGAAGACCGGCTTCCCAGTGTCGCTGGCCTGTCGGATTTCGTAGCCGCCCGCTTCGACGAAGCGCCAGAACACTTCGCCGAATGACGGGCTGAGCGCCTCGATGTGCAGGACGATGTCCAGGTCCTTCGTGGCACGAAACTCGAGCCCCGCCTCTTCCATCGCAAGCGTCGCGGCCGTGCCGCCGATCAGCACGAACTGGTCGGCGTGGCCGGCGAAGTGCTCACGAAAGACGTCCAGTCCCCTCACCACGGAAAGCGCCCCTTGAGTTCATCCAGCGCAAGTTGAACACGCTCGTCAGGGTTGCCCTGCAGGCTGAGTGTCAAGGAAAGCGGATCGACGGTATCGCTGTCTCGCACGAGTGCTGGGCTGTAGTGCCAGAGTTCCCATTCACAGGCACCCGGCAGCGGCTCCGGCAGCGTCTCGAAGCCGGCCTGTGTCGCCGCCTTCCACTCCGCCTGTGCGACGGCGTAGGTCGGCCACTGGGGTTCACTGAGCATCGAAAACCGCGCGAGCGCGCTCAGACCCGCGAGCCTCAGCGGACGCGGCCTCGACTTCGGAGGGGGAAGCATCCAGACCCGACGCTTGACCGGGCTGCGCAACATCGGTCTCGCGTGCTCCCAGGTCTGCGCGGCCGTGCGCTCCGTATGAAGCCATCGCACCCTCCCCTCGGTGCGCAGGGTCGCGATGCCGGCGGCCGTGAGCTCCTTGACTGCGCGCGACAGGGTCATCGGGGTGTAGCCCAGCTCGCCGACCACCTCGGCGGGCTGCCACTCGGCGCGCCACGGCCTTCGCAACAGGACAGCGATCAGCATCGCCTGCGTCGCCGGGCTGAGCGCGGTCTGCGCAGCGACCGACGGCTTGCGAAAATACTCGCGCAGGTCGATCCCGAGTTCCGGCAGATAGAGCTGGTTGCCCGGCACCAGGAACGGCACCTTCTGCTCGATGAGGCGCTTGCGTTCGTAGGACGCGAGGGTGCGGGTGACGTAGACCACCGGCATCCCGGCAAGTTGTCGCAGCTTGTCCAACTGCCCTCGAACGTTGGCCAGCCCCGGTCGGTCGGCCCGCTGATCGATCGCCAGGAGAATCTGGCGATCCAGGAGCTTCAGTTCCCGGACCTCGAACGCTTCCTGCAGGAAATAGGGCAGCTTGCCACTCCCCGCCCACGCGCGAACCTTGGGAGCGACTCCCAAGGTTTCATGCAGATACGCGTGGACGGCAGCGTCGTCGTCACGCTTGGCGCGAGTTTTATCTAACATAGCGAATGCACGATAACACGAGTCCTGTTATCGTGCAAGAGCGCGTTATCTCGATGCCGCACAAAGCCTCAGGCTCGGTGCGGGACAACGTGACCCGACGCCCACACGAACCTTCCAGTCGTAATGACAAAGCGGGCCGCGCGTGCGAAGAATGGCCACCCGACCTTGTGCCCTGCACGCCTCGGGGAGGCGCGGCATCCGATATTTCACGAGATGGCGATATTCGCTGTTCAGTGAAGATCAACCCAACCAGACGCCAGCAAGCGACGGGAACCTCAACCCGTCATGCCGCGATCCGACACTTTTCCGCGGGAGTCCGTATCTATAGCCAAGGACCCGACGCGCGTCCCCGTACCCATCGCCAACCAGCCCCGAGGAAACGATCAAGGTGATACCGAACACTTCGTGAGGCGCTTCGCCCGTGCGGCGCTCCTTCCTATCGCGGCTTGCACGCCGCCCGACGCAACGAGGCTGGAGACAGCCCCGACGGGCCGGCTCGTCCCCCTACTCCCACTCAATCATCAACAGCTTCGCTAAGTCGTTGTCTGGCTTGATGCTCGGCTCGTAGCGTCCGAGTTTTACCGTCATCCTTACCGTCACTTTGACGGGGATCCCCAAGCGCAGCATTCACCATCAATCGACATCTATCGAGGACAGTCGGCGCTTTCACGATGGCCAGCTTTCGAGATCTATCGCGGTCTATCGGTTCTTCGCATGCAACCTCTGACACTTGAGCAGGCGATTTGCCCCCTTGAGGGGACATCAAGAAGACGCTGGCATCAAACGACATAAGTCATTGTCGCATCGAGTCTTTACGCCAATATTTTTACCGTCAAGGCGCCGCCGCCCTCACGCAGCGCCCCGAGCGAGACGATGCACATTCAGGTTCCCACGCCCTGCCAGGGATGCACAACGTCAATTGCACCGACCACAAGGCGCATGCGGTGAGCGCTCATCGCTTCAGGAACCGCCTCGGCAGATTCGGAAGGGTCGCAAGATCCAGTTCCAAGGATACCCATCGGCCCTTTGCATCCCGAACCTGAACGCCAACCGCAAAGACGCCGTACGCGTTCCATTGGTCCAGCGTGGCTTCGCGGCCTTCCTTGATGCGCCTGATGGTCACTACGTTGCGCGGGTACGTGTCGTGCAAATGGAAGACGACGGGCGCGGCCAGTGGGCTGCCGTCGCTCGATTCGACGATCAGACTGAAGTAGAAGACGTCGTGTTCGATGCTTTCGAGCACGGCGCGCAACCTGCGGCCCGCCAGTTCGTCCTTGCCGCCCCACCGACCCTTCTGCAGGTCGTCCCGGTGGATCACGGGGCCGGGTGCGGGTGGCTCATCCGGGTCCGCCGCCGTCTCCTCGCTCGCACCGGACGATAGAGTCTCGGCGCCGAGAAGGGATGCGATCGCGTCGTTCCAGGCTTGTCGGTAGTCGAGCAGCCTCGCTAAGTCCACCGATGCCGCATCGTCCGGACCGCAAATCTCGAGGATGAACCGCGCATAGCCGCCGATGTCGCTGGCTTCGTCGGCGATGAACATGCCAGTCAGCGCATCGGCCGTCACCTCCGAGGACGTCGCGCCCAGGTCATCCACGCGGTAGCCTTGCAACCGTCGTGCAAGTTTCGCCCGCGCCTTGCCCTTAAGCGCGCGCTCGGCCGCATAGCCCAACGGTACGATCCAGTCCTCGTCGCGGCACGCGAAGACGCGCGCAAGCGCTCGCCCCGACAAGCCGTCTGTGCGGGTCGATTCCCCGCCCTCGAACTGGTCGAGGAAGTGCGATGCGGTGGCGACGAGTCGTTCATCGTCGAAGCGCTTAGGCGACTCGAAGCCACTCGGGAAGAAGCCCTCTGCATCGGGCACCGCGCTGCCCAACGCCTGCAGCTCCGCGAGCGAGAACGTTGGGTTTCTCGCGCGCTGGTAACTCCCGCGTCGGCGGCTGGCCAGCCAAAGGCTGAGCGCTGGGCGCTGGCAGAACCGTCCCAGCACGATGGCTGTGCGCAGCGCCGCTTGCGTCGAGGCGAGCGGGTTCGGCTTCATTCCTTCGAGCTTACCGGCTAACGCCAAGTCAAGTTTCTCGAATGCTGCCGTCTCGTTTGCGGCCAGCCGCGCGATTGCCATGGCCTGGACCGTGGCGCGGAAGTCGTAACTCTCTTCTTCTCTCGTAGAGCGCTTTGCGACCGCCTGGTGCTGCAGGAGGTGCATCGTCATGGCACTGCGCCTCTGTAGACCCACGGTGCGCGCCATCCAGTACATGTGGGCGCGCAGCGTGGGACCAGGAAGATACTCTGGCGATGCTGCGGCCGGCAACCTCGACCAAGCACCGCTCTTGATCCACAGAGCGCGCGCCCACGGCAAGAGATCTCCGAGGTCTTCGGATCGGAGGCGGCCCGCCACCTCAAGAGCGGCGCTGTCCACAGTGACGTCATCGAACTCGAACGCGTTCGGCGCGGCGGCGACGAGGTGATGCAGCGCGTCGCGCGGCGTCAGCTGCCTCATCCGCCCGGGAGAAAGCCTCCTGCGCGCCGTTCGCGACGCGATGTAGCTCGCTGCCGGGCTTTGTGGCGCAAAGTCGCCCGCGGCCGACGCGAGCGATTGGAGAACTTCGGGTGTGACGTCGGCGTCGACGCCGACGGGATCCTCGCCGGCCAGTAGCCTGTAGTAGATCCACTCCGCGTTGTCGACGTAACTTCGGTTGCGGAGCTTCTCGTAATACTCGACCGCCGCGCGCGCCACTTTGACGAACTCTGCTTCGTCCTTGTTGCGCATCAGCGGCAGCGTGCGCGAGCGAAGGTGGGGAAGGTGTTTCAGGGCACCGTCGCTCTCGCGCGTCACCATCCACACTTCCTGTCCCAGGGCGGAAAACGCGGCACTCGCATCGTCTGCGGACAGGCCGCACAATGGCGCGAGCAGCTCGACGGCCATCTCGGGCGTGATGCGGCGGATCACCAGTCCGGGCCAAGCGAGCTTTCCCGCCTTGGCATCACGGACGTGGCTGACGATGCGTCTCTCGTACAGGCGGGCGACAAAATCGTCGCTGGCATCGACGCCGATGCCGGCGATCTCTGCTGCTAGCCCCGGGCGCTCCCTTGCGTCGGCATGGGCGATCAGGTCGACTGCCACGCGCACCGCAAGCGGCTCACGGCGAACGTCATCGCGGGATTTCGTCGGCGGCGTCAGGAACGAGAAGAGCGACACGCTCTCGCTTGCCTTCCCCCTGACGATTGCGTTGGACCATTCCCCCTGCCACGCGCCTCCGAGGGCGCCGGCGCCGAGCTTGTCCGCCATCTGCCGCGCGTCGGCAACCGGAAGCGGCTTCAGCTTGATCTTTGTCGTGGGGACCCGCTCTCCGCGCGCCCGGCGGAACTCCGGGATGTCGGCGCGGCCGGATGCCACCACGCGAAGCTCGTCCAGGCCCTTGATGCGGAACTGATCGATGAGCCACGCCAGCCGGTCGATCGCCGTCGGATCCCACTGGACCACTTCCATCGTGTCGAACACGAGCAGAAGCGCTCGCCTGCCGAACGTGGCGTGCTCCCGAACGATCTCCACGAACATCGAGAAGGGATCGGCGATGTCCGCGGTCTTACTCGCCGCGGCGCCAGCGACCTGGACGAACTCGGCACGAATGTGGTCGCCGAGGCGCGTCAGATCCGCGTAGGCCGTGGGATACTGCAACGCCACCTGCCTCGAAACCTCGAGCAGGATCTGATGCGGCCGTTCGGGATTCAGCGTTGCGCGATCGAAGTCCAGGTACGCAAACGGAAACTGGCGCGACTGGTCGAGCGCGTGGTCGAGCACGAACTTCGCGATGAGCGCGGACTTGCCTAGGCCGCCGTGCGCCTCGATGATCATCAGCCCCGGCCTTTCGCTCCCGAAGATCGCGCTAGCCGCCCTTGCCGAAACGCGCTGGACGAATTCCGTGGCCGATCGTGAGTCGAGCTCGTCGACGAATGCGCGCAGCTTCGTCAATTCGTCTTCGCGGCCAACAAAACGATCGCGGCGAGGCGTTCCGTCCCATCCGCCTTCAGCGCCGATCAGCAAGCGCAACGGCTCGAGCAATTCGGCGAGCCCGACACGTCGGGCAAGCTCATCGGACGAAGGAACGTTTGGCGCGAGATTGCGCACGAGGCGGAGCCTGTCGCGAGCCGCGAGAGCCGCCCGCAGCTCGCTAGGCGGCGCGCTGTCGAGATCGCGGAACTCCCCTGACAGTAGGCAACGAAGCCACGCCGAAGGTAGGCGAACCGGATCGCGCCCAATCTCCTCGTGCGCCTCGGCATCCGCCCGCATCAGCTCATCGAGTAGCCGCTGGTATATGTCGCCCGGCCGTACCGCCGAGAGCACCTCGGCGCGCGCGGCATCCTTCAGTCGCAGGCGGCGCAGGCCGCCGATCGTCACGAGGTCGGACGCCTCGAGCAGCGCGGCGTTCTCCGCCGGCGTTGCGGTCAGTTCGCCAACGTCGAACGTGTCTTCGACCGCTGCGCGAATCACTGATTGCGAACCGGCAAACTCGGTCAGGCCGACGGGCGTCTCGACCTTGACGGCTTCTTGCTCGACCGACGCCGAGCCGCGGGCCAGCGTCTGCAGCAACAGCTCGGCCATCGGATTCTTCAGCGCCTGTTCTAGTTGGAGCGTCGGCTGCTCCAGCGCCTCGCGCATCATGCGGAGAAAGACCTCTTCCGATTCGGGCGCGGTCATCGGTCAGCTCGCGAGTTCCTTGAGCAGGTTTGCCGACCACTCGTTGACCGCGTTCTGCAGCGCGGCCATCCGCCGGTTGACATGCTCGTTGTTTGCGACCTGCGCGATCAGGCCCACTGATGCGCGCGCCACCGGTAAGCCAAGACCCAGCGTCATGTGCGTGTCGGCCATCCGCGTGAACACGCCGAGGATCTCGTTCTGCCCGGCAGCGGTCGGATTCAGCGCCTCGAGCGTGGCGCCGTTGCCATCGGCGTCGCCCACTGCGATGAAGTCGGGCAGGCGTCCCAGAAACATCCACCGCAGGCGCTTCAGGCCGGGGTGCATCGAAGCCTCGGGCTTCCCTTTGACCAGCGCGGCCAACAGGCTTTGCACGTCTCCCGTCAGCTCGGTGCGTGTCCCCGGACCGTTGTAGCTCGGTGCGCGGAGGTCGTCGACGACGACGTACGCGACGTCCCAAGCATTCGGGAAGACCCAGATTTCGGTCGGCGCGTCTGCCTTCTCCTGGAGCTCTCGCGGCACATCGACGCCTTGCTGTTGCAGCACATCAACCGCTTGACGAGCTGCCGCGCGCGCATCGATCTTTCTCTCAACGTGCGCGGTAATGACATCTCCAAGCCACTTAGGCAACTCCTCCGACCGCCACCGCTCGAGCTTGTCTACCTCGCCAGTCAGCGGTGCGGACGGTTTGCCAGGGGCGCTTTCGGTCGGTCGCGGCGGCATGGGCTGCGCCGTCGCCTCGGCCAACATGCGCTGCAGATCGATGCCCAACTCACGAATGAGCGAGATGAGGAAGTCCTCCGCGGTGGACGGCAGCTGCTGGCCGGCCGACCCATAGATCGCCCTGGGCGTCCGAGTGTCGCGGATTTCAGCGTGAAGGACGTCGATCGAGAACGTGCAGCCTGCGCCCTCGTCGCTCGTCTGCGCGACGTACACGCGCCCGGCCAGCGTGCGCGCCTCGGGCGACGCTTCGAGCCAATCGAGTAGCTTGTCCCGGCCGAGGATCGCACGCGGTGCTTCGTTGGGGCGCGACGTGGACCAGCGCTTAGCATACCGTGACAGATTCTCTCCGTCCGTCAGGTAGGCCCGTACCACTGCGGCGATGTGGTCGAGCCGGATGGCCTGATTCGCGAGCGGCTTTGCCGGCGGCCCTACATACGCATTGTGAATTCCGACCAGCTCGTACCGATGGTTGAAGCAGGGGGCGCCGGAAGTTCCGTGGGCGGTATTGGTGCTGTAACGGATCCGGGTCTTCGTCTGGTCGCATTCCCGGAAGCGGCCGAGGTCGATGCGCTGAGGAAGGCCGTTGGGATGCTGCGGAATGATGATCCAGTCGTCGGGCTGAAGCCCTTGCGGCACCGTGTCCGGCGGAAACCTGACCCACAGGCGCCGCCGCCCACCCGCCGTCTCGACCGGCTGCAGCCCGACCTTCTGGTCGAGGCGCACCAGCGCGAAGTCGAGCGAATGACTCACCCGCTGGGCAACATCGGGGTCCAGTACGCCGAGCAGACCATCGGGATTCACGTCGGAACTGCTCGCCACGTGCCAGTTCTTGTGGAGTCCGACCTTGCGCGTCAGCGGCACGTTCTGCTCGACCTGCTCAACGGGTTCGCCGTAATGGAAATCGAAGACGACCTCGATCCGATTTCCATTGGCGGTCACGTCTTCGTTCTGTGGAAAGCTCTTGAGCACGTGCTTGCAGGTTAGGATCAGATCAGGACCCACGAGGAATCCCGTGCCGCGAACGATTGGCCCGGCATCTCCCCGGCGCGACACGATGAGGCACACGCGGCCCTTGACCGCGTCGAGGAACGTGCTGAGCTCGCGTAGCGGAAGCGTTGGGATCCGGCTGACAAGGCTCGCCTGATGGTTGTAGTAGTACATGTCGGGGCGGCTGTTGAAGTGCTGGAACAGCAGCCGGGCTGTGTCCCAGTCCGTCTGGAACACCTGCTCGTACAGCCCGAGCGCAAGTCGCGGTTTGTCCGCTCCGTACGCTTCGACGGTCTGCTGCGCGATCTGCTGCGCCGACAACCCCGACGCCTTGAACAGGCTGGTCCGGCGCACCGCGTCCAGCACGCCCTGGTCGAACACCACCCGCTCAAGCATCGCCGGCGGGATCCGTAGCAGGATAATTTCTTCTAGAGTCATTGGCCCGGTGGCATGATCCAAGGGAATGCGGCATGCTCTCTGATCGCGTCGGCCGCGACCGCCAGGTTGCCGGACGCCGGGTCGCCGAAGTAATGCAGACCGCTGACCAGCCCATTGCTGATTCCGACCACCGGACCGCCCGAGTAACCGCCGATCGTCGACGCGTCGTGGACGAACTCACCGAGGCGCGGGCTGTCGAGCCGTTTGCCGAAGCTCGCTCGTTTTCTTCCGTCGGGCGTTCCGAAGACCGCCTGCACGGTGGCAGGAATTCCGGCCATCGGACTGGGGTGACCGACGACGACCAAGTTGCCCGGAGTCGCCGCACCGACAGGCGCGAGCAGTAGCGGCGTTCTCTCGGCGAACGCCTCTATCTGAAGTACCGCGATATCGACCGGGTCATCCGCCTTTGCGACGAAAAGAACCGAGGTCACGCGGCGGCGTGTCTGGACGCCGGGCGCACGATGATCATGGGTGAAGTCCAGATAGAGCTCGATACCCGACTTGAGCTTCGGCGCCGACCCATCGCTCGCGGAGGCGACCAGATGAGACTCCGGTCGCCCGGCCATCAGCACGTGCCGGTTAGTCACTACACGATTCGGCGCGGTCAGCCACGCCGTTCCCTGCACCCACGGCGGATTGCCGCTGCTGAACCAGCTCACAATCACAGCGCCGGTCGCAGCCGTGGCAGCGACGATCCTGTCTTCGTAGTCGCCGATGAGGTCCTGCCAGAACTCGGAGCCGGGGTGGTGCTCCAACGACTCCAGGCGATCGCCAATGACGCGAAGCGCCGGGCGCCCACGGACATGAAGCACGGATTCGAGCGCGACGGCGTCCTCGTCGGCCAGGCTGCCGTTCCAGTCGTCGGCGAGCATCCGATCCAATGCTGACTGCGCGCGCTCGACGATGTCGTGCGCCACCGCGTTGGCGGAATCGGCATCTAGCGACGACTCGGCGGCGATCCGGGTAGCGATCCGCCGCTCGTCACCGGCGTGGGGCGGTCCCCGGCCGCCATCGAAGCTCTCCGCGGCCGTGGCGCCGTTGCTCGTTCGGGGAGCCAGTAGCCGGCGAGCGCGAAGGCCGACCAGTTCGAGCCGCCCCGCCGTTCTCTCGTCCATGACCTGCAGCCCGGCGCGTCGCTCAGACGATCAGGCCTTCGGTGATCGCCTCCGGGGTCTTCGATCGGCGCTTCACACCAGCCCCGAGCGCCACTTCGACGCCTTCGTCGGTCCCGAACCTATCGGCGCTCAGCACGACATCGGGAAACCTGACGCCCGCCACCGCCTGGATGTCGGCGATCGGCTCCATGAAGCGCGCGAAGTTCTCGGGAACAACGAACTCCTCAAGCGGGACGTCGGACAGGTCCTGCTCGAGAACGAAGCCGTAGCTCGCGAGCCCCTCTGAAGTCTGAACGACGAGCACCTTCCAGTAGCGCGAAGGGATCTTCACCCTGACCCTAGCCCGGCCCCCGGCGCGCCCGACGAAAACCTCGTCGGCCGGATCGAGGACTGGCCCCGAAAACTGACAATAGCGCTCGGTTGCGGCGCCCTTCAGTACGTGGTCCTCGAGATCACCCCAGTTGTCCTCACCAAGGGCACTTCGATTGAAGCCGGCGACCTGCGGCGAGCAGTTGGTCACGTGATAGGTGTCGCCGTTTGCGCGCCTGAGCTCGGCGTAGGTCTTTCCCCACGCGACGTCCTCGCGGCGCACGATGTGGCCCTTGTCAAATGCGCCGTCGTCGCGCGTGTAGAACACGTCGGGCAGCTGGTACTCGTCGCTCATGCGCGGATCCACGAACCAGCGCTCCTGGTCGCTCTCGCCCAGGCCGGAGAGCCCCTTCCGCGTATACGAGCGGCCTGGTTCGGGCTTCTTGAGCCGCTTGTCGGCGGTGACGTTGGACGCGGTGAACAGCGCAATCTTCCGCTTTGCATGCATGACGATGGAGAAGTTCTGGTAGCGCAGCACCCGGCTTCCATCGAGCGTGACGGCGACCGTAGTGGGGTCGGTGGCTATTGGCATCGGCACTTTGATGTCCAGGAAGTCCGCGTCATATCCAGTGCGGGAATCGTAGTCCTCGTCGTGCCAGGGCTCCGCGAGGCGCTCGACCGTGCCGTCCGTTCCGGCGTCAGGCGGTGTGCCGGTGTCGATCGTCACGCCGGCGGCGGCGTCGCCGAGGCGGAGCGTCACGTGCAACGGCACGACGAAGTGAATCGAACCGTCCGGCCGCACGCGCGCGGCCGCCGCGCCAAACGACGGGCCCCGCGGCGATGGCGACGAGGTTGGTGTGCCGCGGCCGGAGACCGGATCGCGCGTTGACTCGCCAACTTGCGACCACCAGTCTTCCCATTCGGGTCGACCGCCGCTGGCGCCCGGGCTCGCAAAGGTGACGCCCGCGTCGACCACGCGTTGGTCGCGTGCCAACTCGAAGGCAGGTACGCCGTAGTTGATGTCGCGATATCGCCCGCCGAAGTGGAGCGCCATGACCTCTCCGCTCAGCAGGTCGATGAGCGCCGATCCCGAATTACCGCCGAGCGTCGAGCAGTTGTGACGCGAAGCCTCCACCATCTTTCCGAAGCTCTCCGTGCGCTGGCGCCCTCCGAAAGTGCCTGGCTGCAGCCGCTTGACGCCGAACACGCGCCTAAAGAGGTCGTTCTGGACATCGCGATCGTTGCGGGAGTCGAAGGCCGGGTACCCGATCGCTGCCACCTCGACCATCGAATCCGCAGGGATGTCGCGCAGCGACAGGCGAAGTGGTTGTGCGTTCGCCGGCAGGCCTTCGACCTCCAGCAGCGCCATGTCCCAGTACGGGTGAATCATCACCAAACGCCTGACCATCAGCGTGCGGCCCGGTGGGCGATCGAGCTCGCGCAGAAAATCGATGCCGGCGCGGAACCCCGGCTTGAACGACAGGTTCCGCTCGCCTAACCCCGACGCGAATATCGCGGCGACATGGCGATTGGTCATGACCAGGTTCTTGCCGACCACAAAGCCGGTGCCCCCGTACGGGTACTGGCGGTTCCCGGGAAGCTCGATGCGGCCCACCGACGAAATTGCGGGCAACAGGACGCCCCTAATCGCCTGGTCGTCGTTGAGCTTCAGCCACAGCGGGTGGTCCGTCCGAAAATCGCCATCGACGACGTCGAGCACCGGTCGTATGTCCGGCAGGATGATGGCCTCGATGCCGGCGATCTGCTCCGACGACGGCAGCCTGCCGTCGCGGATGTTCGTCAAGCCCGCCTCGGCGAGCGTGCGGGCCTGCGCAGCGGCAGGCGACTCAGCGCTTTCGAGACCCGGGCGCTGGATCGTTCTCATCAATCGCTCGCCTCGGTCCTCCCGCATTAAGCGGGCAAGGAACTGCCCAATGTTCTCTTCTTTGGATGCCATGTGGACCCTCCTGGGCTCGCGCGTCAGTTCAGGCTAGAACCACTCAGAACTGCCTCGGCAAGATGGTGATGGCGGCAAGTTGCGCAAAGCCGAGGAAGTTTGCTGCGTAGTAGTCACATCGCAAAGTTCCATTGAGGCTGCATCACCGCTACCAGCCACAACGCTACCCTGCGAAAGGCAGACCATGACTTCCCTCAACCTACCGCACCGTCGAGTCGGAGGCAGCGGTGTTCTCGGTCGCCTCATCGTCCTTCCTGAGTGTGGTAGTCCGTTCGCTCCTGCTCGACCGCCGACACACCGGGAACCGCCGACAGACCCGCCATGGAGGTCGCGGGTACGGTCCCAATTAGCACTCCGACAGCTTCAAGCGAGTCCTTGAGAACGAACCCCTTATCCTTTAATGCTGCCACCAGCCCGGATAGGTCGTCTTTGTGGGCATCGTCCACTAGGACCGTGACAGTGATCAGTTTCTCTCTTGGCATGACGAAGACCCCCAGACGCTACTCGCTCAAGCATCGTACGAATTTGGAAACGGATGGATCCGATTTCGGCGTCGGCGCATCAAGTCGGCGCTTGGACCAAGCCAGCACCTACGTCACGGCTTGGTAGCGTTAGTCGGCGGGCGTTCCCTGTCAGGAGTTGCCACAGGGCCTGAGCTGTTGTGCCAGGTCCGCCGGCTTCAAGCCACATAGCCGCGATTCCGGCAACGTGGGGGGTGGCCATGCTGGTGCCAGAGATCGAGTGGTAGCGGGGAGGCCACGGGCGGCCAGGACCACTCGGCTGGACGTTAGACGGGAACGGATCTGGTACGGAGGAGAACACCCCTACCCCTGGCCCAGCGATATCCACACCCCCACCGCTCGGGTTGATCCCACCATTTGAGAACGGAGCGATGCCCAAGTTTGCATCCACGGCGGCGACCGCGAGGATGGACGGGCAGTTGGCCGGTCGGCCGACCGGTTTGGGCGGCTCAAAACGGTTGTTGGTGCCGGGGATGCGGCTGTCGTTCCCGGCCGCCGCCACGATGAGAGTACCGGGGCTCGACCGTAGCGCTCGTTGGGCCACGTTTTCGTAGATCGTCGAGAATGTTTCACCAGGCTGGACACGCGCGCCAAGGGACATGGAGATCACGCGACACTGGTTGGTGATTGCCCAGTTGATTCCGGCCAAGATGCCGGAGTCTCCCCCCGACCCAGCGTTGCTCAGCACCTTGCCGACAAAGATGTCGCCACGGAACGCACACCCGTATCGCATTGCCCCAGATGCGAGCTGTTGAAAGCCGAGGGCCGAGCCAATGCAGTGCGTGCCGTGTCCATTCAAATCGTCTACTGCCTGCCCGGTGACGAACGACTGGGTCTGTGCGGGCACGATGCGGCCGGCGAAATCGGGGTGATTCAAGTCCATCCCAGTGTCCAGGACCGCGACCCGGACTCCCCTCCCACTGAACCGCGACCGGTGCGCCCCTGTCGACTGCAACCCCCAAGTGAACTGGGCGGAGTTCACAAACGCGGCCGCCACCTCCGCCGTCCCAACCGCCGTCCCGCCCGTCAGTTGGGTGAACAGATGGTTCACGGCATCTTTGTACCCCCGCAAGTACTCGAGCGGGAATTGGGCGGCGACCGGGTCGGTAAGTGCGTACATGATCCGCTCTGGCTCGACCGCTAGGATTGCCTTGTCCCCGGCTGCGGCCGCCTGCAACTCAGCCAACTGCGACGGATCAGCATCTACGACTGCGACCTTCAACTTGTCGAGGAGGAAGACCTCCGCCCGTTCCGCCTCGGCCATCTCGACCGCTGCGCCGCCATAGTCGGCGGCATTGCACACTTCCTTCAGGCCAGAGGCGTCCCTGATTGCCTGAAGCCCCTCCTTGACCCCATCGTCGCGGAGCAGGACGAGGTACTTGCCGGTGAACTCCCCGCTGGCTTCCATTCCGACACCGACCGCCGGGGTGGATGGGGGAGCAGACTTGACGGTGCGTGAACGCGAACGAGCCATCGCTTTCTCCTTTGGGAGCGGGTGTGATTCCGCAGTCTCAGACACTACAAGTCGACAACCGCATACCTCTTGCCAATTTCATGTATCGAATTGCGCATGCCAGATTTCGAGACCACCTTCCTGAAACGTATGCCAGTTCAACTTCGGAAGCTTTGCAATCGCTTGCTTGATCTTCTCGCCTTGCGCGCCTGCGACCGGCTGGACATCGAATGCGTCGCCAGTAATGTGGCGCGAAAAATTGCGCTGCTGGGCCTCGGTCCAGGACTTCATCACGCCCTCAAGGCCCGCTGCAATCGCCGCGGCCGTCGTCGCCGTAGGATGGTCGTCCACCCACTTTTGCAAGGCGGTGCGCTGGGGGGACGCTTTGTATGTCTGTTCGATCCACTTGCGGTTCTTCGCGACGTTCGGCGCCATTGCCGAGGCCTGCCGCTCGATGCTGCGCCTGCCGCTCGTGAACTTCACGTCGTTCGGGAACTGTTCCTGCAGGTTCTGCGCCCCGGCCTTGGCGGAAGCGGCAAGGTCGAGGTCATCGATGGAGGCAAACGCCTCGAACGTGGGCTCTACGAGCTCGTGGAAAAGGCATACATGCCCTTCCTCCTCGGCGGCGGGCCCGGTCCATGGGCGGCCGGTGACTTCGAGCTCCAGCCGCGCGCCCGACTCGAGCGATAACGAGATTCGCGTGCGATCCGCCGCCTGCGGGAAGGCAGCCGGGTGCTCCCGCACGACGCGCAGCACGTCCGACAGTTCCTGTGCGAGCGTCCTGCCCAACGCGGTGCGGCTACTGCGCGCCGGGGTCTTGCGGGATGGGGGCTTCGGTGGTCTGGCCATGGCATCGTCTCCTTCTGGATTCGTCGTGTCGCCCCGCGTGCCTAGATGCCCGTCACATGCCGCAGGTCGAGGCACAGTCTCTCGAGCCGCAACACCGGCAAGCCGGGCTTGCCCTCTTCGAAGGCGCGGACCGTGACGTTGAGCACCAGGCAGCCCCTGTCCCCGTCGGGGCGCGTGGCGACGGCTTCCGCCTTGAACATGTCGAGAAGCAGCTTCTCGATCATGCTTGCGAGTCTCGACACGTCCATGGCGCCAGCCCCCGAACCGACACGCAGGCTTGTGAGCAACAGTTTCGGGTCCGGCTCGGGTGTGAAGCTGACGCCAGGCTCGTCCGAGACGGCGCCGAGGGTTGCCTCCACGAGTTGCGTGAGCTGCCCCGATTCGTAGTCGACGCGGATCTGTATCAATCGCTCCAGGTCCCCCGAGTCATCGAGGACCGGCGAAAGTCCCTGCATGAGAAGGTCGTGCAGGGTAAGGGCCGACACCGGGCTGAATCGAATCGTCCGGCGGCGCAGGAGGTTTGGCGAGATCTGCTCCTGCAGGAAGACCTCGGGCGTGCGATACACGAACCTGGACTGCACTTTGCGGCTGGCGATCTTGTTGTTGCGCCGGACGGAAGCGGCCGCCCACACGCTCTGCTGGCGCAGTGCGTCGAGACGTCCGATATCGACCTGGCGGCTACGCCATTGCGGGTTGTCGTCGTCCTCCTCAAAGGTGAAGTCGGCCTGCACCGGCGCAGCGGGACCTGCGATCACTGCTTCGGTCCGCGCCGGCCGCCTTCCGACAACGCGGATTTGGCGCACACGCAGCCAGGGTCTCCCTTCGCCCGCCAGCACCGGCCAAGGTGCATCATCAGCCATGTGGTCGACGAATCGGATGCGGGTCGTCAAGCCATTGTGGGTCAGCACGAACCGATCCTGGTCGACGCTTTCCTGCGCAGCCTGCGCCGCGACTTTCCCGAACACATCGACCACCTTCTTCACGGAGTTGGCGAACCGGTGGCAGGCGTTGCGGAACCGAAGCTCGGGATCAGCGCCAGCGGACGCCGCATTCGACGCTTGACGGCCGGCTTCGCCGATGATGGTCTTCCAGTACGGCTCGACCTCCCGCTCGTGCTCTACTAGGGCCTCGAACAACCCAGGCACAAGCGGCGACGCGGATGTTTCGAGCGCCGGCGGGACGCTGCCGACCGATGCGTTGTATACCAGTCGCGCGCATACCTCATCGCCTTCGAGCAGCTCGCCGGTGTCCGCGACCGTGCGGCGTCCCAGAAACTCGGCGCCGACATCGAATCCGTAAGTCCATCGCCTCGCGAGCGCCACCTGTTGGGCATAGGTTTGCGCGGGCTCGTCGTCGTACGCGTGCACAACAGGCCGATCGAGCGTCGGATTCCGCGGCACGCGACGCACCGGGAAAGGCGCCACGATGGGCGCCGCCACTTCGATGACCGGAAGGGTTTGCTCGGGCAAAGGCACGATGGTGAGCCAACGCGAAGGCGCCAAGCGACCCTCTTCGGCGACCGTGACTAGCCGCTCGACGTGTGTGAGGCGGTAGCGCAACGGCCCGAGTTGTGCCGAGGGATCCTTTGATTCCGGGATCACGGCAGCGGCCAATTGCATGCTGGTCGCCTCGAGCGGGACGCCGCGGGTCATGGCACGGAAAGCTGTCGGTGCGCCGGCATCGGCGCCGCCGAACGCCAGCTGGCCATAGAGCTTGGGCCGGTCGTTGCCCGTGGCCGTGAACCAGCCCGCGGGCGCGCGCGGCCGCAGACTCTTGGACACGACGCAGCCAACCTCGTAGAACCGCTGCAAGTGCTGCGCGCACGCTTCGCGGAGTTCGTCACGCGCGGCCTTCCAGCCTGCTGGCGTGCCGGCCTCGCCCTCGAAGACCGGCCAAAGCTCCCGCAGCAGCGGCGGGTCTTCCCCGCGGATGTCCAAAAGGCGCGCCTTCTCGCGTGCGACGCGTTCAAACGGCGACGCATCGACGCCCGGCGCGGTCGGGACCGTCGCCGTCACCGGCGCGTTAGCAGCGGACAAGAAAGCCTCCACCCGGTCGAGGAATCCTGACATGAGTTGGTCCACGTCGCGGTCCACGGCCTGGACGGTGACATTCTTCTCCTCCGACGCATCGAAGGTGTTCTTCAGGTAGTTAGTGTCGGCCTCGTCCAACCGGCCGATCGCGCGCAGTTGGACCTGACCGCTCATGAGCGCACGCGCAAGCGGAGGCATCGCGTAGGCCACCGCCGGCGCTTCGTCGACCGCCGGGAAGACGCGGTCGTCGACGGCCCACCATTCCGACTCCCCCTGCTGCGCGGCGCCACGCGCGAGCCAGTACTTGCGCGGTTCGCCACCCTCTTCGAAAGCGAAGGCGGCCTGGAACTCGGCCGCAAGCTGGTTCGAGCTTGGCTTGCCGCCTTCAAAGGCATCGATGCTGGCCACCAGCCGCACTGGTGATTCAACCTTCAGTGCCCCGGGGATCGGCGCGCTGTCCCTTTCGGGGTTCACCTGGCCGACGAGATGTTCGGGACGTGCCAAGGCGATTCTGAGGTCGACGGCATGGAACGGCTGGTCTGTCCCGATGTCCCAACGGAAACTGGATTGCCAGCGCGGCAGCGACGGGACGTTGCCAGCGAGCAGATCCTCGCGCAATCTCGCAACAAACCGCGCGAGGGCGTCGCGGTCAATCGGCCGCGCAGCGTTCGACTGCAACGACGACAGCGCGCGCACGGAGGTGTTGGGGTCCCGCAGCTGGTGCAGGATCCGCAGCAGTTCGCGCGCGGTGACGTCTCGGTCGCCCTCCCTCGGGAAGGCGCTTTCGTCGACGGCCAGCTCCAGAACCAGCTCACGGCTGCCGGCCGCGCCGGGAAAGACGCGTGACTGGATGCAGGGCCACGCGCCGACCCCAACGAGGGGATCGGTGTAGCGATGTTCGATCGTGGCGGACCAGCCGCCGGTGCCCAGACGGTTGCCGTACACATCACGCCAGCCAAGATCCACCTTGAACAACCTGCCGACAGCCGCATACGGCGAGGGCGCGTTTTCGTCGGGCGCGAGCAGCCTCGACAAGGGCACGATGACGTCGTATCGCAGGTCGTCCGCGTCCTTGAACTCGGCGGGTTTCTCCGCAGCGAGCCAAGCGCGCATTTGCTCGGGATACGCGGCGGGAACGGCTTCCTCCGAAGCCTGCGGCAGCGCGTCGCTGGCGTGGATCAGCGGCTTGCCGCTCGCGGCATCCGTCACCTCGAACTCCTGCATGTCGAAGCGCGCAGCGAGGTACTGGCCCAGTTCGGCTTCGGTCGCGACTTCCGATGCGCCCACTTCAGCGCGATGCCGCCAGGTCCGCACCAGCTCAGTGCCCGCGGGACGCAGCGAGACGGCTTCGAGCATGTTGTCTTCGCGCCAGCCGGGCGCGGCGACGTCCGGCACCGTGGCGAGCTCGACCACGGCGACGCGTGGACGCTGCAATACCTGCACGTCCGCCGGCAGATCGAATGAAGCCGCATTGAGGGCACCCGCAGGCACCTTAGCGTCGTCCGCGAAGACGAAGGTGAGCATGAGGTCGATCCGCTCGCGGCCTTCGCCGGCCACCACATCAAAGAGTTCCTCCAGCGGCTTGGCCAGCGCCTGCGGCAGGATCAGGTGCGTGCCGGTCGCATTGACGATCGCCGCGCGCTGGAGGAGGTAGAGCAGCGCGAAGCGCAATCGCGGCGTGAAGTCGGCGCGGAAGATCTCCTCGGGCGAAGGCGTCACTGCGAGCGCAGCTAACTCCATATATGGCCTGCGCTGTACCGAGACCGTGCTGCGGGTCACGAGCACCTGCTCGCGCGCATCGGGTGGCACCGGCAGCAGCCGTACGTACTCGTCATCCGCCGAGCCGGTGCGCCAGCCGAGATAGAGCTGGGAGTCAGCGAGCTTGAGCGCCTCGATGCCGGCACTGTCGAGGGCCATGATGGCGTCTAGTCCGAGCCGGTCCGCTTCCCGCGCGCCCACGACTTGAAAGGCGCCTGGCAGGTGCACGACTTTCGCCCCGTCCCGCCCCGACACCACGCGTTGCAGGCCGATCTCGAGAGCCATCGCCGCGCGTGGCCTCTGCAGGGCCGTGCCCTTTCCGGCGGGGGTCGCCGCCGGCGACGTCGCGGGGTCTTGCGCGCTGAAGACGAGGTGGCCGAAAGTGGTCGTGCCGAGCTGCGCCAAGAGGTCCGTGCTGAACCGCGTCAGTCGCATTGTGGAGGCGCCGTCGTAGCGCATCTCCAGCGCAGGCGGCAGGAAGAAGCGCCGGGAAAGTACGCGAACCGCGAGCGGCCGCACGGTCTTCGATTCGATCGGTACGGCAGCCGTGGTCATGGCAGCGACCCGGGCCGTATCCAGCTCGAGCTCGGACATAGCCACCGTGAACCATTTTGGGCGCAAGGGCTCCACAAGCCGCAGTTGCGTCTTACCGCCAGCCGGCACGCCGACGAACAGGCCGGCCCGTTCGAATAGCGGGACCGACGCGCCGCCGTCGTCCACCCGGACACCGGAGAGCAACAGCCGGCCTGCGCGCGCTGCGGCGTTCTTCCATTGCTGCTCCGGCACCTTGTCGAGCACTTCGCGCAAAGAACGGTCCTCGTACACCGTATTCAGCTTCCATTCGGAACGTGCCGCGTCGAGGACGGCCAGCGCGAGTGCCGCGCACCAGCTTCGGAAGACGTAGCGCACTAGCGGTTCGGCGCCAGCCGAGAAAGCGTGCGCATCGGCGGCGGCGCGCGGCTCGACCTCCATGAACTGGCGCTCAAACTTCCTGAGCATTGCCGCGACGCTCTGCTCGTCAATGACGCCCAGCGACGCATAATCGAATTCGTCCTGTGCGCCGTTGTGTTCTCTCTCGAAACGCAGGCCGTACGGCACCGGGAACACGTAACCACGCGCGGCTACGTCGCCAGTTTCCACAACATGCGCGATCTTGGAGTCCTTCAGGACGATCTCCAAGAGCAACTCGAGCTGCTCTAGCGGAACGTCGTCGAGGCTGCGCACTGATCGCTGGAGCTCGTCGAATGCAAAGGCGGAACTACCCGCCGAGTCACTGCCCTTGCGAATAACGACGTCAAGTGCTGTCGGAGCGTCCGGCGAGCCGCGCAGCGCCGCCCAGCCGATCAGAGCCCTGGCGAGCGTCGCGAAAGGCAGTGCGCCGGCATTCTGCCCGTCGCCCTCGATCCACATGAGTGTCGGCACGGCAACGAGGCGGCCGCCATCCGCGCGCGTAAGGTCGTAACCAAGCCGCAGGCCCATTGCTGCAGGCTCGACGCCGAGCCTGACCGGATCCGTAGGCATGATCCAGTCGGCAAGCGCTGCCTTTTCGGAGTAAGCGGCCAGCATGGCGGTGTTGGCGCCAAAGGTCGGCACGCGCGCAGGCAAGGTGTACTCGAAGCGCAGCGTCGTGCTGTAGCGCAGCATGATCGTGATTCGGATCCTCTTGCCGAACACACGGAACGATCCGACCACAAACTCCACGGCGACACTGACGCCAGCTTCGCAGTAGAGCAGCACCGGCAGCGCTGTCTCCAGCACGATGCCGGTGGCGACCCAGACGCGGACCAGCAGTCGCGCGCGGATCAGGCGCAGATCGACGACGCCTTCGATCTCCGCGATGATCCCCATCTCACCGTGCAGCCGCATCCAGTACGGATACCGCGCGACGGCGTGGCCGCTGGCGTCGCGTCGGGAAGCGGCGAAGTAGCCTTCGATGCGACCGAACACACAGATGCTGAGCCCCGCGCGAATCGGGCCGTACTCAAACTCCCGGCCCAGGCCGATCTTCATCGCGAAGCCGGCCCGCAGGACCTGACCATAGCCGTGGGGGATGTTCGCTACTGTGACCGGCGGTGTGCGCCCGAGGTATAGACCACCCTTGCCAATGAAGATCAGCGCCTGCACCGCGAACGAGCGGCTGTAGTCGACGTGCTGCGGGAACCCGAGATCGACGAGAAAGCCACCGTCCGTAAAGATCTCGAACCGGATCATGCCGATCGTCACCGATGCGGCGCCGACTTCGATGGTCCGGTACCCGGGCGGCAGGCCGACCTCAATGACGTAGCGGCCCACACCGTCGGAGAGCTTCTGGTAGAGAAGGTCGAACGACATGACGGCTTGGCTCGGGTCGTCTTCGGCGAGAAGGCCCACGTAGGCGCCGTATACGTCGGGGTCCTTCAGCAGCACGGCGATCCGGCAGACCTCGAAGAAGTCGCCTTTGAAGGCGATGAACCATTCGCGGTTGCGGTCGTAGCGGACGATGCCGTCCTTGCCGGCAAACTTGATGAACTTCGTGGCCGCATCGGGGTCGCTCTTGTCAAACGTCTCCTGCTTGCCAAGCCAGGCAAGCGCGTCGCGCGTAGTCGTGACATCGCCAAGATTCACGTCGACGCGCTGGGCCAGAACGAGGTGTTCGATGGCGATGGGCGGCCGGGCAGCTGGATCCTTGTAGCTCGCGTACCAGCCCGGCCGCTCCCAGGGTTTTGGGTCACCGAGGTTCGCGAACAGGAACAGCGAGAACTTGCCGTCCTCGGGAAACTCGTTGCCGAGCACGCCGAGCCGACAATCGTCGGCAGATAGGATGATGAGGTCCTTTGCGTCGACCTTCTCGCGCTTGAAATTGAAGCGCTCCGCGCGCAGGCGCAGGATGCCCTCGAGTCCGAGGTCGATGCCGCCACTGCCCTCGCCCAGGTCGATACGGAACCCTGCCGCGATGCGGTTCTTCTTGAAAACGTTGTCGATCCATATCGGCTTCCAGCCGACGAGGACCTGCAGCTTGAAGCGCTCGAGCTTCTTTGCCAGCGCTCCGAGGGAACCAAGGTCAAGGTCGAAGTCGAGCGCGAACTTGAAGTCGCTCCCAATCTCGAAATCGGGCGTGGACACCAAGTTGCCAAGTTGCAGGAAGCCCAACCGCGAAAGGTCGAAATCCCCGAAGCGCAACCCCCTGAGCTTGAGGGGAAAGCTGCGCAGGAACCCGGGCAGGCTGCCAGTACGCCGGCCGCTGCCGGTGTTGAACCCGTCAAGGTCGAACTTGAGGTTCGGATAGTTGAACTTCAACTTGAGGTTGCGAGCCCCCTCGATGAAGAAGCCCAGGTCGATCGCGAAATCCGTGAACTCCAGCTTCTCGATGCCCAGGAGGTCGACGCCCGCCAGCTCGTTGAACGTGATGTCACCATCGATCAGGAACCGGCCTTCGGTTCTCTTGCCTTGACCGGGGGACGTGAGCAGTCGCAGCCGGCTTAGCGCGAGGCTGCGAATGACCGACTTGTCGCCGAACCGCTTCTCGTAGCTGCCCGCAGCTTCGAATATGTAGGTGTCTTGACGCTTGCCTTCCGCAACACGCGACTCGTAGCGGCCCTTGAGTTCAAGGATCTTGTCGGGCTCCGTGGACTCGAAGTCGAACAGTCGCGGAATACGCAACTGGATCGCGCAATCGAAGCGGTCGATGGCGTCGTTCTCCACCCGCAGGATCAAGCGGGGTACACGCATCGTCACCCTGGACTCGGCGTCGCCCTCCCAGGCCGGGTCGGGTTCGTCGTGATGAACCAGTCCGAACAGAGCGCTTCGCCAAGGCTCCTTCTCCGGCAGATCCGGGTCGATGCCAGACACGTCGAGCCCCAGGTAGGGCACCTCGAGCGCTGGCGGCAGACCGGCGCCGATTGCCTTCATCGCGTCCGGGATGCCGGCAAGCGGAAGCTTCGCGTCGAGGACAAGCAATCCGTTCCAGTTCGGGTCGTCGATGCGGCTCGCGAGCTTGCCGAACAAGTCGTCGCCCGCCTTTGCGCGGTCGAGCGTCTTCAGCAGGCGTTCTTGGAGTTTTCCGGTGGGGTCGAACTGCTCCGGTGACGTCCACTGGTCGAGGTGTCGAGCCAACTGGCGCAGCGGGCGACCGTCGTACTTGAGAACGACGATCGGATCATGGCCTTCCTTAAAAGGCGACAACTGGATGCCCCAGCCACCGATATGCATTCGCTTGAACGAGCGGAGGTCAAACGCCAACTCTTTGAGGCGGCCCCATGTCGTAACGAGCATGAGCCGGTTGCGCGACATCGCCTCCGACATGAGCTCGCCGCTGTCCGCATCGCCCACCGCCAGTCCAACGTCACCCAGCTCGTTCCAATCTCCCTTTGCATCCTGGCGTTTGCTCGTTCTGGTGAAGAGAAGTTTCGACCACGTCGCACCGTCAACGCTGCGCACGGCGATGAAGCCCTGCGGCGTGCGCGATCCGACGATTGGTACACGTTCAGCGTCGGCCTGCGGACGGAAGGCGCCGCTCTTTGCGATCCTGGCGCGACGCTCTTTGGCGACGACTTCGCTCTCCAACCGCAAGCGCTGCGCAGCCGTTGCTCCGCGCACACCGAGCACCGGAGCGATCGGGAAAGGTTCGGCCGGAGACGGAAACCGTGCGGGGCTGAACGACATCGCCGCGGCGTCGCCGCCCGTGGCGCCGTATGCCTGCATGCCCTCCGGCTGAATCGAAAGGGGCGTCGGAGATACAGCGGCGTCCCCCACGTCAAGGCGCACCCACGACGTCAGGCAAAGTCCTTCCAGATCGCTGAGGGCGGGGCCGGAGGCGCCGTTCGCCGTTGCGGTCAGGGCGTTGACGCGTGCGTCGTATGCCGCGTGGCCTGGGACGAAGGTGAGTTTGTCCTTCGCAGGCTGCACCGCCATCGTCTCGAGATTGGACAGACCCAGTGATAGCCGCTGCTGCTGCGCACCGTCGGTCGCGACCGAGAAGCTGCCGATGGGGCAGAAATAGTGCGAGCGGATGAAGGCGGTGTTGGTTCCGCCCACAGCAGCGATCGCCTTGGGCGAAGAAGTGAGCGCGAAACCGGCGGGAGCATCGTCGCTCGATTCGGCTCGCAGGTGCACGTCGGCGCCATGCACTGCATGCAAGTTCGTACGCAGGGCCTCGGCCGGTGGTAGCAGGATGCTGCGTGGGATCCGCGCGCGTGTTGCGCCAGCATCATGCGCTCGAGGCAACTGCTCCGACTCGTGTGGGGCCGCAATGTCGAGCTGGCAGGAGAAGACTCGCTTCTCCTCGCCGAGCCGGTAAAGCGGGTAGGTGCTTGCGGCGGTGTACAACGTGCTGCCGTCGAAGCTGTCCTGCGCGAAATACCGCGGCCCCACACCGAAGTGCTCCAGGAGCTCGTCGCCCAGCTCCAGGCCGAAGCGAAGTGTGCCGCGCGCATTCCCTTCGAGATCGACCTGGACCTGCCTGTTCGCCATGGAGATAGGGACACGCACGCCGTTTACGATCATCCCGCCCTCGTCCGGGTCGGATGCGCTGAGGTCGATGACCATCGCGCCGCCCCTAACGCGGATACTGGCGCGCGCCGGGATCTTCAGGCGCCACGACGTGTCGTTGCTCTCGGCCGGGTCGCCCACGTGGAACGCCGGGCTCTCGACCACAACACCGGCGCCGTCGGTCGACAGGGTATCGCCTGCGCGCAGTCCGCC
Organism: Burkholderiaceae bacterium; assembly: GCA_021463505.1. GTDB lineage: Bacteria > Pseudomonadota > Gammaproteobacteria > Burkholderiales > Burkholderiaceae_E > Zeimonas. The sequence continues at coordinate 3,669 of JAJTYR010000034.1, read as the reverse complement.
CGAGGCCGTGAGGAAAGCAAGCCGGATGCGCTGACCGGGGAGCGTGGCCTCGTCGAGCAGGCGCGGCAAGTTCGAATGGAGGGATGTCGCCACAGCCTCGGTGACCGTCGGGTACACCACGACGGCGCCGCGGTGCAGAAGGCCGAGCACGTCGATCTCAGTACCGGGATCGGCCTGGTCCTCGTCGCGTATGAACGCGATCCGCGCCGCTGTCACCAGCCTCTCGAACGCGGCGGGGACATACATGCGGCTCGCACCGATGCGGACGTACTTCACCATGACAGCTGGTCTCCTGGCAAAAGGACCATGCCGAGGGCGGAAGCGCCCGCCCCTGATAGGTCGACAGCGACGGGTTTTCCTTCGAACATCCGCATGACGCGGACGCCGGACACGGCGGCTTGGCCCGCCGCTTTCGCAACCAAGTCGTGCACGCGGGGCTGCAAAGCGTGGGGGAATGGCTGTGCAAGCCGTTCCAGGGCCGCGCCTAGTGTCGTCCCCAGGAGAACCTCCACTGGAGCACCATTGACGGTCACGGTGATCCGGGGCGTGATTACGCCGCGTTCACCGAAGCGGAAGCACTTCGGTGGTCGGTTCCTCAGCTCTGCGAGCGGATCGGATGCTGAAATTGACCCGCCACAGCGGTTGGCCTCGAATCCTTTCGTCCCGCAAACATCCAGAATGTCATCGTCGTCGGCGCGGACGCACTGCATTGCGCGCGCGACAGAGCCTTCGACCCGCGTGTCCACGGCGATCAGCAGGGGCACGTGGCCCGCGTTCGTGCCCACGGGGTCGGTGGGTAGCGGCATCGCGTTCGGGTTAGTCGGCAGGCCCTTGGGGTACCTCAGGATGAACTGGTGACCCACCAAATTTCGGTGCGGCAATTCCGCCCAACTCGCGATCGGGTGCACGATCCGCTTGCTCGTGTCGATTGCGGAGATGTAGCCCAGCGGGATCGAGAGGGGCCCAAACACGGCACCGCCGCTTCCGTCCGACAACAGCGTTGCGCAGGTTTCACCCGACACGGAAAATCGCGCGGTTGCGTGGGCAGCGCGATTCGGCACGTCCGACGCGCAGACGGTCGTGCCCGGTCGCAGGATGACTGAACGCGTGGACTCCTCGAAACCGTAGTACAGCCGCAGCAGTTCGGAGAATCGCAGCGGTCTGCGCTCCACTAGGATTTGCTCCATGACCGCCTGATCGATGCCGATGCATTTTCCCGGCCAAGCGTCCTTTGCGGCCGCCCACCATGCCAACCATGCTGCACGCAGTGACGTCTCGTCCAAGAATGTGCCGGTGGACTTCATGCGCAGGACCGCTCCACCGGGCACCGGCACGAGCTCGGCCTGAAGGGCTCCGGCTTTCGGTGCGCCCTCCGGGAACTTTGCGTAGTAGGCGCATGCCGAATGCCGCATCGGAAGGTCAATGTAGAACCCGCTCGATGGGACCGAATCGATCCAACGGAACGAACTCCAAGTGCCCGCGCTCGGCGGTAGGAGCCAGTGGGCAGGCTTTCCGTCGTCGGCCAATTGCGCCGCAACCCGATACGTGGATGGCGACGATGCGCATCCGGCGAGGCCTACCAGGCACGCTATGGCGGTCAACACCCAAATCAGTCTGTTGATCATGGCGTGGTCCGCTTGAACGAAATGGATTGCAGAGTCTTGTTGACGATGTCGGCGCTGACGCCCCAAAGGAAGAGCATCGCGTACTGGCTGATCCCCTGCGACCCAAAGGTGGCGGCGTCCGCTCCACCGGAGTAGTGCTGCCAAACGCCATAGAGCACCAGCACGAGCAGGACCGTAAAGTGCATAAGCGGTCGCAAGTACTGGTAGTAGAGGCCGACCCCCTCTGTGCCGGTGCCTGCCAGTAGGGACAGTAGTCTTTCACTGCGGCTAGGCTGGCGAGGGGGCTGCAATCGCGCCTGTCGCGCGTCCTCTTCAGCCTCGGCTGTGGCTGCGAAGCCGGGGACACGCTGATCCAGCAGCTGACGCACCACGGCGAGCGACTTGATCACAGCATCGAAATCTGGTGCGCGCTTAGCAATCTCGACGAGGGCCTTGTCGACTTCGGCATTGGCTGCCGGCTGGTCGGTCGCTGGCAGGTGCTGCAGGATCTCTCCACGCAGGCCTTGCGCCTGCTCCGCGTACATGAACTGCCGCTCGAGCTTCGAGAAGGCCTGCGAGTTGGCGGTGGCGTTACCACCCTCGAGCACCGCATCCCAAGCGTCCTTCAGGTACGCCTCCAAGTAGGTACGAACACTGGACGGCAGAGAGGCAAGCTTCCCCCGGAGCGCTTCGTAGCGTGGGTAGTACAGGAGCTTCTGCTCGAAACCCGCTGTCGCCAGCACCGCTGCGACGCGGCCGGCCAGCACGCCCAAGAACACGGCCACGAGGGCCCACAGCGCCGCAGCGCGGACTTGGACGTTGGCCGTGACGTCCGTGCGGACAGCATTGCCAACGACGTACGAGCCATCAGTGGCCCGACCTCCGACGAGGTAGTCGCCTACGCCACGAATGCTCGAGGGGGTGGCCATGAACTGCATCGTTCCCAAGTAAGCACCCGACGGCAGGTCGCCCGCGTTGCCGATCCATGCTTGCAGCGTCGCGGACCCATTCGGCGGGATGTCCTGCAGGTCGAGAAAGTCCGACCCCTTCTCCTCGCCGAACGCCGTTCGGCGCAGCTGGAAGACGGGCGCGGCCGGCGTGATGCCCAAGGCTGTAAATCTCACGTTGACGTCGATAGGTGCCGGCGAGATGTTCTTAACCTCGAAGGCATAGCTGCGCCCCTGGGTCTCCGGTGCGAACAGCTCCGTCAGGAAACAGGGCCACGAGCAGTTGCTGACCTTGAGCGCCACAGCACCCGCAGGCGCGATCAACATGCCCGGTTTGAACGTCGTGACGAAGTGGAGGTCGATGGTCTTCGTACCAAGGGCCTCCCCGGCTTCGGGCGTTAGCACCAGTTGCCCGGCATGGATCCCGATGGCCGCGACGTCCTTCACCGTGACCTCGATACGGAGTTTGCCGGGCTTAACAGGCGTCGTCTTTACCTCTGGCAGCGTTTCAGGCTGCTTCGAGGCGGGGCCTTTCCAGGCGTCTAGGCGCCATGTCGCATTGCCCCAGTTCTCCGGCCAACTCACTTCGAACGAGCGAGTGAACGTCACCGGTCGGGACGACTCGACGATGAGCACTTCGATGAGCTGCGGGTTACTCGGCGCAACCGGCGCGGCCTGGGCTCGGGCATGCGTTACCGCCAGATGCAAGAGCACAAGGCTCGCAGCAGCTAGCAGGCGACCGAACCTTGGCGACTTGACTACGCCCAGAGCGTGAGCAGGTTCAGCGCCTTCAGCAGCGAAGCGGGTGTCCGCCATGCAGATCCTCCCCAAGTGGTCCCGCCGTCCGACGCAGGGATCCTGGCATTCTTGATGCTTGAGGACCGCCGCGCATCATCAAGATGAGCGACAGTTACCATCAAATGGTCGCAAGCTATTGTGCGTTAGCCAGTATTCGCCTGCAATGCGTGGTGAAGACTCGGCGGCAGAAGCAGCCTTCGATACCGCCCACGCCCAGCCCGACCTACATGTGCTTCTTGTAGTACGCCCACTGCACGCTGGCCAGCCCGCCCAAGAGGACCGCGCCGAGCGGCACGCACAGCTCCCACCGCACCGGCCCC
>JAJTYR010000033.1 GCA_021463505.1 Burkholderiaceae bacterium | reverse complement strand
CCGAGCCGCTGCCGCGCTGGCCGGCACGCCGCGCGCTGGTGGTCGGCGCAGGGCTGGCGGGCGCGGCGTCGGCCGCCGGCCTGGCGCGTCGTGGCTGGCAGGTCACCGTGTTCGAGGCCGCGGGCGCGCCGCTTCGCGGGGGATCGGCACAACCGCTGTGCGCCGATCACCTGCACCTGTCGCCGGACGACAATCCGCTCGCGCGTCTGAGCCGTGCAGCGCTCGCGTGGCGGGTGCGCGACGCCGCAATGCCGCAGCGTGCGCCGCTCGGCAAGCTGCTGGTGGACGGCGGCGAGCGCGAAGCCGCGCGTCGCGCGGCGATGCTCGCGCGCCTGGCCTTCCCCGCCTCGTTCGTACGGCCGCTGACGTCTGCCGAAGCGTCGGACGCTGCCGGCCTGCGCCTGCCGCACGGCGCACTGTGGCTGCCCGGCTGCGATGCGCTCGATCCGGCATTTCCGGTGCAGGCCTGGCTGTCCACTCCGGGGGTCATCCTGCGCACCGACGCTTCGGTCACGACCCTCGAACCCGCCTGCGGCGGATGGCTGGCCCGCGCCCCGGACGGTCGTGCGCTGGGCACCGCCGCAATCGCGGTCCTGGCCAACGCCGGCGACGCTGCGCGGCTGGCGGGGAGCACTTCGCTCGCGCTGCGGCGCGTGCGCGGCCAGGCGACCCTGATCGGACGCGCTCAGGTCGGCGCACTGCGCACCGTGTTGAGCGGGACCGCCTATGCCGCGCCGCTCGGCGACGCAATCCTCGCGGGGTCCAGCTACGACGATGGCGACTCGCTCGCACCCTCACGCCAGGTCGACGCCGCCAACCTGCACCGGCTGGCGCACATGATCGGCGGCGACGCGAATGCCTGGCTCGCGGGTGCCCGATCGGGCCCGGTGGGCCATCGTTTCACGAGCGCCGACCGGATGCCGGTGATCGGCGCGCTCGCAGACGAAACGGCCGCACTGCGGGCGGCTGCGGAACTGCTGCGCAACGATCGGCTGCCGGTGCCGCGTGCGCCCGGGCTGTACGGCGCCTTCGCGTTCGGCTCGCGCGGGCTGCTGTGGGCTGCGCTCGCCGCGGAGCTGTTGCCCGCGCTCGTCGAAGGCGACCCGCTGCCGCTGGAAGCCGACCTGCTGCGCGCGCTCGATCCGACGCGCTTCGTCAGGCGGATGCTGCGGCGGCGCTGCACGGCACAATGATTCCCCGCCCAACGCTCGCCTCGCCCAACGGTCGCCCCGCACGCAGTTGCCCGGCACAACGATGCCCGGTACGGCTGCTCGAATTCCGCGCGTTCTGCGCCGTGCAACGCGTTTCACGGCAAGCATCGCGCGTTTCCCGAGCGCGAGCGGGTTCTGCGCCGTTGCAGGCCCTCGCGGCCGCAGAGACGCTGCCCTCCTCCGGGCACGCTACACTTGCGCTCCCCCACGCAACCCGCTGATCCACACGACATGCCCGCCGCCAAGCCGACCCGGATCACCTACGACTGCTCGAAGTGCCCGGGCTACTGCTGCAGCTATCCGCGCATCGAAGTGAAGCGCGCCGACCTCGCCCGCCTGGCCAGGCACTTCGGCGTGTCGGTGGCCGAGGCGGAGAAGCGCTTCACACGGCGCTACCGGGACGATGACAGCGACGAGCGGATCCTGCGCCACCGCAAGGACGAGGTCTACGGATCGATCTGCCGCTTCTTCGACACCGATGCGCGCCGCTGCACCATCTATGCGGCGCGCCCTGCGGTGTGCCGGCAGTACCCGAACGGCAGCAAGTGCGGCTACTACGACTTCCTGCGCTTCGAGCGCAAGCACCAGGACGACCCCGACTTCGTACCGTCGGCCTGAGCCGCGGCGGCTCTCACGACGCCGGTCGCTGTGGCGTCTGCACCAGCCGGCGCGCCGCGCAGGGTGCCAGCGCGTCGAGCGTGCGATCGTAGACGCCCGTCCCGATGTCCATCAGGCCGAGTACGGTGTGGAACAGGTGATCGTGCGAGATCGCGTCCCCGGCGTGCGCGCGCAGGCATGCGCCATCCAGCCCGCTGCGCCCCAGAAGGCCGGAAGACAGCCACATCACCATCGGCACGTGCGTCTGCTCGCGCGGGGCGAGCGCCCGCGCCATCCCGTGCAGGTACAGGCCGTTCTCCCCGAGGGACTCGCCGTGGTCGGACACGTAGACCAGGCCGCTGTCCCAGGCGCCGGCGTCGGCGCGCGCTTTCAGCCACTGCAGCGCCAGGTCGAGGAAGTGATCGGTGTAGGCGATCGTGTTGTCGTACGCGTTGCGCAGCGCCTCGGGCGTGCAGTCCGACAACGTGTTGCTCGCGCATTCGGGCTGGAACGGTTTTCGCCCCGGTGGCGCGCGCCGGAAATAGGCCGGTCCGTGGCTGCCCATCTGGTGCATCACCACGACCACGCCGCGCGCGCGGCGCTGCGCGTCCAGTGCAGCGATCCGCTGGTCGAGGTCGTGCAACATCACCTCGTCGAAGCACTCGCCGCCGTCGCACAGGTCCGGGATGCCCAGGGCGGTCGTGCTCACGGTCGGCACGCGCGCGCACACGCCCTTGCAGCCAGCCTGGTTGTCGATCCACAGCACGGCCAGGCCGGCCCGCTGCAGTACGTCGAGCAGGTTCTCGCGGTCGGTGCTGCGATCGCCGCCCTGCGCGCGCGCAAGCGGCGAGAACATGCACGGTAGCGACACCTGCGTGCTGGTGCCGCAGGACTCGACCTGCGTGAAATTGACCAGTCCCTGCGTTGCCTGCCAGCGGGCGAGCGCCGGCGTGGTCGCGCGTCGATAGCCGTTGAGTCCGAAATTCCGTGCGCGCGCGGTTTCGCCCACCACCACCAGCAGCAGTGGCGGGCGTCGCTGCGAGCCGTAACTCGGGCCCGACCGCGCATCCTCGCCGGTGGCGAGCCATTCGCGGCGCTCGTCCTGAAGCTGATCGGCTGCCAGCCGCGTGGCAGCGTAGACCGTGTTCAGCGGATTGATCATGTAGCGCAACGACCGGTCGTTGCGCATCAGCGAGGCGAGATCCTGGAACGCGAGCAGCGCCGCGAGCGTCACCAGAGCGAGGCCGCCGACCATTCCGAGCGCGTTTCGCCCGCACTGCGGCAGCCAGCCGCGGCGCGCAAGCGGCCGGTGCCAGATCCACCAGGTCGGCGGACCGGCCACGACGAGCACGGTGAGCAGCAGCGGCCAGGAGAGCAGGTCGCGCACTTCGCGCAGGTCGGTCTGTGCGACGTTGGCGAGCATGCCGAGGTCGATCACCACGCCATACTGCAGCATGAAGTAGCTGTTCAGGGCGCTCACCAGCGCCAGCACGCTCCCCACCGTGCGAAACACGCGCGGCCAGGCGGCGAGCGACAGCAGCGCCGCCGTGCCGCCCGCCACCATCAAGCCCAACCCGCCGAAGAGCGCCAGTTGCTGCGAACCCGAACCGCCCAGCGTGGCGACCCTGGCCCACAGGGGCAGGTTGCCGGCCACCGCCAGCCAGAGCGCCAGGGTCCAGACGGCCAGCAGCGGGCGGCGGTGGCCAGCGACCCGCTTCGGAACGGGCGTCGCCCTGTCCATCACCCTGTGCATCGCCTTGTCGACCCGGGTCAATGAATCCATTGGCCCGGCTGCCCGCCGTCGCCGTCTGCGCCGACGCCACGCGCGACGCGCAGCGCGCCGGCCGGCACCGCGCGATAACGCCCCGACTGGATCAGGTCATCGGCCAGCGGATAGTCGGCGATGGCCCCCGCCGCCCTGACGGCGTCCACCGGCACCCGGCGGGCGACTCCATCGGGATCGACACGGTATTGCGCGACGCGGCGCATCGGCGCCAGCACCACCAGGTCGAGGCTGCCGTGCTCGCCGCGCGTGAGCCTTCCGATCTCCTGGTAGTTGGCGATCCAGGCGCGCTCCTGCACCGTGGGCCCGAAGTGGGACGGTGGCAGGCGCGTCTTGCCTGCCACCGAGGCGCAGTGGTCGGCGACGATCACGAACAACGTCTCGTCGAACCACGGATGCGTGCGCGCCTGCTCGATGAAGCGGCCGATCGCCCAGTCGGTGTACCGGACTGCGCCCTCGCGGCCGCTCCCCGAAGCAACGTCGATCCGACCCTGCGGCCAGGTGTGCGGTCGATGATTCGACGTCGTCGTCAGGTACAGCCACTGGCGCCCACCGGCGGACGTGGCGCGATCCATCCGCGCGAGCGCGTCGTCGAACAGGTATTCGTCGGCAATGCCCCGGATGTTGGCGAAACCGATGCGCCCGGACGGAATGTCGTGGCGATCTCGCACCCGATAGCCGTTGGCGCCGAAGTACGCATTCATGTTGTCGAAGTACCCGTAGCCGCCGTACAGGAAGCTGGACTCGAACCCCTGCTCCCGCAGTACCGCACCGAGCGTGACCAGGTTGACGTTGCCGGGCCGACGCACCCGTGCCTGGCCGGGCAGCGGCGGCAGTGCCGCCGACAGCGCCTCGAGTCCACGCACCGTGCGCGTGCCGGTCGCGTAGAGCTGCCTGAACAGCACGCCTTCGCGCGCGAGGTGGTCGAGCTTCGGCGTGAGGCCTTTGGGGTTGCCGAATACGCCGAGGAAGGCGGCGCTCAGGCTCTCGACCTGAACGATCACGACGTGATGCGGGCGTTGCGCGTTCATCGGCCTCCCGTTCGCGGGAACAGGCATCGCCACAGATCGCGGGCGCGGCCAGTCGCCGGCGAGCTGGCGCACGCGGCCGTCGTCAAGGGTGGCGTAGAAGCGCCGGAACGACAGTTCGTTGTCGCGCACCGCCGCGGCGAAACTGGCCGGACCGTTGCGTGCAGGTTCCTGGTTGCGCACATTGGCGCGCAGGCTGCGGGCCGATGCCGCCGCGTCGTTGAGCGTCATCCCCGCGCGTGCCGCGCCAACCGCGACCGCGACGGCCAGTAACGTGACCCGGACACGTGCCGGCCACGACCATGCGCGTTGCGCGTGCACCGGCCAGATGCGCTCGCGCCACCACGCGGCGGCCACGCCAAAGAGCGCGACCGCGGCGGTACCGGCGGCGAGCGCGAACCCGAGCGCGCGCCGGATCCGGCGTCGTACGCGCTCGCGCGGCGCGAAGTGCGTCGACGCGCCGAACGCGAGCACGAGCAACGCTGTGGCAGCGGCCAGCGCCGCATCGACGAGCGCCCCGTACGCGAATGCGCCGGGCAGTGCAGCGGCGTCGTGATCGAGCTCGTCCCAGCGCAGTGCGGCCAGGGCAACGCGCAGCGCAGTGGCGGCGCACCACGAGGTAACAAACCACACCGTCGCGGTATTCGTCGCCTGGTGCGACAACAGGCGAACGAGACGAACCATCGAAGAAGATCGGTCGGGCACGAGGCACAGCCTGCCTGCCCGGCCGTGAGGCCGACACGTCGGAGATGTGAGGAATTCGCGAGCGCTGGCCCTCGGCGGCCCTCGGCGACGCTCGGCGGCCCTCGGCGGCCCTCAGCCGGAACGTTCGTCGCCGGGTTCGCGCACCTGGGCGATCGTGATGGTCACCCGCGTGCCCCGGCCCGGGACACTGTCGAGCGCAAGCCGCCAGGCTGCGGCCTCGCAGATGCGCTCGACGATGCTCAAGCCCAGGCCGTGACCGTCTTCGCCGTCGCCTGCGCGGTCGACGGTGCTGCCCACGCCTGGCCGGCGTGCGTCGGAAGCCCGTCCGGCGTCGAAACCCCGACCATCGTCGGAGATCGTCAGCGCCCCGTCCCCCCAGTCGACGCTCACCCGGGTACCACCGCTGTGGCGAATCGCATTGCGCAGCAGGTTCACCAGAACGATCCACAGCGCGTCGCGATCTCCGATGGCGTTGACGCCCGGTGGCCCTTGCGTCGACACCACGATCGAACGGGCACGCGCCTCCGCCTCGAGGTGCGCCGCAACGTCGGTGGCGAGTGCGCGCAGGTCGATCGCTGCGCCCGCGTCCCGCGTGCCGCCGCGGGCCACGCGCAGCAGGCCGGCCGTGAGCAGGGTGATCTCGGTGAGGCTCGCCCCGAGCTGCTCGACGCGTAGGCGCTGCTGTTCGTCGAGACGGGTGGCGCGCAGCAGTTCGAGCGTACTGCCGGCACGCATCAGCGGCGTGCGCAACTCGTGGCTGGCGGCCGCCGAGAACGCGCGCTCGCGCACCAGCGCCGCATCGAGGCGGTGCCGCTGGTCGTCGAGGGCCATCGCGAGGTCGGCCGATTCCGCGTGGCGCGCGAGGGCGGCCAGTTCCGTGCCACGGCCGCAAGCCGATTCGCCGCGCACCGCGAGCGACAGGCGCTCGAGGTCTCCGGTGAGCCGTCGTGCGAGCCCGCTGCCCACGACCAGCACGAGCAGCGCGATCGCCGGCACCGAAGCGGCGAGCACCGCCAGCACGTTTTGCTGCCTGCGGTCGTGCTCGGCGACGTCGTAGGCCAGGTAGAACCAGTGCCGGCCGTCGCGGGCGACCGCGACGTGATACTCGATGCCCCCGCCTGGAAACAGCTCGTGGCTGCCAGCCGCCTGCGGAAGGCTGCGCAGGAATTCGGGCAGCGCCGAGCGATCGCCGTCGGCCGCGACGTACAGCCGCATGTCGGGCGTGTTCGGCTGGGCCAGTGCCGGATCGCGACGATACTGGGCGATGCTCAGGTGCAGCTGCTCGGCGGTGATGTCGTCGATGATCGCTTCTTCGGCCCGGTAGCCGGTGAACCAGACCAGCGCAGCCTGCGCGAACGCCACCGCCAGTGCGAGCGCGGCGAAGCTCCAGGCGAGCTGGTAGCGCAGCGACGGGCGCCGCGGCGACCGCCGCATCCACGCGCTCATCGGGCGCGCAACCGGTAACCGTGGCCGTGCAGCGTCTCGATCGGATCGAGCCCGCAACCGGTCTGCACGAACAGGCGCCGCGTGGCCGCCACCAGCGTGCGCAGCGCCTCGGAACGAAACGTCTCGTCGCCCCAGATCGCGCGTTCCAGCTCTTCGTGTGTGAAGACCTTTCCGGCGCGATCGGCGAGCAGTTCGACCAGCCGGTAGGGTTTGGGCGGCAGGCGCACCGGCGCACCATCGACGCACACGCAGCGCGCATCGCGATCGATCTCGAGGCGCCCCTGGCGCAGCACGCCGCCGAGCGCACGGCCTTGCGCACGCCGCAGCAGCGCCTCGACCCGTACTGCGAGTTCGGCCAGCGCGAACGGTTTGACGAGGTAGTCGTCGGTGCCCGCGCCGAACCCGGCCAGACGGTCGTCGAGCGCATCACGCGCGGTCAGCATGATGACGGGTGCCCGCCCGTCCAGTTCCTCGCGGTAGCGCCGGCACCAGGTCAATCCGTCCATGCGCGGCAGGTTCAGGTCGAGCACCACGAGTTCGGGCGCCTGGCTCGCGGCAAGCGCCAGCCCGACGTAGCCGTCCGGGGCCCAGTCCGGATCGTGGCCACGCTGGCGCAGGAAGTCGCAGACGTTGGCGCCGATCTCCGGATCGTCCTCGATCACCAGCAGCCGCGCCAAGCCCGCTCCCTCCGCCAGGACCTGTTCACACGACGAACCCTACTCGATCCCCTGGCTCGCCAGGTAGCGCTCGTAGTCGCCGCGATAGTCGACGATGACGCCGCCCGTGCGCACCTCGATCACCCGGGTGGCGACGGCGTCGACGAACTGGCGGTCGTGCGAGACGACGAACAGCGTGCCGGCGAACTTCTCCAGCGCCAGCTGCAGCGACTCGATCGACTCCATGTCGAGGTGGTTGGTGGGCTCGTCGAGCATCAGCACGTTGTGGCGCCCGAGCATCAGCCGGCCGAAGCTCATCCGGTGCTTTTCACCGCCCGAGAGCACGCGCACCGGCTTGCGCACCTCGTCACCCGGGAACAGCAGGCGCCCGAGCACGCCGCGCACCGTCTGGTCGTCGTCGCCGGCCTTCGTGTAGCGGCCGATCCACCCGGTGAGCGTGTCGTCGCTTTCGAAATCGGGATGCACGTCCTGCGCCATGTAGCCGATGTCGGCGTTCTCCGACCACCGGACCGTGCCGCGCGTGGGCGCCAGGCCGCCCGGCACCGCGCCTGCGAGGCAGCGCAGCAGCGTCGTCTTGCCCGCGCCGTTGGCGCCGACGATCGCCACCTTGTCGCCGGCCTCGACGATCGTCGAAAAACCGCTGAACACCGGTTGCTGCGCGCCTTCGTAGCGGAATTCGAGACCCTCGACCTCCACCGCCAGCCGGTGCATCGCCCGGGCCTGCTCGAAGCGGATGTAGGGGTTCTGGCGCGACGAGGGCTTCACCTCGACCGTCTCGGCGCGGATCCGCGCGATCAGCTTCTGGCGCGACGTCGCCTGCCGCCCCCTGGCCTTGTTGGCCGCGAAGCGCTGGACGAACTCCTGGAGTTCGGCGATGCGCTCCTTCGCGCGCTCGCCGGCCGCGAGCTGGCGCTGGCGCGCCTGCGCCGAGGCGAGCATGTAGTCGTCGTAGTTGCCCGGGTAGACGCGCAGTTCGCCGTAGTCGAGGTCGGCCATGTGCGTGCACACCGAGTTCAGGAAGTGCCGGTCGTGCGAAATGATCACCATCGTCGAATCGCGCACGTCGAGCACGTGCTCCAGCCAGCGGATGGTGTCGATGTCCAGGTTGTTGGTCGGCTCGTCGAGCAGCAGCACGTCGGGGTCGGCGAACAGCGCCTGCGCCAGCAGCACGCGCAGCTTCCAGCCTGGCGCGACCTCGCGCATCGGCCCGCCGTGCTGCGCGGCCGGAATACCCAGCCCGAGCAGCAGCTCGCCGGCGCGCGCCTCGGCGGTGTAGCCGCCGAACTCGGCATAGCGCGCCTCGAGCTCGGCCGCGCGCATGTAGTCGTCTTCGCTCGCCTGCGGGTCGGCGTAGATGGCGTCGCGCTCGCTCATCGCCTGCCACATCTCGTGGTGGCCCATCATCACCACGTCGAGCACCCGCCGGTCTTCGAACGCGAACTGGTCCTGGCGCAGCGTGCCGAGCCGCTCGTTCGCGTCGAGCATCACCTGCCCCGAGCTGGGCTCGAGGTCGCCGGCGAGGATCTTCATGAAGGTGGACTTGCCCGAGCCGTTGGCCCCGATCAGGCCGTAGCGGTTGCCCTCGCCGAACTTGACGGAAACGTTCTCGAACAGGGGCTTCGCCCCGAACTGCATCGTGACGTTGACGGTGGACAACATCGGGTCAACCGACCCAGGCGCGAGCGTTGCGGAACAGGCGCATCCACGGCGAATCCTCGCCGAGCGTGGGGTCGCGCCAGCTCATCTGCACCGAGCGGAATACCCGTTCCGGATGTGGCATCAGGATGGTTGCGCGCCCGTCGGCGCTGGTGAAACCGGCCAGGCCGTCGGCCGAGCCATTCGGGTTGGCCGGATACGCGAGCGCCGGCGAGCCGTCGTTGTCGACGAAACGCAGCGCCGCACCGGCGTGTCGCTGCTGCTCGCCGGAGTCGAAGTCCGCGCGCCCCTCGCCGTGCGCGACCACGATCGGCATGCGGCTGCCCGCCATGCCGGCGAACAGCACCGACGGCGACTCCAGCACTTCCACCATCGTCAGGCGCGCCTCGTACTGCTCCGAGCGGTTGCGCAGGAAGCGCGGCCAGTGCGCCGCGCCCGGGATGATCGCCTTCAGTTGCGACATCATCTGGCAGCCGTTGCACACGCCCAGCGTGAAGGTGTCGGCGCGGCCGAAGAACAGCGCGAACTGTTCGGCCATTGCGGCGTTGAACAGGATCGAGCGCGCCCAGCCGCTGCCCGCGCCGAGCACGTCGCCGTACGAGAAGCCGCCGCAGACGACCAGCCCACGGAACTCGGCCAGCTTGTGGCGCCCCTCGGCGAGGTCGGTCATGTGAACGTCGAACGCGTCGAACCCGGCGCGATGGAACGCCGCTGCCATTTCGATCTGGCTGTTCACGCCCTGCTCGCGCAGCACCGCCACGCGCGGGCGCGCGCCACGCGCCACGTACGGCGCGGCGATGTCCTCGCCCGGATCGAAGCCGAGCTTCAGGTGCAGGCCGGGATCGTCGGTGCGCGCGATGCGTTCGAATTCCTCGGCGGCGCACTCGGGATGGTCGCGCAGTACGGCGATGCGGTGACTGGTCTCGCTCCAGGCCTGCTCGAGCGTCGCGCGCGAGGCGCCATAGACGCGCTTCGCGTCGCGATGGAACTCGATCGTCTCCCCGGCCTGCGGTTTGCCGATCACATGCGAGTGCTTCGACAACCCGGCCTCGCGCAGGACGGCCAGCACCGCGTCGCGATCGGCCGCGCGCACCTGCACCACCGCGCCGGGTTCTTCGTTGAACAGCGCCTCGAACGTGATTTCGTCGCGCTGCACCGCGACCTGGTCGGGGCGGATTTTGTAGTCGCCCCAGTCTTCGGCATTCGGGTCGATCGTCAGCAGGTCGAGGTTCACCGCCACCCCGCAGCGCCCCGCGAAGGCCATCTCGCAGACGGTGGCGAACAGCCCGCCGTCGGAACGGTCGTGGTAGGCGAGCAGCCGGCCTTCGGCGTTCAGGCGCTGGATCACCGCGAAGAAGCGCGCCAGCGCCTCGGGATCGTCGAGGTCGGGCGCGGCGTTGCCCACCTGCTGTGTCACCTGCGCGAGCGCCGAGCCGCCGAGCCGCCGGCGCCCCATGCCGAGATCGATGAGGATCAGCACCGAGTCGACGCCGCGCGCCAGCTGCGGCGTGAGCACGCGTCGCGCGTCGGCCACCGGTGCGAACGCGGTCACGATCAGCGAGGTGGGCGCGAGCACCTGCTTGTCGAGCGTGGTCTCGGCGAGCCGGCCGTGCACGCGCTCCTGCCAGACGGTGCGCATCGACAGCGAATCCTTGCCCACCGGGATCGACAGGCCGAGCCGACGGCACAGCACCGTGCAGGCCTCGACCGCGTCGAAGAGATCGGCATCCTCGGACGGATCGCCGCAGGCGGCCATCCAGTTGGCCGACAGCTTGATCTGGTCGATCGACGCGATCGGCGCCGCGGCGATGTTGGTCACTGCCTCGGCCACGGCCATCCGCGAGGCGGCGCGTGGATCGATCACCGCCAGCGGCGTGCGCTCGCCGATCGCCAGCGCATCGCCGCGGTATCCGTCGTAGTCGACCAGGCCGACCGCGCAGTCGGCCACCGGCACCTGCCACGGTCCGACCATCTGGTCGCGCGCGCTCAGGCCGCCGACGCTGCGGTCGCCGATCGTGACCAGGAAAGCCTTGCTCGCCACGGCCGGCAGGCGCAACACGCGGGCGGCCACCTCGGCGAGATCGAGACCCGCCGCCACCACCGGCGGCAGCGCGCGCGCGCGCCGCTGACCGTCACGATGCATGCGCGGCGGCTTGCCCAGCAGCACGTCGATCGGCATGTCCACCGGGCGCAGCCGCGCGCCGTCGGCCGCACTCGCCTCGACCACCAGTTGCCGGTCGTCACTCACCTGCCCCACCACCGCGTACGGACAGCGCTCCCGGCGGCACAGATGGTCGAAGGTGGCGAGCGTCCCGGGCGCGATCGCGAGCACGTAGCGCTCCTGCGACTCGTTGCACCAGATCGCGGCGGGCGACAACCCCGAGGCTTCGAGCGGCACCTTGTCGAGGTCGAAATGCCCCGAGCGGCCCGCTCCGTGGACCAGTTCGGGAAACGCGTTCGACAGCCCGCCCGCTCCCACGTCGTGGATCGACAGCAGCGGATTGTCTTCGTGCATTGCCCAGCAGCGATCGAGTACTTCCTGCGCGCGCCGCTGCATCTCGGGGTTGCCACGCTGCACCGAATCGAAGTCGAGTTCCGCGGTGTTGCTGCCGGCGCCCATGCTCGAGGCGGCCCCGCCCCCCACGCCGATGCGCATCGCCGGCCCCCCCAGCTGCAGCAGCAGCGTGCCCGGCGGCAGGTCGAGCTTCGCGGCGTGCACGGCATCGACGCTGCCCACGCCGCCGGCGATCATGATCGGCTTGTGATAGCCGCGAAGCGTGCCCCCGACGTTCTGCTCGTAGGTGCGGAAATAACCGAGCAGGTTCGGGCGGCCGAATTCGTTGTTGAACGCCGCGCCGCCGATCGGCCCTTCGATCATGATCTGCAGCGGCGTGGCGATGCGCGACGGCAGGCCGTAGGGCGCGGGTTCGCCCGCCTGCGGATCGACGGGTCCGATCACGTCGCGCGCGTTCTCCCACGGTTGCTCGAAGCCCCCGATGCGCAGGTTCGAGACGGTGAAGCCGGTGAGACCGTATCGCGGCCGCGCGCCGCGGCCGGTGGCACTCTCGTCGCGGATCTCGCCGCCCGCCCCGGTGGCGGCGCCCGGAAACGGCGAAATCGCGGTCGGATGGTTGTGCGTCTCGACCTTGAGCAGCGCGTGCGTGAGCCGCCCGGCGGGCCGATACAAACCGTTGGCCGATGGCACCGGATGGAAGCGTTGCGCCGGCCCGCCTTCGAGGATCGCCGCATTGTCGGCATACGCGACCACGGTGCCCGCCGGGTGCGCCGCATGCGTGCTGCGGATCATGCCGAACAGCGTCTCGTCGCGCGGCGCCCCGTCGATCGTCCAGCTCGCGTTGAAGATCTTGTGGCGGCAGTGCTCGGAGTTGGCCTGCGCGAACATCATCAGCTCGACGTCGGTCGGATCGCGGCCGGCGCGCACGAAGGCCTCGAGCAGGTAGTCGATCTCGTCGGCCGACAACGCCAGGCCGAGCGCGCGATCGGCCGCCTCGAGCGCCGCCCGCCCGTCGCGACCGATGGCGATCGCCCGCATCGGCTCGCCCGGCAGCGGTGCGAACAGCGCCGCGGGCTCGGGCGCTTCGAGCAGCGCGGTTTCGGTCATCCGGTCATGCAGCGCAGTGGCCAGCGCTGCCATTTCCGCAGGTTCGAAGCGCGTGGTGCCGACCAGCCCGGCCAGCAGGCCACTGCGGGCCTCGATCCGGAACTCGATGCCGCGCTCGACGCGTCGCACGCCGGCGATGCCGCAGTTGCGCACGATGTCGGTGGCTTTGCTGGCCCAGGGCGAAACGGTGCCCAGGCGCGGCATCACCCAGATCGGCTGTCCGTCGGGCGCCCGCGCCTCGGCCGGCACGTCGAGCAGCGCCGCGAGCCGTGCCTGCGCGTCGACCGACAGCGGCTCGTCGCTCCAGAGCGCGTAGACGAAGTGCGCGTCGAGGCCGACCGCACGCACGTCGATGCGGCGCAACTGCCCGAGCAGTCGCCCGAGACGAAATCCGGACAACGCAGGCGGTCCGGCAAGCATCAGGTACGCGGGCATGAGGCGGTCGCGGTCCAGGTAAGTCGCGCACTGCGCCGTACGGCCGCACTGGCAGCCGCACGCGCCGCGTGAACCTTCGATTATAGGTCCTCAGGGGGCACCGAACCCTCCGCCGCCGGGGGTCTCGACGACGAACAGGTCGCCGGCGGCGAGTTCCGCGCGATCGGCGTGGCGCAGCCGCTCGACGCGCCCGTCGGCGCGCACCACGTAGTCGGCCCCGGGCGCCCCGGGCTGGCCGCCGGCGGCGCCGAACGCCGGGTGCACGCGGCCGTTGGCGAGGATCGACGCAGTCATCGGCTCGAGGAAGCGGATGCGCCGCACGCCGCCGTCGCCGCCGCGCCAGCGTCCGGCTCCACCCGAGCCCGCGCGGATCTCGTAACTCTCCAGCCGCACCGGAAAGCGCGCTTCGAGAATCTCGGGGTCGGTGAGCCGCGAATTGGTCATGTGGGTCTGCACCAGCGAGGTGCCGTCGAAGCCGTCGCAGAGCCGACCCTCGTCGTCGAACACGCCGCCCGCACCCGAGCCGCCCGAAATCGTCTCGTAGTACTGGTAGCGCGCGTTGCCGAAGGTGAAGTTGCTCATCGTCGGCGCCCCCGAGGCCATCACGCCGAGCGCGCCGTACAGGGCGCTGGTGATGCACTGCGAGGTCTCGACGTTGCCGGCCACCACCGCCGCGGGGTAGCGTGGATTGAGCATCGAGCCTTCGGGCACGATCACCTCGATCGGCTTCAGGCAGCCGGCGTTCATCGGGATCTCGTCGTCGACCAGCGTGCGGAACACGTAGAGCACCGCCGCCATCGTCACCGCGTGCGGCGCGTTGAAGTTGTTCGGCTGCTGCGCCGAGGTGCCGCCGAAGTCGATTCGCGCCGAGCGTTGGGCGTGATCCACCGTGATGCACACCCGGATCACCGCGCCGTTGTCCAGCGGCAGCTCGAAGGCCCCGTCCTTCAGCGCGCCGATCACCCTTCGCACCGAGGCCTCGGCGTTGTCCTGCACGTGGCCCATGTACGCGCGCACCACGTCCAGCCCGAAGTGGCGCACCATTTTCAGCAGTTCCTCGCGGCCCTTCTCGTTGGCGGCCACCTGCGCGCGCAGATCGGCCAGGTTCTGGTCGGGATTGCGCGCCGGATGAGGTGCCGAGGCCAGCGCCTCGCGCAATTCGGTTTCGCGCAGGCGTCCGGCGCGCACCAGCGCGAAGTCGGTCAGCAGCACGCCCTCCTCGT
Source organism: Burkholderiaceae bacterium (assembly GCA_021463505.1). Lineage (GTDB taxonomy): Bacteria > Pseudomonadota > Gammaproteobacteria > Burkholderiales > Burkholderiaceae_E > Zeimonas. The sequence continues at coordinate 22,147 of JAJTYR010000033.1, read as the reverse complement.
CGATGTGCGTGCTCTCCGGCGGCATCGAGCCCGGCGTGGTGCCACCGATGTCCGCGTGGTGGCCGCGCGAGCCCACGTAGAACAGGATCTCGGCGCCCGCCGCATCGAACACCGGCGTGATGACGGTGACGTCGGGCAGGTGCGTGCCGCCGGCATAGGGATCGTTGAGCACGTAGACATCGCCGGGTTCGAGCGGCGCAGCGGCGTACCCCCGTGCCTGCGCTGCGGCGTGAACGCCGTCATGTGCGTCGATCACCGCGCGCACGCTCGCGCCCATCGAGCCGAGGTGCACCGGCATGTGCGGGGCATTGGCCACCAGGTTGCCGTCGCGATCGAACACTGCGCAGGAGAAATCGAGCCGCTCCTTGATGTTCACCGAGTGCGCGGTGTTCTGCAGCCGATAGCCCATCTGTTCGGCGATCGACATGAACAGATTGTTGAAGATCTCGAGCATCACCGGGTCGGCGTCGGTGCCCACCGCCACGCGCCGTGGCCGCGGCAGGTGGCGCTCGAGCACCAGGTCGGCGCGTACGCTCGTCGTTGCGCGCCAGCCGGGTTCGACGACGGTGGTCGCGGTGGCCTCGGCGATCACGGCCGGACCATCGACGACGTCGCCGGCGATCATCCGCTCGCGCAGGTAGAGCGGCGTGTCGCGCCAGGCACCTTGCGTGAACACGGACACGCGCGCCTGCGGCTCGAGCGGTCCGTCGCGCCGTGCGGCCGGAGCGAGCGTCACACCGTGCCCCGATTCACTGACCACCTCAGCGACCACCTCGCCGAGCGCCTCGACGACCACCGACTCGATCACCAGCGGCCGCCCAGGCATCAGGAATGCGAAGCGCTGCCGGTAGGCCGTCTCGAAGCAGCTGCGCATCGTCGCCTCATCGGCCGCATCGACCGGCAACGCCGTGTCGGTGCCTTCGTAACGCAGGTGCAGACGGTGGCGCACGCGCAGCGCCTGCGCGCGCTCGCCCTGCGCGACCAGTTCGGCGCGCGCCTGTGCTTCGAGCCGCTCCAGCGCGCGCCGCGCCTCGAAGACGCCCTCCGGGTCGAGGCGCCGCTCGATCGAACACTCGCGCATCGCGACCTGCTCGGCCAGCCCCATGCCGTAGGCCGACAGCACCCCCGCCAGCGGGTGTGCGAGTACCCGCGGCATCGCAAGCGCGTCGGCTACCGCGCAGGCGTGCTGCCCGCCGGCGCCACCGAAGGTGGTGAGCGCATAGCACGTAACGTCGTAACCGCGCTGCACCGAGATCTTCTTGATCGCGTTGGCCATGTTGGCCACCGCGATGTCGACGAAACCCTGGGCCACCTCTTCGGCGCTCATCACACGTCCGGTGTGCTCGCCGATGCGCGCGGCCAGTGCCGCGAAGCGCTCGCGCACCACGTCGACGTCGAGCGACTGGTCGCCGCCGGGCCCGAACACGGCCGGAAAGAACGCCGGTTGCAGCTTGCCGAGCATCACGTTGGCGTCGGTCACGGTGAGCGGACCACCGCGCCGGTAGCAGGCCGGCCCCGGGTCGGCGCCGGCCGAATCGGGGCCGACGCGCATCCGTGCCCCGTCGAAATGCAGGATCGAGCCGCCGCCGGCGGCCACCGTGTGGATGCTCATCATCGGCGCGCGCATGCGCACCCCGGCCACCAGCGTCTCGAATTCGCGCTCGAACTCGCCCGCGTAGTGCGACACGTCGGTCGAGGTACCACCCATGTCGAAACCGATCACCCGGTCGAATCCTGCGGCCGCGCTCACCCGCGCCATGCCGACGATCCCGCCGGCCGGCCCCGAGAGGATCGAGTCCTTGCCCTGGAACGCGTGCGCGTCCGTGAGCCCGCCGCTGGACTGCATGAACTGCAGCCGCACTCCCGGCATCGCCGCGGCGACGCGCGCGACGTAGCGGCGCAGCACCGGCGACAGGTAGGCGTCGACCACGGTGGTGTCGCCGCGTGACACGAAGCGCACCAGCGCCGAGACTTCGTGCGACACCGAAACCTGCGTGAAGCCGGTCTCGCGCGCGATCGCCGCGACGCGCCGTTCGTGCTCCGGGTAGCGGTAGCCGTGCATCAGCACGATCGCGACCGCGCGCAACCCGGTGTCGAACGCGCGCTGCAGCGCGGCGCGCGTGGCGGCTTCGTCGAGCGCGCGCACCACCGCCCCGTCGGCGCCGATCCGCTCGTCGATCCCGATCACCTCGCGGTAGAGCATCTCCGGCAGCACGATGCGGCGCTCGAAGAGTTTCGGCCGGTTCTGGTAGGCGATGCGCAGTGCATCGCGAAAGCCGCGCGTGATGGCCAGCACCAGCGGCTCGCCGCTGCGCTCGAGCAGCGCATTGGTGGCCACCGTGGTGCCCATCTTCACCACGTCGACCTGCGCGGCGGCGATCGGCTCGCCGGGCGCCAGTCCGAGCAGCCGGCGGATGCCTTCGACCGCGGCGTCCTCGTAGCGCTCCGGATTCTCCGACAGCAGCTTGGCACTGGCCAGCGTGCCATCGGGGCGGCGCGCGACGATGTCGGTGAAGGTGCCGCCGCGGTCGATCCAGAATTGCCAGGCGTTCATCGAACGGGTCTGCGGTCGGCGATCATCACAGCGAAGCCGCGGCGCGCGCGGCCTGGTCGTAGAGCCCCGACAGCGTACGCAGCATCCGCGCCAGGTGTGCGAGTTCGGAGCGTTCGTCACCGCGTGCGTCACGCTCGCGTCCGGCACCGCCCGGCAGGCTGCCGAGCCGATCAGGCACGCTCGCCACCAGACAGCGGTCGCGCACCGCGCGATAGCGCGCCGCCAGCGCAGCGCCGGCCGGCGTGGTCGAGTGCAACACCTCCTTGCCGCTCTTCTCGCCGCGCACCAGGCCCAGGCCGGTGAGCTTGCGCAGCGCGTAGGCGACCACGTGTGCGTCCTCGTAGTTCAGCGTGAAGCAGATGTCGGCGAGCTTCTTGCCCTTGCCGCGATGATGCACGTGATGCAAGACCAGCACGTCGGTGATCGTCAGGTCGGGCATGCCGGCGGCGGCCATGCAGCGCACCGCCCAGCGATCGAACGCGTGCGTCGCCACGATCAACCCGAATTCGAACTCGGACAGCTCGCCCCAGTCGCCGTCGGCCAGGTGTGCCGAGGACAGGATGCGCAGTGGCGCCCCGGGCACGGGCACGGGCACGGGTGCCGCGCCGGATCGTGCGCCGCGCGGTCTGCTGGCCATGCACACCTCCGAAACGTTCATAAAACGTTGACAATTTATCTTTATCGATCCTAAGCTTCAAGCCCGGCAGGCCGCGCCGGGTCGCCCTTCGCGCCCGCCGTCGTCGTCTTGCACATCGTCCGCCCATCCACCGTCACGGAGGTCCGATGAAACCCAGCCGATTCCTGTCCCTGCTACTCGCCGTTTCGGCGGGCACTGCCTTCGCCCAGGTCAAGTGGGACCTGCCTGCGGCCTACCCGGCCAGCAACTTCCACACCGAGAACCTGGTGCAGTTCGCCGCCGACGTCGACAGGGCCACCGGCGGCAAGCTGAAGATCACGATCCACGCCAACGCGTCGCTGTTCAAGGCGCCGGAGATCAAGCGCGCGGTGCAGGGCAACCAGGCGCAGATCGGCGAAGTGCTGCTGTCGAACTTCTCCAACGAGAACCCGCTGTATGGCGTCGACGTGCTGCCGTTCCTGGCCACCAGTTACGAGGCCGCCCGCAAACTCGACCGCGCAGCGCGCCCGGCGCTCGACAGACTGCTCGCCTCGCAGGGCATGAAATTGCTCTACACGGTGGCCTGGCCGCCGCAGGGCCTGTATTCGAAGAAGGCGCTCGACGCCGCGAGCGACCTGAAGGGCGTGAAGTTCCGCTCCTACAACGCGGCCACTGCGAAGATCGCCGAGATGTTCGGTGCGCAGCCGGTCACCATCCAGGCCGCCGAGTTGTCGCAGGCCATGGCCACCGGCGCGGTCGAATCGTTCATCACCTCCGGCTCCACCGGTTACGACACCAAGGCCTACGAGCACATCAAGTACTTCTACGACACGCAGGCCTGGCTGCCGAAGAACGCGGTGATCGTGAACCAGAAAGCCTTCGACGCCCTCGACAGGGCCACACAGAGCGCGCTGCTCGGGGCCGGCGCTGCCGCCGAGACGCGCGGCTGGAAGAGCTCCGAGGAGAAGACCGTCTGGTACCTCGACCAGCTGAAAAAGAACGGCATGCAGGTGCTGCCGCCGTCGGCGCGGATGACCGCCGAGTTCCGGAAGGTCGGAGACGCACTGGTCGACGACTGGCTGAAGAAGACCGGCACCGAGGGCAAGGCGATCCTGGACGCGTACGGCAAGATGTGATGCGCGCGGCGCTCGACCGCCTCTACGACGTCGCCGCGTGGATCGCGGCGGCGTTCATGGTCGGGCTGCTTGCGATGGTGCTGGTCGCGATCGCCGGGCGCCAGTTCGGTTTCTATCTTCCCGGCACCGACGCGTATGCCGGCTACCTGATGGCAGGGGCCGGCTTCCTGTCGCTTGCGCACACGCTCAAGCGCAACGAGCACATCCGCGTGACCCTGCTGCTCGGCGCGGGCGGTCCGCGCATGCGGCGTGCACTCGAACGCTGGGCGCTGGGCGTGGCGCTGCTGCTGGCCGGGTTGCTCGCGTTCTACAGCGTGCGCCTGGCCTGGCAGTCGTACCTCTTCAACGACATCTCCACGGCCAGCGACGCCACGCCGCTGTGGCTGCCGCAGCTGTCGATGGTCGTGGGCACGCTGATCCTGCTGGTGGCCTTCGTCGACGAGCTGGTCTGCGAATTGCGTGGCCGTCGTGGCGTCACACCTGCGGCCGGAATGTCGCGCGTCGAATGAGCGAGCTCGCCGTCACCGTGCTGCTGGTCGTGGCCCTGTTCGCACTGCTGGGCAGCGGGGTCTGGATCGGCCTGGCGCTGTCGGGCGTGGCCTGGATCGCGATGGAGCTGTTCTCGTCGCGACCGGCCGGCGACGCGATGGCGGTGACGATCTGGGGCGCCGCCTCCAGCTGGACGCTGACCGCGTTGCCGCTGTTCGTCTGGATGGGGGAGATCCTGTTTCGCACGCGGCTGTCGGCCGACATGTTCCAGGGGCTCGCGCCGTGGATGAACCGGCTTCCCGGGCGCCTGCTGCACACCAACATCATCGGCTGCGCGATCTTCGCCGCCGTCTCCGGCTCGTCGGCGGCCACCTGTGCCACGATCGGCAAGATGACGCTGCCCGAACTGGCGCGGCGCGGCTACCCCGAAGGCATCGTGGTCGGCACGCTGGCCGGTGCGGGCACGCTGGGCCTGCTGATCCCGCCATCGATCATCATGATCGTCTACGGCGTGAGCGCCGACGTGTCGATCGCCCAGTTGTTCGTGGCCGGCGTGCTGCCCGGCATCCTGCTCGCGCTGCTCTTCATGGGCTACGTCATCGCGTGGGCGCTGTTCAACCATGCGCGCGTGCCGCCGGCCGAGCAGGCGCTGGACCTGCGCGCGAAGCTGTGGGCCTCGCGCAGCCTGATCCCGGTGGTCCTGCTGATCGCCGCGGTGCTCGGCGCGATCTACGCGGGGATCGCCACCGCCACCGAGGCAGCGGCGATCGGGGTGGTCGGCGCACTGCTGTTGTCGGCCGCGCAGGGCTCGCTCGACCGGCGCACGTTCGTCGAGTCGCTGCTCGGTGCCACGCGGCTCTATTGCATGATCGCGCTGATCCTGGCCGGGGCGGCCTTTCTCACGCTGGCGATGGGCTACATCGGGTTGCCGCGCCACCTGGCGGAATGGATCGCCACCCTCGGCCTGTCGCGCTTCCAGCTGATCATCGCGCTGGCGCTGTTCTACATCGTGCTGGGGTGTTTTCTCGACGGCATCTCGATGGTCGTGCTGACGATGGGCGTGATCCTGCCCACGGTGCAGGCCGCCGGCATCGACCTGCTGTGGTTCGGCGTGTTCGTCGTGCTGGTGGTCGAGATGGCGCAGATCACGCCGCCGGTGGGCTTCAACCTGTTCGTGATCCAGGGCATGACCGGACGACAACTGCCCTGGATCGCGCGCCAGTCGGCGCCGATGTTCGCGCTGATGGTGGTGGCGGTATTGCTGATCTACCTGTTGCCGGACCTGGCCACCTGGCTGCCGCAGCAGATGCGCGCGATCGGCTGAAGCCGGCACCCACCTTCGCGCGATCGGCACCTGCGGCATCTGCGCTATCGTTGTCACGATGTCCGCGCTCTTTCCCACCCGCTCGCTGCGCCGCCTCGAAGCGGCGGCGCTCGCGGCGCTGCCGCCGGGCACGCTGATGATGCGCGCGGCTGCAGCGGTGGCTGCGGCTACCGCGCGCCTGGCGCGCACGCTGACGCCGGGGCGACCCGTGCTGGCGCTGATCGGACCGGGCAACAACGGCGGCGATGCGCTGCTTGCGGCGGTGCTGCTGCGCGAGCGCGGCTACGCCTGCAGCGCGGTGGCGCTGCGGCCCGGGCCGCCGTCGTCCGGCGATGCCGCCGGGGCCTGGTGCACCGCGCAGGCGGCGGGATTGCCTGTCGACGTGCCCGACCGGCTGGCCGAACGCCTCACGGCCGCGCCGATCGTCATCGACGGACTGTTCGGCATCGGCCTCGACCGGCCGCTCGCCGGCGAGGCGCGACGGTTCTGCGACGCGATCACCCGGGCGGCGCTGCCGGTCGTGGCGGTGGATGTACCCAGCGGTCTCGACGCCGATGCCGGGGCGATCGTCGGCGGCGCGGCCGGCTGCGCGATGCGCGCATGCGTGACCGTGACGATGATCGCCGACAAGCCCGGCCTGCACACCGGTGCCGCGCTCGATCACGTCGGCTCGCTCGAAGTGGCCGCGCTCGGCCTCGAGGCCGAGCGTGACGTGTTCGCCGGCCAGGCCGGCCAGGCCATCGGCCGATTGTTCGATGCGGACAACGCCGCGGCGATGTCGCGCCCGCGCACACGTGACAGCCACAAGGGCAGCTTCGGCACGGTGCTCGCCTACGGTGGCGCGCGCGGCATGCGCGGCGCGGCGCTGCTGGCGGGGCGCGGCGCACAGGCGCTGGGCGCCGGCAAGGTCTTTGTCGGCGCGCCCGACGCCGAGCCGTTCGACCCCGGCCAGCCGCAGTTGATGACGGCGCATGCCGAGCCCGATTTCAGCGCCTTCGACGCGGTGGCCATCGGTTGCGGGCTGGGCGACTCGGTGCTCGCACGTCAGCGACTCGCTGGCGCGCTATCGACAGCCCCGGCGCTGGTGCTGGACGCCGACGCCCTGAACCTGATCGCGGCCGACCCGTCGCTGCTTGCCGCGCAACCGGTCTCGGCGCCCACGCGCTGCGTGATGACGCCGCATCCGCTGGAAGCCTCGCGCCTGCTCGGCAGCGATGCCGCGCAGGTCCAGGCCGACCGCCTGGCGGCGGCGCTCGCACTCGCACAGCGTTACCGGATGGTTGCGCTGCTCAAGGGCGCCGGCAGCATCGTCGCCAGTCCCGACGGCGACTGGCGGATCGTCGGCGCGGGCAGTCCGGCGCTGGCCAGCGCGGGCACCGGCGATGTGCTCGCGGGCATGATCGCGGCGCTGCTCGCGCAGCGGTACGATGCCGCGGAAGCCGCCTGCTGGGCCGCGTGGCTGCATGGGCGTGCCGGCATGCGCTTCGAGGCGGCGCACGGTCACGCCGAAGGGTTGTCGGCCGCCGAACTGCCACAGTGGATCCGCGCGGCACTGCGCGAACCCGCTGCCTGAATGACGAGACACGATGCGAGGAGCCAGGATGGGCAACGATCGACGTGTGGAAGCCTGGCGCGAAGTCACGCGGCAGGCACGCGCATCGGGCGAAGTCGACATCGCGTCGCTGCTGCGCGACGCACCCGCGCGCGCGCGGCGACTCAGCCTGGACGCAGCGGGCCTGCACCTCGACCTCACCCGGCACCGCCTGCCCGACGCCGCACTCGATGCGTTGCTCGGGCTGGCCGAAGCGTCGTCGCTCGCTGCGCGTCGCGATGCGATGTACGCCGGTGAGGCGGTGAACTTCACCGAGGGACGGCCGGCGCTGCACGTGGCGCTGCGTGCCCCGCCCGGCGCTGCCGCTGACGACGGCATCGCTGCCGAGGTGGCCGCGACCCTCGATCGGATGGCCCGGTTTTCCGAAGCGGTGCGCAGCGGCGCCTGGCGTGGCGCAACCGGTCAGCCGATCAGCCACGTGCTGCACATCGGCATCGGCGGCTCGCATCTCGGTCCGCAGCTGGCCTGCGAGGCGCTGATCGATCACGCCCATCCGCGGCTGGACATCCGCTACCTGTCGAACGTCGATCCGCGCGCTTTCGAACGCGCGGTCAAGGGGCTCGATCCCGCGAGCACGCTGGCGATCGTCGCCTCCAAGTCCTGGCACACGCTGGAGACCGCGCGCAACGCACAGGCGCTGCGCCACTGGTTCGCCGCCTGCGGCATCGGGCACGCCGATCTTCGCCACCACCTGGTCGGCATTACCGCGAACCTGGAGGCCGCGAGCGCTTTCGGTCTGGCGCCCGAATCGGTGTTCCCGTTCCGCGACTGGGTCGGCGGTCGCTATTCGCTGTGGTCGGCGATCGGACTGCCGGCGATGCTGTCGGCGGGTCCGCAGGCGTTTCGCGCCATGCTCGCCGGCGCGCACGCGATGGACCGGCACTTCGCCGAGGCGCCGCTGGCCGCCAATGCCCCGGTGCTGCTGGCACTGGTGTCGCTGTGGAACACGCTGGCCTTGCCGGGCGCGACCGAAGTCGTCGTGCCCTACAGCGACGCACTGCGCAGTCTCACGGCCTGGTTGCAGCAGTTGCAGATGGAGAGCAACGGCAAGCGCGTCGGCCGCGATGGCCTGCCGGTGAACTGGCCGACAGCGCCGGTGGTCTGGGGCGGGCCCGGAACCGACGTCCAGCATTCGTTCTTCCAGGCGCTGCACCAGGGCACCCGGGCGCATCCGGTCGAGTTCATCGTCGTCGTGCCATCGAACCCCGATCCCGAGGGCCGTGGCGATGCCCTGCTCGCCAACGCGCTGGGGCAACGCGAGGCGCTGCTGCACGGGCGCTCGGGCAACGAAAACGCTTCGACGGCGCACGGGACACAAGAGCGTGCCGCCGGCGGCACCGAGGCGGCCGCCTGGCTGGCGGCGCATCGCGCCTGCCCGGGCAACCGGCCGTCGAGCCTGATTCTGCTCGACCACCTCGACCCCGAGCGCTTCGGCGCCCTGCTTGCCCTCTACGAGCACAAGACGGCGGCGCTCGGCTGGCTCTGGGACATCGATTCCTTCGACCAGTGGGGCGTCGAACTCGGCAAATTGCTCGCGAGCGACATCGAACCGCTGCTCGACCCGACGCATGAACTGCCTGCCGACCTTGCATCCGACCTGCGCAGCCTGCTTGCGCGCATCCGCGAGGCGCGCGCCTGAGCCCCTTACGCCTGGGCCACGCGCGCCCGGGCCGCGCGCACGGCGGCGACGGCGCAGCTGCGCACGACGCGCATGCCGGAGTTTTCAGGCCACGACGTCCGCTTCCAGTCGCCCGGCATGCAGCGCCAGTCGCTGGCCGCAGCGGTCGGCCAGCGCCGGGTCGTGCGTCACGAGGACCAGCGTCGCACCGGCTTCGCGATTGAGCTCGAACAGCAGATCGATGATCCGGGCGCCGGTGGCGGCGTCCAGGCTGCCGGTGGGCTCGTCGGCGAACAGCAGCCGGGGCGCCGGAGCGAAGGCGCGCGCCAGCGCCACGCGTTGTTGCTCGCCGCCGGAGAGCGTCTTCGGGTAGTGGCTCAACCGCTCTTCCAGGCCGACCCGCCCGAGCAGCGCACGTGCGCGCTCGCGCGCGCCGCGCGCTGCAACCAGCTCGAGCGGCAGCATCACGTTCTCGAGCGCGGTCATCTGGGGCAGCAGCTGGAACGACTGGAAGACAAACCCGAGATTGCGTGCGCGCCAGGCGGCGCGCGCGTCCTCGTCCAGCGCGAACAGCGACTCGCCGAACATCGTCACCGTGCCCTCGCTCGGCAGGTCGAGGCCCGCCAACAGGCCCAGCAGTGTCGACTTGCCCGAGCCCGAGGCGCCCACGATGGCCACCGTCTCGCCGGGTGCGACACGAAACGACAGATCGTCGAGGATCGTGAGCCAGCCGTCCGCATCCCTGACGCGCTTGCTCAGATGCTCGACGAGGATTGCGTCCATTCCAGGTGGATTCCGGGTTTCATTGGGCACGACCGTCTGCGCTCCCGGGGCGATCCGCCAGTCGCCGCGTCTCGCAGGGGCCCGCGATCCTGCTCGCGAACCGCCCGAGTCTACCGGTAGTTGGCCGCGTTGCCCCCGCGCAGGCTGGCCCGCGAGGCGATAATCGGTCCCATGCCTGATCGCGCTTGCCTGTCCAACCCCGTACGGCCGGAACCATCCGCCGTGTCGACCTCGTGGTTTCGCCCGGCCCTGCCCGCCCTGTCCGGGTTGTTGGCTGCGAACGCATCTGCCGGCGAATCCGCTCGACGCGCGCTGTTGCGTTGGCTGGTGGGCGGTACCGCCGCGGCGGGCCTGCCGGCACTCGGCCGGGCCGCCTCGCGCCCCGGCGTTGCCGCGCGCACGCTGCTGGTGCTCGGCGACAGCCTGTCGGCCGAATACGGGCTGCGCCGCGGCGCGGGCTGGGTCGAATTGCTCGCGCAGCGCCTGGCGGCGCGCCGCCCGCCGTGGCAGGTGGTCAACGCGAGCATCAGCGGCGAGACCACCGCCGGGGGCGACAGCCGCATCGCGCCCCTGCTCGAACGGCACCGTCCGGCGATCGTCGTGATCGAACTCGGCGGCAACGACGCGCTGCGCGGCCTCGACCTGTCGGCCACCGAAGCCAATCTCGCGAACATTGCGCGCGCGACGCGCGTCAGCGGCGCGCGTGCGCTGCTGCTGGGCATGCAGGTGCCGCCGAACTATGGACGGCCTTACGCCGACGCCTTCGCCGCGCTGTTTCGCCGCGTGGCCGAGCGCGAAAAGGCGTCGCTGCTGGCGTTCTTCCTCGACGGCGTCGCCGACCGTCCCGAACTGTTCCAGCCCGACCGGATCCACCCCAACGAGAACGCGCAACCGCGGCTGCTCGACAACGTCTGGCCGGCGCTGCGGCCGCTGCTCGACCAGGACCGATGAAGCCTGCCGAAGCGCCGCCTGTCACTGCCGACCCGGCGGCCGCCGCGGACGCTGCGCGGATCGGGTCCACCGACGTCGAAGGTCCGCGGCGCACTTCGTGGCTCGCCGAAACCTCCGGTGCGTTCGGCGACCTCGGCGTGCTGATTCCTTTCGTCACTGCGTACCTGGGCGTGCTCGGCATGGCGCCGGCGGGGGTCCTGGTGCCGATCGGCCTGGCGTCGATCGCCGCAGGCCTGTGGTACCGCACGCCGTTTCCGGTGCAGCCGATGAAACTGATCGGTGCCTCGGTGATCGTCTACGCGGGGTCTGGCGTGGGAATGACCCCGCAGGTGGCCGTCGCCGCCGGCCTGTGCACCGCACTCGTCTGGCTCGCGCTCGGCCTCACCGGCCTGGCCGCACGGCTGAGCGCGCTCGTGCCGCGCGAGGCGATGCTCGGCGTCGTCATGGGGCTGGGCTTCGCCTTCATGCTCGAAGGGCTGCGCACGATGTCGGCGACGCCGATGGCGTCGACACTGACGCTGGCGCTCGCGATGATCCTGCTGTCACGTCCCGGGATGCCCACGATGCTGCTGCTGCTGTTCGGCGGCGCCATCACCAGCGTGCTCGCAGGCCGCGTCGACGCGTTCGACGCAGCGCGCCTGGTGCCCGCGCTGACGCTGCCCTCGTTCGCTTGGCCGCAGTTGTCGTGGCGTGCGCTGGAACTCGGCTTGCTGCTGCTCGCGCTGCCGCAACTGCCGCTGACGTTCGGCAATGCCCTGTTCGCGATCGTCGACGAGAACAACCAGCGCTTTCCCGATCGCCCCACGAGCGAGCGTGCAGTCGCGCTGTCCACCGGCCTGATGAACCTCGCCTCCAGTGCCATGGGCGGCATCCCGCTGTGCCACGGCGCCGGCGGCATGGCCGCACAGTGGCGCTTCGGCGCGCGCAGCGGTCGCGCACCGGTGATCTTCGGCGCCACGATCCTCGTGATCGGCCTGCTCTTCGCCGATGCGGTCGCGCTGCTGTTCGCGCTGGTGCCGCCCGCCGTGCTCGGCAGCATCCTGTTCCTGGCCGGGCTTCAACTCGCGCTGGGCAGCCGCGCCACCGGCGGCGAGAAGGCCGAGCGCTTCGTCGTCCTGGCGACGGCCGGCATCGCGATCTGGCACGCCGGGCTGGCGGTGCTGTTCGGCATGCTCGCGCACCACGCGGCGCGGCGCGGCTGGATCCGGCTGTAACCGCCCGCCCGGTTCTGCGGTGGGTTTCCCGGATGGATACCCGAGCGTCATCGAGAGGCTGCGTGGCTGCTTCGTCACGCACGCCGACGCGATCGTCTGTGCCTGGCTGTTCGGCACCAGGGCGCGAGGCACCTCCCGACCCGACAGCGACATCGACTGGCAGTCCTGCGCGGGTTCGCGGCAGCCGTGCGCGGTCGACGCGGGAGCCGGTGACGTGCCATCCCCGCCAGAATCCTGTGGTGCCCGGAGCCGGAATCGAACCGGCACGGCCTTGTTCAGGCCTGCGGGTTTTAAGCCCGCTGCGTCTACCAGTTTCGCCATCCGGGCGACGCGCTGGGCGAGAGTGTAAACGGTGCGTGACGGGTGCGCGCCCGAGCCGCTCCCGGAGTTCGTCCACAATCGGCCCTCCGGGCTGGCGTGGACGGCAGGGAGTTCATCGTGCCAATGAATCGTCGGATGGCTCGCGCATCGCTGTCCCTGGCCGCGGCACTGGCGTGCCCGTCGCTGCCAGCCATCGCGCTGGATGCCGACACACGCGAAGTGCGGCGCCATGTGCTCACCGACGCCGCGCTGTCCAGATACTCGCAGGCAGCGCGCCGGCTCGCAGCGCTGAGCGACGCTCGCAGATCAGAACTCGACCGCGAATTCCGCCGCCTGCCAGATCGCCCGCTTGGCGTCGAGTTCGGCGGCCACGTCGGCACCTCCGATCAGCGTGTACGGCAGTCCCGCCGCCTCCAGCCCGGCCACCAGTTCGCGCTGCGGTTCCTGGCCCGCGCAGATGACCACGTTGTCGACGTCGAGCACGCGCTCGTCGTCGCCGACCCGCAGATGCAGGCCAGCGTCGTCGATCCGCAGGTAGCGACAGCCACCGATCATGTGCACGCCGCGCTTTTGCAGCAGCAGGCGGCGCGCCCAACCGGTGGTCTTCGCCAGCCCCTCGCCGAGTCTGGTCGCCTTGCGCTGCAGCAGCCACACTTCGCGCGGCGAGGCCGGCGGTGCGGGTTCGCCCAGGCCGCCGCGATTCCCGGTGTAGTCGATGTCGATGCCCCACTCCCGACGATAGGTGGCGAGTTCGCCGCCCGCGTCGGCGTGCGTCAGCAGTTCGGCGACGTCGAACCCGATCCCGCCGGCGCCGATCAGCGCCACCTTCGCGCCCACCGGCCTGCGCCCTTCGATCGCGTCGCCGTAGCCCATCACCTTCGGATGGCCGATGCCCGGAATCTGCGGCGTGCGCGGCACGACGCCGGTAGCCACGACCACGTGCTCGAAGCCGGAAAGATCCGCCGCCCCGACGCGCCGACCCAGTTGCAGCCCGACACCCAGGTCGTTCAGCCGGCTGCGGTAGTAGCGCAAGGTCTCGCCGAACTCCTCCTTGCCGGGAATGCGTCGCGCGTAATTGAACTGGCCGCCGATCGCGCCGGCCGCGTCGAACAGCGTGACGCGGTGGCCGCGCTCGGCGAGCAGCGTCGCGGCGGTCATCCCGGCCGGGCCCGCGCCGACCACGGCCACCTTCTTCGTCGCAACCGCCGGTTCGACCTTTACGTCGAGTTCGTGACAGGCGAACGGATTGACCAGGCACGACGCCACCTGCATCGAGAAGATGTGGTCGAGGCAGGCCTGGTTGCAGGCGATGCAGGTGTTGATCGTGTCGGCACGACCGGCAGCCGCCTTGGCGACGAAGTCGGCGTCGGCGAGGAACGGGCGCGCCATCGACACCATGTCGGCGTCGCCGCGCGCAAGGACGTCTTCGGCGACCTGCGGGTCGTTGATGCGGTTCGACGTGACCAGCGGCACCTTGACGTGCCCCATCAACCGGCGCGTCACCGCGGTGAAGGCGGCGCGCGGCACGCCCGTCATGATCGTCGGAATGCGCGCCTCGTGCCAGCCGATGCCGGTGTTGATGATGTCCACGCCGCCCTGTTCGAGCGCCGTGGCGAACGCCACCACTTCGTCCCAGGTGCTGCCGTCGTCGACCAGATCGAGCATCGAGACGCGGTAGATGACGATGAACTCGCGTCCGACGCGCTCGCGTATCGCGCGCAGCACTTCGAGTCCGAAGCGGATCCGGTTCCCGAACGCACCGCCCCAGCGGTCGGTGCGGTGGTTGGTGCGCGGCGCGATGAACTCGTTGATCAGGTAGCCCTCCGAGCCCATGATCTCCACGCCGTCGTAGCCGGCGAGCCGGGCCATCGCCGCGCACTGCGCAAAATCGGCGATCGTCCGCGCGATGTCGACCTCGGTCATCTCGCGCGGCGTGGCCGGGTTGATCGGCGCCTTGATCGCCGACGGCGCCACCGGCTGCTTCGTGTAGGCGTAGCGACCCGTGTGCAGGATCTGCACACAGATCCTGCCGCCGTGCTCGTGCACCGCCTGCGTGATCACGCGGTGCCTGTGCGCCTCGGTCTCGTTGTCCAGGATCGACGCGCCGCGCATCACGATGCTGTCCTGGTTCGGTGCGAAGCCGCCGGTGACGATCAGTCCGACGCCGCCCCTGGCGCGCGCCGCGTAGAACGCCGCCAGGCGCTCGTGGGCGTTGCCGATGTCTTCGATGCCCGTGTGCATCGACCCCATCAGCACGCGGTTGCGAAGCGTGGTGAAGCCCAGGTCGAGTGGAGCGAGCAGGTGCGGAAAGTGCGCGTTCATGGCGCGAGCCCGGCAACGACGCCGTCACTGCCGCGTCATCTGCGCTTTCCAGCCATTGCCCAGCGCACCCTCCAGGCGCGTGTCGTCGACCCGCTTCATCTGGACCTGGAAGTCAGGGCACCCGGCAAGCACGGTGGAGCGCATGACGCGAAACGTCAATTGCTCGGGAGTGGCCGCGCGAACCACGATCGGTGCCTCGCGGCCGGCGCACGCGTCGCGCCGGTCATGTGACACCGTCTTGTAGGCGCCCCCTTCGTCCTTGACCTCGACGCTGCCCTGTACGGCGCCACGCTGGGGCGTCTCGAGTTGGAGCGCCCAGGTGCCATTGTAGGGATTGGCCCCTTGCGCGAACGCGACGGTGCAGCACGCACCGAACAGCGCAAGACCGGCTGGGATCATCGATCGGACGAATCGGCGCATGGAACCTCCTGTGGTGTTTCCCCCGGGTCGGCGCGCGGACGCCGCGGCATCGGCCGAACGGATTTATACCGCAATCGCGGTCACCTCGCGAACGGTCGGCAACAGTCGATGGAGGCGGAGGTCGGAATCGAACCGGCGTACACGGCTTTGCAGGCCGCTGCATAACCACTCTGCCACCCCGCCGGGTGCGCATGCTGCGCCGGAAGGAATCCGCGCAGCCGTGAACGAAAAAGGGAAGCGCCGGCTTCCCTTCAGGAACTGGAGCGGGAGACGAGTCTCGAACTCGCGACCTCAACCTTGGCAAGGTTGCGCTCTACCAACTGAGCTACTCCCGCGCGGCGAAAGCTGTCGATTATAGCTCGCCGATACGCCGAGTCAAACCATGAGAAACCGGCACCGCAACAACCCGGACCGGAATGCGATGCTACCCGGGATCCCGGTCATGCCCGCCATGGCGGCCGCCGTCGCGCAGCACCGGCCAGGCGCGGCGCAGGTAATAGAACATCGACCACACCGTCAGGACCGCGGCAACCCAGATCAGCCAGGTGCCCGGCACGCGCGTGTGGAACAACCCGTCGAGGCGCGCGTCGTAGAGCAGCATCGGGATGGCGACCAGTTGCGCCCCGGTCTTGAACTTGCCGATGGAATGGACCGCGACGCTGGCGCGCGCGCCCATCTGCGCCATCCATTCGCGCAGCGCCGAGATCGTCAATTCGCGCCCGACGATGATCGCCGCGACGATCACGTCGACGCGGCCCAGGTCGACCAGCATCACCAGTGCGACGCAGACGATCAGCTTGTCGGCCACCGGATCGAGGAAGGCACCGAACGCCGAGGTCTGGCCCCAGCGCCGCGCGAGCCAGCCGTCGAGCCAGTCGGTGATCGCGGCAGCGACGAACAGTACGGTGGCCAGCAGATTTTGCGTGAACGGCGGCACCGGCAGGAAGAACACGGCCACCAGCAGCGGGATGGCGAGCACGCGCGTCCACGTGAGCAGCGTCGGGAGGTTCCAGGGCATGGTCCAGACCGGAGGCCGCGGCCCGGGTGCTTCGGCCGCATCCGCACCGGCATCAGTGCAGTCGTCGGTAGATTTCTTCGGCAAGCGCGCGCGAAACGCCCTCCACCGAGGCGAGATCGTCGACGCTTGCCGCCATGATGCCACGCAGCCCTCCGAAACGCGCCAGCAGGCGCTGGCGCCGCTTCGGCCCGACGCCATCGATCTCGTCGAGCCGCGAACCCTTGCGCGCCTTCGCGCGACGCGCACGCATGCCGGTGATCGCGAAGCGATGGGCTTCGTCGCGGATCTGCGCGACCAGCATCAACGCCGCCGAGTCGCGCCCGGGGGTGATCGGCGCCCTGCCGTCGGCGAACACGAGCGTCTCCAGCCCGACCTTGCGACCCTCGCCCTTGGCCACGCCCACCAGCGCCGACAGGTCGGCCCCGAGTTCCTCGAACACCTGCCGGGCCGCGCCGACCTGGGCCTGCCCGCCGTCGATCAGCACGACGTCGGGCAGCGTCACGTCCGTGTAGCGGCGCGCGAGCACCTGGCGCATCGCCGCCGGATCGTCGCCGCCGACGATGCCTTCGATGTTGAAACGGCGATACTCGCCGCGCTGCATCGCGTGGTGCTGGTAGACGACGCACGAGGCCTGCGTCGCCTCGCCCATCGTGTGGCTGATGTCGAAGCACTCGATGCGCAGCCGGTCGAGGTCGCCACCGTCATCCAGCCCGAGCGTGCGCGCCAGTTCGCGGGTGCGCGCCTTCTGCGAGCCCTCCTCCGAGAGCAGCCGCGCGATCGCCAGCTGCGCATTCTGCCGGGCGAGGTCGAGCCACTCGCGGCGCATGCCCTGTGGCTGGCGGATCCACTGCACCGGATGGCCGGCCTGCTGCTGCAGCCATTCGAGCAGCGTCTCGTCGGGGGCCGGTCCGTCGACGACCAGTACCGGCGGCACCGGCACGCCGTCGTAGTGCTGCGCAACGAACGCCTCGACGATCTCGGCCGGCGTGGCCGCCACGCCGCCCTCGGTTGCGTGCAGCGGAAAACTCGCCTTGTCGCCCAGGTGACGGCCACCGCGCACCATCGCCAGGTTCACGCAGGCGCGCCCGCCACGCACCACCGCGGCGATGATGTCGGCATCCACGTCGTGCCCCGCCTCCATCGACTGGCGCGACTGCATCCGCGCCAGTGCGCCGAGCCGATCGCGCAGCTGCGCGGCTTCCTCGAAGCGCAGTTCGGCCGCCGCGGTGTGCATCGCCGCCTCGATCTGCGCCAGCACTTCGCGATGGCCACCCTGCAGGAAGCGGGCCGCGGCATCGACGTCCGCGGCGTACGCGCGCGCGTCCACCAGGCCCACGCAGGGGGCACTGCAGCGGCCGATCTGGTACAGCAGGCAGGGGCGCGAACGGTTGGCGAACACCGAGTCCTCGCAGGTGCGCAGCCGGAACACCTTCTGCAGCGCCTGGATCGCCTCGCGCACCGACCACGCATTCGGATAGGGACCGAAGTAGCGATTGCGCCGGTCGACCGCGCCGCGGTAATAGACGACGCGTGGAAACGCGTGACCGGTCAGCTTCAGGCAGGGATACGACTTGTCGTCGCGGAACAGGATGTTGTAGCGCGGTGCCGCCGTCTTGATCAGGTTGTTCTCGAGCAGCAGCGCCTCGGCCTCCGAGCGCGTGACCGTGATCTCGACCCGCTCGACGCGCCCGAGCATGTGCGCGATGCGCGGGCTTTGCTGACTGCGCGTGAAGTACGAGGACACGCGCTTCTTGAGGTCGCGCGCCTTGCCGACGTAGAGCACCGCGTCGGCGGCGCCGATCATCCGGTAGACGCCGGGGCGGTTCGGCAGGCGTGCGAGGAAGTCGCGCAGGTCGAACGGCGCTGGCTCCGCCGGCTGCGGGGGCGCCGCAGCCGGCCCGGCGGGCTGCGCGCCAGGCTGCCGCGGATCGTCGCCTCGGGACATCTGCACCCCGCGCTCAGCGGCGAAACAGCGCCTTCAGCCGCTGCGCGAAATGCGCTGACGGGCTCCAGTCGAGCCCGTCGAGCAGCCGATCGGCCAGGTCCGGACGGTTGCACACCAGCACCATGTCGCAGCCGGCAGCGAGTGCCGTCCGCGCGCGCGCGACGATGTCGCCCGCCACCGCGGCGCCCTCCATGGTCAGGTCGTCGCTGAAGATCAACCCCTGGAAGCCGAGCCTGCGACGCAGGATGTCGCGCAGCCAGCGCCGCGAGAAACCGGCTGGCAATGCATCGACCTGCGGGTAGACCACGTGCGCCGGCATCACCGACAGCAGCGCGGCGCCCAGCCAGCCGTAGGGCGCGGCGTCGGCGCCCAGCAGCGTGTCGAGGTCGCGCTCGTCGGTGGGCAGCGCGACGTGCGAATCGGCCTGCGCCCAGCCGTGCCCGGGAAAGTGCTTGCCACAATTGGCCATGCCGGCCAGCAGCAGGCCGTGCGCGAGGCATCGCGCGAGCATCGCCACGACGCGCGGGTCGGCGTGCAGCGCACGGTTGCCGATCACCTTCGAGCGCCCCCAGTCGAGATCGAGCACCGGCGTGAAGCTGAGGTCG
This sequence comes from Burkholderiaceae bacterium, assembly GCA_021463505.1. Classification (GTDB taxonomy): domain Bacteria; phylum Pseudomonadota; class Gammaproteobacteria; order Burkholderiales; family Burkholderiaceae_E; genus Zeimonas. The sequence continues at coordinate 3,219 of JAJTYR010000033.1, read as the reverse complement.
ACCCCGACTTCGCGCAACTCGCTGCCGATCGTATGGCCGACTTCGGTGGCGCGCCGGCAGGCACCGAGCACGTCGCGATCCCACAGTTCTCCGAGTTCGCGCATCGGCGCCAGCCGCGTGAAGCCGTTCTGGAAGCGCTGCACCCGCCCGCCTTCGTGGTCGACGCAGATCAGCAGCCTGGAGCGCCGCAGCGCGTGGATCTCGTCGCACAGGCCGGCAAGCTGCCTGCGCGACTCGTAATTGCGCGCGAACAGGATCACGCCGCCCACCAGCGGATGCATCAGCCGTTCGCGCCCGGCAGCGTCGAGTTCCGTCGCCTGCACGTCGAGCACCACCGGACCGCGCGGTTGCCTCGTGCGCTCACCCGCCACCGCGGGTCCGTCTTGCGCCATCGCCTGCGCCATCAATGCCGCTCCTGCTCGAGGATCACGAAGGCCACCGCACTGTCGACCTCGTCCGACAGCGAGACGTGCGCAATCAGTCTGCGCCCGCGCAGGTACGGTTCGAGTTCGTTGCGCGCACGCGCCACCGGCCGGCCGCGCGCGTCGTTGAGCACCTGCAGCGACTGCAGGGTCATCGGCGCCCGCAGCCCCAGCCCCAGCGCCTTGGAGAACGCCTCCTTGGCGGCGAAGCGCTTGGCGAGATAGCGCGTGGCGTAGCCGTTGCCGTGGCCGGCCTTGCCGAGGCGACGGGTGTATTCGGCGAGCTCGTCGGGCCCGAGCACGCGCCGCGCGAAGCGCTCGCCGTAACGATCGACCAGGCCCTGGACCCGTTCGACGATCACGATGTCGGTGCCGATGCCGTAGATCATCCGGCTGGCCGTGCGGCGCCCTCGCGGATCAGCCGCTTCATTTCGCGCACGGCCTCGCGCATGCCGGTGAACAGCGCGCGCGAGACGATCGCGTGGCCGATGTGCAGTTCGCGCACGCCGGCGAGCGCAGCCACCGGTTGCACGTTGAAATAATTCAGCGCATGGCCGGCGTTGAAGCGCATGCCCAGCGCACGGATCGCCTCGCCCGCTTCGCGCAGCCGCGCCAGTTCGGCGAGCACCGGGGCACCCTGGGCGTCGCGGCCCTGCAGGTGAAAGGCGTGCGCGTAGGGGCCGGTGTGCAATTCGCAGACGCGCGCACCGATGCGTGCGGCGGCCTCGACCTGGCGCCGCTCGGCGTCGATGAAGACACTGGTGACGATGCCCGCGTCGGCCAGCCTCGCCACCACCTGCGCAAGGCGCGCCGCCTGCGAGACGATGTCCAGCCCACCCTCCGTGGTGATCTCGTGGCGCCCTTCGGGCACCAGCATCGCCATTTCGGGACGCAGCTGCAACGCGATGCCGACCATCTCGTCGGTGGCCGCCATTTCGAGGTTCAGCTTGATGTGTGTGAGCTCGCGCAGCCGCCGCACGTCCGCATCCTGGATGTGACGGCGGTCTTCGCGCAGGTGCACCGTGATGCCGTCGGCGCCGCCGAGGTGCGCCTCCACCGCTGCCCAGACCGGGTCGGGTTCGTGGGTGCGGCGTGCCTGCCGCACGGTGGCGACGTGGTCGATGTTGACGCCGAGTTCGATCATGACGGGCGGTTCCGGACTGTGACGGGAAGGCGGTGACTCAGAGCTTCTGCAGGTCGACCAGGATCTGCCGGGTGTTCAGTGGCGCACCGTCCAGGTGGTGCGAGAGGATCGCGCGCATCAGGTATTTTGCCTGCTGCCGGCCCGCGTGGGACCCGAATCGCCCTGTCGCCAGCTCACCGAGCGTCGCACCGCTGATCGTCGCCTCGCCGTTGCTCGCGCCGGCAGGGTCCTCGACCACGAAACCGTCCGACGGACTCCAGCGATAGCGCCGGCCGGCCTCGATCGGCCTGCCGGCGGCATCGTGAGCAAGGTCGGGCGCGTAGCCGATCTCGCGCAACAATTGCCACTCGAAGCGGCGCAGCGTCTCGTCCAGGACCGAGCCTTCGGCGAGCCGCGCGATCGCCTCGCCGTACGCGTCGAACAGCGGCGGATGCGGATCCTCGCGCGCGAGCAGGCGCATCAGCAGTTCGTTCAGGTAGAACGCGCACAGCAGCGCGTCGCCCTGCGGCGCCGCCTGGCCGCCGGTCCACTCGACGCCGGTGAGCGTGCGCAGTTCGCGCCGCCCGGACCAGGCCACCAGCAGCGGCTGGAACTGCAGCAACACCGCGCGCAGCGCCGAACGCGGACGCTTGGCCCCCTTGGCGACCGCCGCGATGCGCCCGTGCTCGCGGGTGAACAGGTCGACGACCAGGCTGGTTTCGCGGTACGGCGTCGCGTGCAGCAGCCAGGCCGGCTCTGGCGTCCTACTCGTAGCCATAGGTCCGCAGGCTCTGCTCGCTGGCCGCCCAGCCGGACTTCACCTTGACGAACAGTTCGAGGTATACCCGGGTGCCGAACAGCTTCTCCAGGTCGAGCCGTGCCTCGGTGGCGATGCGCTTGATCCGCTCGCCGCGCACGCCCAGCACGATCGGTTTCTGGCTTTCGCGATCCACCAGGATCGCCGCGTGCACGCGGCGCAGTTTCGCCGTTTCCTCGAAGCGCTCGATCTCCACGGTGCTCGCATAAGGCAACTCGTCGCCGAGCTGGCGAAACAGTTTCTCGCGGATCAACTCGGCCGCGAGAAAGCGTTCGCTGCGATCGGTGAGCGCATCGGCCTCGTAACGCGCCGGCCCCTCCGGCAGGCGCGCCGCGCACAAGTCGAGCAGCAGGTCGACCTGGCGGCCGGTGCGCGCACTGATCGGCACCACTTCGTCGAACTCGCGCACGCGGCGGGCCTGCTCGACCAGTGCCATCAGCCGCGCCTTGTCGGCCACCGCGTCGATCTTGTTCAGCGCCAGCAGCACCGGACGGTCGGTCGGCAGCCGTCGTGCGATCTGCGCGTCGGCCGCAGCCCAGCGGCGGGCGTCGCACAGCAGCACCACCACGTCGGCGTCCTGGGCCACCTGCAGCGCGGTACGGTTCAGCACGCGCGCGAGCGCCCCCCCGGCGCGCGTCTGGTAGCCCGGGCTGTCGAGGAACAGCAGTTGCGCATCGGGGCGCGTGACGACGCCGACGATGCGGTGACGAGTGGTCTGCGGTCGATCGGAGGTGATCGACAGCTTCTGTCCAACCAGCCGGTTCAGCAGCGTCGACTTCCCGACATTGGGGCGACCGACGATCGCGACATGGCCGCAACGGAACATCGCGACCCGCCGCTCAGGCGGCATGTGCCGG
>JAJTYR010000032.1 GCA_021463505.1 Burkholderiaceae bacterium | reverse complement strand
CGCGAACGCAAGCCTCCACTGTGACGGCGACGCCTAACCCCTCCATCGAGCGGACCGCTTCCGGCCTGCGGCCTGCGGCGGCCGCTCATGTCGAACGTTAGTCATCCCCAACCCCACCCGTCATTGCCATGATCACCCTCGAATTCCTCATTACCTCGCTCGTTGTCGTCCTTGTTCCAGGCACGGGCGTCGTCTACACAGTGTCTACCGGCCTTACGGCTGGTCGCCGCGCGAGCATCTTTGCCGCCATTGGCTGCACGGCAGGAATCGTTCCTCACCTTCTGGCCACCGCCCTCGGCTTGGCCGCGGTCATGCACACCAGCGCATTGGCATTTCAGGTTCTCAAGTACGCCGGTGTTGCCTATCTCTTCTACCTCGCCGTTGCCACTTGGCGTGACCGCTCGGCCTTCTCGGTCGATAGCAGCGTGGCCAAGGTATTGGCCACCGGGCTGGTGGTGAAGGCGTTCCTGCTGAACATCCTCAATCCCAAGCTGACAATTTTCTTCCTGGCGTTCTTGCCGCAGTTCGTCGATTCCGCGTCAAGCCAAGCGTTCGCCCACCTGCTCGTCTTGAGCGCAGTCTTCATGGCAATGACCTTCGTGGTGTTCGTCGCCTACGGGTTCCTCGCACACGCCTTTCGCCGTTTCGTCATCGAATCGGCGCGCGTGCAGAATGCGCTGCGCTATGGATTTACTGCTGCATTTGCTGCACTTGGGGCCCGGTTGGCGGCGAATGAACGGTGACGGCCAACCCTTCGTTGCACCCGACGCGCCACAGCCGCCTTCGGCGTCTGCGGCCAGCGGGTGAACTCGAGCGTTAGCCAGCCCAAGGAGCACTGTTCATGGTCGAGGTAACGTGGTCGGTGTTCATCGCGGCGTCGCTGCTTCTGATCGCAACACCCGGACAGGACATGGTGCTTGTCATGTCGCGCTCCATCTCCCAGGGCTCGGCTGCCGGGGTCGTCACAGCCGCAGGGGTTAGCGTTGGCCTGGTCGGCCACACCGCTCTGGCCACACTCGGCCTGGGCGCCCTGTTGCGAGTATCGGAGTGGCTGTTCCTTGGCTTCAAGCTCGTGGGCGCTGCTTATCTGGTTTACATCGGGGTGCAACTGCTGCGCACTCGCCACTCGGAACTCGCCGTCTCTACGGGCGCACCCAGGTCGCTGCTGCGGCTTTTCGCTGACGGAGCGCTGTCCAACATCTCCAACCCAAAGATCGCTGTTTTCCACTTCGCGTTCCTGCCGCAGTTCGTACTGCCCGGCGCTACGCACCCTACCCTGTCTGTGTTCGGCCTCGGGCTCGCTTTTGCTGGACTCACGTTCCTGGTCAAGGGGCCGGTTGGGCTCGCCGCGGGCGTTCTCTCTGTATGGCTTCGGGCTCATCCCGGGTTTCTGGTCTGGGTGTTCCGTACGAGCGGGGCTGTACTGGCAGGGCTCGGCGTCAAGCTGGCGTTCGAGCGCCGACCGTGAGCCGCTGAGTTGCACCGCGTGCCGGAAGCAGCAGGCATGGCCGCCAAACCTTCCGGGCCCGTACCAGGCCGGATCCTCGTGGCCGCCGGCGCCTACTTCGGCATCGTTTTCGGCATCGGGTTCGTCTTTGGCCTCGTCCGTGTGGCGCTCGTCGCGCCCGTCATCGGCGAGCGCTACGCCGAACTGGCCGAGATGCCCTTCATGTTCGTGGTGGTGACCCTGGCGGCGCGATTCGTCGTGCGCAGGTTCGCCGGCGTGCGCACCCGATGGCAGTGGGTGGCCGTCGGCGTTGCTGCGCTGGCGCTGCTCGTTGCGGCCGAACTGCTGCTCGCCGTGACGCTCGCCGGACGCAGCGTGGCGAGCTACCTTGCTGCGCGGGATCCGGTTTCCGGTCTGGTCTATCTCGCGATGCTCGTCGTCTTCGCTGCGATGCCGTGCCTGCTTCGGCGCGCGGGGGCGCGTTCAGGCGCACGCCAGTCTGCCAGGACTGCGTCTTGCGGCACACGTACGACGTAGTTATGCTCCACCAATGAGTGCTCCCGGGTTCGAGTGGGATGAAGTCAAGGCCACGACGAACGCAAGGAAGCACGGCGTGATGTTCGAAGAGTTCGCGTTCGGCCCTCTTCGACGAACGAGCGCGACTGATCGACGATCCTGGTCGTTCGGGTGATGAGGAGCGCTTCATCCTGTTGGGTCCGGGCAGCGCGCTGCGGTTGCTTGTCGTCTGTCACTGCCATCGTGGCAAAGGTAACCTGATCCGCATCATTTCGGCGCGCCGGGCCACGGTGCGCGAACCGAGGTCTTACCCGCAGCAGGTGCGACATGCGTAAGAAATACGATTTCTCGAAGTCCCGCAGGAATCCCCATGTGTCTCAGCTGAAGAAGCAGGTCGAATGCGAACCGGGCTAGATCGCCCCATGGCTCGATGCCTTGCAGACTCGTGACGTGCTCTTCGCGTCATGGCCACTTCGACCCACTGGTTCGTCTGGGCAGCGCTGTCGGCGGTCTTCGCCGCGCTGACCGCGATCTTCGCCAAGGTCGGCATCCAGGGCGTCGATTCCGATCTCGCGACGCTCGTTCGCACGATCGTCATCCTGTTCGTGCTCGCGGCGTTCATCTGGCTTGCCGGAAAGTGGAGCAACCCGTTCGGGCTCCCGGCCAGGACGTGGCTCTTCCTCGGCCTGTCCGGCCTGGCCACCGGCGCCTCGTGGGTGTGCTATTTCCGCGCATTGCAGATCGGCGATGCTTCGAAGGTCGCGCCGGTGGACAAGTTCAGCGTGGTCCTGGTGGCGATCTTCGCGTTTGCGTTTCTCGACGAGCGGCCGACCGGGCGCGAATGGCTCGGCATTGCGATGGTGGCCGGCGGCGTGCTGGTCCTGGCCCTGAAGAGGTAGCCGATGAGCAACACCCTCACCAAACTGGCGCTGGGCATGATGGGTCGCCTGCGTCCGCGCCCGGCAACCGGCGATGCGGCCGCGACGATCGTGCTGCCGGCGCCCGAGGTGAGCGGCGGCATGCCGCTGATGGACGCGCTCGCGTTGCGCCGCTCGTCGCGCAAATTCGCGCGTGACGCGTTGCCACTGCCGTTGCTGTCGAACCTGCTGTGGGCCGCGTACGGCAGGAACCGCCCGGATGGCGGACGCACGGCACCTTCGGCGCTGAACGGGCAGGAGGTCGACGTCTACGCCGCACTGCCCGCCGGCGCCTGCCTGTACGATGCCGGGGAGCATGCGCTGCGCCTGGTCGCGCAGGCCGATCTGCGGCGCATCACCGGCTACCAGGATTTCGTCGACGAGGCGCCGCTCGATCTGGTCTACGTGGCCGACCACCGACGCATGCCGATGGTGCCGGCGGCGCAGCGCGAGAGCTACGCGTCGGCCGCGGCCGGCGCGATCGCCCAGAACGTCTATCTGTTCGCCGCCGGTAACGGGCTGGCGGCGGTGATCCGCGCGTGGATCGATCGCGAGGCGATCGCCGAAGCGCTCGGCCTGGCCCACGACCAGCAGGTGCTGCTGTCGCAGACGGTGGGCTATCCGGCGAAGGAATGACTTCGCGTCCGGGGCGGACGGTGGATGGGACCACAAGGCAACGATCGCGCCTGCTCAGCTTCCGCCCGTGCGCGTCGAGTGACGCCTGGGAGCAGCAGTGCGGCCGACCGGATCGTTCCTGCGCTCTTCGAGCCGCCCGGTGACGTACTGGTGAAGGGCGCTCGCGCTCAGGGTCTGACAGGGCATGCCTTCTTCCATCGCTTCGACCTTGATGTCCCGAAGGTCACCGGCAGTCAGGCGGATGTTGACCCGGCGATCCTTGACGACCGTAGCGCGGGCTGCGTCGCGCAGGCGATCGAGTTCGGCTTTGGTGGCGACCGACCTCAACTTGCCCGCTGCGCAGGCTTCGAGGATCTCGAGCCCGAGAGGGTCAGGCTGTTTCATCGGCTTCTCCGGGCTTCAGGTCGTCGCGGGTTGCCTTGCGGCTGGGGATGATCGTCTTCAGTAGAAGGGCTCGTTTTCCCCGACGCAGGGAAGTGGATCAGATGGTCGGCAAGGCGCCGCTGCATACTGACGCGCGCCAGCCGGGTTTCCATGACAATCGCGCTGCCTGTGGCCCGAACACGCCGCACACCCACCACCCCATGCTCGTACAACGCATCCTCTCGATCATCCTGCCGGTGTTCATCACGATCGCGCTCGGCTACGGCTATGCCCGCTGGCGCGGCGAGAGCGTACGCATCGAGATGGCCGCCGTGAACCGCATCAGCATCGACGTGCTGTGCCCGCTGCTGGTGCTCACCGCCTTCGCGTCGAAGGACTTCGATCTCGCAGCCAACCTCAACCTGATCGTGGCCGGCATCCTGGTCTCGGTCGGTTCCGGCCTGCTGGCCTGGCCGGTTGCGCGCCTGCTGGGCTACGACGTGCGCAGCTTCGTGCCGCCGATGATGTACAACAACTGCGGCAACATGGGGCTACCGCTGGCTGCGCTCGCTTTCGGGCCGACTGGTCTGCCGGCTGCGGTGGCCCTGTTCATGGCCGGCAGCCTCGTCTATTTTTCCGTCGGCATCAAGATCATCGAGAGCAGGCGCGGTGGAGGTGGCACGACGTCGTGGAAGTTCCTCACCAGCCCGATGATGCTCGCGATGCTCGCAGGCCTCGTGTTCGCCGCCACGCGCACGTCGATCCCCGGCGGGCTGTTCAGGTCGATGCAGATGCTGGGCGAGGCCTGCATTCCGCTGATGCTCTTTGCGCTCGGCGTACGGATGCTCGACGCGACCTTCAGGAGCTGGCGGATCGGGTTGGTGGGCGCGGCCGTCTGCCCGCTGTCGGGCATCGCCGTCGCCTGGCTGCTCGACAGCGTCTTCGCCTTCAGTGCCGATCAGCGCGGGCAACTCTATCTCTTTGCCGCCCTGCCGCCGGCGGTGCTATGTTTTCTCATCGCCGAGCAGTTCGGCCAGGAGCCGGACAAGGTCGCCGCGATCGTGCTGCTCGGCAACCTCGCGGCCGTCGTCTTCGTGCCCCTTGGCTTGTGGCTGGGGTTGGCCGCCTGATCCCGATGCCCCGATTCCTGCGCGTTGCCCTGCAGAACCTGCGTGACCTGATGGTCACGGCCGGCCCGTTCGCGCTGCTCGCGGGCGGGCTGCTCATGGCCGCCTACTGGACGCTGCAGCCCACGCCGCCGAAAGTCGTGACGCTGGCCACCGGCCAGGAGCAGGGCGCCTACGCCGAGTTCGGCAAGCGCTACCGCGACTGGCTGGCCCGCTACGGCATCGAAGTGCGCTTGCGCACGACGCAGGGCGCGGCCGAGAACGTCGCACTGCTGCGCGACGGGGCGTCCGGCGTCCAGGTGGCGTTCGTGCAGGGCGGCGCCGACTCGCAGCCGACGCTGCCCGGGCAGCCGAAGGACGACGGGCTGGTCGCGCTCGGCAGCCTCTTCCACGAGCCGGTGTGGCTGTTCTACCGCGAAGACGTCGCGCGCAGGCGGTTGCGCCGCGACGCGATCGAGGGTCTGGCGGACCTGCGCGGCTGGCGGCTGAACGTCGGTGCCGCCGGCAGTGGCGTGCCGAACCTGGTGAACCGGTTGTTCGAGGCCAACCGCGTCGATGCGGCGAGCGTGCGGCTGCGCACGCTGGGCGAAACGCCGGCCGTCGCGGCGCTGCTCGACGGCGCGATGGACGCGGTGGCTTTCGCGTCGGCGCCCGAGTCGTTGCTGGTGCAGATGCTGCTGCAGACGCCCGGCATCCGTCTGCACGACTTCGCGCAGGCCGAGGCGTATTCGCGTCGCTATCCGTTTCTCGGCCCGGTGGTGCTGCCGCGCGGCGTCGTCGATCTCGCGCGCGATCTGCCGCCGCGCGACGTCCAGCTGATTGCGCCCACGGCGATGCTGGTCGCCCGTGACGACATCCATCCGGCGCTGGTCCAGCTCTTCGTGCAGGCGGCGCGCTCGATCCACGGCGAAGCGGGCTGGTTCCAGCGCCGTGCCGAGTTTCCGTCGGAGCGTTCGCTCGAGTGGCCGCTGGCACGCGAGGCCGAGCGCACGCTGCGCGGTGGCACGCCGTGGCTGCAGCGCTACCTGCCGTTCTGGCTGGCCAACCTGGTCGACCGGATGTGGGTGGTGCTGTTGTCGATCGTCGCGGTGCTGATTCCGCTGTCGCGGGTCGTGCCGCCGCTCTACGAGTTCAAGGTGCGTTCGCGCATCTTCCGCTGGTACGGCCAACTGCGCGACATCGAGGAGAGCGTCGATGACGGCGAGGGCGCCACGCAGCGGATGATCGAGCGGCTCGGCCAGCTCGAAGCGCGCGTCGAGCGGTTGACGGTGCCGCTTTCGTATGCCGACGAACTGTACGCGTTGCGCAGCCACATCCGGATGGTGCGCGACCGGATCGCGCGTGTCGCGCCGCAGCCTGCGCCTTCCGCGGCGATGACCGTTTTCGCCCAGACCCCCGCCTCCAGCGAGACATCGATCCCATGACCGACCTGATCCAGGTGGCGCGCGACGGCGCGATCGCCACCGTCGTGCTGAACCGCGCCGACAAGCTCAACGCGATGACCCGGCCGATGTGGCAGGGGCTCGGCGACGCGCTGCGCGCGCTGTCGACCGACGAGTCGTTGCGCTGCATCGTCGTGCGCGGCGCCGGCGAGAAGGCGTTTTCACCCGGCAACGACATCGCCGAGTTCGCGACCGACCGCTCGAACAAGCGGCAGGCGATCGAGTACGGCCGCATCATGCACGCCACTGCGCAGGCGATGATCGAGTGCCGTCATCCGCTGGTGGCGCAGATCCACGGCATCTGCGTCGGTGGCGGGCTGGAGATCGCGTCGATGTGCGACATCCGCATCTGCGGCGAGTCGAGCCGCTTTGGCGCGCCGATCAAGAACCTCGGGCTGGTGATGGCGTATCCGGAGATGAGCCCGCTGGTGCGGCTGGCGGGCGCCGACGTCGCGCTCGAGATCCTGCTCGAAGGCCGCATCTTCGGCGCGCACGAGGCGAAGGACAAGCGGCTGGTCACGCGCGTGGTGCCCGACGACCGGGTGGCGGCCGAGGCGCGCGCCGCGGCCGAGCGCATCGCCGAAGGCGCACCGCTGGTCGCGCGCTGGCACAGGAAGTTCGCGCGGCGGCTGGCCGAGGGCCGGCCGCTCACCGAGGCCGAGTACGACGAATGCTTCGACTGCTTCGACACCGAGGACTTCCGGATCGGCTACTCGGCGTTCCTCGCCAAGGCGAAGCCGGCATTCGTGGGGCGCTGACGTGAGCGGCCCCGCGACTCCGCGCCCCGACGCGCGCTCCGCGTTGCAGCCCGGCCCGCTCGCCGGCATGCGCGTGCTCGAGCTCGCGCAGATCATGGCCGGGCCCACCGCCGGCATGATGCTCGCCGACCTCGGCGCCGAAGTGATCAAGGTCGAGAAGCTGCCCGGCGGCGACGACTCGCGCGGTTATCGCGAGCCGCGCGTGAACGGCGTGTCGGCGCCATTCATGATCCTGAACCGCAACAAGCGCGGCATCGCGCTGAACCTCAAGCACGAGCAGGGCAAGGAGGTGCTGCGACGGATGGTCGCGCGCGCCGACGTGCTCACCGAGAACTACCGGCGCGGCACGCTCGAGAAGCTCGGTCTCGGCTACGACGTGCTGTCGAAGATCAATCCCGGCCTGATCTACTGCGCGGTGTCCGGGTACGGTCGCGACGGGCCGTGGGCCGACAAGGGCGGCTTCGACCTGATCGCGCAGGGCTTCGCGGGCCTGATGAGCATCACCGGCGAGCCCGGCCGTCCGCCGGTGAAGACCGGCAACTCGGTGGCCGACATCAACGGCGGCATCCTCGCCACGGTGGGCATCCTCGCCGCCTACGTGCACAAGCTGAAGACCGGCCGCGGGCAGATGGTCGACACCTCGCTGATGGAAGCGGCGCTGCAGCAGACCTACTGGCACGCGGCGATCTTCTTCGCCACCGGCGTGTCGCCGCAGGCGCTGGGTTCGAGCCACGTGCTCACCGCGCCGTACCAGGCGTTCCGCGCCGCCGATGGCTACATCAACATCGGCGGCGCCAACCAGTCGAACTGGGAGCGCATCGCCGACGTGCTGGGGCACCCGGAGTGGAAGACCGATCCGCGCTTCGCCACCAATGCCGACCGGATGCGCCACCTGACCGAACTGGTCGCGGCGATGGAGGCGGTGCTGGCGCGCCACGATCGCGCGCACTGGATCGAGGTGTTCGACGCCGCCGGCGTGCCGGTGGGACCGGTGAATTCGATTGGCGAGGCCTTGTCGCATCCGCAGGTGCTGGCGCGCGGCATGGTGGTCGACCTGCAGCATCCGCAGGCGGGCGCGACGAAAGCGCTCGGCTGCCCGGTGCACCTGTCGGAGACGCCGGCGCGCATCGATCGGCCCGCGCCGCTGCTGGGCGAGCACACGCGCGAAGTGCTGCGCGAACACGGCTACGACGATGCGCAGATCGACGCGCTGGCCGCCGCCGGCGTGGTCGAGGAGGCCCGGGCGGGCCCATGATGACAGGCCGGCGCGCGCTGCCAGCGACCCGTACGAATGCGGTGAAAGCCGGCGGACAGGTAGACTGCTCGCCCATGCCCGATCACGATTCCCGTCCCACCCTGACCACCCGGCTGGTCGATGCGGGCCGGCAGCTCGACGTTGCGGTGAGCACCGCCAACCTGCCGGTCCATCGCGCTTCGACAGTGCTGTTCGACACGCTCGCGCAGGCCGAGGCCGCCGGCGAAGCGGTCGGCAAGGCCGAGCGCCATGCGACCACCTACGGCACCGCCGGCACGCCGACCACGATGGCGCTGATGGACGCGCTCGCCGAATTGGAGGGCCCCGGTCATGACGTGCGTGCGGCGCTGATGCCGTCGGGGCTGGCGGCGATCACCACGGTGCTGCTCGCGGTGCTGGAGCCGGGCGACCACATCCTCGTCACCGATTCGGCGTACGGGCCGACGCGGATCTTCTGCGACGGGATGCTCGCCCGCCTGGGCGTGAAGACCACGTATTACGACCCCACGATCGGTGCCGGCATCGACGCGCTGATCCGCCCCGGGACGAAGCTGGTGTGGCTCGAGAGCCCGGGCAGCTACACCTTCGAGGTGCAGGACGTGCCGGCGATCTGCGCGGTCGCGCGCGAGCGCGGCGTGCTCACGATGATCGACAACACCTGGGCGTCGCCGGTGTTCGCGCGGCCGTTCGACTGGGGCGTCGACGTCTCGGTGCTCGCGCTCACCAAGTACTGGAGCGGCCACTCCGACCTGCTGATGGGTGCGGCCGTGGTGCGCGAGGCGCTGTGGCCGGGGCTCTGGAGCGCGGTGCGCCAGCTCGGCCAGTGCGTGAGCGGCGACGACGCGTACCTGGTGCTGCGCGGGCTGCGTACCGCCGACGTGCGCATGCAGCGCCACCAGGAGAACGCGCTGGCGGTTGCGCACTGGCTGCAGCGACGCGAGGAAGTCGAGGCGGTGCTGCACCCGGCGCTGTTCTCGCATCCGCAGCACGCGCTGTGGCGGCGCGACTTCTCGGGCGCGAGCGGCCTGTTCTCGTTCTCGCTGGAGCCGTCGCTGTTCGCCGGCGATGCGCGCAGGCGCGCCGCGATCGCCGCGCTGTGCGAGCACCGGCGGCACTTCGGGATCGGCTACTCGTGGGGCGGCTTCGAGAGCCTGATCATGCCGGGGCGCATCGAGCACCTGCGCAGCGCGCGGCCCTGGACCGGCGGCCCGCTGATCCGGCTGCACGTCGGCCTGGAGAACCCCGACGACCTGATCGCCGACCTTCAGGCCGGTTTCGAGACGATGCAGCACGCGCTCACGAGCTGAGCCGCACCGCCCGGCGCGTTACTGCGTGTTGCGCGCGTCCTGTTCCGGATCGTACGGGCGCGCGCCGCGCTTGACTTCGACCATGTCGAGCTGGCGCACCTGCGACAGCACGTCCTCGAGCGCGCCCTTCGGCAGCGCGCCCGCCTGCTGGAACACGATCACCTGCTCGCGAAAGATCATCAGGGTCGGGATCGAGCGGATCGCGAAGTGGCCGGCCAGCGACTGCTCCTCGTCGGTGTTCACCTTGACGAACTTGACGTCGGCGTTGGCGTCGGCCACCTCCTCGAACACCGGTGCGAAGCCGCGGCACGGGCCGCACCACGGGGCCCAGAAGTCGATGACGACGATGTCGTTGCCGGCAATGGTGCTGTCGAACTGGTCGGAGGTGAGGGCTTCGGCGGGCATGGATCGCTCCGTGAGACGAGTTGCGAAGGATACACCCTCAGGTATGTTTGTCCCTGGTCTACAATCGAGCCGGGCCGCCGCGGCGCCTGCGGGTGTCGCCCGCCTTCCCCCCTTGGCCATTACGCAGGTCGTCGCCCATGCCAACCCACCCGAATCCCTACCGCCAGGATCTCGACCGCAATGCGGCCAACCACGTACCGCTGTCGCCGATCAGCCTGGTCGAATGGGCCGCCGACGTCTTCCCGGAGCGCTGTGCGGTGATCCACGGACCGCTGCGCTACAGCTGGTCGCAGATGTTCGCCCGCGCACGCCGCCTGGCATCGGTGCTCGCCGCGCACGACATCGGGCCCGGCGACACGGTTTCGGTCGTGCTGCCCAACATCCCGGCGATGCTCGATGCGCACTTCGGCGTGCCGCTGACCGGCGCGGTGCTCAACACGATCAACACGCGGCTCGACGCGGCGACGGTCGCGTTCCAGCTGCGGCACTCGGGTGCGAAGGTCCTGATCACCGATCGCGAGTTCTCGCCGATGGTTGCGCAGGCGCTGGCGCAACTCGATGCGGCGGGCGTGGCGGCGCCGTTCGTGGTCGACGTCGACGACCCGGTGTACGACGGGCCCGGCGAGCGGATCGGCACCTTCGAGTACGAGGCGTGGATCGCCGGCGGCGACCCGCTGTATCGCTACGGGTTGCCGCAGGACGAGTGGGATGCGATCGGCCTGAACTACACCTCGGGCACCACGGGCGATCCGAAGGGCGTGGTCGTGCACCACCGTGGCGCCTACCTGAATGCGATCGGCAACGTGCTTGCCTGGAGCCTGCCGCGGCATCCGGTGTACCTGTGGACGCTGCCGCTGTTCCACTGCAACGGCTGGTGCTTCCCGTGGACGCTGCCGGCGGTGGCCGGCACCAACGTGTGCCTGCGCCGGATCGACGCGGCGCTGATCCTCGGGCTCGTGCGCGAGCATCGGGTGACCCACTATTGCGGCGCACCGATCGTGCACGGCGCGCTGATCAGCGCGCCGGCCGCGCTGAAGACCGGAATCGACTGGACGGTGAGGGCGATGGTGGCCGGCGCGGCGCCGCCGGCCACGATGATCGAGGGCATGGAGCGCATGGGCTGGGAGGTGACGCACGTCTACGGCCTGACCGAGGTCTACGGCCCGGCGTCGGTGTGCGTGAAGCGCGACGAGTGGCAGGCGCTCGACCTGGCCGGACGCGTCGAGAAGAACGGGCGGCAGGGTGTGCGCTACCAGGTCCAGCAGGGGCTGACTGTCGTCGATCCGGAGACGATGCAGGAGGTGCCGCGCGACGGCGAGACGATGGGCGAAGTCGTGTTCCGCGGCAACATCGTGATGAAGGGCTACCTGAGGAACCCGAAGGCAGGCGTCGAGGCGTTTCGCGGCGGCTGGTTCCACACTGGCGACCTCGGCGTCGTGCACCCCGACGGCTATGTCAAGCTGAAGGATCGCGCCAAGGACATCATCATCTCCGGCGGCGAGAACATCAGCTCGATCGAGGTCGAGGACGCGCTGTACAAGCATCCCGCGGTGCTCGCCTGTGCGGTGGTGGCGCGTCCGGATCCGAAGTGGGGCGAGACACCGCTGGCGTTTGTCGAGCTCGAGGCCGACCGCGAGCCGGCCTCGCCCGAGGCCGCGAAGGCGCTGGCCGATGAGCTGATTGCGCACTGCCGCTCGTTGCTTGCGCACTTCAAGTGCCCGCGCGAGGTGCGCTTCGGCGTCGTGCCGAAGACCTCGACCGGCAAGATCCAGAAGCACCTGCTGCGCGCGCAGGCGCGCTCGGCGGCGGCGATCGACTGAGCGGCGCCCGTCAGCGCTGCAGCACGCCGGGTTGCAGCGCTGACGGGCGGCGTCAGTCGATCAGCCGCCAGCCCTGCGGCGTGGACAACTCGGCGCCGAGCGCGGGCGACGAAGCGTGCGCGATGATGACGCGCGAATCGGCGCCCAGCGCCGCGGAAAGGGCCGATTCCGCCGGCGCCTGCATGTGCAGTCGCAGCAACGTCACGCCGGAGGGTGCCAGCGCGTCGAGCGGATGCCGCTCAGGCTGCTCGCCACCCGACCACTCGATCAGCGTCGGCTGCAGCCGGCACGCGCGGCTCCAGCGGTGCGCCGCACTGCGCGCATCGCCCGGCATCGTGATTCGCCAGGACAGCATGCCGCGCGTCATCGACACGATCGCCCCGGGATCGTGGCCGTGCTCGCGGGCCGTCGCCTCGTCCAGGCGTGATACCCGGCACACGCAGTGCACGAGCCTCGGCCGTTGCGCGAGGCGACGGCGCAGCTCCGGGTCATCCAGTCCGAAGGGGCGCGGCAGCGCCGGCTCGGGCTGGGTCGGGTCCGGGGCGATCAATTCGAGGTAAGTGCGCGCGTCGAGGCGTAGCAATCGATTGTGCGTCCCCCAGCCCGGATGGCTGCCGCCGGGCGCGGAAGGCACGCCGGCCAGGTCGCGCAGCCACGCGTCGCCCTGCACGAGGGTGGCGCAGGCCACCACCAGGTGGTCGAGTTCGATCGCGCACTGGAGCTGCAGCGGCATGGCGGGTCCGATGGGGAGCCGATTCCCCCAAGTACAATCCCGGGCCATGTTAGCGGAACAGAAATCCAGGCTGGCAGCGCTCTTCGATGCTGCGGCCGCGCAGCTGGCGGCTGCGGCGGGGGTACAGGTCGCGCTGCCGGCGGTCGAGCTCGAGCGGCCGAAGCAGGCCGGGCACGGCGACCTCGCCTGCAACCTCGCGCTGCAACTGGCGCGGCCGCTGAAAGGCAATCCGCGCCAGATCGCCGAGCGGCTGAAGGCTGCGGTCGAGGCGCTCGATCGCGAATCGGCCGCCGGCCCGATGCTCGAGGCACTCGAGATCGCCGGCCCCGGCTTCGTCAACCTGCGGCTGCGCGCCGACGCCAAGCGTGCCGTGATCGGCCGCGTGCTGCGTGACGGCGCGGCCTTCGGTCGCGGGGAGCGCGGTGCGCAGCAGCCGGTGATGGTCGAGTTCGTGTCGGCCAACCCGACCGGTCCGCTGCACGTGGGGCACGGGCGCCAGGGCGCGCTGGGCGACGCGCTCGCGGCGCTGCTCGAGGCCGATGGCTGGCGCGTGACGCGCGAGTTCTACTACAACGACGCCGGTGCGCAGATCGACAAGCTGGCGCTTTCGGTACAGGCGCGCGCGCGCGGCATCGCACCCGAGGATGAGGGCTTTCCGGCCGATGGCTATCGCGGCGAGTACATCCGCGACATCGCTGCCGACTACCTCGCGCGCAGATCCGTCGCCGCCGAGCGTATCGAAACGGTGACCGGCGCGGGCGACGCGGGCGACCTCGAAGCGATCCGGCGCTTCGCGGTGGCGTACCTGCGTCACGAGCAGGACATCGACCTGCGCGCTTTCGGCGTGCGCTTCGACAACTACTACCTCGAATCGTCGCTGTACACCGAAGGCCGCGTGCAGGCGACCGTCGACGCGCTGGTGCGCGCCGGCAAGACCTACGAGGAGGCGGGTGCGCTGTGGCTGCGCACCACCGGCTACGGCGACGACAAGGACCGCGTGATGCGCAAGTCCGACGGCGGCTACACCTACTTCGTGCCCGATGTCGCCTACCACGTCACCAAGTGGCAGCGTGGCTTCGTGCGTGCGATCAACGTGCAGGGGTCGGACCACCACGGCACCGTGGCGCGTGTGCGCGCCGGGCTGCGGGCGCTCGATGCGGGCATCCCGGCCGGCTATCCCGACTACGTGCTGCACAAGATGGTCACCGTGATGCGCGGCGGCGAGGAAGTGAAGATCTCCAAGCGCGCCGGCTCGTACGTGACGCTGCGCGACCTGATCAACTGGACCGGCGAGGTGCGCGACGGTGACGCGGTGCGCGTCGACGAGCAGCGCGGACGTGACGCAGTGCGTTACTTCCTCGTCTCGCGCAAGGCCGACAGCGAGTTCGTGTTCGACGTCGACCTGGCGCTGGCGCGCACCGACGAGAACCCGGTCTACTACATCCAGTACGCGCACGCACGCATCTGCTCGGTGCTGGCGCAGTGGGGCGGCGATGCCGGATCGCTGGCGGCCTCCGTGGCCGCCGGCAACGCAGCGCTCGACGCGCTGCAGGGGACGCGCGAGTTCGCGCTGGCGGCGCGGCTGGCAAGGTATCCCGAGACCGTGCAGTCCGCGGTCGATGAACTGGCGCCGCATGCCATCGCTTTCTATCTCAAAGACTTAGCGGCAGAACTTCACTCTTACTATAATGCAGAGCGCGTGCTCGTCGACGACGAGGCCGTGCGAACCGCCCGTCTGGCGCTGCTGCTTGCAACCCGCCAGGTGCTACGCAACGGGCTGGCACTGATCGGCGTGTCGGCCCCCGAGAGGATGTGATGGCCCACCCCGTCGTAACGACGCGATCGCGGCGCATGCGCGGCGGCACGCTGCTCGGTTTCATGATCGGCCTGGTCTTCGGCCTTTCGATCGCCGTGGTGGTCGCGATCATCGTCACCCGGGCGCCGGTGCCGTTCATGAACAAGGGCAACCGGGCCCCCGAAAAAGTGCTCGAGCCGAAGTCGCAGGCCGAAGCCCCCGACCCGAACGCGCCGCTCTATTCGAAGCTGCGCCCCGGAACCGAGCCGGGCGTGCCGCCGGTTCCCCCTGCAGCCGTGGTGGCCCCGCCCGCTGCGCCACCGGGCCTGGCGCCCGAGGCAGCGGGAGAGGCTCGTCCCAGCTACCTGCTGCAGGCGGGTGCATTCCGCTCGTCGTCCGACGCCGAAGCGATGAAGGCCAGGCTGGCGCTGATCGGTTTCGAGGCAAAGTTGCTCACCGCCGAGGTCAATGGCCAGACGATGTATCGTGTCCGCATCGGGCCGTACGCCCAACTGGACACCATGAACCGCGCGCGTGCCAGGCTGGCCGAGAACGGCATCGAGGCCTCGGTCGTGCGCCAGCGCTGACCTGCGCGCGCAGATCTGCCGGGAGAGACGATGATCGATGCACGCAGACGATGGATGTTCGCCACCGTGACCGCTGCCGCGGCCTGGTCGCTCGCGCTGCCGGCTGCCGCGCAGGACGCACCACGCGAGGGGCGCGATTACCGGCTGGTGCGCCCGCCGCAATCCACCGAAGCGCCCGCCGGGCGGATCGAAGTGATCGAATTCTTCTGGTACGGTTGCCCGCACTGCAATTCGCTCGAGCCGCTGCTGTCGGAGTGGAAGAAGAAGCTGCCGGACGACGTCGTGTTTCGGCGCGTTCACGTCGCCTTCGGCGATCGCCGCCACCAGCAGCTGTTCTACACGCTCGAGGCGATGGGCAAGGCCGACGCCCTTGGCGACAGGGTGTTTCACGCGATCCACGTCGACAACGACCGGCTCGACACCGTCGACAGGATGACCGCGCTGCTGTCGCGTCACGGTGTCGATCGCAAGCAGTTCGTCGACACCTGGGAGTCGTTCGCGGTGCGCACGAAGATGCGCCGTGCCGCGCAGGTTTCCGAGGCCTATGGCGTCGACGGAGTGCCGGCGATGGCGGTCAACGGCAGGTACTACACCTCGCCCAGCATGGTCGGCTCGAATCAGGGCGCGCTGCGCGTGATGGACTGGCTGATCGCGCAGGAGCGCCGGGCGGCGAAGTGACGCGCCGGCCGGCATGAAGGTGTTCGTCACCGGCGCATCGAGCGGAATCGGCGAGGCGCTGGCGCGCGAGTGCCACCGGCGTTACCCTGCATCGACGATCGGACTGGTCGCACGGCGCGCCGACGAACTGGGGCGCGTCGCGGCGACGCTGTCCGGGGCCAGCGTGCAGTGCTATCCGCTCGACGTGACCGACCGCAGCGCGCTGGCACGCGCCGCCGCCGCCTTCATGGCCGTTGATGGCGCGCCGCCCGACGCGGTGATCGCCAACGCCGGAATCAGCGCCGGCACGGTCACCGGGGAGGCTGCCGACGCGGCGGTGTTTCGCCGGATCCTCGATGTGAACGTCACCGGCATGTTCGACACTTTTGCGCCGTTCGTGCCGGCGATGCGCGCGCGTGGCGCGGGTCGGCTCGTCGGCATTGCGAGCGTCGCGGGGATCCGCGGGCTGCCCGGGGCCGGTGGCTACAGCGCGTCGAAGGCCGCTGCGATCGCATATCTCGAAAGCCTGCGCGTGGAGTTGCGCGGCAGCGGCGTGCGTGTGGTCACGATCGCGCCCGGCTACATCCGCACACCGATGACCGAGCGCAACCACTACCCGATGCCGTTCCTCACCGACGCCGATGCCTTCGCACGGCGTGCGCTCGACGCGATCGCGCGCGGCGATTCGTACGTCGTCATTCCGTGGCCGATGCACGCGGTGGCGCTGGGCCTGCGCGTGCTGCCGAACTGGCTGTTCGACCGACTGTTCGCGCGCGCACCGCGCAAGCGGCGCGCCGTCGACGCGGGCGGGAACGACGCGGGCCGATGACGCCGCCGCGCATCGTCTCGCTGGTGCCGAGTCTCACCGAGATGCTGTGCGCGCTCGGCCTGCGCGAGCACCTGGTCGGTCGCACCGGCTTCTGCATCCACCCGCGCGAGGTGCTGCGCGACGTGCCGAAGGTCGGCGGCACCAGGGACGTCGACGTCGGGCGTGTGCGCGCGCTCGCGCCGACCCACCTGGTGGTGAACGTCGACGAGAACGAGCGCGACGCGGTCGAGCAGCTCGCCGCGTTCGTGCCTCACGTGATGGTCACGCACCCGCTCGTCGTCCAGGACAACCTCGAACTGTTCGAACGGTTCGGGGCCGAGTTCGCGCAGGTGCCCGGCGTGCGCGGCGCGGCGGCAGCGTTGTCGTCGCGTCTGCGCGCAGCGCTCGACCGGGCGCAGGCGCGGCGCTTCGAGCCGCTGCCCGTGCTCTACATGATCTGGAAGGATCCGTGGATGAGCGTCGGCAGCCAGACCTTCATCGCGAGCATGCTGGCGCACGCCGGACTGCGCTCGGTGATCGACGTGGCGCAGCCGCGCTATCCGGTGCTCACGCTCGCGCAGATCGCCGACAGTGGCGCGCGCGCCGTGCTGCTGTCGTCCGAGCCGTATCACTTCACGCAGCGGCACTGCGAGCCGTTGCGCGAGGCGCTGGCCGGGCGTTCGGACGCTCCCGTGCTGCACTGCGCGACGATCGACGGCGAGATGGCGTCGTGGTACGGCAGCCGCGCGATCGATGGGCTCGACTACCTGGCTGGCTATCGCGAACGCCTCGGTCGTGCGCTCGATCGGGCTGCCGCTCACGGAGGAATACGATGACGGACATCCGGATGCGTAGCGCGCGCCGCGCGGCGTGCGTCGCGGCCATCGTGCCGATGCTGGCTGCCTGCGCCGGCCCGCAGGGCGGGCGCGGCACGACTGCGCCGTCCGGCGACACGGCGGGCGTGCCGGCGACCTCTCCGGCCGCGCGGCGCGGCGGCTACTACCTGGACGACGGGCCCGGCGCAGATTCGCCGGTCGACCTCGCATCGATTCCCGACGCGGTGCCGCAACCCGAGCCGCTGCTGCCCCGGACGATGCGTCCGTACTCGGTGTTCGGCCGCCAATACACGCCGATGACGCAGATCGAGCCGTTTCGCGAGCGCGGGGTCGCCTCGTGGTACGGCAGGCGCTACCACGGCCAGCCGACTTCCAGCGGCGAGCGCTACGACATGTACGCGATGACCGCCGCGCATCCCACCCTGCCGATCCCCAGCTACGCGCGGGTCACGAGCGTGGCCAACGGCCGCAGCGTGGTGGTCCGGGTGAACGATCGCGGGCCGTTCCTGCAGAACCGCGTGATCGATCTCTCGTACACCGCGGCCGCGAAACTCGGCTACGTCGAGGCTGGCAGTGCCGAGGTCGACGTGGAACTGGTCACGCAGTTCGACGGCGCGGCGACAACGGCTGCGTCCGCGTCGGCCGGCGCCAACCGCGCCGCAACCGCGACGGCTGCGGCATCCACGGTGGCCCCGGCGCCGATGCCGACGGGTGCCGCGTCGCCGGCGCCGCCGTTGACGCTGACACTGGCGCCGCTTCCGGTGGTCAATGCGGCGCCGGCCGCCTCCGGCGACGTGGCGCGCCCGAGCGTCGAGACGATCTCCTCCACGCCAGAGGCATCGCGCGCCGAGGCGTCGTCGCCGTCGCGCATCGATGCGCCGGCGCCGCCGCGCTCGTTCTGGCTGCAGTTCGGCGCATTCAACTCGCTCGCGAATGCGCGCGGCGCAATGGCGCAACTCGCGCGCCGGCTCGACTTCCTCGGCGCTGTCTTCGACGTCCGGCAGGAGGAGGCGCTGTACAAGGTGCAGGCCGGGCCGTGGGAGCGCCGCGAGGAAGCGCTTGCCGCAGCGGCGCGCGTGCGCGCGCGCACCGGACTCAGGCCGTTCGCGACGCCGAGATAGGCGTCATTCGACGTCGGGTCGCGCGGCGACGGCTCGTCGCCGGCCGGCGTTCAGCGCGAGTGCGAGCCGGTAGAGCGTGCGATGCGGCAGGCCGGTGGCACGCACGGCCACCTTGACTGCGCGACTGACTGGCAACTCGTCGAGCAGCGCGACCAGCAGAGCCTGCACGTCGACGCTCGCGCCCGGCGTGCCCGGCGTCGCCGACCCGACCGGCGCGTCCGGTGTCGCCTCGCCGGCTTCGACCGGGGGCGCCCCGGAGGGGCGCGCACTGGCGGTACGGTCGCCGTTCCAAAGCGGATCATGCCCGGGTGCGGCCACTACCATTACGTATTCGCCACGCTCGCGGTGCGGGCCGGTCGCAAGCCAGCCCGGTGCCTCGCCGGCGCGGCAGACGTGGATTTCCTCGAAGCGCTTGGTCAGTTCGCGGCCGATCGCGATCCAGCGGTCAGCGCCGCATGCCGCTGCGATCGCCGGCAGCGTCTGCGCGATCCGGTGCGGTGCCTCGAACAGCACGAATGCGTGCGGCATCTGTGCCAACGCCGCCAGGCGCGCGGTGCGCGCCCTGGCGCGCGGCGGCAGGAACCCTTCGAAGTGAAAGGGGCCCTCGACCAGTCCGCAGGCCGACAGCAACGCGACCGGCGCGCTGGGTCCGGGTATCGGCACCACGCGAAAGCCCGCGTGCAGTGCCATGGCGACGATGCGCGCCCCCGGGTCGCTGACCGCGGGCGTGCCGGCATCGCTCACCAGCGCGACACGGCGCCCCTCGGCGAGCAGGGCGACGATCTTCGTGCCGGCGTCACGCTCGTTGTGGCGATGCGCGGCCATCAGGCGCGCGTGCGCGCCGATCTGCCCGAGCAGCACCCTGGAAGTGCGCGTGTCCTCGGCTGCGACCACATCGACCGCGCGCAATACGTCGGCAGCGCGGGCGCCCAGATCGGACAGGTGACCGATCGGCGTGGCCACTACATATAATGTCCCGACCCCGCCGATGTCCGGCCGTTCTTCAGTCATCCGGTTCGTGATGCCCCTTCGCCGCAAGGTTCTGAGTGCGCTGGCCGGCACCGTGCTCGTTGCGGTGCCGGCATTGTCCGCGCTCGCCCAGTCGCCGACAAGCAGGCGCGCCGCCGGGAACCGCGGCAGCGGCGACTCGACGAGCCGCAGCACGAGCGAGCCGGCGAGCCGCCACACGAGTGACCCCGGGAGCCGTGGCGCGAGCGACTCGGGGAGTCGGGGAGCGATCGGCCCGGAGAGCCGTGGCGTGGCGTCCACGGAGCGCCAACGGTTCGGCAAGGGACCGATCGGCGTCGCGCTGCTCGTCCCCCCGGACAACGGTATCTACCGGCGCGCGGCGCAGGCGCTGATCGCCGGGGTGCGTGCCGCGCACGCGCGCGACGGCGCCAGGGTGACGCTCGAGATCATCGAGATCGACGAAGATGCGGCGAAGCTTCGGGCGCTGTACGACGAACTCGCGCAGCGCGGATTCTCGATGGTCATCGGCCCGTTGGCACGCAGTGCGGTCGACCTGGTGGCGGCCGCCGGGCCGCCACCGGTGTTCACGCTGGCGCTGAACCAGCCGGACCTGGGTGCAGTGCCGGCCAACATGGTCACTTTCGGACTGTCGATCGAATCCGAAGCGCGTCAGGCGGCGTCGATTGCCTGGGAGGAGGCGACGATCGCGAATGCCTCCCGACGGCCGCGTGCTGCGGCCGTGCAGGACGCCTCGCCGCTGGGCGCGCGTGCCGCGGCCGCCTTCGGTGCGCGCTGGCGCGAGCTAGGCGGTGACGTCCACCAGCCGGTGAGCATCGACACGGTGACCACCGGGCGGGTGCGCACCGCAGTGGCGCGGTTGCAGGCCGACGTGTTTTTCGTCGCGGCGCCGCCCGCGGTGGCGCGCGCGCTGCTCATCGCGCTGGGCGCACGCGCCACGATCTACGCCACCTCGCTGACGAATACCGGCGCGGTGGCGGGTTCGGAGGCCACGGCACTGGTGCGTTCGCCGGATCTCGACGGCGTGCGCCTGGTGGACATGCCGTGGCAGGTGCAGCCCGACCATCCCGTGGTGATGGCCTACCCGAAGCCCGCCGACATGCACCTGGAATTGCAGAAGCTGTACGCACTGGGGATCGACGCATTCCGCCTCGCGCTGCAACTGCTCGAGCGCGGTCCCGAGGTCGAGCTCGACGGCGTCACCGGCCGGTTGCGCCTGTCGGCGCTCGGCGGCCGAGCCGTCGAGCGCACCGGCGTGCTCGCGGAATACCGTGCCGGCGTGCTCGTGCCGTTGACGCTGCGATGACCCGTCGCTCGCCCACGCAGGCGAGCGGCGACGCCGCCGAGGCGCGGGCGCTCGGGTTCCTCGTCGAGCGCGGCCTGCGCCTCGTTGCGCGCAACGTTGCCAGCCGCCTGGGCGAAATCGACCTGGTGATGCGCGATGGCGACACGCTCGTGTTCGTCGAGGTGCGCAGCCGCGCGCGCCGCGACTTCGGCGGTGCCGCCGCGTCGGTCGGCCCGGACAAGCAGCGCCGCCTGCGTCGCGAAGCGCAGCGCTACCTCGTCGCAAGCTTCGGGGATCGCTGGCCTGCCTGCCGGTTCGATGTCTGCGCGCTCGAAGGCACGTCGATCGACTGGATCCGCGACGCATTCTGACGGTGTCCGTGATGCACCGCGGCGGCCGGTATAATCGATGTGCAGCGTCACGCGATGGATGCCCGCGCCGCGGGCTTCGCTGACGCCGCGGTTCGCTCATGAGCCTCGTCGATCGCATCTGCCAGCATTTCGAAGACAGTGTCGAACTCGGGCGCGTCGCCGCCACGCAGCTGGCCGGCCCGATTGCGCAGGCGGTCGAGATGCTGACCAGCGCATTCGACGGCGACCGCAAGGTGCTCATCTGCGGCAATGGCGGGTCGGCGGCCGACAGCCAGCACATGGCCGCCGAACTGGTCGGCCGGTTCGAGCGCGAACGCCCCGAGCTTGCGGCCATCGCGCTGTCCACCGACACGTCGGCGCTCACCGCCGTGGCCAATGACTACGGTTTCGAGCAGGTGTTCGCACGGCAGGTGCGCGCGCTGGGTCGCGAAGGCGACGTGCTGGTGGCGATCTCCACCAGCGGCGAATCCGCCAACGTGCTGGCGGCGGTGCATGCCGCGCACGAACGCGGTCTCGCGGTGGTCGCGCTCACCGGTCGCGGCGGCGGCAGCGTGGGCGCGGCACTGCAGCGGCCGGACATACACCTGTGCGTGCCGCACGATCGCACCGCCCGCATCCAGGAATTGCATCAGCTCATCATCCACTGCCTGTGCGACGGCATCGACGCGTCGTTGCTCGGCGACTGAACCTGCACATCCGGGAGAAACGATGAAGACCCACGCGCGCCTGACCTTCGCCGCTGCCCTGCTCGCCACCGTGCTGGCCGCTCCCGGCTGCGTGCCGCTGGTCGCCACCGGTGCGGCCGTGGGCACGCTCGCGGCACTCGATCGGCGCACGCTCGGCGCGCAGACCGAAGACCAGGAGATCGAGTTGCGTGCCGCCAACCGGATGCGCGGTGCGCTCGCGCAACCCGGCGGTGTCAGCGTCACCAGCTACAACCGCAAGGTGCTGCTCACCGGCCAGGTGGCCAGCGAAGACGACAAGCGCGCCGCCGAGGCCGCGGTCGGCGCGTTGCCGAACGTGCGCTCGGTGCACAACGAACTGCAGGTGCTGGGTCGCCCTTCGCTCGCCACCAGCGCCGCCGACACTGCGATCACGGCGCGCGTGAAGGCGGCGCTGCTCGACGCCCAGGACCTGCACGCCAACGTCATCAAGGTGGTCACCGAATCGGGCACGGTCTACCTGATGGGCCTGGTGTCGCGCCGTGAAGCCGATCGGGCCGCGCAGGTCGCCAGCCGCGTGGCAGGCGTGCAGCGCGTGGTCACCGTGTTCGAATTCATCACCGAAGAAGAAGTGAAGCGCGCTTCGCAGCCCGGGCAGTAGGCGCTCGCGCAGCGGTTGCGGCGCGCCGCGCCGCAATCCATCGGCGTGTTTCGACCGCGCGCCGGCGGCGCCGACGGACGGGTGCCGGCGGTCCGACAGGCGGCGCGCGGGCGGACGTTCCCATCGACGGTTTCGACGGACAATTTCTCATCGTTCTCCGCGCCGCGCGCGCACCGGTGAGACTCATGTCGAGCGGACTGTTCCTGTCGATGATCGTGCTGCTGGCGGCCCTCGCCTGGTGCGTGCTGGTTTTCAACCGCTTCATCGCGCTGCGCAACCGGTACCAGAACGCCTACGCGCAGATCGACGTGCAACTGAAGCGGCGCTACGACCTGATTCCGAACCTGGTCGCCGCGACGAAGGCGTACCTGGCCCACGAGCGCGGGACGCTCGAAGCAGTGATCGCCGCGCGCCAGCGCGCCTCGGACGCGAACCAGGCGGCCAGGCAGCGTCCGCACGACGGCCACGCGCTGGTGGCGCTCGAGGCCGCCGAGACCGCGCTGGCTTCGCCGCTGGCGCGCCTGATGGCGCTCGTCGAGCAGTACCCGGCGCTGCAGGCCGACGACACCGTGCAGCGCCTGACCGAGGAACTGCGAACCACCGAGAACCGCATCGCCTTCGCCCGGCAGGCGTTCAACGATCAGGTGATGGGCTACAACATCGAGCTCGAATCCTTCCCCGCCTCTCTGGTCGCCACGCTGTGCGGGTTCCGGCGCGCGAGCATGCTGCGCGCTACGGCTTCCGCACAGGAACGTCACGCGGTTCCGGTCGCCCTCTGACCCGGGCTGTCCCGCCGATGGATTTCTACGCCCACCAGGACCGGGCGAGGTCAGCCTCGCGCAGGCTGAGCGCCCTGTTCGCGCTCTCGCTGGTGGTTGTCGTCGCAGCGGCCAACGGTGCGGCCGCGCTCGGCTGGTTGCTGCTCGCAGGTGGCCTGTACTGGCCGCCGTACTTCGTCGCAACCAATACGTCCGTCACGTTGCTGATCGTTTTCGGCGGCGCCTGGGTCGAGTGGCAGCGGCTTCGCGGCGGAGGTGCCGCCCTGGCCGAGCGACTGGGCGCGCGACCCATCGACGAGGCGCTGCCGCTGCATCGGCGCCTGCGTGATGTTGCCGAGGAAGTCGCGATCGGTGCGGGCGCCCCGGTACCCGCCCTGTACGTGCTCGGCGAGGAGTCGATCAACGCACTCGCGGCTGGCGAGCGCCCCGGCCTGGCTGCGGTGGTGGTGACGCGCGGTGCGCTCGAGCGGTTGGAGCGCGCCGAATTGCAGGGGGTCGTCGCCCACGAGACTGCGCACATCGTCGGCGGCGACGCCGAACTGAACGCACGGCTTGCCGCGGCGCTGTACGGCCTGTGCTCGTTGCGCCTTGCCGGCCTGCGGCTGCTCGGCAGCGCGGTGCGGCGGGAGGGCGGTCCGCTCGGGCGGCTCGGCGCGCCACGCATCGCGGCATTCGTCATCGGCCTGCTGCTGTCGGCGGTCGGTATCCTCGGCGTGCTCGCCGGCCAGGTGCTGAAGGCCGGCATCAGCCGGCAGCGCGAATTCCTCGCCGATGCGCTGGCGGTGCAGATCACGCGCGACCGCGACGGGCTGGGTTGCGCACTGCGCCGGATCGCAGGCGAGGCGGACATGCCGCTGCGTTCGGGCTATGCCGCGCTGGTCAGTCACTTCCTGCTGGCGCAACCCGCTGGACTGCGTGACTGGTTCGACACGCATCCGCCGCTGGCCGAGCGCATCGCGCGGCTCTACGGCAGGCCCATGGCGCCCATCGCGCCCGTCGCCGCTGCCGACGAGGCACGCGCGTCGGCGGCGGCGACGCCGCAGGCGAAACCGTTCCGATCCTCCGACGCGCCCGAACGGTCCGGCGCTTCGCTGCTGCCGGACACGATCCCTTTCGTCAGGGTGGCGCTGCCGCTGGCGGCGGCGCCGGCTGCAGCAGCTTCGGGCGGCCAAGCGGGCGACACGACCATCCCGCAGCCAGCGCTGCGGCGCGATCGTGCGTCGGCGAGCGCCGCCGCTGCGCTGATCACGCAGATCCGCTCGGCGTCGCTCGGCTTCGAGACGGCGGGCCGCTGGCTGGTCGCGCTGGTGGCCGGCCACACGGCCAGCGAGCCCGACGCGGCACTGCGCACGTCGCTCGACTGGCTGGTCTCGCCGGCGGGCGCGTCGCTGCGCGTGCCGTTGCTCGAGCTGCTGCTCGCGCGCGTCCGGCGCTGGAGCGGCAGTCGCCGCCGCGAGTTGCTCGATCGCTGCCGGCGCGCGATCGAGACCGATGGGCACGTTCATTCGGCCGAGTGGATCTACTACACGCTGGCGCGTCATCGCCTGTCGCCGAATGCATCCGGTGGCGCGCGGCAGCGCCGGGCGCCGACCACCCGGCAGGCGCAGAGCCGCGCGCTGGCCGCGTTGTTCGCGATGGCCGCCGCGGTGGGCGAGGCGTCGGCGCGCGCCACGCGCGACGCGCTGGCCGATGCGGCGGCGATGCTGGAGATCTCGCCGCCGGCCTCCACACCCGACGAGGTCGGCACGACCGAACTCGCGCTGGCACTCGATACGCTGCTGGGTCTGGCGCCGCTCGACAAGCCGATCCTGCTGAAGGTGTTGTTCACGCTGGCGCGTACGCCAGGCGACCCGAACTACGACGCCTTCGTTCGCGCCGTGGCCGCCGCGATCGACTGCCCGGTGCCGCGCGGGGCCGGCCAGCAGATCGGCGCGCGGCGCGGCGAGCCGGTAGCGTCCGCGTAGGCCACGCCACGACGGGGTGCACACCCCGTGCGTGTGCGACGACGGATTGCGTGCACGGCTACAGTCTCCCCGGCGGCCGGCGGATCGGGTACCTTGTGCGCAGGTGCCGGCACAAGAGTCCCGTAGAGCAGATGGACGTTCCGCAACCACCGCCTCGAACGCATGGCCCGGTCAGGATCGGCGGCGCGTCGGGCT
Source organism: Burkholderiaceae bacterium (assembly GCA_021463505.1). Taxonomy (GTDB): domain Bacteria; phylum Pseudomonadota; class Gammaproteobacteria; order Burkholderiales; family Burkholderiaceae_E; genus Zeimonas. The sequence goes on along the minus strand of JAJTYR010000032.1, from coordinate 14,320 downwards.
TCTGGGGTGACAGCGCCGTGGCTGCGCCGCAACTGGTTGCGAGCGGTGCGATCGACTATCTCGTGTTCGATTACCTGGCCGAACTCACGATGTCGATCCTCGCCGGCGCGCGCCTGAGGAATCCCGAGGCCGGCTACGCGGGTGACTTCGTCGACGTGGCGATGAAGGCGGTGCTGCACGAGGTGGTCGAGCGCGGCATCCGCGTGGTCAGCAACGCCGGCGGCGTCAACCCGCGGGGCTGCGCGCGCGCGCTCGCTGCGATGGCCGCGACGCAGGGCGTCGAACTCGCGATCGCGGTGGTCGAAGGCGACGACGTGATGCCGTTGTTGCCGGTGCTGCGCGGCGAGGGCGTGCACGAGATGCACACTGGCGCGCCGCTGCCGCAACGCGTGCTGAGCGCCAACGCCTACCTGGGCGCGCAGCCGATCCGCGCCGCGCTCGATGCCGGTGCGCAGGTGGTGATCACCGGACGCTGCGTCGATTCGGCGGTGACGCTGGGCGTGCTGATGCACGAGTTCGGTTGGGCGGACGATGACTACGACCGGCTCGCGGGTGGCAGCCTCGCCGGGCACATCATCGAGTGCGGTTGCCAGGCCACCGGCGGTCTGTACACCGACTGGGACACGGTACCCGACTGGCCCGGGATCGGCTACCCGATCGTCGAATGCGCGGCCGACGGCGGGTTCGTCGTCACGCGACCCGCCGGGACCGGCGGCAAGGTGAGCCCGGCGGTGGTGGCCGAACAGATGCTCTACGAGATCGGCGATCCCGCCGCCTACCTGCTGCCGGACGTGACCTGCGACTTCACCGCGGTCACGATGGCGGCGGACGGAGAAGAGCGCGTGCAGGTGCGCGGCGCGCGCGGGCGCCCACCGGGTGCGGCCTGCAAGGTCAGCGCCACCTGCGCCGAGGGCTTCCGCTGCAGCGCGCAGTTGACGATCATCGGCTTCGAGGCGGTCGCCAAGGCGCGGCGCACCGGCGAGGCGATCCTGGCGCGTACCCGTTCGATGTTCGCGCGGGCGGGCTGGCCCGACTACAGCGCGACGCTCGTCGAGGTGCTGGGCGCCGAGAGCTGCTACGGGCCGCACGCGCGCGATGGCGCGCGCGCCACGCGCGAGGCGGTGCTGCGCGTGAGCGCCACGCACCCGGTGCGCGAGGCGCTGGAACTGTTCGCCCGCGAGATCGCCCCGGCGGGCACGTCGTGGGCGCCCGGCACCACCGGCGCCGGCGGCCGGCCGTCGGTGTCGCCGTCGATACGGCAGTTCGCGTTCCTGCTCGACAAGGCGCGACTGGCGCCGGCGGTCGTGATCGGGGAGCGGCGGATCGCCGTCCCGACGGGCGCACACGGGGAAAACGGACACGCACAGCCCGGGCCACAGGCGCGGGCATTGTCGACGATGCAGCCGGCGCCGACGATCGATGCGGCGGTGACGGCGACCCATGCAGCGGTGACGGCGGCTGATGCAGCGGTGACGGCGGCTGATGCAGCGGTGATCGTGAGCGCCGGGTCGATACCCGGGCAGCCTTGCGATGACGAGCGCATCGAGGTGCCGCTGATGCGCCTCGCGCACGCCCGCAGCGGCGACAAAGGCGACACCTGCAACATCGGATTGATCGCGCGCCGTCCCGAACTGCTGCCGGTGTTGCGCGAGCAGGTGAGTGCCGAGCGCGTGGCCGCCTTCCTTGCGCACCTGGTGCAGGGCCCCGTCACGCGCTACGACGTGCCGGGCATCCGGGCACTGAACTTCGTCTGCGAGCGCGCGCTCGGCGGTGGCGGGATGGCCTCGCTGCGCAACGATCCGCTCGGCAAGGGGTTGGCGCAGATCCTGCTTTCGATGCCGGTGCGCGTCGCTCCCCGATGGCTCGATGCCGATCTGCTCACGCCTGCAGGCCGAGTGTCGCGCGCAGTCGCCACTCGCTCGGCGTGACGCCGAAGCGCGCCTTGAACGCGCGGCTGAAGTGTGCCGGGTGGTTGAAGCCGCGGCGCAGCGCGATGTCGGTGATCGAGATTGCGTCCTGGCAGCGATCGTCGAAGTCGCGCCGGCAGGCCTCGAGCCGCTGCGCCAGCACGTAGCCGGCCACTCCGTCAGGTTCGTCGCTGAACGCATTGTACAGCTGGCGCCGGCTGCAATTGAGTTCGACCGCGATCGTGTCGACCGAGAGCCGCGCGTCGCCCAGGCGCCGGGCCACCAGCTGCTTGATCCGTTCGCCCAGCGCCTCACGTTGCGTCGGCGCACTGTCGCGTCCGGCCAGCTCGAGCAGTGACAGTTGCACCAGCTGCACGATCGATTCGCCGACGCCGCGCGCGGCCGACGGCGTGATCGAAGGGAGTTCCTGCCAGGCGCCGCGCATCGCCTGCAGTGCCAGTCGCGAGATGCCGCCGTGCGCGCCCAGCCGCTGCGCCATCAGCTTGTCCAGCGGCAGGCCGCGCTCCACCAGCGGCGCCCTGGGCACCATCACGATCAGGTGCTCGACGTGCACCGGGTTGGCCACCCGGTAGCGGTCGGTGGTGTCGTAGATGCACCATTCGCCCGGCGACACCCAGGCCTGCCGGCCCTGCTGCTCGACGCCCGCGGTGCCGCGATACGGCGCGACGATCTTCAGGTAACCGACGTCGCCACCGCGCACCTCGCGATCGCTCTTCAGCACTCGGTGGCGATCGGCCTCCAGTCGCGTGAGCACGACGTCGCCGGCCTGCTCGGTGGCCATGTGGCCGTCGAACGCCGTGTCGCCGTAGACGTCCGATTGCAGGCCGCAGAACAGCCGGTCGATCCATTCCGACCAGTACCCCACGCGCTCGCCTGGCGACACGAAGTCGGTGCTCATCGTCGGCGTGAAACTGGGCATGCGGCTCTCCGGACCGGGCGTCATCGATCGATTATCCGGATCGCCCTCGGCTGCGGGGGTGTGCGGGCGCGGCGCACGGGCCATACTAGGGAAAGTACGGGGGTCGGTCTGCACGAATCGTCAAGCCTTTCTGCACGACAGGAGAAGCGCGGTGCAGCGCGCCTTCGTATGATCGCCGGATGGCATCCATCCGGCTGCCCGTCCGGCCAACAAGAGCCCGAAGGAGACACACGATGAGCACTCCCGAGTCCGTCACCCGCCGCAATACCGTGCAGGCCCTCGGCGCCGGCGCGGCTGCGCTTGCCATGCCTGCAGTGGTACGGGCGCAGTCGGCGCCGGTGCGCATCGGCTACGCGATTGCACGCACCGGCCCCTGGGCCGGCGGCGCGCAAGTGAGCCAGGAGCCGAATTTCCTGATGTGGGCCGAACAGCAGAACGCGGCTGGCGGCCTCGACGTGAAAGGCGTGCGACGCAGGATCGAGCTGATCGGCTACGACGATCGCAGCGAGATCGAGACCTGCATCCGCACCTACGAGAAGCTGATGGGCAGCGACAAGGTCGATCTGATCCTGCCGCCGTGGGGATCCAACGCGAACTTCGCGCTGGCGCCGCTGGCCAACCGCTTCGGCTATCCGATGCTTGCGCCCACGGCGCTGTCGCGCAAGCTGATCGACATGCGCCTGCCGCACTTCTTTTCGCTGTTGCAGCAGCCCGACCGGATGATGGGCGCGCTGGTCGACATGCTGGTCGCCAGCGGCGTGAAGACGATCGCCATCCTGTACATGGATGACCTGTTCGGCCTGGAGAACTTCGCTGCGATCAACGGCGCACTGAAGAAGACCGGCATCCAGGTGGTCGAGCGCAAGGGCTACCCGCTGGGCGTGAAGGATCTCTCTCCGGTGCTGCGTGGCATCAAGGACCAGAACCCGGATGCGTTCATCGGCATCACCTATCCGCCCGACACCATTCTCGCCAGCAAGCAGGCGAAGGAGATCGGCTTCAATCCGAAGATCTTCTACGCATCGGTCGGCACTGCGTACCAGTTGTATCGCAACGTGATCGGCGCCGGTGCCGAGGGGGTGACGGGCATGGGTTCGTGGAACGCGAAGACCAGTCCCGCAGCGAAGGCCTATTTCGATGCGCACACCGCGAAGTTCGGCGGCAAGGAGCCCGATCGCTGGGCCAGCGGCCATTGCTGGGCCGGCCTGGAAATCCTGGCACAGGCGGTCGCGAAGGTCGGCCTCGAGCGCAAGGCGATCCGCGACTACGTCGCGCGCACCGAGCACAAGACGATCATCGGGCCAATCCGCTTCGAGGGCAGCGAGAACGTTTCGACGCCCGGCACCGTCGCGCAGTGGCAGAAGGGCGAGTTCGAGGTGGTCTGGCCGCGCAGCGTTGCCACCGCGCAACTGGTGATGCCCAAGCCTGCCTGGTAGGCAGGCCGGGGCGCACGGCCCGCCCGCCCGATGTCGCTGCAGGCATGGCTCGAACTGATCGCCTCCGGCCTGATCACCGGCGGCGTGTATGCGCTGATCGCGCTCGGGCTGAACCTGCAGTACGGGCTGATGCGCGTGCTGAACATCGCCCACGGCGAGTTCCTGATGCTGGGTGGGTTCGCGACCTGGTTCGCGTACACGCAGCTCGGGATCTCGCCGCTGCTGATGGCGCCGGTCGCATTCGCGATCATGACGGCGCTGGGGCTCGTCATTCACCGGCTGGTCATCAGGCGGTTGGCCGCGACCTCCCCCGACATCGACGTGTTCGAGGCGCGCGGGCTGATGGTGGCCTTCGGCCTGATGTTCCTGGTGCAGAACTTCGCGTCGCTGGTATGGGGCGGCGAACTGCGCGGCTATGACTACCTGACCGATCCGGTCGCGGTCGCGGGTACGCGCTTCGCCGGCAACAAGCTGGTGCTTCTCGCGGTGGCACTGGCCGCGAGCATCGCGCTGATCGTGCTGCTGCGGCGCACGCTGCTGGGCAAGGGGGTGCGCGCGCTGATGCAGTCGCCCACGGGCGCGCAACTGGTGGGCATCGACACCGAGCGGCTGCACCCGATGATGTTCGGCATCGGCCTGGGGCTGGCAGGGCTCGCAGGCAGCCTGCTGTCGATGGCCTACGCGGTCTCGCCGTCGATCGGCGAGCCCTACACCGTCACCGCGCTGATCGTCATCACGCTCGGTGGCTTCGGCAGCATGACCGGAAGCCTGCTCGCGGGCCTGGCGCTCGGCGTCATCGAGGCGCTGGGGATGCACTTCACCAGTCCGTCGCTGAAGTCGCTGCTGTCGTACGGCATCTTCATCGCGGTGCTGCTGTGGAAGCCCAACGGGCTGTTCAAGCGATGAGTCTCGGGCGCATTGCGGGCCGTGACGTGCCGATCCTGCTCGCGCTGGCCGCCGGGGCGGCCACGCTGCCCGCCTGGTCCAGCGACTTCGTGGTGTCGATGGCGCTCAGTTGCCTGATGTACGTGGCGCTGTCGTCGAGCTGGGCGCTGTTCTGCGGCCCGACCCGCTACATGTCGCTGGCCACTTCGGCGTTCTTCGGTGTCGGCGCCTACGTGGGCGCGCTTACGCTGGACCAGCTGCCGTGGGCGGGCGCGATCGCGCTCGGCGCGGCGATCGCCGTGCTGGTGGCGGCGGCGATGGGCAGCGCGGTGCTGCACCTGCGCGGCACCTACTTCGCGGTGCTCACCTTCGGCATGACCGAACTGATCCGCCTGGCGATCACCTATGCCGAGAAGGAGTACGCGGGCACGGTCGGCCGCGTGCTCGTCGTCGTGCCCGAGCCGGGCACCGTCTACCTGACGATGCTCGCGCTCGCGGTGCTCGCCGTGGCCACCGCGATCGTCGTGCGCAGCAGCCGGCTCGGGCTCGCGCTGGCCGGTATCGGCGGCGACGAGCAGCGCGCGCAGACGCTGGGCGTGAACACGCGCCGGGTCAAGGTGATCGGCTTCGCGATCACCGCCGCGTTCGCCGGCGCCACCGGCGCCGCGATGAGCGTGCGCTGGACCTACATCGACCCGATGACGGTGTTCAACCCGTTCATCGGCTTCCAGACCGTGCTGATTGCGCTGATCGGCGGCGCGGCCACGCTGTGGGGGCCGCTGATCGCCGCCGTCGTGTTCAGCCTGCTCGCGGAGGCGCTGCGCCTGCAGTTGCCGCAGGTCTACATGATGGCGCTCGGCCTGCTGCTGATCCTGTCGGTGCTCTACCTGCCCGACGGCCTGGCGTCGCTGCGTCCATCCACCTTCTCCGGCTGGCGCCGCGAGTTCGCCGCCTGGCGGCAGGCGCGGCGCGCCCGCGCGAGCGAGGCTCGCGATGCCTGAAGCCCGGGCGGAAGGCGCGGCATTGCTCGAGGCCCGCGCGGTCACGGTGCGCTTCGGCGGCCTGACCGCGGTCGACGAGGTGAGCGCGCGTTTCGGCGCCGGCGAGCTGGTGGGGATCATCGGTCCCAACGGCGCCGGCAAGACCACCTTCTTCAATGCGCTGTCGGGCGTCGCGGTGCCCACTTCCGGCGACCTGCTGGTCGAAGGCGTGAAGCTGACCGGCGCGCGGCCCGATCGCTTCGCACGCCGCGGCGTCGCGCGCACCTTCCAGACGCCACGCGTGTTCGCCGGCCTGTCGGTGGCGGACAACGTCGACTTCGGCTTGCAGTTCGCCGGACGCAAGCGCGAGGCGCCGCCGTTGCTGCGCGACGCTCGGGCGATCCTGCAGGTGATCGGCCTCTCCGGGCAGGCCGGGTTGCCGGCCGCGGCGATCACGCCGTCGCAGCAGCGGCTGCTCGAGATCGGCATGGCGCTGGCCACGCGGCCGAAGCTGCTGCTGCTCGACGAAGTGGCCGCAGGCCTCACCGAGAGCGAAGTGGACGACATGGCGCGGCTCATCCGCGGGCTGCGCGACGAGTTCGGCCTTGCCGTGATCTGGATCGAGCACGCGGTCACCACGCTGATGCGCTACGTCGAGCGCGTGCTGGTGCTGCACCAGGGACGCAAGATCGCCGACGCGCCACCGCAGGAGGTGGTGCGCAGCGCCGAGGTGATCGAGGCCTACCTGGGCGACGAGATGGCCGAGGTCGCGCAATGACGAACGTTGCGCGCGGCGTGGTCGCCGCAATCCCGGCCCCCGCGCAACGCGCGCAGCCGGCACACCTGGAAGTGCGCGGCCTGAGCGCAGGCTACGGAGGGTTCCTCGTGCTGCGCGACCTCGCGCTCGAGGCGCGTCCCGGCGTGACCGTCATCCTCGGGCCGAACGGCGCCGGAAAGAGCACGCTGCTCGAAGCGATCGCCGGGCTGCTGTCGCGCGGTGGCCAGGTGCTGCTCGACGGCGAACCGATCCCGGCTGCCGCCAGGCCGAGCGACGTCGTGCGCCGCGGCCTCGCGCTGGTGGCCGAAGGCCGGCAGCTGTTTGCGCAGATGACGGTGCGCGAGAACCTCGAACTCGGCGGCTGGCTGGTGTCGCCCGCCGAGCGCGCCGCGCGCATCGAGCAGGCGTTTCGCGACTTTCCGCGGCTGCGCGAGCGCGCCGGGCAGTACGCCGGAACGATGAGCGGCGGCGAGCAGCAGATGCTGGCGGTGGCGCGCGCGATGATGGGCGCGCCGCGCCTGCTGATGCTCGACGAACCTTCGCTCGGCCTGGCGCCGAAGATGGTCGACGAACTGCTCGCGATTGCGCGCCGCATCGCCGACCAGGGCACCACCGTGCTGATGGTCGAGCAGAACGTGCGCAAATCGCTCGCCGTCGCCGACCGCGGCTACGTGCTCGAGCGCGGCAAGCTGGTGGCCGGCGGCCCGGCCGGGCTGCTGGCGCGCTCGACGGTCATCCGCTCCGCCTATCTCGGCGCTCGCACCGGGGCGGCGCCTGGCTCCTCCTCATCCCCTTCGACTTCACCGGAGAAAGACATGTCCGACCTGTCCATGCTGATCAACGGCCTCGCCGTGAGCGCCGAGAAGGGTGCGACCTTCGAGCGGCGCAACCCGCTGGACGGCAGCGTGGCGACGCGCGCGCCGGCAGCCAGCGCGGCCGACGCGGTGTCCGCGGTCGACGCGGCTGCCGAGGCGTTCGGGTCGTGGAGCCAGACCGGCCCGGGCGAGCGCCGCGCGCTGCTGTCGAAGGCGGCCGACGCGCTGGAGGCGAAGACGCCGCAGTTCGTCGAGGCGATGGCCGCCGAGACCGGTGCGACCGCGATGTGGGTCGGCTTCAATGCGCACCTGGCCGCCGGCATGCTGCGCGAGGCGGCGGCGCTCACGACGCAGGTCGCCGGCGAGGTGATTCCCTCCGACGTGCCGGGGTCGCTCGCGATGGGCGTGCGCCAGCCGGCCGGCGTCGTGCTGGGCATCGCGCCGTGGAACGCGCCGATCATCCTCGGCGTGCGCGCGATCGCCACCCCGCTTGCCTGCGGCAACACGGTGGTGCTCAAGGGCAGCGAGAACTGCCCGCGCACGCACCAGCTGATCATCGAGTCGTTGCAGGATGCGGGTTTTCCGGCAGGCGTGGTCAACTACCTCACCAACGCGCCGGCCGACGCCGGCACGGTGGTCGAGGCGATGGTCGCGCACCCGGCGGTGCGGCGCGTCAACTTCACCGGCAGCACGAAGGTCGGCAGGATCATCGCGATGACCTGCGCGAAGTACCTCAAGCCGGTGCTGCTCGAGCTCGGCGGCAAGGCGCCGATGGTCGTGCTCGACGACGCGGACATCGACGCGGCGGTGAACGCGGCGGCCTTCGCCTGCTTCGCCAACTCGGGCCAGATCTGCATGAGTACCGAGCGGCTCGTCGTCGACCGGAAGGTCGCCGACGACTTCGTCGCGAAGTTCGTCGGCAAGGCCGGCAAGCTGCCGCTGGGCGACCCGCGCAGGCCCGAACCGGTGGTGCTCGGGTCGGTGATCGGCATGGGCACGGTCGAGCACTGCAACGCGCTGATCGACGACGCGCTCGTCAGGGGCGCGAAGCTGCTGTGCGGCGGCAAGGCCACCGACACGCTGATGCCGGCGACGGTGCTCGACGGCGTCACGCGCGAGATGCGCATCTACCACGAGGAGACGTTCGCGCCGGTGAAGTGCATCGTGCGCGTGAACGGCGTCGAGGAGGCCGTCGCCTGCGCCAACGACAACGAGTACGGGCTGAGTGCGTCGGTGTTCGGCCGCGACGTCGCGCGCGCGATGAACGTCGCGCGGCGCATCGAGTCGGGCATCTGCCACGTGAACGGACCGACGGTCCACGACGAGGCGCAGATGCCGTTCGGCGGCGTCAAGGGCAGCGGCATCGGCCGCTTCGGCGGCAAGGCCGGCATCCACGAGTTCACCGAGCTGCGCTGGATCACGGTGCAGACCACGCCGCGGCACTACCCGTTCTAGAATCGGCGGATGCCCGACAGCGACGCCACGATCGTCATTGCGCGCAGCGACGCCGACTTCGCGGCGGCGCGCGCGCTGTTCGAGGAGTATGCGGCGCAACTCGGCATCGACCTGTGCTTCCAGGGCTTCGAGGCCGAGCTCTCGAACCTGCCCGCGATGTACGGGCCGCCGGCGGGCCGCCTGCTGCTCGCCCGCCGGAGCGGCGGGTTCGTCGGCTGCGTCGGCGTGCGTGCCCTCTCGGGCGGCGACTGCGAGATGAAGCGCCTGTACGCGCGCGAGCGCACGCGCGGCCGCGGGCTCGGGCGCGCGCTGGCGGTCGCGGCGATCTCTGCCGCGCGCGAACTCGGTCATTCGCGGATGCTGCTCGACACGCTCGGCACCATGACCGCGGCGCGCGCGCTGTACGCATCGCTCGGATTCCGCGACACTGCGCCCTACTACGACAACCCGAACGACGACGTGAAGTATCTCGAACTCGACCTCGGCAAGGCGCCATGAGCGAAGCGCCGATCACCTATCGCGGCACGGTCTATCCGTGGCACTGCGACCACATGGGCCACATGAACGTGATGTGGTACGTCGGAAAGTTCGACGAGGCGACCTGGCAGTTCTTCGCCGGGCTGGGGATGACGCCGTCGTTCCTGCGCGACTCGCACCGCGGCATGGCCGCCGTCGAGCAGCGCATCCTCTACAAGCGCGAGCTGCACGCCGGCGACACCGTCACGATCCGCACCGAGGTGCTCGAGGTCAGGGAGAAAGCGATCCGCTTCGTGCACGAGATGCGCCGCGACGAGGACGGCGAAGTCGCCGCCGTCACCCTCCTGACCGGCGTGCACCTCGACACGATCGCCCGCAAGTCGGTGCCGCTGCCCGACGCGTTCAAGGCGAGGGCGCTGGCGCTGGCCTGCGCCGACCCGTCGCGCTGGGACTGAGCGCCCCGGGTTGCCCGGGTCTGCGTCAGCCCGCGCCTGCGCGCGCCGCCAGCCCCGCCGCGTGCGCCTGCTCGTCGGCGTGATACGACGAGCGCACCAGCGCGCCGACCGCGGCGTGCGAGAAGCCCATCCTGCGCGCCTGCGCGCCGAACATCCGGAAGGTGTCGGGATGCACGTAGCGACGCACCGGCAGGTGCGCGTCCGACGGGGCCAGGTACTGGCCGATCGTCAGCATGTCGATGTCGTGCGCGCGCATGTCGCGCATCACCGCGAGGATCTCGTCGTCGGTCTCGCCCAGCCCGACCATCAACCCCGACTTCGTCGGCACGCCCGGCACGCGGCGCCGGAACTCGGCGAGCAGCTTCAGCGAATGCGCGTAGTCGGACCCCGGGCGCGCTTCGCGATACAGCCGCGGCACGGTCTCGAGGTTGTGGTTCATCACGTCCGGCGGGGCGAGCTCGAGGATCGCCAGCGCACGCTCCATGCGCCCGCGGAAATCGGGCACCAGCACCTCGATGCGCGTGGCCGGCGATCGTTCGCGCACCTTGCGGATGCAGTCGACGAAGTGCTGCGCGCCGCCGTCGCGCAGGTCGTCGCGGTCCACGCTGGTGATGACGGCGTACGACAGCTTCAGCGCTGCGATCGTCTGCGCCAGGTTTTCGGGCTCGGCCGCGTCGAGCGGGGCCGGCCGGCCATGGCCGACGTCACAGAACGGGCAACGCCGCGTGCAGGTGTCGCCCATGATCATGAAGGTGGCGGTGCCCCGGCCGAAGCACTCGCCGATGTTCGGGCACGCCGCTTCCTCGCAGACCGTGTGCAGCCGGTGCGCGCGCAGGATCTGCTTGATCTCGCGGAAGCGGGCGGGGTTCGGGCCGGCGCGAACACGGATCCAGTCAGGCTTCTTCAGGACTTCGGCCGGGCGCACGATCTTGACCGGGATGCGCGAGGTCTTGTCGGCGCCGCGCTGCTTGACCGGAACGGGGTGGCCGGCATCGGCCGGTGCGCGGGAATCCATGGGCGATGTCATTGTCTGCTTTCGAGGGAGGTGGCCAGCTGGCGGCCGAAACGCGCCGCGACGTCAGCAAGATCGACGTCACCGACGCAGCTGCGAAGATCGGTCACCGCCAGTCCGGGATACCCGCAAGGGTCGATTCGGGAGAAGGGTTCGAGATCCATGGCCACGTTCAACGCTACACCATGGTAGCTGCAGCCGCGCGAGATCCGGATGCCGAGCGAGGCGATCTTGGCGCCGGCGCGGCCGGCGCTGTCGGCGACGTGGACGCCCGGTGCGCCCTCCTGGCGCGTGGCGCGCACGCCGCAGGCGGTCAGTAGCGCAATCGTCGCTTCCTCGATCAACGTGACGAAGTTGCGAACCGACAGCCCTCGACGGCGCAGATCAATCAGCAAGTAAGCAACCACTTGACCTGGGCCATGATAGGTCACCTGGCCACCGCGCTCGGTGCGCACGACCGGAATCCCGCCCGGCGCGTGCAGATGCCCGGGGCGCGACGCGTGGCCCAGCGTGAAGACCGGTGGATGTTCGACCAGCCAGATCTCGTCGCGGGTTTCGGGTGTGCGATCGAGCGTGAACGCCTGCATGTCCTGCACCGTCGGCAGGTAAGGGCGGCGCCGGAATGGCTCGAGCACGGGCGCGGGCGGCGCCAGGCTTCGGGGCGCCGCCGTCACAGTACGAGGCGCACCAACGGATGTGCGACCAGTGCCCGATACAGCCGCTCGAGCTGCTCGCGCGACTCCAGGCGCACCGTCACGGTGATACTGAGCCAGTTGCCCTGGCTCGAGGTGCGCAACTCCATCGTCGCCGGGTCGAACTGCGGTGCGTGCTCGCCCACGACCGAGGCGATCGATTGCGCGAACGAGTCGGCGCGCCGCCCCATCACCTTGAGCGGAAAGTCGACCGGGAAATCGAGCAGGCGCCCGAGTCGGTCGAAGACGGCGCCGAGTTCGCCCGGATCGCTCACGGGTTGGCCAGTCGGGCCTTGGCCTGCTGGTAGGCGGCGTGCAGTTTCGCGAACACGGGCCCCGGGCGGCCATCGCCCACCGCGCGGCCGTCGAGGTTGGTGATCGGCAGCACCTCTTTCGTGGCCGAACTGAGGATCAGTTCGTCGGCCACCTGCACCTCCTCGCGCAGCACGCGACGCAGTTGCAGCGGGATGTCCGCGCCGGCGCACAGTTCGTGGATCAGCCCGTAGCGCACGCCCTCGAGCACCAGATTGTCGGCCGGCGGTCCATGGAGCCGCCCGTCGCGCACGACCCAGATGTTGCTCGCCGATCCTTCGGTGAGGAAGCCGTCGCGGAACATCACGCACTCCACTGCGCCGGCTTGCACCGCGGCCTCGCGCGCCAGCACGTTGCCGAGCAGCGAGATCGACTTGATGTCGCAGTGCAGCCAGCGTTCGTCGGGCAGCGAGACTGCGGTCACACCCTGCTCGATCTGCTCGGCGGCAGGCAGCACCAGCGGGCTCGACATCGCGAATACCGTGGGTCGCACCGTGGGTCGCGGAAACGCGTGATCGCGGCGCGCGACGCCGCGTGTGACCTGCATGTAGACGAACTGGTCGGGCCACGGGTGGCGCGCAACCAGGTCGCTGACCAGCCCGGTCCAGCCGGCCTCGCTGTGCGGATCGTCGATGCCGACGGCCGCCAGGCTGCGCTTCAGGCGCGCCAGATGCTGCGGCCAGCGGAACGCACGACCTGCGTAGACCGGCACGACCTCGTAGATGCCGTCGCCGAAAATGAAGCCGCGATCGAGCACCGGGACGCGGGCCTCTTCGATCGGCATGTACTCGCCATTCAGGTACGCAACTTGCGTCATTGCCGTCTCCGCAGGCTCACTTCGAGAGCATCATCCGCAGGCCGTCCCAGGTGCGGCCGAACCAGCCCGCCGGTTCGACCGCCGCGAGCGCGCGCAGCGGCTGCTCGACCAGCAGCTTTTCGCCGAGCCTCACCCGTAGCGTGCCGATCCGCTGCCCCTGCGCGATCGGCGCCACCAGCGGCTGGACGCGCTCGACTTCCGCTTTCACCTTGTCGGCCTGGCCACGCGGGACCGTCACCACGAGGTCGGCATCGAGGCCGCCGGCAATCGCGTCGACCGTGCCCTTCCAGACCTGGTAGTTCCCCGCCGGTTGCCCTTTGGCGTAGATGCGCACCGCGTCGAAGTTCTGGAAGCCGAAGTTCAGCAGTTTCTGCGATTCGATCGCGCGCGACGACTCCGAGTTCGCGCCGATCACCACCGACACCAGCCGCCGTTCACCATCGAGCCCGGGCTGCTTGCGGTGCGCCGAGGCGATCAGGCAGTAGCCGGCTGCGTCGGTGTGGCCGGTCTTCATGCCGTCGACGCTGGGGTCGACCGCGAGCAGGCGGTTGCGGTTCGGCTGGCGGATGTTGTTGAAGGTGTACTCGCGCTTCGAGTAGAGCGGGTAGTACTCCGGGTAGTCCGCGATCAGCCGGGAAGCCAGCGTCGCGAGGTCGCGGGCGGTGCTGTAGTGCTCGGCATCGGGCAGTCCGGTCGCGTTGCGGAACTGCGTGTTGCGCAACCCCATCCGCTGCGCCTCGCGATTCATCTGCTGTGCGAAGGTTTCCTCGGTGCCGGCGATCGCTTCGGCGAGCACGATCGACGCATCGTTGCCCGACTGGACGATCATGCCGTTGAGCAGCTGCTCGACCGTCGCCGGTTCACGCGGATCGACGAACATGCGCGAGCCCCCCGCCTTGTAGGCGGCCTGCGACACCGCCGGGCGCTGGTCGGGGGCAAGCCGCTTCTCCTTCAGTGCGCCGAACGCGAGATAGGCGGTCATCACCTTGGTGAGCGAGGCCGGCTCGATCTTCATGTCGGGTTCGTACGTGGCCAGCACCTGTCCGGAAGTTGCGTCGAGCAGCAGCCACGAGCGCGCCGCGATCGTGGGCGGGGCAACCTGCGACAGCGCCTCTTGCGGCGCGACGAACGGCAACAGGGTGGCGAGGACGAGCAGGCTGCGGAGCGTGGATTGGAGCATTGGTGAACTCGTGGCGGGCGCGGCGCCGGCGCGTCGCGATCGCCGGCGCGCGGCCTGCGCCACGGGGCGCGCAGGGAGTGGTGGAAGGCGGGAATTATAGAACCAATGCTCGACGCGGTATTCTCGAGAGTGTCGCACCTTGTTCAGAGCCGGGGGCGGTAGCTGCCGGGTGGAGATCC